>DATJQP010000093.1:0-3124 GCA_035505655.1 Bacteroidota bacterium
CCGACACTTCTCCCACGATATCCCTCTCTCTGGCGTGGACCGTAACCCAGTCTCCGATCTTGAAGCCGCGGTCGATATTGAGCGCAACGCCCGTGAACACATCGTTGATCGTGTTCCGGAGGGCAAATCCTATCACAATTCCGACGACGCCCGAGGTTGCGAAAAAACCCGTTATCGGGAGCCCAAACACCACCCCGACAACCCCCGTCACCGCGATGCTTGCAATGACAATCGAGGATATGGTTTTGACGAGGCCGGGCACCCGTCCTCCGATCGCCCGCGACACCGCTCCGTCCCAGACGAACGTGTTCACCAGCCTCAGCAGCGCCCAACCACCGGAGAACCACAGTCCGACATCGATGACATACGAGGCAGCGGGTTTACCCTGGTACAGGAATGCTCCAGTCAGAAACGGAGGGAGACCAACGCCGTGCGAGGCAAGGAGAACGAAGAAGGAGAAGAGAAGGGCGGGAGCCAGAAGCGCGCCAACGCCGCCGAAAGAACGATTCATGCGAATGTCAAAATCCCAGGTTGCTCTGAATGGATTAAACTACGGGGGATGGGGCACAAATGCAAGACTCCGATCAGTCGAGGAAGAGGGCCGGGACCGATTCGATAGGGGAAGGCTGTCAGCCTGCTGCACCCGTTCGGAGTTTCAGGTTTGCGCGGGCGTTCGGATTCATCGCATAAACGGGTCGTTTGAATTGCGGCCAATGAGACATGGGCGGGGGCGGTTTCTGCTCAGCTATATTACGGCGAATTCGGAGAGAACAATCTCTATCTCTTGAGCCACCTGATGGGTTCAGAAGCCTTTCGGAAGGATTTTGCCCTACTCTCAGCAACGTCCTTTCTCCCCCTCTTCAGGCTCTGTTGAACTTCCGACCGTTCGTAGACTTCCAGGGTCGGTTTGAGTTCCAGGAGATCACGGTACACGGCATATGGAAGAACTACCTCCTTCCTCCCCCCCTTCGGCAAAGCGCACAAATCTCACCTGCTTTTCTATTTCCAGAGTATCCACAGAGTCCTTCAGGAAGACCAATGACTATACCAATTTGACAGCAGAATTTCCACGCCAGCGAGAATCTCCACTGGAACTATGCGGCAATAAATACGGCCTTCATGCTGGCTACAGGACATGTAGAAGCAGGCATGCGGCGCCCGATTTGACTTATTGTAATACAGATGTTATAATATAAAAACAACGACCAGGTGACCTATGCTCAAAACTTCGGTACGGCGTGTCGGCAACAGTCTCGGCATTACACTGCCGAAGACCATTGTCGAGAATTACCGGCTCAGCGTCGGCGATGAGTTGCATCTCGTCGAAACTGAGGACGGGGTTGTTCTTACTCCTTTCGATCCAAAGTTCCAGGAATGGGCAAAGGCCTATGACAAGACCAATAAGCGCTACCGGAACACACTGAAAGCACTTGCGAAATAATGGCAATTCGATTCATCCCGGACGAGATGGTTCCAATCATCCATGCAGACTTGATCCATCGCTACGGTGGCCATCCCGGCTTGAGAGACACACATCTCCTGGCCTCTGCACTCGCGCAGCCGAAAATGACCTCAGGGGGCAAGTTCCTCAATCGGAGCATTTTCGACAAAGCCGCCGCGTATGGATTCCATGTCTGCAAAAATCATCCGTTTATCGATGGCAACAAGCGGCTCGCTTTTGCCCTGATGGACATCTTTCTCCTTCAGAACGGATGGGAAATGAATGCTCCAGAGGAGAAAGCCTACGCCACCATGATCGACCTTTCCATCGGCAGACTCACCAAGGCCCAACTCTCCGTTTGGCTCCAAAGAAACACCTCTCGAATTTCGCGTTAATCTTGCGCGGCCTATCCCGGGTGCTCAACAGGTGGCGCCTGCGCATATTCAGTGAGAATAGAAGCGGTTTCCGTCCGGGGCCTTCAATGGTTTCAGCGAACGCCCGACGCATCGCAGATTCAAGAGGAGCCTGACGTCCCCGGGAATGGACGCTTTGCAGGATTTCAACAGACAAGTATTGTACGCATCCGGAGGGCTCGGAGGGCCGGCGGGAAATCGGGAGGTCGTTTTGGCGACAGAATCATTTCTTGCCTGTCATACCGACATTTCGTTGAATGACAATGCCTCGACAGAAACGCAACACTCTCATTGGAGTGCAGCTCATTTGATGGTCGGCAAAGAAGAGTATCTCCCCGAGCGTCCGACTCCCGTGAAGTTCACACTGAAGGATCGAAAACTGATCCTCGGCCTCCGCACGCTCGAGAGTACTCTGGCCAACCGTATCAGGCTTGCACGAATCGGGCGTGGAAGGATTGTTGTCTCTCTGAGCGGCTATGATATGGCCGAACTCATGTGTCAGGTCGAACTGGCGGCAGGCCGCGAGAAGGACCCGGAGAAACGCCGGGACCTCAAGAAGCTCCGGAGGAAATTTCCTCTCCTATTTGATCTCCAGTCCTTCTTCACAGCAACGGACACCGACTACGGGATCTCGGACGACGATTGAGTTCACCTTTGTTGCATTTCGATTCGCCCGTTGTTATGCTGATACGACATGTATGGAAAACTCGATGCCGACCCGTCGGGACCCAGGAGACGGCCGTCTAAACGCAACGATACTCATATGAGCATGCCCGGGAGAAACGACCCCTGCCCCTGCGGGAGCGGGAAGAAGTACAAGAAATGCCACGGAGCGACTTCGGCCGTCACCGCTGATTCGGTCTATGACCGGATGCGCCGGCTCGACGCGGAAGCGGGCCGTCATATTATGAAATTCGCCGCCGAGCGCTACGGAGACGCGAGTATGGCTGCCGCGTGGAAGGAGTTCTTCGTTGGCCGGGAGAGACCGATTTCGGAGGATGAACCCGAATATCAATTTTTCTGCGCCTGGTTCCAATATGATTGGAAGCCCGAAGGCGCGAGCCCGCTCGCCGAATGTTTTCTCTCGGACCGCAGGGCAACGAACATCGACGCAGGACTTCGTCGCCTGATCGAGGCAACGATTGAGCAACCGTACAGCTTCTATCAGGTCACGGAAGTGGAACCAGGCACCGGGTTCAAAGCGCGGGACGTGGTTCGTGAGATTGAAGTGAACATCACGGAACGAAGCGCGTCCGGGCAGATCGAGAAG
>DATJQP010000094.1:0-29326 GCA_035505655.1 Bacteroidota bacterium
GGTCTTTATTTCATCCCTCCGGATAATGTAGAAGGAGACGAAGCGGAGTCGAGGTATGTCGAACGGTTGTCAACGCTTCTGCCCGAAGGGATCAACCTTGGGTTCAACGGGCGGTACGAGAAGATCCTCAGCTATAAGAAGAAGAATTATGCGCTGCTCGGGTACGATCACCGGATCACAGTAAAAGGCTCGTCGCTGATCTCCCGAAGCATGGAGACGTTCGGGAGAAATTATGTCCGGCAGTGCATCGAGTGTATCCTCGATGGCCGGGTCGCCGATCTTCACCGCCTCTACCTGGAGGTCGAGAGGTCAATCCGTGAACATCTTCTCGACGTCAAAGATTTTTCGAAATCGGAATCGCTAAAGGATTCGTTGGACACTTATCGGAGAGAAGTCGAATCCGGCCGGCGCAACCGCTCAGCGAGTTACGAAGTTGCGCTTCAATCCACGAGGTCCTACAGGCCGGGGGACAAGATTTCATTCTATCTCACGGGGAGCTCGGCAAGCATCAGGGGGTTCGAAAATGCGAAAGAGTCCTCGGACTGGGACTCGAACTTTCCAGACGAGAACGTGGAGTACTATTTGAAGCGGCTTGACGAATTCTCCGCAAAATTCGAGGTGTTCTTTTCCGAGAAGGATTTCAAAGCGGTATTTTCCTCCGAGGATCTTTTTGGGTTCGATCCTTCGAAGGTTGCCATCGTTACGCGGAAGGTGTCGGTCGAATCATTGGGCCGGAAAGATTGGCTAAACCCCGGACCTTCGATAGAGCTCGACTCGTGATTCAACGAGGGTGTGCCGCGAAGTATTTCCTCAGATACTCGACGATCTCCATCGTCGATGCACCCGGTGTGAAGAGCTCCCCTACTCCCATCTTCGACAATGCCATGACATCGTCCCGGGGAATGATTCCGCCTCCGAACAGGAGTACGTCCTTGAGGCCATTCTTTTCCATGAGGGCGAGAATCTTGGGGAAGATCGTCATATGGGCGCCGCTCAGCGAGCTAATCCCAATGGCGTCGACGTCCTCCTGAAGCGCCGCACCGACGATCATCTCCGGCGTCTTCCTGAGTCCGGTGTAGACGACTTCCATCCCCGCGTCGCGGAGCGCGGCGGCGATCACCTTGGCCCCCCGGTCGTGACCGTCAAGTCCCGCTTTCGCGATCAATACACGTAGCTTCCGTTCCATTCAGTCCTCTTTCGTTCAACTCCGGTCGCCGGTGAATTCCCTGAACGCGGTGTAGAACTTTGCCAGCGGGAAGCCAACGACCGTGTAAAAGCAACCCTGGATCTTTTCCACGAACACGGCGCCATAGTCGTCCTGAATTCCGTATGCACCCGCCTTATCCATCGGGGAGCCTGTCTCGACATACTCGGAAATCTCGGAGTCCCCGAGTCGCCGGAACGTTACCTCCGTGCGCTCATATTCTGTCCGCGACTTTCCGGTTGCCGCGTCCACCAGAGCGAAGCCCGTATAGACCGTGTGCGTCTTGCCGCTGAGCGCGGTGAGCATTTTCACCGCCTCGGACTTCGAGAGCGGCTTGCCGAGGATTCTCCCATCGAGAACAACAATCGTGTCCGCCCCGATGACGATCCCTTTGACAACCCGGTGAGCGACGCTTGTCGCCTTCGCGAGCGAAAGCATACGGACGATCTCCTCGGGCGAAGCTCCGTCATCGAATTTCTCGTCAACGCCGCTCTCCTGGATGGAAAAGCTCAGTCCGATCTGCCGTAGGAGATGAACGCGCCGCGGCGACCTGGACGCAAGAATGATCGGAATATCGGATCGTAGCATGACTTCAAAAAAAAAGCGATACATTCTGGATCCGATGTATCGCTCGATGAAAACGAAAATGGAAATATCAGCGGAACATTGCCTTGAGACTCCCCCAGGTTCTCTTGACCCCCGAGACGTTATGCGACACCGTCACAACCTTCGAGTACGCGACACCATCCCCTGCGACGATCTTGATTCGATATTGATAGACAGACACGACAGTTTTGAAGGCAGTCTGGTCAACAAATTCGTAGTATGATCCGCCACCCTTTGGCGGAACGATGCCGATGTCGACAAAGGAGGATTCTCCGTTCCCTTCCCTCTCGACGTCAAATTCCTTCACATAACTTTCATCGACGGTCCCCCATTGGATCGTCACGTCGTTGCCGTCACTCCTCGCCTGCAGCGAGCCGTCTCGGATCGTCGCGCCCGCGTACGCCAGGGCGAAACAGAGCACAAGCATCGAAACGGCAAACAGAAAAGTTTTCAACGCAAAATCCCTCTATTGTCGCAATGATAAGGAGGGTTTAGGTGAATGTCAAGAGACAGTGTGCGGAAGGCGGGACTTGAACCCGCACGCCTTTTGGGCGCCACCCCCTCAAGATGGTGTGTCTGCCAGTTCCACCACTTCCGCATTCCGGGGCCGGGCTACTGGTTCGCCACAATATACATAACTAGTTTGGAGAAGGCAAGCGGTTTGGGGACCGTCCGATGAGTCTACTGACAGAGAGCAAGTTTGGGCTGAAAATCCATGAGCTTCAGCATGTGATCGAGCGCATGGAGCGCCGCGTTTTGAGGACCGAAGCTACTCCTGAACGGAAGACGCGAGACCGCGGCCTGTGTGGCGAACGGGCAAACCTCGGCATCAGCGACGACAATCGAGTTCGGAGTCAGAATCTCGAACGTCCCTCTCTCCTGCAGCTCATGGCACCCGTCATTCGAAACGACGACAACGGCATCCGGAGACTGGATTCCGGTAAACTCAACCTCCTCAGGAGAAACGATAATTTCGGAGAGCGAGAATCCCGATCCCTGGGTGACCGGGTTGTCATTTTTCTGAGTGCAGAATAATCCTTGCGCCATTGCCCCCTCGCACAATTTCCGGGCGGACGACTGCACCTTTTCGCCGGCGCTACCTGCCACCACGACCTCGAGTCGCCTTCCGAGCTCAGGTGCGGACAATCCTCCTACAGAATGGGAGAACAACGAGGACGAAAGAGCATGGGGAGGGTATTTATCCCGGTACCGGTCGGTAAACTCGGACCTCGAATGCTTTTGCGCCAAGAGACCGAGCGCCTGATCATGGGTCCGCAGAATCCGGGAAAGCTGTCTCCCTTCGATTGAATTCATCTCCACGGCATACTCGGTGCAGAGCTCAACGAGTTCCACAAGTGCGAACCCTGGATGAAGAATGGCCGAGGCAATAGCGGAACCGATCTTCTTGTCCGTGGCCAGAAAACGTGCGACATATTCCGCTCCGCTGTCTACCGCGATCTTGCAGAGATCAAGGGGAGGGATGATGTTGCCTCGCGGCGTCGTCGTGGTCACAAAGTCGTACGGAGAGAAAGCGGAGTTTTGTCCGCCGGTCATCCCGAATAGAAAATTGTTACAGAGAACGACGGTGATATCGACGTTGAGAAGAGCCGCGTTGACGAGATGCTGCAGGCCGATCATTGCTCCGCCGTCGCCGATGAGGACAATGGTCCGGAGTCTCTGTTCTGCAAGAAGGGCGTCGGCAGTCTTGATTCCCGTCGCGAACGCGGTGGACCGTCCGTGCGTCGTGTGAACAGTGTGGATCGATGGGAAAAGAGAATCGGCGAGACCGACACACCCGATGTCGGTCACAAGACATACTTGCGAAGGCGGTATCTGGAGTTCAACAAGGGCTTCGTTGATCGCACGAATGGCTTGAGAATGACCGCACCCTTTACAGAAAGGCATTGGACAAGGTTGTGACAGATATGTGGAAGTCCTAAACAATCGCGGCCTCGATCTCTCCCGGGGTTATCATTGAACCGATCCGGTTGACTCCGACCATCTCGCGGCCTGCGCAAAGATGGTCGATGCAGCTCCGGTACTGGCCGCCAAAGTTCTCCTCTGCCACGACAACGCGATCAATGCCAGAGAGCGCTTGTCGGATTCGATCCTCGGGAACCGGGAACAGACTCTGGATGCTGAGAACGGAGACCTTCTTTCCACACATTCTCGCGGCCTTTGCGGCTTCACGGGCGGCCCGTGCCGTGATTCCATAGCTCACGACGAGGGTCCGAGCCCCGGTTTGCTCGTCGAGCCTGGTGATCGCCAGCTCACTCGTCCGCGCAGCGATCTTTTCTTCCAGATGCAGGAGGACCTCCATGGTCTCGGGATCGTTTTTGCGCAATTCGCCCGATTTGTTGTGAGCGGAACCGGTCGCCGTCACCTTCTGGTCTCCTCCCACGTTTCGGAACGCTGGAATGTCCGCCGGATGAACAAAGTCGTACATTTTTCGTGTCAGCGATCCTCCGGACATCGGCCGTTTGACGTCACTCGCATCCCGCAGAATTCCAACATCCACAGACTCGTTCATCATCCCGACTTCCTTGTCGCTGAGCAAAATGACGGGGGATCGGAGCCTCTCCGCCCAGGCAAATGCCTCGATCGTCAGGTCGTAGCACTCCGCAACATTGCTCGGGCAGAGCACCGGGACGGTATATCCACCGCTCACGCTGTATTCAGAGAAGAGTACGTCTCCCTGTGCCCCCTGGGTAGCGCCGCCGGTGCTGGGGCCGAGCCGCTGCACGAGAACGACGACGACCGGCGTCTCGGTCATGAGCGCATACTGGAAGGTTTCCACCATGAGCGCCCAACCGGGTCCCGACGTCGCCGTCATTGCCTTATGTCCCGCCATCGATGCGCCGACGCAGTACGCCAGGGCCGAGATCTCATCGGGGGCGCTGATTGCCACCTCTCCCCTTCCCTGGAGTTCCTCTATCATGGTCCTGTAAATTCCAGAGGCCGGGGTGATCGGGTATCCCGCAAAGAACCGACATCCTGCGGCGACCGCGCCGTAGGCAATCATCTGGTTGCCTGAAACGAATCTGAGGCGGCGTTCAGTGACTGAGTTCATGCAAACTCGAGAGGGAATCTACCGCCTCAGTTGGCGGCTCAGAGTTCTCGTCTCTCTGGTCCGTGGGTTTGACGCAGAGGACCGGGACGGGGGAGAATCGCATGACCTTTTCGGCGACGCTTCCAAGCATGAGATGATCAAGCCCGGTTCTCCCGTGAGTGGCAATGACGATGAGATTGATGTCTTCGGCGATCGAATAATCTACGATCTCTTTGTGAGGAAGCCCTTCCCTCACGCTGAAAATCAGCTTTGATTGATGAGGCAGATACCTCTCAACGAATTCTCTCAAATGCGCAGTGTCGGCTTCGCGAGATCGCTCACTGTCATCGCCTCCTTCATCTCGACGCGCGATCGCTGGAGCGGACGGCAAATGTTTTGCCACGTAAAGGACATGGAGATTTGCGTTGTACATGATCGCAAAGGTAGAAGCATGCTCGAACGCGGCCGCCGAACAAGCCGAAAGATCTGTTGGTACCAGGATATTTCGCACGACGTAAATGGGACACCTCCGGACAAAGTTTGAGATCTCCCTATCGAGGGCTCAAGCCCCGTGCCAATCTGAACTGCGTCAGTGATCCGAGTTTCGTGCCGTCGGGTGCCTCGGGCGATCTCCTTCCTCAATCGCCTTTAAGCTAAGTTTAAGAGCTTCTCATATTTAAAAAAATCGACGATTGCAGTTTTCAGAGTTGAGAAGATCTCCCCTCCCTTTTTCACAAAACCACGAACCGAATAAGTAGAAAACCCCAAACCAGTTCTGCGTTGGAGGAAAAGAAGAAGGCGATCCGGACGGGACGTTTTCGGCTGCAGATTTGTATGAAAATTGATTGAGTTTTTCAGGGGGTGATTTCCCGGCGATGGGAGCCTGTTAATCGACGGGTGGGCTGTCTTGCCGGGAGGTTAAGCGATAGTGGGCTCGCATGTCGACGCGAGCATGAAACCTGGCCTCACTCCTGATCACGCGGCGTCGAGACACTTCAAACCGCTTCTGTCCGCTGACGGTTTTGACGCGAGCACTGTGAAGGGGAACCATCACACATCCGCTGAGCTATATCACATAAGGAACGGACGCCCACCGATCCTTGACTTACATCTTCGCGGTGTTCGCCCGCAGAGTTTGACAAACGGACACTGGGGAGACGCGGATCAGGCACGTCGGGAAGAGCCGACGAGGATCATGACAGGATTCAGAGGCTACCATGTCGCATGCTAAAACACCCACGCTTGGTCACTCCACCATCGCCCCTCAAGCCGCCAACGACGACCCAAACAACGACAGCTCCGGCCGGCAAAGACTGGCGATCACCGATGCGGAAGGCAGAATCATTTTCGCCGATGAATGCTTCCGGCAATCGACCGGACTCTCCTATTCGGAGTTGATCGGCCTTCGGATCTCAGAGTGTAAACCGAGGGGATTCGCCTCGGCTATTGAAGGATGTCTTGCGAAGGTCGTCGCGACAGGTCGAGTCGAACATTTCGAGATTATCTCCGGCAAGACGAGATTTGAGAACTCCATCGTACCCCTGCGCCGCGATAAGGGCTCCGTCGACGGGTTCGCCGTCATCGAGAGTAACGTGACAAAACAACATGAATCTCTCGAAGAACTTCGCGAGTCTCAACGGATGCTTCGCCTTGTGCTGGACACGATACCGGTGAGGGTCTTCTGGAAGGACGCCGATTCCAATTATTTAGGCTGCAATCAATCGTTTGCAAATGACTCGGGTCTCCAGTCTCCGTCGGATCTCATCGGAAAGAACGATTGGCAAATGGGCTGGGTAGATCAGGCCGAAGCGTACCGCGCCGACGACCGTTATGTGATCGAGAATGGCCGCTCGAGACTGAACTACGAGGAGCCTCAGACGACTCCGGACGGAAAGCGGATCTGGCTGCGGACAAGCAAAGTGCCGCTCTACGACGATGAAGGAACAATAAACGGAGTTCTTGGAACCTATGAAGATATTACCGCGAAAAAACAGACCGAGGAGTCGCTGAAACGTAGCGAAGAGCGCTTCAGGGAACTTTTTGATAGCGCTCCCGTCGGCTACCATGAGATCGATGAGAACGGAATTATCGTCGATGTGAACAGGACGGAGCTGGAAATGCTCGGGTACCAGCGGGACGAGATGGTGGGTAGACCGGTCTGGCTCTTCGTCGGCGACGCTGAGGCCTCGAAAAAAAGGGTGATGGCGAAGCTTTCCGGTGAAGTACCTCCGACAAGGAGCTCGTACAGGACCTACAGGCGGAAAGACGGCTCGCCGTTCGCGGCTCTCCTTGAGGAACGGCTTTTGCTCGATCCCCAAAAAAAGATCATTGGAATCAGATCGGTCATCCAGAACATCACCGAGCGGATGCGTGCTGAAGAGGCGCTCCGTGTCAGCGAGGAACGATTCAGGACAACGCTTTACAGTATCGGCGACGGCGTCATCACCGCCGATATCCTCGGGAGGATACTGCAGATGAACCCGGTCGCGGAAACGCTCACCGGTTGGTCTGAAAAGCAAGCCGTCGGAAAACCCGTCTCCGAAGTGTTCAATATTATCAGCGAAGAGACCGGCAAGGGTGTTGAAAATCCCGTTCACCGGGTCCTCCGTGAGGGAACCGTTGTCGGGCTGGCCAACCATACGGTCCTCGTCAGCAAAGACGGCGCCCGACGTCCGATTGCTGACAGCGGGGCTCCGATCAGGAATCTGAGGGGTGAGACCATCGGCGTGGTGCTCGTGTTCAACGATCAATCCGAGCACAGGTTCCTTCAGGCACAGCTCCTCCAGTCTCAAAAAATGGAAGCGATCGGACGGCTCGCCGGAGGAATTGCTCACGACTTCAACAATGTCATTGCGGTCATTCTTGGCTACGCCAAGCTCATCGAGCACGCCATGAGCCCGCTCGATCCGCTTGCACGGAAGGTCCAGGCGATTGCCTCTGCGGCCGAACGTTCCGCACTCCTTACGCGCCAATTGCTCGCGTTCGCCCGGAAGCAGGTCATTGCGCCTGTGGTGCTCAATCTCAACACCGCCCTGACGGGCCTCCACCAGATGCTGACAAGGCTTGTCGGCGAGGATATTAAGATCGAGCTGAAGCTTCCAGGCGACCTCTGGAACATCAAGGTCGACCCGACCCAAATCGATCAAATCCTCGCAAACCTTGCGACAAATTCACGTGATGCCATTGCGGACGTGGGCGCCATCACCGTTGAGTGTTCGAATGTGGTCATCGATTCCGAAATGTCGAAAGAGAAACTGGAGTTTGCACCCGGGGAGTACGTGATGCTCGCCTTCAGTGATAACGGCTGCGGCATGGACAAAGCCACCATCGAGCGGATATTCGAGCCCTTTTTCACCACCAAACCGAAGGGTCAGGGAAGCGGGCTCGGGCTGGCCACGGTGTTCGGAATCGTGAAGCAGAATGGCGGGCTCATCAACGTCTACAGCGAGGTCGGCCGCGGGACAACGTTCAAAGTCTATTTCCCGCGCTTCCTCGGAGATATCGCCGCCCACGTCGGCAAAGAGGAGGATATTCCGTTGCGCGGAACGGAGACAATCTTGATTGTCGAGGATGAGGAGCAACTCCTCGACCTTGCAAAAAGCTCGCTCGAGCTCTTCGGATATCGGGTCTACGCAGCGAAATCCCCGGGGGACGCCATCCTGCTTTGCGAAAAAAACGACGCTAAGTTCGATCTTCTCATCACCGATGTTGTGATGCCGGAAATGAACGGCAGGGAGCTCAAGGAAAGGCTTGACGTTCTGAAGCCGGGAATGAAGGTCATCTTCATGTCAGGCTACACTGCCGACGTCGTCGCTCACCGGGGCATTCTCGATGAAGGGGTGAATTTCCTCCAGAAGCCGTTCACCCCCCGGGGCCTGGCGCGCAAAGCGCGAAGTGTACTGAACGGCTGAGGATCCAGCCGTCATCCAGCGCGGAAACCCGGGCACTCCCTCCCTCCAGAAAATGAAAAAGCGGAATCCCGCTGCGTCCAGCGGATTCCGCTCGTTCGTGAGCGTGGGTGGGCTCGAACCACCGACCCTCTGCTTAAAAGGCAGATGCTCTACCCCTGAGCTACACGCCCTCCGTTACTCTTTGAGACAGATTTCTTTTTCAATATATCAAGATCCGGCTGCATTAGCAAGCTGTGCTTCCGGAGAGTCTTCGTCCAGACCGATCTCTCCCCTCTCACGTCGCCGCATTGACGAAATGAGAAAATGGTTGTAATCCAGAGCGTTAATTCGTAATTTAGCGGCGGCCAAAAAACGCAAGCTTTCCCTTAGAAGGAGCGAGAATGAAACTTGATAGACTTATTCAGAAGCTCTTGCCGAAGGATGACAAGTTCTACACTCTCCTCGAAGAATCGACTCAGAACCTCGTGAAGGCAGGCGAGGTCCTTTCCCAACTTTCCCTTCACCGGAAAGCCGGCGAAATCGAGCCTCTCATCAATCAGATCCATGACCTCGAGCATGCGGGAGATACGATTACCCATAGGATTTTTTCGGAGCTCAACTCGACGTTCGTTACTCCGCTGGACCGGGAAGACATTCACACACTGGCTTCGTCACTCGACGATATTCTCGACCACATCGACGGCAGTGTCGGGCGGTTCTTCCTCTACAAATTGAAGCTCTGGACTCCGAAGATGAAGCAGCTTGCGGACATTCTCACCGCTTCAATCGGCGAACTCAATCACGGAGTCAGCCTTCTCCGCAATATCCAACAGTTCGAAGAGCTGCAGAAAGTGTTTCAGAAGGTCAACGAGTACGAGAACAACGCGGATGATGTTTTCGAGGAAGCGATTGCGGAGATGTTCCGTACGGAGAAGAGTCCCATTCAAATCATCAAACTGAAGGAGATCTACGTGGGGCTGGAAACGGCAACCGACAAATGCGAAGACGCCGCGAACGTCCTGGAAGGTATTGTCATCAAGCATGCATAATTCCCCGTTGTGTGAACAATGCTCACTCTCGTTGTCTCCATCATTGTAGTTGCTCTCGTTTTTGACTTCCTCAATGGATTTCATGACTCCGCGAATTCGATAGCCACGATCGTCTCGACGCGGGTCCTCACACCTCGCAAGGCGGTAGCGTGGGCGGCGTTTTTCAATCTTGTTGCGGCGTTCCTCTTCGACGTCCATGTCGCCAATACGATTGGGAAGGGGCTCGTGCGGCTCGAGAGTGTCAATGAGTATGTCATCCTTTGCGGCCTGCTCGGAGCAATCGTGTGGGATATCATCACATGGTACTACGGTCTCCCGTCCAGCTCATCCCACGCACTCATGGGCGGCTATGCAGGCGCAGCAATTGCCAAGGCCGGCTTCGGCGCGATCATCTTCGGCGGATGGACAATGACGATCGTCTTCATCGTAGTTGCCCCGCTCATCGGGATGATCCTGGGATTCACTTTCATGGCCGCCCTGATGTGGATCTTCAATCGCCGGCCTTCTTCAAAGATCAATTCCCAGTTCAAGCGATATCAGCTCCTCTCAGCGGCCCTCTACAGCCTCGGGCACGGGACCAACGATGCGCAGAAAACGATGGGGATCATCACGAGCCTTCTCGTCGCATCGGGGTACCTTGCGACATTTCACGTTCCCTTCTGGGTAATTCTCCTTTCTCATGTTGCGATAGCATCGGGGACCTACTTCGGAGGTTGGCGCATCGTGAAAACGATGGGGCAAAAGATCACGAAACTGAAGCCATCACACGGCTTCTGCGCAGAAACGGCGGGTGGACTTACACTTCTTGTGACTGCGTTTTGGGGAATCAGCGTGAGTACGACTCACACCATCACGGGGGCTATCATGGGAGTTGGCGCGACAAAACGACTGTCCGCGGTTCGCTGGGGAGTTGCGAAGAGCATAGTGATCGCCTGGGTTTTGACGATCCCGCTCTCTGCCATAGTTTCTGCGGTGGTCTACTGGGTCCTCTCACCCCTCTTCAAGTAAGAAACCTCCCTTCTCACAGAAGGTCCGAATGGCCACGTCAAACGTGTTGCGGGGGCACAGGTTCAGCAATGTTGCTCTCGGCTTGAGCCTCTCCCGCCGGCTTCTTCGGCCGATAGATGATTCCGAACGGGATCACTACGCAGTATCCGAGGACCAGAAGTATCGGGGCAATTGTGAGCGCCACAAATCCATCCCACGGGTCAGTGCCCAGCGCGATGTAGCCGGCGACAATAACAGCGATACCGGCAATGAGGATCTTGTAGTTGATCGGGTCAAGCGGCAGGTTCTCGAATTTCTTCAGCCTGCGTTTGGATTGCTTCTCCTTTTCCTTGCTCACCTTTGCCATGGACTTGCCTTCCGACTAATACCCTTTGAATAAAAAAGCCCGGCGTTGGGGGGGAACGCCAGGCTCGACCCTTTCGAGGTGCGACGCTCAGGGGAGGAAGCGCCACACAGGTCTGGTATAAATATACGCATATAATTCGAAAAGTCAATACGAAAACCAAAAAAAAGTGGGTTCCGCCGGCCGGCGTATCGAACACGTTCGACAGAGAGAACCGCTCTGTTAACCGGACAGCAACGTGCGCAACTGATCCACTTCGTACCCTGACTGCACGGAGAGCGCCGACATTTCGCTCGCAAACTCCAGGCATTTCTTAACGTGAGCCTTGATTCTGCTTTCCTTGCCCTGCGCCAGAAGCGTTACCCGCCGCACCGACTCCTGAATCAGTCCATGGAGCAACTCCTCGAAGGACTCTTTGTGATAGTACCATTTTCCGGCGTGGAGGTTTATACCCACATACTCCCTTGCATCGTAGTCCTCGAACAGGAGTTCGACCTTCACGAAGCGATTGTTTCGGTCGGCGTCATTGAGAAGGTCGGCGTGCTTGGCGAGAAGATGAGCAAGCGAGAGTTCCCGCCGGGCCTGTGCTCTGGATCGGCCCCGTTCTTCGAACACCCCCTGAAGAAACTTTGCAAAACCGAGTTCTTTGAAAGGATCCCACAACGGCTGAGCGCCGGAGAGGTGCCCTCCTGCCAAAGAGACCTCGCTGAGGAGCAGCACCACTTCCTGGAGCAGCAACTCCGAGTTTCGGTCGGTCGATTTACTCCGTTCGGACCGCTTGATGTTCTTCGAACTCTGCGTTTTCTTCCGTCGAATCAGACCCTCCTTCAGCAATTTCCGGGAGACCGACAGCGCCTCCAAGTCCCGACGCAATCTTGACAGCGCCAATGAGGCATCGAAGGGGGAATTCCTGTAGCGCGCGACTTCCTCGCACAAGCGTACCACGTGCTCTTCGAATTCAGCGAATCTCCTGATCTGCGATTCCCGCTTTGCTCGCGAGTCGAAATGAGACGCAAACGTGTCGAGAGAGTCGGAAGAGAACACCTTTCGCAGCTCTTCATGAACGGGCGCTTGACGCATTTCCGTGATTACTGCCTGAATGCTGGGGACACCCTTCCCGCGGAGCTGGCGTGCAACTCTTGCGTACTCACCTGTGTGGTCCTCAATTTCCCTAAAATCGAGGAACACATGATATTCGAATGCCTTGAGCTCAGCGTAGAATCCCTTTTCATGAATCTCTCTGCCCGAGCGAACGAACTCCAGGTTTGCCTTGTAGTCCTTGAAGGTGTAGAAGAAATTCTCCCGGGCGTTGATCTGGAGCGATTCTCCAAGAGAACGCATGACCATCGCCCTCTCTCCGCCGTTGCCGGGAACGGACTTTGGGGAAGCCTGGCGGATCCATCCTCTGCACTCTTGATATTTATTATGATAGAAGATCAGGGCACGCTCTCCGCCCGACATGTTTGAAAAGGCGAACACATTATGGTTGACGTTTCCTTTCGCGTCACGAAAGTCGTAAAACTCGAAGTTCACAACGTCGCTGAAGAGATGGCGTTTACCCATGATTGGGAAGATCTCATGCTCGTGTCTCCTCACCAGTTGATCGTCCGGGTACTCGTCGTAGTACGCCCTTTTATATTCCATCCCGTACTTCTCCGTGAACCCTTCCACCTGACCGTGGCCGAACATCGGAAGTCCCGGGAGGGTCACCATCATGAGGGCGACGCCGAAATATTTGTCGTCTTTTCCGAACTGGGCAATCGCGGTCTGTTCGTCCGGGTTGCTCATGAAGTTGACGTAGCGCTTCAGGATTTCCGGGTTGAACTCGAGCGTATTCTTGATGAGATACCTGTACTTCTCGTTCTCCTCCTTCATGAGCATATGCATGAAGGCGCTGTTGTAGACACGGTGCATCCCGAGTGTACGAACGAAGTATCCTTCCATCAGCCAGAACGCCTCTGCAAGAAGGAGTGTGCTCGGCATAGACTCGTTGATCCGGTCGACGACTTCGCGCCAGAATTCGCCCGGAAACAGCCGGTCGAAGTTTTCGCTGCTGAGGGCGTGGTCTGCACGGGAAGGAATGTCGCCCCCGGTTCCGGGCTGGGGATACCACAATCGCTGAAAGTGTTTTTTCGTAAGCGTCATCGCCGCATCGAACCGGATGATCGAGAACTTGCGGGCGACGTGGAAAATCATCTGAATCACCGCCTCGCGCACCTCAGACCGGAGAAGGTCCAGCTGTGCGGTGTCGTTCCACGGCATATTGGTGCCGTCATTCCCGTGATAGACGTAGGAGATTTTTCCCGTCCGGTTGTCGATTCTCTGGAAAACGACGGCCGCGTCGGTTCTGGACCAATAGCCGTCTTCGACCCTGAGCTGGACATCGGGGTTCTCAGAGAGATTCCCTCCCGTGAAACGGTAGCCCGGAAACGGACAATAGTCCGATTGGATGAAGTACTCCGGATGTTCCACCACCCAGCGAGAATAGATCCCCATGTGATTGGGCACCATGTCTCCTGCCAGCCGAATTCCCCGTTGCCACGCTCGGTGATTCAGGTTTTGGAACGCCCGCTCCCCTCCCAGATCTCCCGCAATTTCGTAGTCAAAAAGTGAATAGGCCGACGGAACCGCCTCCGGGTTTCCAGTCCACTGTTTTATCTTCTGCGATGCGCTGCTCCGTTCCCAAAGTCCGATGAGCCAGAGACCGGTAAATTTCCACCGCGCAAGCTGGTCGAGTTCCTCGTCGGGAATCTGGTCGAGCGTCGTTATGGATCGTTGGTACTTCTTCGAGAGTTGGCTTAGCCAGACGTAGGTGTTCTTGGCCAGGAGGACTACTTTTGGCATCCACTCGAGGTCCGCAGTGAACCGCTCCGCTTCAAACGAACCATATGCCAGGATCCCTCCTGTCCCGCCCTCTCTGTAAACAGGGACGTTGGCCACGCCGCCGCCCCCGAAGACTATCTTGTTCTCTTCCTGAAGGAGGTCCAGACCGCCCAGAATCCGATCGAGAAATCTCTGCGAGAGTATCATCCCCCATTTGGACTTGATGAATCCCAGCTGGGCCTCCAGGCTATCGGGATGCGCAAGAATCGGGGCACGGAGAAGATCAAATATTGCCTGATTTTCCGGTCCGAACGTTTTCTCCTTCCGGAAAAACGCTTCGAGCTCCGAGATGACCTGCGAGTACGCAGTCCCCTCGGAGAGCGCGGTGTCGGCGAAGAGTTCCTTATATTGACGGGCGGCGGGGTTGAAATTGACGAAATAGAGAAGCATCAGCTCCTCAATCGAAACGACTCGATTGGACCTTCCCCCGTCGTATCCGTCCAGATACCCCCGTCGTTCTTCGAGACCTTTGTACACCCGAAGCGGAGGAAACTGCGTCACAAATTCTTCTATCGTGGTCTCGAGAGCCTGCGTCGATACCGTCGCGCTGAGATGATGGGCGGCCCGTTCAAGGACTCCAGGATTTACCGTTTCTTCGTACGATCGTATGACAAAGTGGAAGATCTCGTCGATGAGTCCCAGAGCGTTGAGATGTCCTGCCCGAACAGCCTGTTCCGGATGCCTTGCGAGGTCCCGCCTGTCGTTCATCTTCTTGGCAAAGACCCGTGCCGCATGGAAATTCGGAAAGATGACGTTTCCCGTTGTCGCAAAGAGCGATTCGTCAAATTGATATTGATCCCGGGCTGAGGCGAGGATGTGAAACTCGTTGGTGGGTAGGAGTTCCGTCCGTATAACGGCTGGTGATGGGAGTTTCGATAAGCGGATGAACAACCGTGGTTTCTTCATTGCCGGAGGCGACGGGAACTGAGTTCGTGGATACGATGATCCTTTCAGAGGGCATCACAGACAGGTGGAGTATACGCATTTTCCCTCCCAGCATCAAATGCACGTCGGTATTCTGGCCCCTTTGGTTCATCGTTCATTGGGCCTCAGAGACCGGCTGCCGTCATGCTGGATTCGGCCGGCTCTTCCGGCAGATCCCGCTCCACTCAGGGCCACCTGTTCCTCCACAAATTCCAGTTCCAGATTCATCGTATTCTTCGGTCGTGCCCGGCCCGGTTTTTTCGGCCTGATGTTGAAGTATTCTTCCAGAGCTTCGAAGTCATAACCGAACGGTTCCAGGAGCGTTGCGACGGCCTTCACCGCAAATTCAGTATAGGTTTCAATATCGTAACCGTCTTCGAAGGCGTACAACGCGAGGGGTTTCGCCTTTTCGGGTTTCCGTTTTCCCGATTGGTCGAGGATGATAAATTCGATCGATTCGCCCGCGGAGAGATGGACACCCATGTTTTCCACGAGCTTCGACACCACTGCGCTGATGCTGTTGTTCGTATACTCTTCCGCCTCTTTCGTGATATGGCGCCGGAGCACAAGATCGAGCGGATTTGCTTTCCCGCTCCGCAGGATGGCAAGGTGGTCCCACGCAATGTCGAGCAATGCCGGGAGCATCGATTCGAGCTCGGCAATGGTACGGGCTTCCCCCATCTTGTTCAGCAAGGCCGACTGCATCGACTTGATAAACTTCGGCGTATCGTGCCGGCGCGATTCGATCCCGCGCATCTTCATTTCCCCCGTCTCGTACCAGCCGACATAGCGGTTCGCGGTGGTGATGTCGGGATCCTGCTTCGATGCCGGGAAAAGAATCCAGCGATAGATTCCTTCCAGCGAGATATCGATGCCGACATGTTCTGCAATCGTCCCGCACAACGACAGGTACTCCGCTTCGGTAGCCCCCTCCTTCCTGAGCCACATGCAATCGATGATGGCATGAAGCATCTCGAAGCCGTGCGATTCGGCGATCTCTTTTGCAGCAAGGATGGCGTCCCGCGAGAACGCGTTGACCGACTCATGCGCCTCGATCCTTCCGAATCGGGCGTTCTTGTATCCCAGGTATCCGAAACAGCTCACGAGCATCCATTTGAGGGCGCTCTGACGAGCGTCATACCGTCGGAACAGTGCCTCATCTTTCCCCTTGTATTTTTTCTTCATCGCCTTATAGTAAGCCCGCTTCTTCACGACAGTGCGCAGCGTCGCCGGGATGATCCCTTCCCGGTTTTCGCAGATGGTGTATTCCAGCTCCGGAACCTTCGCGTTGTGGCAGCAGCGGCAGTTCACCGTCTCCGGCGAGACGTTTTTGTTCACCATGATCGTCGGATACATCGAGACGAAGTCGAGTTCCGCGATGTTTTCGTGGAATCCGAGTGGCGGGTTGAAAATCAGTCCGCCGCGGTCGGCAAGGAGGAGCGTCGCCGCCGATTTGAACTCTTCCGGCTCCCGCTTCTTCGCCGGGATGAGGATCCCGTGTTTGTAGGCCCACGAAAGCTGGAGCGACGACATCGACGTGCCGATGCTCGCTCTTCCCTGCCGCTGCGCCGGAGTTTGCGTCAGCCGCGACATTTCGAACAGGCCGTCGAGCTCCGATTCGGTCACCGTGAACGAATTGTCCACATCGATATGCCAGCGGCCCGCCAGCTCGAAGGCTCCGTCTTTATGGATGATCTTGCCGTATTGGAAGAAACTCGACTCCTTTGTCGTCGCGTATCCGGCGGACGGGTCGCGGTTGAGGAGAAGCGGAACGCGGTGCTGTTCCGACAACGCCACGAGCTTCGGCATGATGTGCGCGTCGCCGTATTCCGTCAGGAGAACGTCGGGGTCGCAGCGGTGAAGGTGCCAGTTGAACGCTTCGAGGACGTCGGCCGGGTTATTCTGCTCCAGCGCATAGGTCCTTCCGTCGTATGCGATCTCGAGCTGGATCTGTCTCTGGTATTTTGGGGGGACAAAATCGTTCGCGTTGCGGAGCGACATCACCGACAGCGGCGGCAATTCGTACTCCGTCGCCTCGCGCGAATCGTTGACCGCCCATCCGGTCAGCTCGCCGGCATCGTTCATTTCATACTCGCCGAGCGCGAGGGGGAACAACCCGGTCTCGTACAAAAACAACTGCGCCACGAGGATATCGGAGTTGTAGAACGCGAAATGGGGGAAAAACCGCTCGAAGTACCAGACCACCTCCTTGAAGCGCGTCGTGTCGTGGACAAACACCTGCACGACCTCCCAGGAGTCGCCGGAATAGATTTCCTTCCGCACGGTGCGCCGGAATGACACCGGCACCGGGCACCGCGCTCCAAGCGCATCGATCCGCCGGGCATCGGCATCGTTCATGTGAAGAAAGAACGAGGGGAGATATTTGCGGAAACAGCGCCGCGCTCCACCGCCCCGGTCGATGAGCCACAAGGTAACCCCGTCGGCCGAAGGATAGAGATCGAACAACCAACCGCTCACAGTTCCGTGCATAGAAGTCCTTACTGGCCCTGGAGTACGGCACAATGCTCCTCCAGCCGGAGAATCCGTTCGTGGAGTCGTTTAATGAGCTTCCGCTGCTCAACGGCGATCGACATGACGATGCTCTCGAACGGAATCGTCCGCATCGCATAGAAATTCTCCGCAAGATGAAGCTTTGCTGAGCGGAAGATATCGTCAAAAAGCTCCTGGTCGTCCTTTCGGAGCCCGCGGCGGTACTTCGACCAGCTCGCCAGCTCGTTGTCGATAATGTTGGTGAAGGTTGGCACCGTCCGGCCCATCGTTCAGCACTCCTTTCTCGAGAAAAAGTCTGGGAATATTGTCGCCGTCCGCCTCCAGACGAAAAACGGTGTCGACGCCCCCCCGCAGTGTCGTAAAAAGTTCGTTGCGTTCTTTCGGCATCACATTCCATTGCGTGCACGCGAGAAGCACGGAAACTCCCTGCCCCTTCATCGCACCAAGCGCCGCAAGAACGCGCCGGAGAATCTGCCGCACTTCACGGAGGGAGGCCTGCTGGTCGTAGAAAGTATCGAGAAGGCCAAAAATCATCGCCGTGCGGGAATCGACGGTCGGGAGGAATAACGGAAGCCGGTGCACGATAGCCTGTTCCATCTGGTAACAGGTGAACCCGCGTGAAATAAAAATGCGGTGAAGGAAATCATCGACATCGAGCTTCCGCTCCCGGGCAAAACGGGAGAGGTAGTGGACATCGAACCTGTTGCAGCCGTCGACAACCGCAACGGAGGAGCCATGCGCCATGCCGTACGCCGCCATCCTGAGCGAAAGGAAGAAGACCGACCTTTCCCCGTAAAGTAAGTAGGTCTTGCCGGAGGGAGCGGCAAAATGCTGCACAAGAGTCTGATACGGCGTGACCAACGCCGGAGATGGATTTTTTCCCGCGGTTTGCATACCTTCCTCTCCATATCACGGAGATAACAATCATGTGCGGACGTTATGTCCTTATCGGGGGCCAAAAGGTCTTTGCAACATTCATGCTGTTGCAGAACCTGAAGCGAACGGGCAAGGTCTTTGAAGAACTTCCCCGCTACAATGCGGCCCCGCTTCAACGGATGCCCGTAGTCGCCGTCCGCGACGAAAAACTCGGCGCAGAACAGATGCGCTGGGGTCTCGTTCCCCACTGGTCAAAGGACGGGAAGGTCGCTTTTTCAACCTTCAACGCCAAGGCGGAAACGCTCGACCAGAGCAGGCTCTACAGCACCTACTTCAAGGGGAGCCGCTGCCTGATCCCCGCCGACGGGTTCTACGAATGGAAAAAGGCGGCCGTGGTGAAAGAGGTCAGGGGCGCGGAACGGCAGGTCATCGAAAAACAGCCGATGTGCATCCGGATGAAAGACGAATCGCCGTTCATGTTTGCCGGCCTCTTTTCCGTCTGGAAAGATGCCGAGGGAAAAGAATTTCCTTCCTACACGATCATCACGACGGCACCCAACGAGTTGGTCGGCGAAATCCATGACCGCATGCCGGTCATCCTCCACGAAAAAGACTTCGAGCAATGGCTCGACAGGGATTTCAAAGAAACCGCTCCGCTCAAGAAACTCCTCATCGCGTATCCCGCCAAAAAGATGAAGGCCTACCGTGTTTCCACCGTTGTCAGCTCTTCCCGCAACGACGTACCGGAATGCATAGAGCCGCTCAAGGAACAATAGCGCCTCCCGGGCTCCCGGCAAAAACCACCGTTCCTTACGACAGACCGCTCAGGCGGCGCTGCGCCTGTCCCATAAACTCTGCTGTCCCGGCACTTCTTCCTCGGCAAAGAGCGGGTGAAAGACATTCACCGATGAACTGATTCCCTTTAGCTCCGGGAAAGCCTGAACCATCCCCTGCGGGACAAGAACGCGGGGTTTTCGCATCAGGTGGCGCAACTGGAATCCGTTGACGAGCGAATTCGCCTCAGGATCGTTGTGAAAAACGACGAAGAGGGTCTCCGCCTGCTCTCTCACCCTTCTCATCCGGATCAGCAGCTCGTCAAGCTCCTTTTCATTGTAGTAATAATTGTATCGCTCGCCCAGCTCGGGGCGATTCCAAGCCCGGACGTTTCTTCCCATCAAACGAAAGTACGCCGCGCCGTTCCACGCCAGCGACGTGAACGGCATATGTTCTTTCATCGGGGGAAGGTCGACATTGATCACATGAAGGTTGTGCTCCCGGAACAGGTCGTGGATGATGGGCGAATTCCACGAGTTATGCCGCAGCTCCACGAATTTCCGGTACGGTGCAAAGACCCGGCTCAGGTGGACAATGTAGCTCTGCCGCTCCGGTCTGTTGGCGAACGAGTACGGGAACTGCATGACAAGACCGCCGAGCCTTCCGGCCGATGCGATCGGCTCGAGGAGCCGGTGGACGGCACGGACGTCGTCGTTCGTCGCCGTGAAGGTGTGCGTGAACCCCTGGAACAACTTCACCGTGAAGACAAAATCCTTGTTGACGGAAACATCGCTCAGCCATTGGCGCGCATGGTCGGGAGTCAATGCGGTGTTGTAGAACGTCACATTGACCTCCACGCTGTCGAAGAACTGGCTGTAGTATTCCAGCCTCCGGAACCCTTTCTTCGACCTCGGCGGATAGAAATAGCGGTGAAACGGCGGCAGATCCCATCCACCCATGCCGACAAAAACCCTTTGTTGATCCAGCGTAATCATGACACCCTCCTTGTAATATGAAGCAAAAAGCCCGGTCTCGTGCAGACGCTCTGAGGCGTCCTGCACAAAACCGGGCTTGAGTATTTCAACAACCCAGGTGCTATGTCGTTACTTCATCTCCCTCGATGGGTCGTTCATGGTAAGCGAACGGCTCCGGCATCGTCGGGCATCACCGCTCTTTATTTCTCACTCCAGACCGAGAGCTCATTGCCGTTCGGGTCCGTAAAATGGAAGCGCCGCCCCCCTGGGAACGAAAAGGGTGCCTTGGTAATCTTCCCCCCGCTGCGAAGGACGGCCTCCTGCGTCTTCTCCAGCTCGGACGCATAGATGACGACAAGCACCCCGTTTCCCGGAATTTTCTCGGCCTTGGCAAACCCCCCGCTGATCCGGCCGTCTTCAAAACTGGTATAGTCCGGGCCGTAGTCGGTAAACTTCCATCCGAAGACGGATGTGTAGAATGCCTTCGTTGCCGGAATATCCGTAGCGGCAAATTCGATATAGTCGATGCGATGGTTGTTCGTGGTCGTCACGGATGAATCCTTTCCAGAAAGAGTATTCGTGGATTGTGATGAGTCCTGGGCGTGCAACACACTGAGAGTCCCACACACCGCGAAAAGAATAAGTGCCGACACGACGGCAGGATGTTTCATGGATGATCCTTCCTTGAAAAAAGCGGAGCTACTTTTCGATCAATTGTTTCATCGTTCCCAGCACCCCATCCCAGTTCTTGCCAGAATGTTCCAGCGCCACCTCATTGGAAATATTGTCCTGCGTGAGCGAAAGTTCGGTGCTGCCACCGCGTGGGGAAAGCTCAAACGTGATGACGGCATAGTTCTCGGGGAGGTCGGGCAACGAGGAAAACGAGCTCCAGTAATTGTACTGGAAGACCTTTTCCTTCTCGAATTTCAGGATGGTCCCTTTATCCTTATATTCCTTCCCTTCCCATGTCCCCGTGAAGACGATCGGGCTTCCCACCTTCCAGTCGGAGATCGCCTTCGTCCCGAAAAGATATTGTTTGATCCACTCCGGCGTCGTCAAGGCTTCCCACACCTTTGAGGCCGGGGCTTTGATGGAAAGCTTTTTCCGTAGGATCAACGCGTTCTTTGTCATAAGAGATGTCCCTGTTGAATGGTGGTATGAAACCATGCCGAGTCGGAGAATGTCCCGCCGGCACCCGCCAGCAATGACTGCTATTTTTTGACCTCGGTCAGATCATACGCTTCCCGGAGCAACCGGGCAAACGCTCCGTTCATCTGACGCTTCGATGTTATCTTAAAGAAATGATGAAACCGGTGAAGCGAGACCTGTTCTACCTTGTCGGCCCTGGGAAAAGCCTTGGGCTGATGAAGAACAACATTGACGCCCAGGTAGCTCTTTTTGGGATGGATCCCCACGAACGCCCTTCCATGAATGACATGGATCGATTCCTTCTTCTGCTCGATCGTGTGCTCCCCGATCTCTTTCAAGAGGGTCATCAAGGTGTTCTGCAATTCTCCGGTGACGTCCATAACAGATCCTCTATGAATATCTTTTCCTCATCCGGCGGCACGTACGACTGCCACGTCGGTCATTGCACCTTCACCCGCCGATGTTTCGAGCGCAGCTTGATTTCCACCTCGCCGGCAATCTTCCCGTTCTGACGCGGGAAGGCGATCTCTACCGTCCCAAAATGATCTTCCGGAATTTGTACGCTGAGCAGGTTCAGGATCTGTTTGAGATAGAAATTGATCTGCCGCTCTTCTTCTACCGAATAGGTCGACGTTGCCATAGATACCTCTCTTCTCACGACGCCCTGGAGTACGTCCTGTATTCATCCGTCAGCGCGTCGATCTTCTTTTTATCAATCGCGCGGATCATGCCGACAACGACTCCCAGCACCTTGAAATTCTCATCGTCCCTGCCGACGTGGATCGGTTTGTATTTCTTGTTTTCGGGGCGAAGCACCACTCCCCCTTCTTCTCTATAATACCGCTTGATTGTCGGCTCTCCCTCGACGGCGGCGACGACAATCTCTCCGTTCCGCGGGTCCTTTTTGGGGTCGACAAAAAGAAGATCGCCTGTCGAGAGTTGTGCGTCTTTCATGCTGTCGCCCCGGACATAAACACCGAAGAGGTCGTCAGACGCGGTAATGTATCGCCGGACTTCAAACGTATCGACCATATTCTCTTGCGACATGAACGGATGCCCTGCCGGAGCAGTGCCGTAGATGGGAATGCCGCTCGGGCGGCTCTGGAGCAATTCGATGCCGCGCGAGATATGCGGCACGTAGCGGAGCGCCTTCTTTTTTTCCATCAACAGAAGATGCATGCGGGCGGCGCTTGGCTGGATTTTCAGCTTGTCGGAGATCTCCTGGAGCGTCGGCGGGTAGCCGTTGTTCTCGATGAACTGCTTCACAAAGTTATAGACCTTTTGCTGGCGGGAGGTGAGCTCGGCGGACGACATGGTGAAATCCCTTACATAGTATAATTATCTTTACTATGGTGGAATATATACTATAGAAAAGTATTTGTCAAGCGGAAAATGAAAAAAATTGCCGCGGGGTCGGAGGACATAATGACCGAATTCGTTGACAAAGCAATCAATCGTTCGTATATTTAGGCAGCGAGGGCCGTTAGCTCAGCTGGGAGAGCGCGTGAATGGCATTCACGAGGTCAGCGGTTCGATCCCGCTACGGTCCACAACAAAAAAGGGAACCAACAATGGTTCCCTTTTCATTCTAACCCGTTTTTGGAAGATCGGTACTTTGGTTTGTCGGGGCGGGGAGATTCGAACTCCCGACCTCTTGGTCCCGAACCAAGCGCTCTAGCCAGGCTGAGCCACGCCCCGATTTCGTATCTACTGAATATCTCTAAGCGAAGTCCCGCCTTCGTTCGCGGGACTGAGCCACGCCCCGATGATGCCTCTGGTTATTCCCCTGTTTCCGGCCTGCGTAAAGTTAAATATAGCAACTCTTTCTCCGAAATCAAAGAGATTTGATCGACTTTAGTCTTCTTAAGTGGAAGACTCTGAGCTCATTTCTCAAGATTCGATTGCCATGTAAAATGTTCGTCGACTCGGTAAAAAAAACCCTTGAGACGAGACCGTCGCCGACTTCAGGCATCATTTTGAACAAATTTATTTGGCACGGGAAGTGCAAACATACTGGCTCAAAGGGCAACAGCCAGCCCAGGTCGTAAACTGAATACATTCACCTAACAAAATAAGGAGTCCACAATGGGCCAGCAACAGCTTCTTCTCATCATCCTGGGCGTTATCATCGTCGGCATCGCCGTCGCCGTCGGTATCACGATGTTCCAGGACAACGCCGTCGACCAGAACCGAAGCGCGGTGATCGCGGATCTTACCACCCTTGCAGCAAAGGCACAGCAGTATTACGCAAAACCGACTACCCTCGGCGGAGGCGGAAACTCGTTTGTGGGATTAACCGCGGATGCCCCCGGGCTCGGCCTATTGGCTTCTACAGCTTTCACGAACAACGCCAACGGGGCCTACAGCATTAAGACAGCCGGAACTGCTACTACCCTCGTCCTTGAAGGCGTGGGCAAAACGGCGCTCAGCAACGGGTCGTTCTGCACCTATGACATGACGGTGACATCGAGCACCCAGACGCCGGCGAAGGTCAACTAAGTTCGGATTCAGCCAAAGGCGGGTCCGGATCTTTTTGCCGCTCCCGCCTCTGGCCTTCCTTGCTCGCAAAATTTCTACAAAGAAAGGCGCATCCATGCAAGAGCGCCTTTTTTGTTTCTCTCCGGCAGGCGCCGATCGGAGCCAAACCGATCCCATCCCGCGACGGTCCTTCTGGGACGCGCTATCTCAGCAGCGTGACCACCTTCCCGGCGATGCTCTTCAGATTGGTCTCCTCATCCATTTTCATCCAATGAATCCGGCTCTCCCCTCTAAACCACGTCAGCTGGCGCTTCGCGAACCTCCTCGTGCTCTGTTTCATCAACTCGACCATCCGATCGTACTCGAGTTCACCGCGCAGGTATGAGAGCGCCTCCTTATATCCGACGGTTTGAAGAGACTTGAAGCTGCCGTCGTACCCGGCGCTGACGATTCCTTTCACCTCATCCAAGAATCCCGCCGTGAGCATCGCCTCAACTCTTGCATTGATCCTCCGGTAAAGCTCCTCCCTCCTCCAATCGAGCCCGACATATATCGGGTCGAAGAGAGGCTTGGATTTCTGCTCCCTGTGATGGGAAGAAATCGACTTTCCCGTTGCATAGTAGACCTCCAAGGCCCTTATGATCCTTCGTTGATTCGATGGAAGCATCCGGGAGGCCGATTCCGGGTCCACTTGCCTGAGTTCGCCCAGAAGCTTCTCTGACCCTTCGGTCGCCAGTCTGGTCTCCAACTTGTCCCTGATCTCCTGTTGTCTTCCCGGACCCGAGAACAAACCGTCGACCAAGGCGCGGATGTAGAGACCGGTCCCGCCGACGACGATCGGCAATTTGTGCCGGGACTGAATGTCGAGCGCGCATTTTCTTCCGAGAGCAGAAAAATCTCCGGCGCTGAAGTGCTGTTCCGGCGAAAGAAAATCGACGAGATGGTGAGGGACCTTGCGGAGGTCTTCGGGGGATGGTTTCGCCGTCCCGACAGAGAGGAGTTTATAGACCTGACGAGAGTCAGCGGAAATAATCTCGGCGGGCAGGATCGATGCAACCTCAAGGGCGAGTGCCGACTTCCCGGAGGCTGTTGGACCCGTGATAATCAGGATCTTCGGGAGCACTTTCAGTTCCAGCCATTTTTCCCCACAAGCGGGACGAACTTGAAGCCAAACGTCTCCTCCGACACGAATGAATCTCCTCTCCGGCGGACAACGACAACGTTCTGCACCTCCCGGTCTCCTACCGGGATGACGAGCCGGCCCCCCTCTGTCAGTTGTTGTTTCAGCGCTTCCGGAACGACCGGCGCTCCCGCTGTGACCATGATGCCGTCAAAAGGCGCGTATTCCTTCCACCCTACGGTGCCATCCCCTCCTTTTGACGCGATCCTGAGGTTTAGCCTGTCGAAGATCTTTCGCGCACGTTCCAAGAGCCCAAGATGCCGCTCGATCGTGAATACTCTACATCCCATCGATGCGAGGATGACGGCCTGATATCCTGAGCCGGTCCCTATCTCCAGCACTTTCTCACCCTTGCGCGGCGCGAGCGCCTGTGTCATGAACGCGACGGTGTATGGCTGTGAGATGGTCTGATCAAAACCAATCGGCAGAGCGCTGTCTTCGTAGGCGCGGTTGACGAAAGCTGGCTCGACAAAGAGATGACGTTCGACTGATCGCATCGCCGCAAGCACTGACGGATCGGCGATTCCTTTGGATTCCAGGAGCGTAACCAACTCCTTTCGCTCTGTGTCAAATCGTCCCATGTAGCACGAGCTTCCTAATAATCCCTAAAAAGAACTTTGATGAAATTGACCGTCGTCGCGAGATGCGTCATGTGGCTTCGTTCTCCTGCGTAGACCGTCCTGATCGGCACGGCGCCAAACGTAAACCCGTGAAGCGCCGCTCTGATCAAGAACTCCGTCTCAGCCTCGAAACCGTCGGACACTGTCCGGACCGCTTCGAGAACCGGTCTGTCGAGCAATCGATAGCCGGATTGGCTGTCGGCGATCCGGGACGAGGTGCGGGCGTTTACCAGAAATGTGGTGATGGCATTCGAGAGAATCCTGTGAAAGGGCATTCCTTGAACGTCGTGAAGTCGGCTCCCGATGATGATATTGATCTTCTCCCGCTCGTAGAGATCGATGAACTGCGGGATAGATTCAGGCGGGTGTTGCAGGTCCGCGTCGAGCGTGATGACGGCATCGAACGATGCCTGAAGGGCAAAATCGAGCCCCGTCCGAAGTGCGGCACCTTTCCCCCTGTTGCGGGTGTGGCGCAGGACCCTCGCGCCGGCCGAGACTGCTTCGTGCGACGTCTTGTCCGTTGAACCGTCGTCGACAATCAATATCTGTTCCGCCGGGAGGTAGACTGATACGCCTCCGATGACGGCTGCGATCGTCCCTGCAGCGTTGAACGCCGGGATCACCGCCGCAATCCTGCTCATGGAGCGCCGACACTGTTTGCCCTAGACTTCATCCCTCACTGCCTGCCACATATTCTTCCACGACCGCTCCATGGACAAGACGAGCCGCTCGCGCAGCTCTTTCCGAAGCTCCTGCGACTTCAGCCCGCGCAGGAGCACCCCGTCTTCGGCGATCGAGATGGTCCCCGTCTCCTCGGAGACCACGACGGAGATGACGTCCGCCTGCTCGGAGATCCCGAGAGCCGCACGATGGCGCATGCCGAGGACGATGTCTCCGATGCGCGTTGCAGCCGACAAAGGAAGCGTGCACCGGGCCGCTTCGACGAGACGATCGTTCACAATGACGGCCCCATCATGGAGCGGAGACTTCGGATTGAAGATCGAGAGGAGGAGCGCCCTGCTGATCCGGGCCTGAAGCCAGATCCCCGACTCGCTCACGCTCTTGAGGCCCGTGCCTCGTACAATGATAATGAGGGCGCCTTGTTTCTTCTTCGCAAGCTCGACGGCCGCGCTCGCTATTTCCTCGATCGATTCGTCCACGTCGATGCGAAGAAACATTCGCACAATCCGGTTTCGGGCTATGGTGGAAAGAAGGCGACGGATCTCCGGCTGAAAGAGGATGATGAAGGCGACGACCCAGACATCGGTGAGGGTTCTTAGCATCCACCCAAGAGCCTTGAGATTGATCGCCTGTGCGAGAAAGGAGAAACCGATGATGACAACGAGACCGACAAAAATCTGTGCGGCGATCGTCCCCTTCATCACGATGTATAACCGGTAGAAGATGAACGAGACGACGGCAACGTCGAAGAGGTCGATGAGGGAAACGGAGAGGAAGCCGATTCTGAAGAGTTCCATAGGGAGAAGTTGTTGCGCTGTCAGGTAGCCCGTAAAACCGCGTCGGCAACAATTGCGACCCGTTTCATTTCCCTCACATCATGAACGCGGACGACGTTCGCCCCGGCAATGATCGCGGCAGCAACTGCAGCCGCCGTCCCTTCAAGCCGATCCCCGACCGGAGAGTTCAGGAGCGTCCCGATGAATGCCTTGCGCGACGGACCGATGACGATTGGACATCCCAGCGAACGAAACTCGCCGAGGTGCCTGATGAGTGTGAGATTGTGGCCGATGTTCTTCCCGAACCCGATCCCCGGGTCGATGAGAATGTGTTCTATCCCGGCCCAGCGGGCGCTCTTCACGGAATCCGCGAGTCCTGACTTTACTTCCCTGACGACGTCACCGTACTGAGGGTCCGCCTGCATCGTCTTCGGCGTGCCCTTCATATGCATCGCGATCAGCGCACCGCGATGCTTCGCGATCACCGAAGCCATCAGCGGGTCGTGTGTTAACCCGCTGATATCGTTGACGATGGATGCTCCCGCATGCAAGGCCGCCTCGGCAACGGTCGATTTGTACGTGTCGATTGAGATGGGCACATCGCTGCTGCCGGCAATCCGCTCAATCACCGGCACTACCCGCCCGATCTCCTCATCGTCGGAAACTATTTCGGCCCCCTCGCCATACGGACCTTTCGGACGCGACGACTCGCCTCCGACATCGATGATGTCGGCCCCCTGGGAGACCATCTCGTGAGCACGATCGACCGCCCGCTCCGGGTCAAGGTACTTTCCACCGTCTGAAAAGGAATCCGGCGTCACGTTCAGGACGCCCATGATGTGCGTCCGCTCCGAAAACCGAAGGAGCCTCTTTCCGCACTGAAAATCGAACGAGATCTCCTCGTAGGTCATTGTTCAGTTCTCTGGAAACCTGCTGCGGTTCGGCCGCCAGCAATCCACTCCGTCGGGCCGGCGCCCGAAATATATCCAAATGATGAACGATTTGCAATAAATGACAAGCCCTCTTTTCGGAGAGGGCTCGTTGGTTATTCAGACTTTTTCTTCTGACGCTGCATTGCTCTGAGTTTCGCCTTGAGTTTCCGCTGACGCTTCCGATGCTTTCTGGCGACCAGTTGACCTTTCTTGTTCATCGATTGAGACGCTCCTTTTGTGATTGAGATTACGGTTCGCTGCATGAATGATAGAAGCCGCATTTGGGGCAGAACAACTTACACTTCCGACTGTCCAGCTTCGTCCCGCAGTTGACGCAGTATTGCCAGTAATGCCGGGGAGGCTCCAGGGGCTGAGTCTTGAATTGCAGGATTGACTTCAGCTCCCGGATCTTTGGCTCTGTGTCCATACAGGAAATTATGGGATTGGATCGTGGAAATCAAGGGCTCGATTTCGACGGGGGTAGATACCCGTCGTTCACGACAAGCCGCTCAACTTTCTCACGGGTTGAGATCAGGGGAAGCATCGATTCGAAGTGGCGGTTGAGCAGATTCAGTCTCTCGTTCTCGGAATCCATGCCGAGGAATTTCTGCCTGTCCTTGAGCTCGAGCCCGGCCTTCTGCACGAGAAGAAAAGAAACCCGCGTGTCTGACGTTGCAACGTTGACCTGGGGGACAGTTCCCCGGAATGCGACCTCCACGAAACGATTGTAGAACTCGATCGCCCTCCGACGCGAGCCGTAATTGATCTTCTCCGGCTTGTCGTCCAGCATCACCACCTCGCCGACAAAATATGGGGAGTCGCTCTCGATCGTGCGAACGAGAGTATATCGCGATCTCCCTTCCACCGAGATGTCAAGCCTCCCGTCGTCGTACTCCTTAAGAACATCCTTGACGAGAGCGGTGCAGCCAACCGGGTCGATCTTGTCATCCTCGAAAAAGTTGATCCCGAATTCCATTTGGCCTTCGATGCACTCCCGGACAAGGGTCCTGTACCGTTCTTCAAAAATATGGAGCGGTAACGCCGATCCGGGAAACAGAACGACCTTGAGGGGAAACAGAGGCAATTGTCGCAGCGTCGAAGCGCTCATCGGGAAATTGGAAGTTCGGGGGCGGCCATCGCCGTCCCCGAACGGCTCAGATTCTTCACTTGGACGCGGCGTCGAACCGTTCCGTCACGTCGTTCCAGTTGACGACATTCCAGAATGCCGTCAGATAATCCGCCCGACGGTTCTGGTATTTCAGGTAGTATGCATGCTCCCACACATCACAGCCCAGAACCGGAGTCGCACCATCCGTAAGCGGATTGTCCTGGTTCGCAGTCGAGACAATGGCAAGCTTCTTGTCTTTCCCGACAACAAGCCATGCCCATCCGGATCCAAACCGGCCGAGACCCGCCTTG
>DATJQP010000095.1:0-18739 GCA_035505655.1 Bacteroidota bacterium
GACAAATCGAGTGCGGTGCGAACCATCCACTGAAACGATTCCGCCCACCCAGCCCTGGCAAGCCGCCGTGAAATAGGGAGGAACAATGCCGAGTCCCAGAAGCGTCTGAGGAATCGCTGCAAGGAAAAGATTGCCCCCAAAATCATAGACGATGGCGCTGAGTTTGTTGCCTTTCTGGTGGCTTGTCGCGGCCTCATCACTTTCCATCGCGGCTCCGACGATTCTGTCTCGTTGTGCAAGTGCGAACTGGTTCCCGCAGTGAGCCATCAGGATGCCAACGGCACAGGAAATCATGTAGACGCAGAAAATACTGAGAGCGTGGGCTTTGCATCCGGTCAAGGCTTCTTTGATTGAGTTCTTCATCCTGCTCCTTTGGGCTTTCGATGCATCTTCACGCCACGTGCCTGCGAATGGGAATTGCGCAGCACTTTCACCCCGGGTGACCTTTCAGCAGTTCTTCAGATGGTGAAGGACGCAACGAAGGTTGGTCGATGATCGTTCAAGATCGAACTCGCAGGAAGTTCGTTGTTCATCCAATCGGTCTTCTTGGAAACAACATGGGCGTTCTGGATTTATATTCGAGGTACGACTGTCCAAATCGAATCTCCAACTCCCGTTCCTCATAGACTTTGATGAAAAAGAGCAACGCGGGCGCGAACAGGATGAGTATCCATAGGAGAAACGCGCCGGATTGCAGCCATATACCGAGGGAGAGAAGAAATGCCAGGACGGCGAGCACCATGGGATTGCGCGTCCAGGCGTACAACCAATCGATGGCCAGTTTTCGGCTGAGCGAAATGAAAAATGGAGCGCCGAATCCCTTCAAGGCAAGGTTGAGCACAGTCATCGCGAAGGCTGCTCCCGTAACAATGACCATTGGCAAGCCGATCGCTGTTGGAACAGGGAGATCCCAGAGCGCGTGATTCTGGCCGGTGACGATCGCCCGGATCATCGGGACGCCGAATGTAAAGCCCAGCAAGAAATGGATGAAGGTAGTGATCCAGGCCGCTCGCCCGGGGGTCGGATTTCGGATCAGGAAGCTTCTCCCGATCCAAACCAGGGGGAAAGTGAGCAGGACCCCTCCAACCATAACGATGAGATTTACAGTAACCGAAAACGGCACGTCGCAACTCCACCAAAACACGAGACAGATCAAAACAAAGAGGACGATTTTGACCAGGAAATCAGCGACTTGTTTCATGATCGCATTCTCCGGATTCGGGAGACCATCCTACGCCTGGCGGTCCACTCCTGTTGTCAGGTTTTCGCTTGTTCATTGGATAAAGGCCGCTTCTTGAGAAGCCCAAAGGGCGACTCGATAGAAAACCTCAATGCCGAGCGGGATGAACAGGCCGTCGGGAATCAGTTCCATTTCATTGAAGTGCATGGCCAACGCAATGGCCAGGCCGATGGCAAGAGGTGCGGCAACGAAAGCGGGAATCGGAATCGGTATCAAGGCCAGGAAATAAGAGGCACCACCGATGATGAAGCAACTTATGACGGTTGCCGGGATCTTGCGAATGCGAAAGAGCGCGAGATAGGTAAGCGACTTGATGACCCAGATCGCAGGCGCGAGGAAGACTGAGAGCAAGTGATCCATCCGACAAATCTTTGTTACCGCCGGTCAGTCCGGTTCCCGACGCGGCGAGCTGCGGCCAGGCCAGAGATCGCCAGGAGAGGTTTTGCGATGTGGAGCGGAAGATGACGACAGGAACGAACGGGTTCCCTCGTTCCTGTCGTTTCGATGGCCCCTCTCCGATCAGCAGGTTGACCGGACGACTCGTGATCCCGGAATGCTTATTGGTTCTCGCCGCGGGGTCGTTTCGATGTTGAACCCTTATTCTTTGAAGAGAAGCGGTGCGAATTCGTGCAGGCTTCTTCTCCAGGAAAGGAACTCGTGAGCTGTCTCCGGCGAGACATAGAAGACGCTATTGATTCCCGCTTGCTTCAACGAATCCGCGTTCGCCTTCGGGTCGCCGCCAAAGAAGTTTGGCCTGTTGCCTCCGAGTTCGCGGCTTCCAAAACTCACAAAGGCCAACTTAACTTTCTCCTTGAACCCCGGAGTCTTGCTGACATCCTGCATCGAGAAAGTCCCGCCGCTGAAAAGGCCGATGTACGAAAACTTGTCGAGATTTGCCAACGTGATGGTCTTCGTCTCCATTCCACCCATCGAAAGACCGGCCATGGCCCGGTGGAGTTGATCCGCAATCGTACGGAAGTTGGCATCGATGTAGGGGATCAATTCTTCCACGAGAACCGTTTGGAACGGACCGATCTTGAAATCTCTCAGACCACCGATCCGGACCTCGTTCGTCATTCCATACGTCATCACAATGAGAAAAGGCTTGATCTTTCCCTCCGCGATCAGGTTGTCCATGATCAGGTTTGCGCGCCCCTGATTGCTCCACGCTGTTTCATCTTCCCCCCAGCCGTGCTGCAAGTAGAGTACCGGATAACGCGTTGACTGATCTTTGTCATAACCGGGGGGTGTATAGACAAAAGCCCGCCGCGAAGTGTTCGTGCTCTTGGATGGGAAAAGTATCTGCTGGACTTTGCCGTGCGGGACATCCTTGAGAGCGTAGAAGTCCTCGTCCGGGGCCGGGATTTCAATACCGCTTTCCCAACGGATGGACCCGTAGAAATTCAAGGTCCCGGGGTCGTTGAATGTTCCGCCGTCGACCGTGAGACGATAGTAGTGAAAACCTTTGTCCAGGGGTCCGGCGGTCGTCCCCATCCAGGAACTATCCGCGGCTCTTGTGAGGACCGTGCCTCCTCGTCCACCCAATCCCAAACTTACGCTGACGCTCTGAGCCGACGGTGCGACGATGCGGAATCTCGCATATCCCTGCGAGTTGACCTGTGGATACTGCTGGCCCGGTTGGTTCAGGGTCGATGGTTTGAAATCCTCGAGGATGGTGGGCTGCATTTCCTGCGCCAGACAGACGACGCCAGAGAATATCAGCAGCAGGGCCAGACGGGACAAATACTGTTTCATGGTTCTTCTCCGTTGTTCATTCAGTGAAAGTGTTGCGCCCGCGAAGTGCCGGACCAGGCGGGACTTTTCTCAGTTCTTTTAAGCTCGGTCGTTGTTCGCGCGGCACTCCCGGCAGCGACCGGTTCCCTCATTTGCGAAATAGTTAGTCAGAGGATCAAACGTCCGCCGGACAACCTCAAAATCCCGCCCTCCGGGATCAGACCTTTTTCTTCGGTCCCGGCATAAAGTAATTAATTATGAAGTAAATGACCAGAAAACATCCAACAAAAACAAGTGCTGAAGCCGATGCGTGGCCCCTGAGCCTGATAAATCTGGCAGATCTCGAAAACAAGAACGCCGCCGCAAGGAACGAAACAAGCAGTTTTAACACTGATTGTTTGCGAGATCCTCCGCCGACATCGGATCCAGAATGCGGACGATTCATTTGTATCGTGTTGTCTCGCTTGCTACAGGGTCAACGCCGATCCTCCCGCGACAAAGCCCGATGGAGGTCTTCGGGGAATGGGTTGACCTACTACGGTCGGACCGTTTCAACATTCTCCGTGAAAAAACTATCGATGAAGATTCGCTGAACTCTCTATTTCCTTGTCGAGCAAGGCGCACACTTTCGCGATACACGACAGACAGACAGTCTGAAAGGCACCCGCTTCTCTTGCCTGCCGGCGTCCGTCCGCTGTACTGATGTCCATCTTGATGAGATCGCGGCATTGAGAAGTGTGGAATTCTTCTTCGAAGCGATCGACGAAGCCCCGCACTCTTTCCGTAGCTGCATCCTTCTGCGCGGTGTTGGTTCGGTCTTCGTTGCCAAAAACCCCGGACAGAACGATGGCGCCGGCACTGACGGCACCGCAGACGTACTGTTTGCGCCCAATGCCCGAGCCCAGACCCGCTCCAATGCGATGAGCGAGGTTCTCATCGTACCCCAGCGCCTGGAAGTATGTCGAGAGGACGGCCTGGGCACAATTGGAGCCTGTGCGAAAGCGATTCTGCGCCTCGGATTGAGTGATGCTCAGCATGTCGATTCTCTGATGAAGGTTGATAAGATGAAGAGTGTCTCGGTGCCATCACTGCTTCGCGTTCTCCGAAACTCGTTCCCCGCATGAAACGATCGGACGGCGCCCGTGACGCCGCGACTAACCGAATTGAATCATAAACTGTTGGGGGAAAAGATACCGTTCAATCACGAGGACGCCGAATGCAGCCCCTGCCACAAAGCAGACCAGCGGGACCACAAAGACGAGGATGATCACTCTTGGTCCAAGCTTAGCCCGCACCAATGATACAACGACCAGCGCGAGGATGGCAACCTCAAATGAACAAAAAATGTATTTGAATGCATTGAGACTCCAGCCGATCATTCGGGCCATATCCCTTTCATCGCTCGGAGTCATCCCCGCGACATAGAGGATGAGTCGATCAATCGAGCCGAGTATCGCGAGTGGATAGAAGAAGGAAAGGTTGGTTTTCCGCAGGATCTGAACGATTGAAGCAAGAGCGATGAGAAGCGGAAGGAGGGGCCCGCCAAGGATACCGAGGAACGGTTTCTCCCCGGGACCAAGCAGGTAATCTCTCGCATATGACATGGCTGCCGGATGGCCGGTGAGCCAGTCGCCGATGACGTGTCCCAACTCATGGATCGGAATGAGTAAAAAGCCGAAAAGGAGGGAGGTGATGGCAAATCTCCTCGCATTGATTCCTCCCGACGTGAATTCTTGAGCGATAGGTGTCATGGTGGTCTCCAGTCGATGATCGAAGAGCGGCTCCACGCGATCTTGCGGATTGGATTGAAGCCGCGGAGAAACGGCTTGTTTCTCCCGCTCACGTACTACGTCGGATGGAAGCAGATGTTGCTCCAGGAGATTCGTCTCTATCGTACGGCGAACAACTGCGCCGTCTGCAAGCGTCCTTACTGCGCGCCGGTTAGAAACGAGGCCAGTTGGGCGGAGGTGGCATTGCCGACCCAAAGTCGCCCACCGGCTTCGATCACCGGTACCGACCGGACACCTTTCGCTTTGATCAAAGCCGGTTGAAAGGTAATATCGACTTCCGCTAAATCGAATCCCAATGACCTTTGGAGCTCGCCGAGCCTTTGCCGGACGAGCGGGCAAAAAGGGCAGACGTTGGCAGTGTACAATATGACCTGAGTCCCCGCCATTGATCCTTTTGGAGGACCAGCTGAGATGTCTTCAACAGACCCGTATCCAAGCCACCGAGACATTTTTGGAAATACCCGGATGTAACTTGTCTGTGCGATGTATCCCGCCAGGAGGATGGCGGGACATGCCCACCACCCCGCGACCATTCCCATCGCTATCGCCATCGCCGGAATCCCCAGCCAGGTAAACCAAACATTAATCAGATAGCATTGCTGTTTCATCGGTTCCATAAGCTTTCCTGCACATGAGTTTACTCTTCGCGCAACTTTTCGAACAGCGGCGCCGGTCCCGTTTCATTTCTTCGGAAAGACCAGCTTCTCTCATTTGTGGTCCAGCCATAAACTACAAAGTGCCTTGATTTCCTCCGGCTCGAGCGAAAGTTTCACCACGGTGTCGATTGAAATGCCGTGCGGAGGAAAATTGCTTGCCCGACCATGCGATTGTCAAGTGTCCGATGTCGAAGGTTGGTTCTGACGGCCGTCGGATCGTTCCAGAGGAGAGAGTTACGCATCGCACGAGATCTGGAATATCAATGCAAGGAAGGATCCCCCTGGCCCTGGTTTGTGTTGGCGGAAATCTACTTTTTTTCTATATTAAGGGCAACAATCCCACAGGGGGGACCAATGGAAGAACTTTCCTTTCTCGAGCAACTTCGCCGCCGTATCCGCCTCCAACACAAAAGCCTCCGCACCGAAGAAGCGTACCTCTACTGGATCAAGAAGTTCATTCTCTTTCACAACAAGAAACATCCTGCAAATTTGCGGGAGAAGGAGATCGAGGAATTCCTCACCTCGCTTGCGGTCGATGAAGAGGTCTCAGCCTCAACCCAGAACCAGGCATTCAATGCGATCACCTACCTTTACTCAGACTTCCTGAAGAGGGATCTCGGCAATCTCGGGGAGATCGTCAGGTCCCAAAAACATCGACGATTGCCGACGGTTTTCACAAGGGAAGAAGTCGCGCAAATCCTCCGACACCTCCACGGGGATGCCTGGCTGCAAGGATCCCTCCTCTACGGAGCGGGGCTCCGGCTTCTGGAGTGCCTTCGATTGCGCGTGAAGGATGTCGACTTCGGGCAGAATCAGATTATCGTCCGCGCTGGGAAGGGAAATGTCGACCGGGTCACCATGCTCCCCGGCGCGCTGAAGGAAAAGGTGAGACAACAAATCGAAAGAATCAGCGCGATGCACGACCAGGATATCGAAGCGGGGTTCGGAGATGTGATGATACCTTTTGCGATCGAACGGAAATACCCGAGAGCGGCCCGTGAGCTGGGATGGCAATTTGTCTTTCCCTCTTCGCGCAGATACAGGGATGAAAAGTCGGGAAAAATGCTCCGCCTCCATACCGATGCGAGCACGTTCCAGAGATCCTTTATCGCGGCGCTGAGGGCCAGTCGAATCCCCAAGCATGCCGGCCCTCACTCCCTCCGCCACAGCTTCGCGACCCACATCCTCGAGCGCGGCTACGACATCCGGACCGTTCAGGAACTCCTCGGACACAAAGATGTCAGGACGACAATGATCTACACCCACGTCCTTAACCGGGGAGGTCTCGCGGTCCTCAGTCCGCTCGATACGTGAAACCCTTAACCGCCTCGATCGAGTGAAAGGTCGAGACCTGAAACCTTTCCACATCTCCCGGCTTGACGCCGAACTTCCGTTTCTCGTCGCCGCCTGTCAGTACTCCCGTGCCGCTTCTTTGAGGTGATAGCCTTCGACAACAACATCCGGCTCCTCTCCGCGAGTGTCTTCTTGTCGGACTTCGACCGTGACCGTATGGTGCTCTCCGGGCAGGAGGGAGATATAGTTATCGCTGAAGATGACCGGCAGTATTCGTTCCCCGGTGCTCTTTCCGACGACCTTCAGTTTCACCATCGGCGCTATGTGGCTGGATGTGTTGGAGAGATCTGTTTTGAGACGGAGGATGCCTCCGCTCCTTTCGACCTCGGTCACCGCTGTCACACTCGCCGGCTGAAGACTTCTCAGTGGCGTCAATGCCCCGCCATGTTCTCCATGCCAATAGGTGTTCTCGGAAATCAACTGCGTGCCGCGCATGAGCGTCAGCCTGAGCATGGAGACGCCCGCAAGGGTGTCGGGGAAAGAAAGCTTCATGGCGTCGACGGTCCGGTCTTCAGGACAATCGAGAGTTGCGGACCGATCCAACACTTTGCTTCCGTCGATGTTGAACGCCTGGAGCTTCACCAAGAGACCGCTTCCGTTTTGCACACTGTAGTTGACCACTTCAACGCTGTCTGTCAGCGGATTCCATTGAACATGAAGCGGTTCGCAAGCCTTCTTGCATCCAAAGTATGCAGCGGTCGGCTCAAAGAAATAGTCGTACGTCTGCCACACCATCGACGGCCATGCGGGGTGGCTCATCCAGAGTAGGATCCCCATCCGATTCTTGCTCTGAGCCTCGAACATCCCGCGATAGCCGTCATAGTTGATCCACTGGGCGAGGTCGAGCCAGTCCCGCAGGCTGTCCACGGGGCCGAACTCGTTCTCCATCAACTCGATGAAACTCTTCCCGTACTGGGCGCTCTCGAGGCTGAAGTCATGAACACCCCAAAGTCGGTTGATCGGCCAGAGGGCTGAATCGGGAATCATTCTTCTCAGACTCTCGTACGAGACCATGTTCGGCATGCCGATTTCGCTGTGGAGTTTTTCAGTCGCCCGGTTCTCAAAATAGAACTTCACCGGCATGGCTCTGTATGGTCCGCCCCCGCTGACGACTCCGGAAGCCGAGTTTGAAATATAGTGAAGCCAGGGATGCTCATCCTTCACGATCGAAGCGAGCGCGGAATCGATCCTCTGCGGCGGGTTTCCTTCATTGCGGCCGCAATACAATCCTATCGAAGGATGGTTTCGTATACGTTTCACAAAATCGTCGGCGTTTCGGATGAACATGCCGTCGTCGTTTGGGTCGGGCCCGTCGAACGGATTGGCGAGCCAGAAGTCCTGCCACACCATGATCCCATAGCGGTCGCAGGCATCGTAAAACTCGTCGTCGCCGGTCTGGCCGACCCAATTACGGATCATCGTAAAATTCATCTCCTTGTGATACCGTACGGCGGCATCGTACTCACGCCCTCTGTACCGGAGCATCGATTCAGGGAACCCCCAATTCCCGCCGCGGCCGACCAGCCGTCTGCCGTTCACCCAGATTCGCAACGCTCCTCCGTCTTCAGAATACGTCATCTGGCGTATTCCTACGTTGAAGGATGTCGAATCGGAAGTTCTGCCGCTCTCGGACACGAATGCGAGAGAGAATCGATAGAGATTTTGCTGGCCGTACCCGTTGGGCCACCAGAGAAGCGGATCCTTCAGTCGTAGTGCGGGGATGGTTGACGGATCAAGACGGACTTTTTTGGTTTCAGAAGGGTTGAGTGCGATGGGGTCCTCGAAGCTCATAGATCCGATCGTCCCGCGGAGGAGCCCCCGTACCTTTCTGGCAACCTGATTCACGAGCGTCACCTCAACGCTGACCTCCGCGGAAGTTGTGTCGGGAAGGGGCAACGTGGAGGAGACGAACGGATCCTTGAGGCAAACGTCGCCGGATGTTGAGAGGAAGACCTTCCCCCAGATGCCGGTATTCCTTCCACGGATTGTCGGAATCCAATCCCAACCGACCGAAGCATGGAAGGTGGGATTGTCTGAACCGAGTTCTCCGCCGTTGACATCGTGACTCAATTTTGTCTGTTCCTTCGCGAAGCCGGGGGTATCATTCTTCCTGATCAGCACGGCCAGGGCATTCCTTTTTCCCGGAAGAAGGTAGCGGCTTACGTCGAATTGTTTGCGGGTGAAGGCTCCTTCAATCGATCCGAGCGAATGCCCGTTCAGAAATACCTGGGCTTTCCAGTTGATCCCTCCAAAATTGAGAAAGGTCTTTCTACCGACCAGGTTTCGTGGTGGAGTGAATTCGTCGCGGTACCAGAAGTCCGAGTAGAAATACGAGTCCGAAATCAAGAGTTGGTTGTCGTTGAAATTGGGATCCGGGAGGGCGCCTGCGTTCAAATAGCTCACAAGGACGGTCCCGGGGACTGTCGCTATCAACCAATCATCATCCCTGAATCCTGGCTTCGACAGCCGAACGCCGTCGGCGTGAACGAGAGAGGCTCGCTGAACCTTCCAGTCTCCGCCGGCCAGGCTAATCGTGCTCCCCCCGGTCTGGTCGCCTTCAGGATGGGGAAAAGGGGCCGGCCCTCCTCGCCCATAGACTTCCATTTCACTCAGGATGTAATGATCAGACAAAGTGCCGGTCATGAGCACCCGGACGTACCGGGCCTCCACCGTGCGCCCAAGTTTCAGGTCGTCCACGACATCGGATCCGCCGGGAAGTGGAAGGATTGTATTCCATCTTTTCGCATCATCGGAGACCTGCACAGATCCTGTCGAAGCTTTCTGAATCCATGTAAGGATGATCCGGTCAAAACCGCAAACTGCTCCCAGATCGACGTATACCCATTCCTCTCCCGAGCCGCCGCTCATCCAGGAACTGCTGAACCCGTACGGTCCACCCACCGTGGCCCGTTTTCCTTTTTTTGTCAGACCGAATTCTCCGACGCTCCAGCTTTCGACGTTCGGCGAGTTCAGGCTCAAACGGTAGAGTTTGAATTCGGACGGCTCGCTGAACTTGATCGGGCAATTGAACGTCCTCATGTTGCGCGGAGAAATCATCCGCCACCAGCCGGTCAAGGTCTCTCCGGGCAAGCCTTCGCCATGCAGTTCCCCGAGATCCTTCCAACTCTTTCCGTCGTTCCCTCCCGAGATGGCGATGCTCCATCGGGCCGGGGGAAGACTATCGACGAGAAGGTTTCCGGTGATGAACGCGCTGTCGGCATCTATTCCAACATCCTTGCCCGCCTGTTCAATCTGAATCCAGGCCGAAGATCCCGACACCGTTTTTCTCGTCATCGGGTTTCGGTCTATGATCCATGACCGCTCGTTCCGGGGGACCGTGGCTCCATCGCTGGTCGTGACGACAATCCAGGATGGCAGATCGCTTTCCTTTATCCCATCGGTGACGAGCTGTGAGGTGAGGTTGAAATCGTATGCGCTCGACTGATAAGCCGGTCTGTGCAACGCCAGGTTCCTGTACGTCTGCGAATCGATTTTCATCGAAGGCGAGAAATCTTCTTTTGGATCTCCGGGATAAACGCCGATTCCCCGGGTGAAGTCCTGGGAACGAAGACCCATGACGACGAGGAAGAACATCAGGGTCAGGCGAGAAGCGGTCGACGGCGGGTGGGATCGTCTTTCGTCGTGGTCCGAGAGGGGTAAGGTGAGCATTGATTTCTCCGATGGCTGTGTGGCAGAAGTGCGTGAACGATGTTTCTGCCGGAGATGTGAAGGCCGGGTTGCACGGTTGCGGAAGAACTCAACCGATGCAGTGGCTCCTTCCAGAGCAGAGAAAATATACAGATTGTTGATCCTTTCAAGCAAGGGCGGATGCGAAGAGGATCGCGGAGAAGACTTCGCACCATGCCGTTGTCGAGCATTGGAGGGTTCGCTCTTTATATTGATTCTCCCTAACGAATTGACCATATTATCCGCCGGACGTCCGATCGACCTCGGTCGATGAGGGGCGATCGGCATTTTTATCGATTCTTTCCTGATGGATGGAGACTTCACCTCGTAAAATTTGCTACGGTATCATCGGCTTCGGCTCTTTCGCAGAAAGGGCCGTTGCTCCGGCAATTGCTGCATCAAGAAACTCCCGCCTCGTCGCGATTCAGAAGCGCTCATTGGCGACAGCTGAGGAGAAGGCCAGGGAGCACTCGATTCCTTATGCTTTTGACTCCGCGCAAGAGCTCGTCCGTCATCCGGAGGTCGATGCGGTGTACATCGCCTCCGCGAACGCCTGCCATTGTGAGGAGACGCTTGTTGCGGCCAAAGCCGGAAAGCATGTTCTCGTGGAGAAACCGATGGCCACCGATGCCGCCGAATGCCGTCGGATGATCGCCGCCTGCAAGCGTCACGGGGTGAAGCTCATGGTAGGACACATGCTCCGGTTCTCCCCTCTGATATTCAGGATGCGAAACATCGTCCGCTCGGGAATGATCGGCGACATTGTCACCGCCCGTTCGGAATTTGTCTACGACGGACGCCTCAGCCAGCGTCAATGGCTCCTCAAGCGCAAGCTCGCCGGCGGCGGTCCGGTCTTCGACATCGGCGTTCACGGGCTCGATACGCTCAGGTTTGTCCTCGACGACGAGGTTGTCTCTACCAAGAGCGATCTCCTGCCTCATCCGACCGCGAACAGCACCGAGCAGAAGGCCAATCTCCTTCTCCGGTTCTCCAGGGGTGTGCTGGCGACGATGTCATGTTCGTTTGTTGCCCCGTTCAGGCGGACCTTCCTTGAATTTGTCGGAACGAACGGAATCATTTCCGCCTTTTCCTTCACCCAAAACAACGCGACCGTCTATCTCAACATTACGATGGGGAAGGAAGGAAAGGCGGAACCGACGAGGACCGAAGAGGTCGTCGTCCCGAATCTCTACATCGAACAGATCTCCAGCTTTTCGGACAACATCCTGGAAAACACCGAGACGCTGATCGGCGGGGAAGTCGGCCTGAAGAATCAGATTGTCCTCGATGCCGCGATGAGTTCGGTTCGATGAGGAATCCTGCGCAGCTTTGCCTTCCATCCTTTTATTCAAGGCGATATCGTAACTCATTCTCAAGGATAATGCTGTGAACAAAATCTTGCTCGCAGGTCTGCTCATGACGGCAATGAATACCTCGACAGCGGGTTGGACCGGAATCGGCGATGCGCGCGTTGTCGCCAATTCGGATCAGCAGGTGGTTCTCAGGTGCAGTGAAAGTGAGGTGCAAATCACTCCGCTTGCGGATGACCTCGTTCGCGTGCGCGTCATCGTTTCGCAGAGCCATCCCGGCATCCGTTCCTGGGCAGTTCTCGACAAGGAGTGGAAACTCCCGCCCCATACGTTCCAGCAAGATGACCGGATCGTGACGATTGGATTGAAAGATTTTTCGCTCCGGATCACGAAATCGCCCGTGAGGATATCCTTCGTTCTGCCGAACGGCGACATCATCAACCAGGATGATTCTTCGAAAGGGATGGGATGGGACGGGGAGGAGGTTCGGGTCTGGAAGTCGATGCCGGAGAACGAACACTATTATGGGTTCGGAGAAAAGACCGGGATGCTCGACCGCCGTGGAGTCGCGATGACCGACTGGAACACCGACATTCCCGCATACACTCCCGGAACGGACCCCGTCTACCAATCTATCCCATTTTTCCTTGGGATGAAGGATGGAAAGTTTTACGGGATTTTCTTCGACAACACCTACAGGACTTCTTTTGACATGGGGAAGCAATCGGAGCGCTATTATTCCTTTGGGGCCGACGGGGGCGAGATCGACTACTACTTCTTCTATGGACCCAGTCCGAAAAAGATCCTCGGACGCTTCACCGAGTTGACCGGGAGGATGCATCTTCCGCCGAAGTGGGCGCTCGGGTACCAACAATGTCGTTGGAGCTATTACCCGGAAGCGAGAGTCCGCGAAATCGCGGAGAATTTCCGGTCGCGCAAGATTCCCTGCGATGTCATCTACCTCGACATCGATTACATGGACGGGTTCAGATGTTTCACCTGGAACAAAAAGAATTTTCCCGACCCGAAGAAAATGACGTCGGACCTGGCTGCCGAGGGATTCAAGCTCGTGACGATCATTGACCCCGGCATCAAGAATGATTCATCCTACTGGGTCTATAAGGAGGGGGCCAAAGGGAATGATTTCGTCCGGAACAAGGACGGCTCGACTTTCATCGGTCCGGTCTGGCCCGGAGATTGTGCCTTCCCGGACTTTGCCAATGCTGACGCACGGCAATGGTGGGGGACGCTTTATTCCGGCCTCGTCTCGGTCGGGATCAGGGGATTCTGGAACGATATGAACGAGCCCTCCGTCTTCGATGTGCCGTCCAAGACATTTCCTCTCGATGCGGCCCATAACGTCGATGGAGTAGCGGCAACGCACGCCGAGATCCATAATGTCTACGGAATGGAGATGGCGCGGGGGACGTATGAAGGGCTCAGGAAACTGAAACCGAACGAGCGTCCCTTCGTCCTCACGAGGGCAGGTTTTGCGGGGACTCAGCGATACTCCGCGGCGTGGACAGGAGATAATGTCAGCAGCTGGGAACACCTCGCGATGGCGATCCCGATGTGCCTCAACTTCGGACTCTCGGGGCAGCCGTTCGTCGGTCCGGACATCGGAGGTTTTATCGGAACCCCGACCGGCGAGTTGTATGCCCGCTGGCTGCAGTACGGCGCCCTGCTTCCGCTTTGTCGCTCGCACTCCGTCAGAGGGAGTATTAACAAAGAGCCATGGGCATTCGGGGAAGAGTTCGAACAGATCAACCGGAAATCGATCGAGCTTCGATATCAGCTCCTTCCGTTCCTTTATACCGAATTCTACAAGTCATCGACGACAGGCGTCCCCATTATGCGCCCGCTCGTGATGGAATTCCCAGAGGATAAAACGACCTATAAACTGGATACTCAGTTCATGATCGGCGATAACCTTCTGGTCTCGCCAGTCATGGAAGCCGGATCGACGACGCGGACGATGTACCTCCCGAATGGCACATGGTACGACTTTTGGACCCGGGAAAAGCTCGAAGGGGGGAGATGGATTGAGGCGAGCGCTCCCCTCGATCGCATCCCTCTTTTCGTCCGGGCGGGCTCGATGATCCCGATGCAGCAGGTGGTGCAGTTCACGGACGAGGCTCCCGCCGATCCGCTCACCTTCGAGATCTTTCCCTCGAAAAGCGCCGACGGTCTCTGTTATGAGGACGACGGAATCAGTTTCGATTATGAGCGCGGAGATTTCCGGATTGTGAAACTTCACGCGAGCATCGAAGGCGACGAAACCACTGTCATGATGACTCCAGCCGAAGGCACATTTATTCCCGCCCATCGTGCGATTGTCTTCGCGATCAACGGAGCGGAGCATCCGCCGAAATCTGTCGCTGCAGGCGGTGCTATCCTCTCGCCGGTTTCTTCGTTGACAGGCGCGACTTCCGGATGGAAGTATGACGACGCGCTTCACCGTCTAAGCATAAAGCTGGAAGACTCCCAGAACGGAGTGACGGTCCGCATTAAATAATTCGGGATCTCTCATGGCGAGAGGGTGGGGGGAATATTTCTTGCACCGGGTCCCGGAGATCTCGCCTCACTTCCGCTGATCGCGGCATTTTCCTATCGTTCAATATTTGCTGATGTTCGTCGGTTGCTGCCGCAGAAGGCCGTTCCAGCCCGCCGCTCTTTTCCTGCATTTCCTGCCAAAACGCTGTGAACCCCCCAAGAGCAGAGGATGGACTTTCCATTTGGCCCTTTAATCTGAAAGGGAAATTTTGTACCTTCTAGATTGGGTATGTACTCGAAGGTTCAACCATCATAAGGAAATTACGTGACAGAAAAGAGAGTCAGAAGGCTTGGAATTCTCACCGGAGGAGGCGATTGCCCGGGGCTTAATGCCGTGATCAGGGCGGTCGGCAAATCCGCGATTAACGATCATGGCCTCACGGTTGTCGGAATCGAAGACGGGTTCGAGGGATTTGTGGAGGGACGAATGCACGAGATCTCCCGCCGGGAGGTTTCGGGTATCATCGGACTTGGCGGAACGATCCTTGGCACCTCCAACAAAGGGGATCCGTTCCACTACCCGGCTGAGGGGAACAACGGCATCGAGATCGTTGATGCGTCGTCGAGAACTCTGAAACACTACAAGGGATGGGGGCTCGACTGCCTCATCGCGATCGGCGGCGACGGAACGATGCACATCTCCAACAAGCTCGGCGAGCTGGGGATGAATATCATCGGCGTTCCGAAAACGATCGACAATGATCTCGAGGCGACGGATCAGACCTTCGGGTTTGACACCGCCCTGACGATCGCCACGGAGGCAATTGACCGGCTCCATACGACCGCCTCGGCCCATCATCGTGTCATGGTGATCGAAGTAATGGGACGGTATGCCGGATGGATCGCGATTCAGGCCGGGCTCGCCGGAGGCGCCGACATCATCCTGATTCCCGAAATCCCCTTCAAATGGTCCTCGGTCTTCCAGAAAGTCATCGAACGGAGCACCCGGGGCAACAGGTTCAGCATCGTCTGCGTGGCCGAAGGGGCCAAAGCCGCGGATGAGGAAATTGTCGTGAAAGAGACCGATATCAAACGGACGGACCCGATCCGTTTTGGCGGAATCGGCGAGCATGTCTCCCAAAGGATCACCCAGGAGACCGGGCTCGAAACCCGCGTCACCGTCCTGGGGCACCTTCAGCGTGGAGGCAGCCCGACGGCGTACGACAGAATCCTCGCAACACGGTACGGCACGAAAGCGGTTGAGCTGGCTGTCCACGGCAAGTTCGCCCACATGGTAAGCCTGCGTGGGCTCCACGTCACCGCAGTTCCCATCGCGGAGGCAATTGCCCACCAACGGCTTGTCCCTGTCGACGGGGAAATTGTCAGAGCGGCACGGGCAGTTGGTATCGATTTCGGAGACGAGACGTAACCGGGGAGATGCCGGGAATTCACGTCGCTCTGCTTCCGACGGAGAGGTCCTATGACACGCGTCGAACAACACAAGCTCATCGATGAATTGAGGGATTTTGCCCCGCTCATGAGAGGGAAGGATTCCTTCGATTTCGAGATGTTCATCAAGAGAGACAAGGACGACGAGGAACTCGACCAGTTGTCGCAGCAGAGGCTCGAACAACTTCTCCTGACGTACCGGGCGATGAAACCTCCCCGCAAGGTGAAAAACCCGTTCGAGAAGTAGGCCGACCGCAGGATTACGTGGCCGCGCCATTTTCTTCCTTCAGTTCAATCCTCAGAGGTATGGGGCAACTTCTCACTTCACCATCCCACGACAATCAGTGATTTGTCATGAAATACCGTCCGCTTGGAAAAACGGGGATCAGTGTCTCTGAAATAGGGTTCGGCGCCTGGGGGATCGGCGGAGAAATGTGGCAAGGGTCGGTCGATGCGCGATCGCTCGAAGCTCTTCAAAAGGCGTCCGATCTCGGGGTCACACTCTTCGATACCGCGCTCGCGTACGGCGAGGGGCACAGCGAGCAACTTGTGGGGAAACTTCTGAAAAGGAATTCTCAGAAGCTCTTCATTGCGACGAAGATCCCTCCGAAAAACCGTCAGTGGCCCGCGAAGGGAGGCGTTCCGTTTCGGGAAACTTTTCCGAAAGAGCATATCATCGAGTGCACTCACCGGAGCCTGAAGAATCTCCGTGTCGATTCTCTGGACCTGCAACAGCTTCATGTCTGGAGCGATGAGTGGGTTGAAGCGGAAGAGATATGGGAGGCAGTCCACACCCTCAAATCCCAGGGGAAGATCAAGGCCTTCGGAATTTCGATCAACGATCATCAGCCGGCCTCAGTCCTTAAGGCGGCGAAGACCGGGCTCGTCGATACGTTCCAGATGATCTACAACATCTTCGACCAGTCGCCGGAGGAAGAGCTCCTGCCGTTCTGCCGCGCCAACGGCATCGGCGTGATCGTCCGGGTGCCATTTGACGAAGGAGGGCTCACCGGGCGAATCCGTCCGGACACGACGTTTCCTCCGCATGATTGGAGGAACGGATATTTTCGGGGAGAACGAAAACAGCAGGTGTTTGAGAGGGTTGAAAAACTCAAACCGTTGCTTGGTGCGGAGGCGAAGACTCTCGCCGAACTTTCTTTGCGTTTCATTTTGTCTCATCCGGCCGTCTCAACAGTGATCCCCGGAATGAGGAGCGTCGCGAATGTCGAACTGAACACTGCCGTGTCGGACGGTCGTGCGCTTTCCCCGAAACTTCTCAAAGAACTAAAGAAACATAAATGGCTTCGTAACTTCTACAGCGATTAGGGAGCGATTCTTCGGTACCGGGTGCCGCGTGCGGCCGGCTCCTGCCCTTCACATTGACTTCTCTCATAGTTCGGAACGCAATTCACAATTTCGGATAACGGGCCCGTGGCCCGGAACCGAAGTGGCGAATCTGCTCACATCTCGCGGTATCCTTCTTCCATTTCCACGATTTTCCGCTGGCATACTGTTTGCGCCACCATGGGCAACACATCTTCCCGCACGGCGGGATCAACTTTTTGCGCTTCAGGAGGAGCACCATGTTGGATTTCAGCGACCCAAAGACTCTCTGGCTCATTATTGTGAATATCGCGCTCGGCGTAACGACACTCGCCTGCTGCATCGTCGTCGGCAGAAAAGCGTACCTCGACATGAAGTCTCGTCATCCGCACCATGCCAATGTTCCAACAGACGATCACGCATTCAGCACGCCTGGGCTCGGCGTCACGATGGCGGACGGCGGACAGCGTCTCGATTTCCTGTTTGAAGGATCGAGTAACGACGTCTACGCCATGGAGGACGAAAACATTTTCCGCTCTGAGAACTAGGAGACACCAAACCGGCCGCCGGATGATTCCATCCGGCGACCGGCCTGCTCTCGATTCCCACCGATCGCTATCGACATTTCCCCGCGCCCACTCAGGCTATCCGTTTTCGTTCGGGAAGGGGAGAACTTTGTCCTCTCGTCCCTTTGTATTTTTTCACGGATTTCCATACATTACTACGTGCTTCCCCTTCGAATTGAGCAAAGATCCCCCTCGGAATTGTCGATCCTATGGGATGACCGCCACGAGGGATGGACAAGCCTGCGTACACTCAGGCAGTCGTGCCCCTGCGCTTCCTGCAGGATTGAAAGAGAAGAAAAGGGAACGCCTCTTCTCACGATTCTGAAGCCGGGAGAATTTCAGGCGAAGACGATCGAGCCGGTCGGTCAGTACGCAGTGAAGGTGCAATGGGGGGATGGGCACGCTTCAGGAATTTACACTTATGAATTATTGAGGAGCCTTTGCGAGTGCCCGAAATGTTCGGCCTCCTCTCCGGGTGCTGCGCAATGACGATCTGTTCGTCGCTCTTCCCGAGTCCTCTTTATCTCGCAGGATCACTCTTTATGGGAGCTTCAATGTTCAAATTCTCCGGATTCTTTTTCTTGCTTGTCGGCCTGCTCATTACCGTCTCCCGCGCCACCGCAGGCGGGGAGGGTGCCGACATCTTCCCTTACCCGGTGACGAAAACTGTTCTCGACAACGGTCTCACGATTCTCACGGTCCCGTACGACAGCCCGGGGCTCCTCGCTTACTATACCGTCGTCAGGGCCGGATCGAGGAACGAGGTGGAAGCGGGCCATTCGGGATTTGCTCATTTCTTTGAACACTGCATGTTCCGGGGAACGGCGAAATACCCCGCCGACAAGTACAACGACATCCTGAAGCGACTCGGGGCCGATTCCAACGCCTTCACCACGGACGATTGGACCTGCTATCATATCGTCGCGAGTTCGGACGCCCTCGAGACGATTGCCGACATCGAAAGCGACCGATTCATGCGGCTGAAATACTCAGAGGAAGCCTTCAAGACAGAAGCGGGCGCCATTCTTGGGGAGTACAACAAGAACTTCTCGGTGCCGTTTCAATCGATGTACGAATCACTCCAGAACGCCGCCTTCACGACGCACACGTACAAGCATACGACGATGGGCTTCCTGGC
>DATJQP010000096.1:0-6528 GCA_035505655.1 Bacteroidota bacterium
TCGGTTCTCCTGAGAAAGAAGGACGATGAAAACCAAAATAAAATGGTCAAGCTTACTGTATCACACTTTCAGCAGCGGGCCGTTGCTTCCTTCCGGACCTGGCGGGGTTGGGCGACCTACGGTTGTACAGGGCTTGACCAAGAATTCTTGCCGCGACTTTCTGTGTGGAGCTGATCGGGATCGAACCGACGACCTATTCGTTGCGAACGAATCGCTCTCCCAACTGAGCTACAGCCCCATCCTTGAGAATATACAAAATTCGGCATGGCGAGGCAAATGGGGGTAAGAAATAAGAGATGAGATGCAAGATATAACAGGGGGCTGGTAACACCGTTGGAACGCCAGGCCCCGGTCCGTATCCTACCCCTACCGTCATTCCCGCGTGTTTTAAGCGGTCCCAAAGGGATCCCTTCGGGAGGATCCATACCGTAACTCAGGCATCAACAATGGCGGGGATACGGGACCAATTTGGCCGTTGGACCCTCGACCCTGGACTTTGGACCTTGGACCAATAACTCCAAACCGACACCCCCCAACCCCGCAACTCCCCAACCTCTCATTTGTATTTCAGCGCTATTAATTGTACTATACGCCCGCTTCTTACCAACTATCCCCTCCGAACACAAGGGAAACTGATCTGTCTACCTATCGCGAAAATCAACACATCCATCAGGAGGTCGCCGTGGTCAAAAGACGCTATCTACGAGTGTTGCTTCTGCTCTTCGCGTGCTCCGCACTCGTCGCGCAGGTCAACATCAAATTTGTCGAGTATAACCTCCCTAACGGTCTTCATGTCATCCTCCACGAAGACCATGCCGCCCCCGTTGTTTCGCAGGTGGTGGTGTACCACGTCGGGTCCAAGAACGAGAACCCGGACCGGACCGGGTTCGCCCATTTCTTCGAGCATCTCATGTTCGAGGGCTCCCCGAACATCCCGCGCGGTGGGTTCTTCAAGATGGTCCAGAATGCCGGCGGGGAGCTCAATGCCTTCACGAGCTTCGACAAGACGGTCTACTTCATCACCGTTCCTTCGAACCAGCTCGAGCTGGCGATGTGGATGGAATCCGAAAGGATGCTCCATCTGAAGGTCGATTCGATCGGCATCGAGACGCAGCGTGGGGTCGTGAAGGAAGAACGGCGCCAGAGTCTCGACAACAGACCGTACGGCTCGCTCCTCGAGCAGACCTTCAGCCACGCCTACAAGGTTCACCCGTACCGATGGGTTCCGATCGGATCCTTCCAGTACATCGACCGGGCAACCTACGACGAGTTCTACCAGTTCTACAAGTCGTTCTACGTGCCGAACAACGCCTGCCTCGTCATCTCCGGCGATATCGACGTCGACAAGACGAAGGAGATGGTCGAGAAATACTACGGCGACATCCCGAAAGGAACCGGGGAGATCTACCGGCCCAAGCTCGTCGAACCGCCGCAGACCGCCGAAGTCCGTGATTCTGTCCCCGACAACATTCAGCTCCCGGGGATTATCGAGGCGTACCATATGCCGGCCCAGGGAACGAAAGACTACTATGCTCTCAGCATGCTGACGACCCTCCTCTCGGGAGGCGAAAGCTCCCGCCTGACGAAACGACTCGTCGACAAGGAAAAGGTCTCGGTCGGACTGCAGACGATCCCCTTCGAGCTTGAAGATCCCTCTCTCTTCCTCGTCTTCTGCGTGGCGAACTTCGGAAAATCGCTTAAGGAGATCGAGGCGAGCATCGCCGATGAAGTCGAGAAGGTGAAGACGACGCCGATCACCGACGACGAGCTCACGAAGATCAGGAACCAGGTGGAGACCTCCTTCATCGAAAAGAATGCGACAATGCAAGGGAAGGCGATCGAGCTGGCGAACTACTATCTCTTCTTCGGCGACGCGAACCTTATCAACTCGGAGATCGACAAGTTCATGGCGGTGTCGAAGGACGACATTCAGCGCGTGGCAAAGGAGTACCTCACCGACAACAACCGCACGGTCCTTTACTACGTCCCCAAAACGAAAGCACAGTAGAACGAAGGAGCTCTGACAATGAAAAAGAATTTCGTACTTATCACTCTGCTTGCGCTGGTTGTTTTCTCGGCCGCGCCCGCACAACTCGACCGGACAAAAGTGCCGGGCCCCGGGCCCGCCCCCGCCGTTGCGTTCCCCGATTATGATATCGCCAAGACCTCCAACGGTATCCGGGTGATCGTCGTCCGCAACACCGAACTTCCGACGATCAGCATCCGTATGCTCATCGACCGGAAGCCGGTTCTCGAAAAAGAGACAGCCGGAGCGGTCGAGGTCACCGGAGAGCTGCTCAGGAACGGGACGAAGAACCGGACAAAGGATCAGATCGACGAAGAGGTGGACCTCATCGGCGGTGATCTGGGCTCGAACGGGACGATGGTCTATGCTTCAGGCCTCTCCAAGTACACCGAGAAACTCGTTGAGCTGATGTCGGATATCGTCCTCCATCCCTCCTTTCCGCAGGATGAGCTCGACAAGCTCGTCACCCAGACAAAATCGGGTCTTCAGTACCGAAAGACCGAACCGAACATGATCGTCGACGTCGTGAGAAGGAAGGTTCTCTTCGGGTCCGATCATCCGTACGGCGAGGTGCAGACGGAAGAGAGCGTCGGGAAGATCACGCGCGACAAGTGCATGGAAGTCTACAACACCTACTTCAAGCCGAACCACGCCATCATCGCGGTTGTCGGAGATGTCGAAAAGGATCAGGCGGTGAAGCTCGTGGAAAAGTATTTCGGTTCATGGGAGGAAGGGACAATTCCCTCCCCGAAGTATGAAAACCCAAAGCCGCTCGACAAGGTGAAGGTGGCCTTTGTCGACCGCCCCAGCTCGGTCCAGTCGGTGATCAGGGTTTCGGAGACGATCGATCTCCCGCGCACCTCGCCCGATGTTCTCCCGGTTGAGGTAATGAACACCGTCCTCGGCGGCGGGATGTTCCGGCTCTTCATCAACCTCCGCGAACATCATGCGTATACCTACGGCGCCTACAGTTCCGCGGGGCCGGACGAGCTCATCGGGACCTTCACGGCCTCGACATCGACGAAGAACGCCGTCACCGACAGTGCCCTCACCCAGATCTTCTACGAGCTGAACCGGATCAGGGACGAGAAGGTTGAGGCGAACGAGCTTCAGATGGCAAAGAACTACCTGAGCGGTTCGTTCGTGAGGGGGCTCGAGGAGGCGAACAACGTCGCCGACGATGCGATCAACATCGAGCGCTACAATCTCCCGAAGGATTATTACAAAACCTACCTGAAGAGGCTCGACGCCATTACCGCGGACGATGTCCAGCGGGCGGCGAAGCAATACATCCGTCCCGACAACGTGCTCATTGCGGTGGTCGGATCAGCGAAGGATGTCGAGGCCAAGCTGGCGCAATTCGGGCCGGTGGAGAAATATGACGAGGACGGGGCAAAAGTCGTCGAAAAGCCCGCCGCCGCGGTAACGATATCCGCCGATGAGATTTTCGCCAAATTCATCGCAAAGACGATGGGGATGGACAAGTTAAAGACTCTGAAGGACAAGACCCTCGTCATGAGCGCCAAAGTCCAGGAGATGCAGATGAAGGTGACGGTGGTCCAGAAGGTTCCGAACAAACTCTTTGCCCAAACCGAAGCGGTGGGGATGTTCAAACAGCGTCAGGGGTTCGACGGCAAGAACGGATGGATGGCGGGGCCCCAGGGGACGATGGACCTGACCGGCGAGCAGCTCGACGCGATGAAGGAGGAGGCGGTGTTCAACCCGTACACAGAGTACAAGGCGGCCGGGATTGCCGTTGCGGTGAACGGAGTGAAGAACATCAAGGGAAAGGATTACTACGAGGTGAGCTTCACGGGTCCTTCGGGAAATCCGATGCTCGAGTATTTCGGCGTCGACGATTTCCTGATGTACCGCGAGGTGAGGACGGTGAAGACTCCGAACGGCCCGGTCGACCAGGTCGCCGACATGCTCGACTATAAAGACTACGGCGGCTACCTCATGCCCTCACGCATCCAGCAGAGCGTCATGGGAGGGACGTTTGAATTCACCGTCGAGAGTTTCAAGGTCAATACCGGGGTGAAGGATGAGGTGTTCGGGAAACCCAAACCGGAGTAAGAACAAAGAAAGAAGAGAAAAGAGAGAAGACAAAGAGAAAACAATCATAGATGAATCTGGGAATGTTCCTTTTCTCTTTTCTCTTCAGAACTCCACGCTAACGCCAACCGTCGGAACAACCCCCAGTTCCGGCGGTTGGAGCCATAGATTTTTGTTCGGATCCCACACCGGAGGGACGCGGAGTTTCCGATTGTAGACGTTCTCGATATCGAGGTAACAACTCAATGTTGATTTGCTGAAGAACCAGCGGCGCGCGGCGCGAAGATCCAAGCCATGGTTCACTCCCAACCGGGCAGTATTGTAGTTGGGGGCCAGACGTTCCCATGTCTCGGTTGTGTTTGGGGTATAAGGGCGTCCGGTGTAAAACCGAAAGGTCCCCGTGACCTCCCAATGTTCGTCGAAGATGTATCCTCCTCCGATATTGAGTCTCCACCGCTCGTCGTTGTTACTCGGCCTGCTGACACCGTCGAGAGCGGTAAACATCGTTTCAGCGTAGCTAAGCGTGAGCCTCCCATAGAAAGGGGTCTCCGAGATCCGCTTCTCCATATACAGATCGACTCCATCCGCAAAACCGGTGCCGCTGCTCTGGAGAAAATCGAGGCCGAAGGCCGTATACGCCTCGGCGGCTTCGTTCACCTCCGTCCCCGTGTTTACCATGACGATATAAGGACGCGTGAGACTGACAGGGTAGTCGGAATAATTTTTGAGATACCCTTCCAGGCTGACCTTGAAGTCGTCCTTGAGGAAATGTTCGATCCCGAGAACGTATTGGTCAACTCTCAGGTATGATAGTCCGTGGTTATAGGGGTTGGTCATCAGCCAGACATATTCGGGGGCCTGAGCATACTGGCCAACGCTCCCGGTCACCTTTGTGACATCGGTGAGAGCATACGAGACCGAAAACCGCGGGGTGAGCGCCGTTTTATCCTTGATAAGCTTCAGGTAATCCTCACGGACTCCCGCCGTCAGGCGGAGTCGGCCAAGCGACTGCGACACCTCCGCGTACGCCCCGGCTTTGATACTCGTGGTATCTCCTTTGAGATTGACAGGTATGACGAGAGGGTCAGTCGTGTAACCGGTCGTGATGACTGTCGTGGTCAGTTTGTCCCCCATCGTTGGCACCTTCCCCTCCATGCCCGCCGAGACGGTTGTCGATGACGTGACATCGAGGACTCCGTCGAAACGGGCCGCGGTTTCCCGTTCGTGCGAAAAGCTCGAGAAGTACCGGCTCCCGTCGGAATAACCGGCCTGGAGGTAGTGATAGTCCTGGTACGTCTCCTGGATCGTCAGTGTCGTATTCCCGTCTTCAAACCCATGGCGCCATGATGCTCCGGCGACGCCCGTGTTTTGGTCGCAAAAAAGTTGACGGGCATTGCTCGCGATATTCGATGGAGTGTCGTTGAAGTACCTGATCCGGTCGATGGCACCGGTCCCCAAGAACTCAAGCCTGTCAGTCGTGCCGAACTGGTAACTCACTTTCCCCAGAAAATCCCAATAGTTGGGAGTGAATGCAAACCCGTAGTATTTAAAAACCGGGTCGAGGTAGCTTCTTCTCACAGAGAAAAGATACGATCCGCCGTCGGCGACCGGGCCTTCGAGGTTTAGGCCTGCCTCGGTCGCAGAGACTGTCGCCTTCGCGTGATTCTCGTCCCTCTTCCCTTCGCGTATGCCTATCGACATGACCGACGAGAGCCTGTCGCCGTATTTGACGCCGAAGCCACCAGCCGAAAAAGCTGTATTCTCGACGAACTCGAGGTTGATAAAGCTCACCGATCCGGCCGTCGAACCTTCTGTCCCAAAATGGTCGATGTTCGGGAATTCAATATTGTCGACGAGAAAGAGGTTCTCGCTCGAAGCTCCACCGCGCACACTCAGGTCGTTCCGGTCGGAGCGGGGCTGTGAAACGCCGGGCAACGTTACGATGTTGCGGACGACGTCATCGAACGCGCCGGCAGTGTTGTGAATTTCCTTGTAGGAAAGATATTCCGTGCTTGACGGGAGTCCGGGAAGGGTTGTCTGCTGACCGGTGATGAGGACCTCGGCAACCTGGATCGATTGTTCGGTAAGCGCAAAGAAGATGTTTGTTTGCTCCGATGCGCGCACCACCACTTCGCGCTGGATCATCGTGGCGAAGCCGAGGGCCGACGCCTGCACTTCGTATGTTCCGGGCGGAATGTGGCCGATGACGAACTTCCCGGCCCGGTCCGTGGATGCGCCGAGGGTCGAGCCGTTGATCATCACCGTCGCGAGGGGAATGGAATCTCGGGTGATGGCATCCAATACCGTCCCGGTGACCGTTCCGAAGCGAGTGCCTTCCTGGGCAAACGCGGTGGACGCGAAGAGGATGGCACATCCCATCAATGCCACTGAACGTGGCAAGTCGATAGTCCTTGATGGTTTCGGTTGTACGTTCATTCAACGAGGAG
>DATJQP010000097.1:0-28613 GCA_035505655.1 Bacteroidota bacterium
GACCGCCAAACCGTCGCTGCAATTTTGAGTACTCGATGTAAACAAGCAAAAGAGCTTTCGCGACAAACCGTCCCTTTTCCCCTGAAAGCTTCGCTCTCTCCTCCACAACCTCCTCCAACTCGTCGGTGAGGAACCCGGACCGTCCCCCCGCCCGAGCCATATACTCGTTGCGGTAATAATCCAACAGCCCCGCTTGAATCGCATAACTCAATCCCGCCGAGCCCACGAACATCCACCAGACCCAAACCTCCATCCCCTCCACCCTGCATCCAATAGCGATCCCAAAGAATGCCGCCACCGTGTAGACATAATCGGAGACTCCATCGAGGATCCGTCCGAAATGGGTGCCGTTCTTCTTCAGACGGGCGAGTTGGCCATCCGCGCAGTCGAATACTGTCGCAATTCCCAATAGTATTCCTCCCGCCACCATTGTTGCCCTTCCGCCGAGACCGAAGCAGATCCCCGAGCCCACTCCGACGACCATCGAAAGGAGCGTTATCTGATTGGGAGTGAGTTCCGTAACGTAGATCGCTTTGACAAAGAGAAACGCCAGCGGACGGAAGACGAGAAGGTCGACATACTCTTCAATGTCGGCGTTCTTCAGAGAATGTTTGTACTCGTCGACTAAGATCATGGAGGATCCGGAGGTTCAAGATGCGATTCTCACAGTCCCGTCGACAAGAGTAACGACTCTGTCGGCCATGGCGGAGAATTCTTTATTGTGCGTAACGATGACGAAGGTTTGGCGGTACTTTTCCCGGAGCCCGACGATCATCGAGTGAAGGGATGCGGCGCTCTCGGAGTCGAGGTTCCCGGAGGGTTCATCGGCAAGGATCAGCTTGGGTGAATTCATAAGGGCCCGTGCAACCGCCACTCGCTGCTGTTCTCCTCCGGAAAGCTCATTCGGCTTGTGAGTGAGCCGTTCCCCGAGCCCAACGTCCTGAAGCAAGGCATCGGCTCTCGCCATCGCTGACGACAGCCGTTCCCCTCCAATCAACGCCGGCATGGCGACGTTTTCCGCCGCAGTGAATTCCGGGAGGAGATGATGGAATTGGAAAACAAACCCGACCTCGCGGTTTCGAAGCGAGGCGAGATCCTCATCCCGCACTTCAAAGACGTCTCTTCCGCCGAGGATCACCTTTCCTTCGTCGGGCCGGTCGATCATTCCCATGATATGCAGCAGTGTGCTCTTGCCAGCCCCGGACGGGCCGACGATCGCAACGATCTCGCCTTCCCCGACCTCCATCGACACGCCCTTGAGGACATGAAGGCTCTTCCCTCCTCCAACGCGAAATCGACGATGCACATTTTCGACAGTGAGTATCATGGTCCTTTGAGATTATTCCCAGCGAATTGCCTCGGCCGGCAGAAGCTTTGCCGCCCGCGCCGCCGGGTAAAGCGTCGCGAGGTAACTCAATCCGACCGCTGCCGCCGCGACCGCGACAAAGTCTGCCGCGTGAATTTCCACGGGAATCGCCGGAATAATGTAGACATTCGGGTCGAGTGCGAAAAGGTGGTAGTGAATCTGAAGAAGGCAGACCGCCACGCCGAGCAGACTCCCAGCGACGCTTCCGATAATCCCGACGATCAGCCCTTCAATTCTATAAATGGAGACGATGTCGCGGTTCGTCGCACCCATCGCTTTGAGGATCCCTATGTCGCGGGTCTTTTCAATCACCGACATCGTCAGAGAGCCGAGGAGGTTGAAACTCGCTACTCCGATGATGAGGCAGAGAATCACGTACGCCGCCCACCGTTCTATCTCCATCACCGTGTAGAGGTCCTTGTGAAGATCGTACCACGTCTGCACAAGGAACTTTGAAGGATAGGCGCGCTCGATCTCCTTCTTCACCCCATCCGAATAAGCGATCTCGCGGAATCTCACTTCAATCCCGGTCAGCTCGGAAGGCATCAGGAACAACTCCTGCGCGGATCTCAACGAGACATAGCCGTAGAGCGCATCGTAGTCCTTGTTGTCCGATTCGTAAATGGCGGAGACCCGAAACGTCCTGACGATCGGCAAGCCAAACCCCAGGAGAGCCCGCTGCGATCCTGCCGGACTGATCACCATGACGCTGTCTCCGGTCACGATTCCCAGCCGGTCTGCCAACGTCATCCCTATGGCCAGGTCGTTGGCGGTGGAGTCCGCGAACTCGAGAGAACCGAGAACGATCTTTTGTCTCATTCCCGAAACCTTGTCTATCGCATCGGGATCCAGCCCCCGGACATAGACGACCTTGCTCTGGTTTCGGGAAACGATCATCGCTTTACCGCTCACGAATCCGCCGGCTCCCGCCACGCGTGGATCAGACCGCAGACGGGACAAGAGTCCGGCAAGTTCCCCGGCTGAAGTAGAGGGGTTCCGCTCTATCCTCAGATGCGGATCAAATCCGACAAGGATCGAGGAGACAAGCCCGTTGAAGCCGTTGAAGACCGACAGGACAACGACGAGCGCGGCAACTCCGACGGTGACCCCGGCAACCGAGATCATTGAGATCACGGAAATGAACCCGGACTCCTTCTTGGAAACCAGATACCGCTTCGCTATGAAAAGGTCCACCGCCATCAATGGTACCGTATCGAGCGCAGTGGGTCGAGTCGCCCGGCAATTGCCGACGGAAGAAGCGCGGCGAGAAGCGTCAGCGCTATCGCGACAAGAGAAACGACGACAAAGCTTTCCCACCTGAAGAGGATAGGAACATGGCTCATAAAATAGATCGAGGAGTCGAGCGAGAGAAGGCGGAATGTCTGTTGCAGCCAGCACAAGCCGAAGCCAAGCGTATTCCCGATCACCGTCCCGGCAATGCCGATAAAGAGTCCCTCGTAGAAAAAGATTCTTCTGATCGCAGATTGTCGCGCACCCATCGATTTGAGAATTCCAATCTGGTTCGTTTTCTCCATGACGATCATGAGCAAGGTGCCGATGATGTTGACCGTCGCCACGAGGATGATGAGCCCGAGGATGATCGGAACGGGGCGCTTCTGAAGCTCAAGCCACGTGAAGAGATTGTGATAAAGTTGAAAGACCGTCCGGGGATAGTAGGGATAGCCCATAAGATCCTGGATCTTCTCGGCAACCGCCGATGCCGTACCCAGATCGTGGAGCAGGAGGTCGTATCCGGTCGCGACGGGGCCGAGGGCGAAGAGCGTCTGCGCGGATGCGATGTCGGTGAAAAGATAGACATCGTCGTACTCCGACATTCCTGACTCATACACTCCCTTCACAACGAACGGGAGGATTCTCGGCCGTCGAAGTTCCTCGTAGCTCCCCGTGAGGCCGAAAACCGCGATGGTGTCGCCGCAATCGGCTCCCAGTGTTCTCAGCAACTTTCTCCCGACAACGCAGGATGCCATTCCCCCCGGAAGCGGGGCGACGTCGAATGCTCCTTCGACCAGATACTTCCGTGCGGAGGTTACGTCGTTTGCGGGATCGACCCCCTTCACCACCACACCTTCCACCGATTTCCCGAAACTTACCATTCCTTCCTTCGACACGAACGGTGAAATTGCGCGCACTTCCGGGATGCTGCGCGCAATTTTCTTCGCATCCTCATCGTAATGGGGAAATACCTGGGCCTGGAAGGCGGTGATCTGGATATGAGTGGTGAATCCAGCTACCTTGGTCTTGATCTCGGATTCGAACCCCGCAAGGATCGTGAGGGTGATAACGAGCGCGGCGACCCCAAGGGCGATGCCGGCAATCGCGATGACGGTGAGAAACGAGATGAATTCCTTCTTCTCCGGGGTGCGGTGAGAGAAGAGGTATCGACGGGCTATGAAGGAGACATATGCCATGCGTCGTTCTGGGGTATGAGAGAGGTCCTATTTGCCGCCGAACATCATGAGGTAGCCTTTGATGAATTTATCAAGGTTCCCGTCCATGACGCTCTGGACATCGCTGGTTTCGACCTCCGTACGGTGGTCTTTCACCATGTTGTACGGATGAAACACGTAGGAGCGGATCTGGCTTCCCCATTCGATCTTCTTTTTCGTCCCTTCGATCGCGGCAAGGCGGGCTTCCTCTTCGTCCCGTCGCATCTGATAAAGACGAGATTTCAGCATTTTCATCGCCCGCTCGCGGTTTTGAAACTGGGAACGCTCCTCCTGGCAGGAAACGACTACACCGGTCGGGATATGCCGAAGGCGGACGGCCGTCTCAACCTTGTTGACGTTCTGCCCTCCTTTTCCCCCGGAGCGATAGGTCTCCATTTCCACGTCGGCAGGATTGATCTCAATCTCGATGTCGTCGTCGATTTCGGGGTACACAAAGACCGAGGCAAACGATGTGTGGCGTCGTTTGTTGGCGTCGAAGGGGGATATGCGAACCAGGCGGTGTACCCCGATTTCGGCTTTGAGGTATCCGTAGGCATGATCGCCGACCACCTCAAGAGTCGCGCTCTTGATCCCGGCCCCGTCCCCGTCAAGCCGGTCGACCAAGGAGACTTTGTATTTCTTCGTCTCGCACCAACGGATATACATCCGCAGGAGCATGTCCGCCCAATCCTGCGATTCCGTCCCCCCTGCCCCTGAATGAATGGTGAGAATGGCGTTACGGTGATCATCAACGCCGCTGAGCATGTTCTTGAACTCAAGATCCCCGAGCGACTGAACGACCTTGCTCAGCTCCGCCGAGATATCGTTCTGGTGGGATTCGTCCTTCCCTTCCTCGGCCAACTCGATGAGGGTCTGTGCGTCATCGATAAGGCCCCTGATCTTCGTCCAGCTGTCCACCCACTGCTTTTCCTGGTTGATCTCCTGCAGGACTTTCTGGGCCGCAACGTTGTCGTTCCAGAATCCGGCCGCGGACGATTGAGCCTGAAGTTCCGCGACCTTCTTTTCCCTTGCGTCGAGGTTAAAGGAACTCCCGTAGTTTCAACAGGCGCTCCCTGGAGGTCTTCAATTGCAGCTTGGATTCGTCAAACATCGCACGTTCACCTTTTTTGTATCTTTGAACTTTCTCAAACCTACGCCAATCGTCGTCTCACCGATCCTGTGACCCCCAGACCGGATCTTCCGCGATAATCTTCCGCCGGCGCTGGTCGACGTTCTCGCAATGGCGGTCTCAAAGTTCCCCGGCATCCTTGGAGCGGAATTCGAGGAAGTTCTCCGGCAAGCAACGATCCCGATGTGTCACTTCAGCCGTATATGGAGTTCATCGAGCTGATGCTTGTCGACCTCAGAGGGACAATCGTCCATCAGAGAAGTGCCGCTGCTGGTCTTGGGAAACGCGATGACGTCCCTGATCGATTTTGTTCCCGTGAGGAGCATCGTGATACGGTCGATTCCGAAGGCGATGCCGCCATGGGGCGGAGCTCCGAACCTGAATGCATCGAGCATGAACCCGAATTTCGCTTTCGCTTCCTCGGGAGTGATCCCGAGAAGTCCGAAAACTTTGCTCTGCAGCTCGGGGGTGTGGATACGAATGCTCCCTCCTGCTATCTCGTTTCCGTTCAGGACAAGATCGTAGGCCCGCGCTCTCGCTTTGGAGGGATCGGAATCAAGCAGCGGTACGTCCTCCGGTTTCGGTGAAGTAAACGGATGGTGCATCGCGACATACCGTTTCTCTTCTTCGGAATATTCGAACATCGGAAAATCGGTCACCCAGAGGAGACTTACTTTGGATTCATCGATGAGATTAAGCCGCCTGGCCATCTCGAGACGGAGAGCACCCAGCACGGTGTATGCCTTCTGCCACGTATCTGAGACGATGAGGACCGTATCTCCCGCTTTCGCTCCTGCCGCGGAACAAATTTTTGCCGACAGCTCTTTACCCAGAAATTTCTCGATCGCCGATTCAGTCCCGCTCTCATTCACCTTGATGTAGGCAAGCCCGCCGGCTCCGAGACTTTTCGTATAATCGACGAGGTTGTCCATCTGGTTGCGAGTATAGCTCGCGCCACCCGGAACCGCGAATCCGGCAACGACGCCGCCCCGCGCAACGTTGTCAGCAAAGACTTTGAAGCCGCACCCGGCCACGATGGAGCTGAAATCGGAAAACCGGAGGTCGAACCGGAGGTCGGGCTTGTCGCTGCCGTATCCTTCAATAGCTTCCCGGTACGTCATCCTCTTAAACGGCGGATCGACTTTGATATTCTTAATCTCGTCAAAATACCTTTTCATGAGCCCTTCGGTGACAGTCTGGACATCACCCTCATCGACAAACGACATCTCAACGTCGATTTGCGTAAACTCCGGCTGTCTGTCGGCCCGAAGGTCTTCGTCACGGAAGCACTTAACAATTTGGAAGTAGCGGTCGAACCCTGCGACCATCAAAATCTGCTTGTAGGTCTGCGGAGATTGCGGAAGCGCATAGAATTTGCCCGGGTGAACCCGGCTGGGAACCAGGTAATCCCGGGCTCCCTCCGGCGTGCTCCGCATTAGAACCGGGGTTTCGATTTCGATGAACGAAAGGTCGTCGAAATATCTGCGCGCAATCTGATACATGCGATGACGGGTGAGGAGCGCTCGTTGCATCGGCTCCCTTCGCAGGTCCAGATACCGGTACTTCAAACGCAGGTCTTCGTTGGCCTCCACCCTTTCTTCAATCGGGAAGGGAGGCGTCTCCGCCTTGTTAAGAATTGTCAATTCGTTCGAGAGAATATCGATTCGGCCGGTCTGGATCTCGGGATTGTCGGTCCCTTCGGGCCTTCGCTCCACTTTTCCAGTCACTGAAATGACGTACTCGCTCCTGAGGTCCTTCGCGAGCTGGTAGACCTCTTCGTTGTGCTGAGGACCGAAAACGACCTGTGTCTTACCATACCGGTCGCGGAGGTCGATGAAAATGACGCCCCCAAGGTCTCTCCGTCTGTCCACCCAGCCGGTGAGCGTCACGATCTGACCGATGTGCTGCGTGCGCAATTCGCCGCACGTATGAGTTCTCTTCTTGTATGACATTCTGTGTGAAAACCCTATAAAAAAGGCGACCGCGGCACAAAAAAAATCCCGGTGCCGGGATTGCATGTCTTTCGTTTGATGGATATGCTGTTCGAATATAAAGAAATAAGGAAGAACATTCAAACGGATTTCAGACCGCGCCAACGGTTTTCCCGCCGCGCCCAAGGGGTTGCCTCTTTTGCATCTTATCCATACCGTGGCTATATTCCAGCGCGACTTCTTCTTAAGAATCGAAACATCGCCGAATGAAGGCTCGTGGACTCCGGCCGCTGACCGGTGGAAACGAGGGGACAAAGGGGGGCTTATTCCAGCCAGAGGAGAAATCTGTGGCGCAGACAACCATCACGAGAGCAGCCGTGGTCCGGGGACACCGGCACTGTCTCCGCTCCCCTGCTTACTTGACGAGAAGACTATGGAACAGAGAGTTTTCGGAAAGACCGGCCTTAAGGTCTCGGTTCTGGGCTTCGGCGCCGGCCGTATAGGAGGCGATGAACTCTCGGAAAAAGAAGTTGAGACGCTTCTCAATGCGGCCGCCGACCTCGGTATCACACTCTTTGATACCGCCCGTTCCTACGGGAAATCTGAGGAACGAATCGGCCGCCATCTCCGCCGGCGGCGGAAGGATATCATCCTCTCGACAAAAGTGGGATACGGGATTGCAGGATATGATGATTGGACGTTCGATTGCGTCAAGGCCGGCATCGACCAGGCCCTGCGCCTCCTGCAGACGGATTATCTGGACATTGTTCATCTTCACTCTTGTCCGCGCTCGACGCTTGAATGGGGCGAGCCTCTTCGCGCGCTCGAAGATGCCGTAGCTGCCGGCAAGGTGCGCGCTGCGGGGTATTCGGGCGAGAACGAGCCCCTCGAATGGGCGGTTTCAAGCGGCCGTTTTGGCGCCGTCGAACACTCGGTGAGCATTTGCGACCAGCGAGTGATCGACGACTCGCTCCCGCGTGAACGGGAGAAAGAGATGGGGGTCATAGCCAAGCGTCCGCTGGCGAATGTGCCCTGGACCTTTGCGGAGTGTCCGGTCAGCCATTATGCGGAGGAGTATTGGTGGCGCTGGAGAACGATGGACGTCAACGCGCGCGGCATCGACTGGCCTGAGATCTCACTCCGCTTTGCGGCTTTTACTCCGGGCGTTCATTCATGTATCGTCGGGACCGTGAGCGCGGAGCATCTCAAGGCAAATGCTAAGGCTCTGGCCCGTGGCCCCCTGCCGCTCGATTTTGTGGAGGAATTTCGCCGCGCATTTAAAGAGCACGATCCGGGATGGTGGACAGGTCAGGTGTGATATGCTCTTAACAACTCCCGCAAAACTACGGACAGCTCAGGCTTCGACCACGTGACTCTTGAAGAGAAAAAAATCTACCATCAGATCCATCCGGTCCAGCTTGGAGTCGATTTCGTGACGGGCTTCGGTGCCGTCTTCATGCTCTGGCAGCAGTCGTTGTGGGGGATTGCGGTGGCCTTCGTCCCGTCGACGCTCGTGTCGCTCTATATCATCGCAAAGGTCGACCTGGAACGGTACAAAGCTTCCTCTTTCGGTCTCTACGCACGCAAACATCTTGCTTCAAAGAGTTCCGACTGGATGAGGTTTGGCGGATTTGCCGTGATGCTGATGGGAGGATGGCTCAGGCTGTGGTGGGTGATCGGAGCTGGTTTTCTTGGAATCGTCTTCATCTGGTGCGGAGGGCTTCTGACACCTCCGAAAGCCAAGGCCGAGCCGCCCCGGTAGGCCGTATTCCTGGGAGTACAGAGAAAGCCCGTTCGTCAGGACGAACGGGCTTTTCTGTTGGATCCCGACTTATGCGACGTGGTGGCTTACCTTCTCCACGAGATGTCTCTTCGGAACTGCCCCCACAATCTGTTCAACCACTCTCCCGCCCTTAAATACGAGAAGCGTTGGAATACTCCGTATACCGTATTGCATGGAGACCGCCGGGTTCGCGTCGACGTCGAGCTTCCCCACTTTCAGCTTCCCGTCGTACTCCGTCGCCAATTCCTCCACGATCGGAGCGATCATTTTGCACGGCCCGCACCAGGTTGCCCAAAAGTCCACGAGCACCGGAGTGTTCGCATTTACCACCTCCGCCTGAAAATTCGCATCGTTCACTTCAACTGGCTTCATGTACTTCTCCTTTGTCTTGTATCACGCTGATACTTTGATTGAATTTTGTCCCAGGATCGACCGCACGCTTTCCAGAAACTGATCGGTCGGTTTGACCGAATATTTCCGTGAAACGAAGACCTGCTGCGCAGGAAACTCTCTGCCTGTAACATTGAAATAGCAGTTACAGTTCCCCCGGTTCTTTTCGATGACGTCGCGAAGAGACTCGAGTTTCGGACCGTCGATCTCGTCGGCGTTGACGAGGAGGAATACCCTCTTCGCAAACCGTTCCCGGACTTTATCCATCGCGATAATATCGTTCACGACGATCTTGATGACGTCGCCGCTCACCTCCCCGTTTCCTTCCACGAAGATGATCGACTCCGGTTTCAGGAGCTCTTCGTGTTTCTTGTAGAGACTGGAAAAGACGACGCACTCCGCCTTTCCTGTGAAGTCCTCGAGCGAGACGAACGCCATCGTTTTGTTGTTCTTGTCGATCTTCTTTTTCACCGACGCGACGATTCCCCCTGCCCTCACCGTTCCGTTTTTCACTCCCTCGACGTCGCCGAGATGGATCGTCGCAAAGGCATTGATCTCGTTCTCATACTTCAACAGAGGGTGTCCGGAGACATAAAATCCGAGGACCCCCTTCTCATGAGCCAGCTTTTCAGGCTCGCCCCACATCGGAGCGAGGGGGAGCGCCGGTGCAAAGAACCCCTCATCCTTTGCAGCAGCCGATTCAAAGAGGTTCGATTGACCCCGTTCGGTGTGGGTTTGAACGTTTTGCGCGGCAGCGATGGTCTGCTCCACCCCCGCGAGCATCTGAGCCCGGTTTCTGTTGAGGGCGTCGAACGCCCCTGCCATGATGAGGCTTTCGATCGTCTTCTTGTTGACGACCCTTAGGTCGACGGCCCGGCAGAATTCAAAGAGGGAGGTGAACTTCCTGCCTTCCGCCCGTGCGGCAATGATCGCATCGACGGCGTTGACGCCGACATTCTTGATCCCGGCCATCCCGAACCGGATCCCGTTCTTGCTCACGGAGAAACTGGTCTCGCTCTCGTTGATATCCGGCGGGAGAACCTCGATGCCGATCTTGTGGCAGTCGTCGATGAGATGGACGATCTTATCGGTATTACCGATTTCGGACGTGAGCGTCGCGGCCATGTATTCGGCCGGATAGTGGGCCTTGAGGTACGCGGTTTGGTATGCGACGACGGAATACGCGGCGGCGTGAGACTTGTTGAAGCCGTACGACGCGAACTTCTCGATAAGATCGTAGATATCTTCGGCGGTCTTGTGGGAGAGGTTGTTCGTCTTTTTCGCCCCATCGACGAACTTCACCTTCTGGGCCGCCATCGCCGCTTTGTCCTTCTTCCCCATCGCACGGCGCATAAGGTCTGCTTCGGCAAGCGTAAATCCGGCGATGTCGCTCGCGATCCGCATGACCTGCTCCTGGTACACAATGACGCCATACGTCTCTTTGAGCGTCTCTTCCATCTTCGGATGGAGATACTCGATCTTCTGCTGGCCGTGCTTCCGCCGGATGAAATCCCCGATGCTCTCCATCGGGCCGGGCCGGTAGAGGGCATTCATGGCAACCAGGTCGCTGATCGATGTCGGGCGGAGCTTCCTCAACCAATCCTGCATTCCCGAGCTTTCAAACTGGAACACGGCGACCGTCTGCCCTTTGTGGAAGAGCTCATAGGTTTTGAGGTCGTCTTCGGGGAGCGTGTCGAGGTTCAGCTTCACTCCGTGGTTCTTCTCGATAAGCTCCAACGCGGTCTCGAGAACGGTGAGCGTCCGCAACCCCAGGAAGTCCATTTTGAGAAGGCCCGCATCCTCCAGATCCTTCATGGTGTACTGCGTCATCAGCTCCGTTGACGGAGTCTTATACATCGGCACAAAGTTGCTGATCGCCGCGGGTGCAATGACAACGCCCGCCGCATGCATCGACGCATTCCTGTTCATCCCCTCGAGGACCTTCGACACCTCGATGAGCATCTGGATCCTGGGATCCTTGCTCTCCTTGAAGGCCTTGAGCTCCGGCACGTTGTCGAGAGCCTCCGCAATCGGCATTACTTTCCCCTGGTTCACGGGGATCTGCTTCGTCACGGGCTCGACGACCGACAAAGGTATGCCGAGGACGCGAGCAACATCCTTAAGCACCGCGCGGGAAGAAAGGGTGCCGAACGTAATGATCTGCGAAACCGACTCTTCTCCGTACTTCTCCCTGACGTATTCAATGACTTTCTCCCTTTTGTGGTCGGAGAAATCGACGTCGATATCCGGCATGCTGATTCTGTCCGGATTAAGGAAGCGCTCGAAGAGCAGGTCGAATTTCAGGGGATCGACGTTTGTGATGCCGAGAGAGTACGAAACGAGACTCCCCGCAGCGCTCCCTCGCCCCGGTCCGACCATCACCCCCATCTCACGGGCTGCTCTGATGAAATCCGCCACGATAAGAAAATATCCCGCGTATCCCATCTTCCGGATCACGCCAAGCTCGTGCTTCATCCGGCTTTCGATTTCCGGCGTGACCTCCCCGAACCGCTTCCGAAGCCCCTCCCACGAGAGCTTGTCGAGGTAGTCCTCGAGCGTCGTCACCCCGGCATCCGCCGGGATGGGAAACTTCGGCATGTGGTTCGTCTTGAGGTCGAGTTCCAGGTTGCATTTCTCGGCAACCTCGAGCGTATTGGCAATCGCGTCGGGGAAGTCCTTGAACAACTCGGCCATCTCGTCGGCGGACTTGAAATAGATCTGGTCCGTCCCGTACCGAAGCCGCGAAATATCCGGGGCGTTCGTGCTGCTCGCATCGGGAATCAGGAGCATGATGTTGTGCGCAACGGCATGCTCGGGTTTGATGTAGTGAACGTCATTCGTCGCGATAAGTTTGATACCCAGCTCGCGGGAGAGCTTTGGCATCCCGGCGAGGACGTTCTTCTCCACGTCGGAATTATGGTTCTGGATTTCCAGATAAAAATCGTCGCCGAGGAGTTCACTGTACATCCGTGCCACCACACGGGCTTCGTCGTAGTTGTTGGCAACCAGGTGCGCGGAGACCACTCCGTTGGCGCAGGCTGAGAGTCCCACAACACCAGCGCGGTGTTTCGAAAGAAGCTCAAAATCGATCCTGGGCTTGTAGTAGAATCCCTCAGTGTGGGCCAGCGTCGTGAGTTTGATGAGATTCCGATATCCCTCCTCATTCTTGGCCAGAAGAACGAGATGATGGTAGACGCTCCTCCCTTTTGTCTTGCTCTCTCCCTTGAAGGTTTCCGGTTGAGACATCGGCCCCTTGTCAAACCGGCTTCCTTTGGTGACGATGTAGAATTCCGACCCTATGATCGGCTTGATCCCCTTTTTTCTTGCCTTCTTGTAGAATTCGATCGCGCCCGACATTACCCCATGATCCGTCAGCGCCACCGCCGGCATCTTGTGCTCGAGCGCGGCATTGAGGAGCGAATCAACGGTGGTTGCTCCGTCGAGAAGACTATAGTGGGTGTGGTTATGGAGATGGATGAATTGATTCACTGAACAGAACCCGTTCTTGAGAACCGTGCGCCGGAGCGCTCCTCCGATTCAGTTGATATTGATCGCACCAGGTAAGATCCCCTTGAGATTCTTTACATTCCGTAATTTCCGCCGTCGGCGGTGCAGAACCGACGCTGATTACATCTTCAGAACGAGCAGCTTCGGCTCGGTCATTTCCTTCATCGCGTACCGTACACCTTCCCGGCCGGATCCGGAATCTTTGACGCCACCATAGATCATGTTATCGACGCGGAACGTCGGGTAGTCATTCACGATAACTCCTCCGACGTCGAGGTGCCTGTACGCGTAGATCATCGATTCCCACTCGGAGGTGAAGATGCCCGCCTGGAGTCCGTACTTCGAATCGTTCACCTCGGCGACTGCATGCTCGAGACTGTCCGTTTTGTGCAGCGTTGCAACCGGGCCAAAAACCTCCTCACGACAGACTTTCATTGACGGCGTAACGGAGTCGAGCACCGTCGGCTCGACCATCGAGCCTCGCCGTTTGCCTCCCCAGGTAATCGTCGCCCCCTCCGCGACAGCCTCCTTTACCCAGCTTTCCACCCGTTCGGCCTCCGCCAGACTGATCATCGGGCCGACGACGGTCGAGTTTTCCAAAGGATTGCCGACTTTCACCTCGGAGACGGCTTCGAGGAACTTCAGCTCAAAATTCTTGTAGAGACTCTTGTGGACGTAGATCCTCTGGACCTTGATGCAAACCTGGCCGGCGTACGAAAAAGCACCGAGGACGCACCGCTCGACGGCGAGATCGACATCCGCATGCCTGTCGACAATGACCGCCGCATTCCCTCCCAATTCGAGAACGACCTTCTTCTTCCCTGCCCTGGCCTTGAGATCCCATCCGACCCGGGCGCTCCCCGTGAAGCTCAGCATCGCAATGCGCTGATCCGTCACAAGCATATCGGCGATCTCATTGGCGCACGGGAGCACGTTCATCGTTCCACGAGGAAGCCCCGAATCCAACAGGCAATCCCCCAGAAGCAGAGAGGTCAGAGGAGTTTGCGGCGGAGGTTTGACGACGAAGGAATTCCCCGCCGCGATCGCCGGGGCAACCTTATGGGCGATGAGGTTGAGCGGAAAATTGAACGGAGAGACGCAGGCGATGGGGCCGATGGGGAACCTCGTCACGATCCCTTTCCTGTTCTTCACCGCGCTCGTCACATCCAACCCAACCACCTCGCCGTCAAGCCTCGTCGCCTCCTCAGCGGCAAGATCGAAAGTCGAGATCGCACGCTCGACCTCCGCCGAAGAGAATCGGATCGGTTTCCCGGATTCGTTCGTGATGAGCTCAGCGAATTCGGCGCGACGTTTCTCAATGCTCCGGGCGATCCGGGAGAGGATTTGTGACCTTTCGAAAGCAGAAAGCTCCCTCATCTCCCGGTAGCCGGCAACGGCACCACCTATCGCATCCTCGACATCCTCTTCATGGGCTAGAGAAACCACCCCCACGGCGCTCCCGTTGAACGGGTTTGCCACGTAGGCCCTTTCATCAGAGGAACGCCATTCTCCTCCGACGAGGAATTTGAAGTGTTTGGCCATCGTGAATCAGGGAAGCGGATTGAGCAGACTTCCTGCGGAATTAGTCCTGTAATCCTTCTGACGGTACCTGTCTATGAATGCTCGGACCTGAAATACCGTTCAACTTCGGCAGCGTATCCATCGGCTTTTGTCGTCCACCGATTTCCCGTCCGTCTCTCCTTGAGCTCGACCAGGCCGTTCTTGAGATTCTTTTCGCCGACAATCACCTGAAGCGGCATTCCCACAAGGTCCGCGTCGTTGAACTTGAACCCCGGGCTCACTCCCTCGCGATCGTCGTAGAGAACGCTGACTCCCCGCTCTTCAAGCGACCTGTAGATCTCCTCGCTTTTGTCGAAGACTGTCTTCGACCCGGCGTTGATGCAAATGAGGTGAACATCATAGGGAGCGATCAGCCCGGTCCAGATGATCCCTTTCTCGTCATGATGCTGTTCGATGTGGCAGGCGATGATCCTGTCAACACCGATGCCATAGCTCCCCATGATAATCGGGTTTTCCTTCCCCTGTTCATCCAGGAAATTTGCCTTGAGACTTACCGAGTACTTCGTGCCGAGTTTGAAAATGTGTCCCGCTTCAATGCCGGTCACGATGCGAAGGGGGTTCCCGCATTGGACGCACGGCTCACCCGCCTCGACCTGGCGCAGGTCAAAATATCCCTCCACGTTGACATCGCGCTTGAAATCGATGTTCTTGACATGGTAGTCGTTCTTGTTCGCGCCGCTGACCAGGCCGTTGGCTCCCTCGAGACGCTTGTCGGCGATGATCCTGAAGCGGGCCTTGAGCCCGATCGGTCCGATCGATCCCGCATCGGCCCCCGTCAATGCAGAGAGTTCTGCCGGCTCGGCGGCTCGGAGATCTTCTTTGATGATGCTCTGGAGCTTCACCTCGTTAAGCTGGTCGTTCCCGAGCATGAAAATAAGTACCGGACCCGATTCGCTGATGTAGACCAGCGACTTTGCACATTGCCGGGGTTCGATGGAGAGGAATTGACAAAGCTCATCGATCGTCTTGATTCCCGGAGTAGAGATCTCCTCCACGGCAGGGTTCGACGACTTCCTTCCGACGGGCTCGACGGCCGATCCGGCAACTTCAACATTAGCGGCATAACTGCAGTGGTCGCATAGCGCGACGGTGTCCTCCCCCGCGTCCGATTCGACCATGAACTCCTGCGACCCGCTCCCCCCCATTGCCCCGCTCGACGCTCCGACGACGAAGAACTTCAGCCCGCAACGGGAATAGATGTTCTTGTAGGCTTTTGCATGGAGGTCGTAGCTGCGGTCCAACCCTTCCCAGGTCGAATCGAGGCTGTACGAATCCTTCATCAGGAATTGTCTTCCTCTCAACACGCCCGACTTGGGGCGCGGCTCGTTCCTGAATTTCGTCTGGATCTGATACCAGATCTGCGGCATGTCACGGTACGACTTGACGTGATTCCGCGCGATCGACGTGATGACTTCCTCATGTGTGGGAGCGAGCACCAGGGGACGGTTCTTGACATGGAACATCGTATCCCCGAAGGCCTTGACGCGATCCGATTCCTCCCAGAGCTCAACCGGGTTGAGGGCCGGGAGAAAAAATTCCTGACCGCCAATGGCATCCATCTCTTCCCTGATAATTCCCATCACCTTCTTCATGACGCGGAAACCAAGGGGAAGGAAGGAATAGATACCGGCGCTTAACGGTCTGATGAGTCCCGCACGGATCATCAACTGATGGCTCGGGATCACGGCATCGGTTGGAACCTCTTTAACGGTGGGGAAGAAACCTTTCGAAAGACGCATAGAGACTGATTGAATGTCGTGAGGAGGAATGCTGACCGCTACAGAGAAACACGAAGTTGACCCTTCGGCATGCGCCTCGTCGGGGGCCGATTTGCAGCGTGCACGACGCACACAGCGCCGGAGTGGGTTGATTCTCGTGATAAAGATACGAAAGGCGGCGGCGGCAATCAAGAAGCCCTTCAGGTTGCTTCCGCAAGCCCGAGATCATCAACGGGATCAAATTCTCTGCAGTTTGCAACTCTGTGAATAATTTCTTATATAAGCTCGCCAGCCGGAATCGACGGAGTCTTTGTTCCGCTCGCCCCGGCCTCCTCCACTCAGACAACGATCTGCCATGAGTCCGCGTGCAGCGCACGAACGCGAGCTTCACTCGTGCCGGACTTTCATGTTTCGGTGCGCGGGAATTGCCTGAGGACATGAACGATTCCATTTGGGAGCGAATATGGTCCGCACGAAAATTCACCTGCTTTTCCCTGGAGTTGCTGTACTGCTTCTGCTCGTCGCTTCGACAGCGCATCCCGCCGCGAGGCGCCCCTCCACCATCCAACTCGCCGTCGATGCGACGGAAGCTCCGAGGATGATCCTTCACACCAGGGAAACGATTTCTGTCGTCCCGGGAGCCCTGACCCTTTTCTACCCCAAATGGATTCCGGGAGAGCATGCGCCCGACGGCCCGGTCACCGATGTCGCCGGCCTGAGGATTACCGCGAACGGCAAGGCGCTTCCCTGGCGCCGCGACCTTGAAGAGATGTACGCGATTCATCTCGTCGTTCCCCCGTCAACGACGGAGCTCGAAGTCAGATTCGATTTTCTCCTTCCCTCGGCCGAGATCGGGTTCTCCTCCGGCGCTTCATCGACCCCACGGATGCTCGTCCTCAGCTGGAATCAGGTGCTCATGTATCCGTTTGACGTTCCCCCGGACAGCATCGTTGTCACCGCAAGCCTCAGACTCCCGCCCGGCTGGAAACATGTCTCTGCCCTCACATCCGAACGAGCAAGCGACGAAAACGAACGATTTCCCGCGGCAGCTCTGAACACCCTCATCGATTCCCCCGTCCTTTGCGGCGAATATTTGAAGCGAGTAGATCTCACGCCTCCGAACGGGGTGCCCCATTTTCTCGATCTCGCGAGCGATAACGAAGCAGCCCTCGCGATCACACCTGAGGAGATCTCATCCTACCGGCAGCTCGTCGTTGAAGCACTCGGGCTCTTTGGCTGCCGACACTATGACCATTATGATTTTCTCTTCACGCTGAGCGATGAGGTCGCACACTTCGGACTCGAACATCACCAATGCAGCGATGACCGGGTTCCCGAGAGGACCCTTGTTGACGATGACTTTCGGCGAGCCCGCGCGGGCCTTCTGCCGCATGAATTTGTCCATTCATGGAACGGAAAATTCCGACGACCGGTCGGGCTGGCGACCGGCAACTTTTCGTCCCCAATGAAGGATGACCTCCTCTGGGTGTACGAAGGACTCACGGAGTATCTGGGGGCAGTCCTCACAGGGCGCTCCGGCCTCCTGACGCCCGAAGAGCAAAGGGATGATCTAGCGCTGGTGGCAGCGAAACTTGACCATCGCCCCGGACGGACCTGGCGGCCCCTTCAGGATGCGAACGACGAAGCACAGCTCCTCTACTCGGCCCGGACCGAATGGGACTCATGGCGCCGCGACGTGGACTTCTATGACGAGGGCTATCTCATCTGGTTGGAAGCGGATGTCACGATCCGGGAGTTGACGAACGGGAAGAAATCGCTCGACGACTTCTGTCGGGCGTTCCATGGCGGAGGCAATTCCGGGCCCGAGCTGAAGCCCTATTCGTTCGAGGATGTGGTTCGGGGAATGAACAATGTTGCTCCCTATGACTGGAGAACCTTCTTCGTCACACGACTCCAATCCACCGACGACCATGCGCCGCTGGGAGGCATCATCAAATCCGGATGGAAGCTCGTCTATCGCGATACGATGAATGATCTCCAGAAATCGGTTGAAGAGGCTCGAAAGACAGTCGATATGAGGTATTCGCTTGGCCTCCTCCTTGGTGATGACGGGACGATGAAAGACGTCATACCCGGAATGCCTGCGGCCAGGTCAGGCCTCGCTCCCGGGATGAAGATCATCGCAGTAAACGGACGTCGTTACTCCAAGGAGATCCTGCGGGACGCTTTGAAGCTTGCCGTCCATAGCACTTCGCCTCTGTCCATCCTGGCGGAAAACGGGGAGTTCTACGAGACATATTCGCTGGACTATCACCAGGGAGAGCGGTACCCATACCTTGAACGAGACGCAGCAAAACCCGATGTGCTTTCGATGATCATGCATCCCGGGGCGCGACCCTGAAGCGGCGGTCAGGGGCGCTTCCATCGTGCTCCTCAACCATGCTCATTCGGAGCACATCACCCGACACCATCAACCAAAAGGAAGGAGCGACCGATGAGTGATGCAGCGACGCGAGAGATCAAGGACACCACAGGCAATCCTGCCCCACTGGGATTGCTTGCATTCGGCATGACGACCGTTCTCCTCAACCTCCACAATGCCGGGTTCTTTGAACTCAACAGCATGATTTTGGCGACGGGGATCTTCTACGGCGGGCTTGCGCAGGTTCTCGCGGGGTTCATGGAATGGAAGAAGAACAATACCTTCGGCATGACCGCCTTCTGTTCTTACGGATTCTTCTGGCTGATTCTTGTCGCTCTCATCCTCCTTCCGAAATCGGGATGGGCGGATCCCTCGTCCAAGCCGGCGATGGCATTTTTCCTCACCGCGTGGGGGCTCTTCACTCTCCTGATGTTCATCGGTACTTTCAGACTCTCCAAAGCATTACAGGTTGTGTTCGGCTCGCTGACACTCCTCTTTTTTCTCCTTGCGCTGGGGGAAGTAACAGAGAGTTCATCCTTAAGGCAATTCACGGGATTTGAGGGAATCTTTTGCGGGCTTTCGGCATGGTACGCCGGAATCGCACAAGTCCTCAACGAGACATTTGCGAGAACCGTGTTTCCTCTGGGAGCGGTGCGAAAAAGCTAATTCTCCTCTCGGGGGCAGCAGGGTCTACCTCCAGCTGTCTCGGCAGGTCGGGCGGACCGATTCGCGAGCATCGGTTCGCCCGCAAAGCCGGTGCACACTCCGGCCAGCTACTTCCTTCCCCTTCTTCGGCGAAGACGCCCCGCATATTCCGGATAATAAAGCTGGAGACAGTCCGGACAGACTCCGTGGCTTAGTTTGAGGGAGTCTTTTTCCATGAGGTACTCTTCGATCGGCAGCCATTGCCCTGCCTCGTTCCGAAACTTCTTGCAACCGGAGCAGATCGGCAAAAGGTTTTCCAGCTCTTTGATCCTTTTCTTCTCCTCCTGTTCGTGTGATTTGATCCTGACGAATCCATAGATCAGGAAACAGATCCCGACCACATCGGTGATGTTGCCGGTAATAGCAAAGACAAGTTCAAAAGGATAAGGAGAGAGCCCGAAAACATTTGAGAGCCGGAAGGTCGGGTGCTCCAGCGACATATCGCATATCCTTCCGACCGACAGGAGGAAAAAAGCGGGAAGAACCCACTTCAACGCATAAAATTGCCGCCGCTCGCGAAGAAGGAACGCAAATGCCCCGATGAGTAGAATGAACGAACCAAGGTCGAGGAAGAAAGCGATAGACATGGCCTGCCCAGAAGTGGAGTGAGTGTCAGAGGCTGAGGTCCGAAGTATTCCTTTGACCCCGGGCAAGGCGAAGCGGTTTAAGAGAGGCGAGAATTCAGGACTGAGGGGATAAGACTTCGGACATTAATCGGGAGGGTGTGCTCCGCTGCGGCGCTTCCCCTTGTTTGCGGTGATGATTGTGCCCTCGCGCAGACTCGAACTGCGATCAGAAGTTTAGGAAACTCCCGTTCTATCCTGTTGAACTACAAGGGCGGCAGCTATTTTACCAATTTAAGCAATTGTGGCTGTATTTTCAACGATTCGAGAGTGTTACTGTCTCGACGCATCCGCTGAATTGGCCGCTGCGAAAGCAGGCCGCTCAGCGGTAGAGTTTGTGTCGTCGAATGTACTCGACGACGTCCGGCGGAACCAGGCCGACAATCGGATCTTTCTTCTTTGTCGCATTGCGAACGAGAGACGACGACGTGTCGACGGCAGGGACGCGCAAGAATCGTATAGCCGGATTGCGTCGTTTTTCGGTTCGCGGCAGTTTGAAGTCTGGCCGACTCATGACGACCAGAGTCGCCAGCTCCAATATTCGATCCGGCAACATCCAGCGTCTGAAGTCCGGGAAGTTGTCAGCCCCGATGAGAAAAAAGAGGTGCGTTTTGGGAAATCGCTTCGCAAACTCCTCGAGGGTGCGGTAGGTGTATGAAGGACCCTTCCTCTTCATCTCCCCTTCCCACACCTCGAAGAGAGGGTCTCCGGCGACGGCGAGCTTCACCATCGTGAGCCGGTGCTTCGAAAGTTGATCTTCACCCTTTCTTTTGTGGGGCGAGATGAAGGACGGGACGAAGAACACTCGCTCGAGACTGAGCCGCCTGGCGACATGGCGCGCGACGATCAGATGCCCCAGGTGGGGCGGATTGAACGTTCCCCCGAAGATGCCCAGCCGTTTCATTCTAGCAACCTTCCTACCTGTTCAAAGCGTTGTCATAGACTTCGAGGGTCTTGCGCGCCGTTTCATTCCAGTCGAACATTTTTGCCCTGTTGAGACCACGCTCAATCATCGTTCTCCTCAGCGCACCGTCCGATTCGAGACTCGAGATGGCCTCAGTGAACGCCCCCGTGTCGCCGGACGGGCAGATAATGGCTGCATCCCCCACAACTTCGGGGAGAGATCCGGCATCGGAAACTATCGCCGGGGTCCCGGACGCCATTGCCTCAAGAGCCGTCAGCCCAAACCCTTCGTACCGTGACGGGAGCAAAAGCATTTCTGCTCCGTGATAGGCGGCAAAGACCTCCTCATCGGAAATTCTTCCGAGGGACCTTACCTTGGTCGCCAAACCCAGCCCTTCGATCATCCTCCCTATCACAGAATCCGGAGGGATGGATCCCCCTACGAGAACCAGATCGAGGTCCTTCTTCTTCTGCACAAGATCCTTGAACGACTTCAAAAGTATATCGAGTCCCTTGTGAGGCTTCGTGTTCCCGACGAAAAGGATGTACCGAGGACGCACGGCGTATTTTGCACAAAACTGCTCCACCCGGACCTTCGTGCAATCTCTTCGGAAGATCCCGGAAACCCCTAGGTGGATCGTCACGATTTTCTTCTCGTCCGCGCGAAAGAGCTCCAGAAGATCGCGCCTCGTCGCCTCGCTGTCCGTAATAACAAATGCAGACGCCTTGATGGCGTGCCGGACCATTGCATACGAGTAGCTCCGTTGCAAGGAGGAATAATACTCCCTGAACTTCAAATGGATAAGGTCGTGGACAGTTACCACCGAGGCCGGGCGAATGCCGTAAGGAAGTGTATAGTGGGGGGAATGGAAAACCGACACCCCGGAGGCGTTGATTCGTCGTCCGAACAAGAAAAACTCTCCCGCGGAGTATTTTCCGTATCGGACAGCGGAGTGCTCGATTGCGCCGACGCCTGCGCCAACCTCCCCGTCACCCGGCGCGACGAAAAGGAGATATCGGTCGAACGGGCGCAACGAGGGATACTGAAGAACGAGATTTCGGATGTACGTCCCGATCCCGTAGTCGTTGTATTTTCTTGCATCTAATCCAATCACCGCCACTCTGGTTCTCTCCGAATGTTTTCCACGGTATCCGGTTTAATGAGGCAAACGGCCGCTGAGAAGGAGGTAGAGTTCCAGGAAAACAACCTCCATCCACGAGGCATGCTTCCGGTAATAGTGGATCTGGCTCTTCCTGTACTCGCGTTGAATCCGACTGTTCTCTTTCATCGCGGACCTCCCGAGAGCGTGAGTGAGCGAGACGCGGTGGACGCACTGAACCGTCCTCCCCAGAGATCGCACCCTTCGGCAAAGATCGGCATCCTCGAAATACATGAAAAAGCTCTCGTCGAATCCCCCCACTCTCCGGAAAAGCTCCGCCCCGATCATCAGCGCCGCACCGGATACCCACTCGACGTTCTTGTCAAAAAACTTTCGTTCCAATTCCTCGGCCAGTTCCGGGTCCCCTTCCCTGAGGCGCCGCTGCCATCGGCGCATGATCCACTCGCTGAAGAGGCCCTGATCGAACCCCGCCGAGAGCTGGAATGAACCGTCGGGGTTCAGGATCCGTGGCCCGCAGATTCCTACCGATGGCGTGGCTTCCATGAACTCGGCAAGGCTCCGCGGAACATCGCTCGCCATGGAGGTGTCATTGTTGAGAAAGAAGAGGTATTTCCCGATCGCTTCATCCGCCCCACGGTTACAGCCTACCGCGAACCCGTCGTTGGTCTGTCGCGCGATGATTTTTGCTCCGGCGAACTCCTTTTTCAGAGCTTCCACCGAGCCGTCGGAGGAACAGTTGTCCACGACGATCACCTCGGAGCCGGGGGAATGAGCGAGCAGTGAGCGAATCGCGACGCGTGTGTCGGCCAGGCCGTTGAAGTTCACGAGAATGACGCTGACGCTTGGCGCCGTGTGCTGGGTATGTTCTGGAGCCGACGACGATGTCATCCTATTCGCCCTTCGGATACGGAAGACGCACGCCGTGCAGGAAGAAGTAGATATTACATGCGCCAATGCAGATGCTCACCGGCAGTCGCGCTATCAGGAGCGCGCACAGTCTCCAGACCTTGCCAGATGGTTTCGTCGCGAGATACTCGCGGTAGAGCCCGAGGCTGTAATTACCGACACTCCTTTGATAGACGAGGACACGGAATTTCCGCCACGGTTCCCTGTAGGAGACCTTCGCCATCGCCCCCTCCGAAAAGCCGCTAAACGACCAGGCCATGCCAGGCCACCTGAACATCCAGATTTCGAAATGCCGGGAAACCCACTGGGCGTTCCCGTATCGGATAATGATGTGAGGTTCCGCCAGGATGAAGAGACTGCCGGCGAACGGTTTCTGGAAGATCACCCCGACATGAATGAACTCCGTCCCCATATACCTCTCCCTGTTCCGCTCCATCCAAAGAGTGCGTCTGATCACTACCCCCCCGATAAACGAAAGGTAGTCGAAAGCATCGACAAAGAATCTCTCGAACTCCGAAGGTGCGTACTCTCTGTCGGCCTCCAGGTGCATCCTCCGATCCTCATAGGTGTGCGTCAGATCTCTGTTCCGCATTTCTGCATTGACGATGATGAGATCGTACCCCTTTGCGATTCTCTTCATGACCTCGTCAACGGCTCCGGGCTTCAGCAGATCGTCATCGGTGAAAAGCCAGCACATCTCACCCCTGGCATTCTGGACGGCGAGGTCGTAGTCGTGGTCGACACCTCCCTTTTTCGGGAGCCGAAAATAGCGTATGCGACTCTCTTTGTGCGCGTAATGACGGACAACCTCCTCGGTATTATCCGTGGATGCCCCGTCCACAACGACGATCTCGACCCGGCCAGTTAGCTGCGGTACGATGGTGTCGAGGGTTTCCCCGATGAGGGATCCACGGTTGTAAGTTGCGATACAGATCGAGAGGAGGGGTTGTTTCACTTCCGACCGGTCGTTGTGGTTAGGCTCCCGGAACCGATAGCCGAACGATTCTTCCGCACGACAAGCGTAGCGAACGTGTAACGGTAGATCCCGAGGTAAACGAAGTCGGGGTTCTCACACTCCCAATGCGGCTGGTCAACAGGAGAACAGTCCTTCATGATTGGCAGGAGGCGGTCTCTTAGATCGCGCTCCGTGTAGAGACGTACGTCGGGATCCGGCTTCGGATCACCTTTCTTCCATCCTTCTTTGAAATCACAGGTCATCACCGCGATGCCTCCCGGCGCAAGGAGATCGGAGACGCATCGAGCGAAGGATTCGTCATCGGGATCGTGCTCAATCACAGAGGTCGAGAAGACGATATCATACGAACCCATCAGCGTGCCCGGTCTCGTGCAAAACTCCTGGAGCGAATAGTTGATCATCGGATCGATCTCATCGACCGCATATCCCATTTTCCGAAGGCCCATCGAGGCGGTGTCCTGGTAACTCCCGACGCAGAGCAGCTTCGGTTGCGGGAATCCAGGCGCCAACCTGCAGATTGTGTCAAAGACGAACGCCTGCTGGACATTCGCCCGCGGTATCTTTCGGGCCATGGTGATCGGAACGAGTTCCGTCAGCTTTTGGACGGCAGGTGCATAAAGCGTCCGTGCGGGATCATCAAGGATCCGGTTCAGCGAAGCTCCGGACGGGATCGCAACAGGATCATAATGCGTGGATTTGTCGCTTCGGAGGTCGTCCTCCGCCACGCTCTCCCCTTCCCCTAGCCACGGAGAGGTGTAATCCGGCTTGGACATCAAACGGCGGTATTGCGCTCGGAGGCGGACGGAGAGGCCGGTCGCTTGAGCCGGCGGTGCCGCCCATCGTTCCAGACACGAGGTCACGATTCTCTCATACTCCCAGCGTAGATTTTCCGCGGTCCATTCTTCATAATGCTTTTGCAGAGGAGTGAACCCGTTGCGGATGATGGATCTCAGGCTATTATTTGTGACACAGACAGACGGGTCTGCATCAAACAGATGCCTGAACATGACGGCGTCGGAGACCGCAATCGGTCTTTTTACAGCCATGGCAAGATCCAGGGCACTGGACAACCCACGGCCTCCCTTGTCTTCGTAGAGAAAGACGTTGATGGTGTTCCCGGCAAGGAAATCCAATATTCCGCGCTGGTCGAGGAAGTCGTGGGTGACAACAAGTTTAACCCCCGGTTTTCGAACAAGCTTCTGACAACGTTCCGCGATAGCCCTTCCCTGAACTCCTTCCTTATCGCCGAAGTCGGCGGAGGGAATATTGAATCGGATGCGGGCCTCGTCGAACTCATCCTGCACAAGTTCGACGATTCTCTCGAATCCTTTTTTGGGAGTGCCAAAACCAAAGCTCCCAATAACCGGTATCGGAGGAACGGGGGCATCATTGCGGTACGACGGGATGAGTCTTCCCGTCTTGTACACCAGGGGGTTGAGAAGCAGCAATGTCGGATCGGGGGCAATGTAGAAGTCAAAAAGCTGGTTGCCGGGATTCGGTCCGCCGACGATCAGTCTCTTCCTGTAGCCGGTGGCCGTGTTTGCGACGTGTTGCGTGATCTCATGGATGATACCGATTTGAGGAATTCGAAGGCCGGCGATATGATTGTGGCAGAGCCTCAGGCCGTAACGTGTCATGACCCACGGCATGACCGCCTCGTAGTAATTGTAGATTATCGCCGCGGGGTTCGCTTCGCCGACAGCCTCTTCGAGCTCCTTGACCGATGAGCATTCGACGCGCTTGAAACGGTAAAGGGTCGAACTCTCCAGGACGTCGGTAATACTCTTTCCAAATTCGTAAACGCCGCACTGCGCCTTCTTGTGCGAAACAAACAGAACGGTTTTAGTCATCTGCGCCGGCTGAGGGGAGTGTGTCCGCTCGATCATGGAAGATGCCTTCTTCCCGGGAGGTGTTGAAGGAAGATCACTCTGACCGCGGGAACGGAAAATAACGTGAATCCCAGTGTAAGGGAAGATATCAGTATCAGTTGAAACAGCATCTGAGGCTGAGAGGATGCATGGCTAAGAAGCAACCGCCCGCCGCCCGCCATTGCCAGCCCGACTGCGACCGGAACGGCGAAATCTCTTCGGTACCATTGCCACATTTCTCTTTGCAGAATTCTGCCGTGCATGACCGGGATTTCAAAGAGGACATACCCGATGTTCAGGATGAGCCATGCGCCTGCCGCACCGACTGCTCCATAGGAATTCGTCAGAAGGACGATGAGCGGGCCGACGATGATCACCGCGATGATGTTCTTGATGACCGATAATTTCGTCCAGCCGAAGGCTAGTTGAAGCGCATAAGGGGGATTCATGATTCCGTTCAGTGCCGTCCCTCCTATCATCACACTGACGATGAGATGAGTCTTCTCCGCGGTCGTCGGATTCTGCGTCCAAAGGAGAATCACATCGTACGAGAAGAACGCAACGACCGCAGCGGCCGGAAGGACAAGGACCGACATGAACTGGCAGACTTTGTGGTACAGAAGTCTTAGCGATTCGTGATCCTTGACGGACACCAATTGAGTGAACCTTGGATAGATGCTGAAAAAGACGGGAGTGAAAACACGGCCCAGGCTCATGGCGACGACGCTGGCAATCATGTAGTACCCGAATTCCTCGAGCGGGAGCATTTTGCTCAGAACAATCTTGTCAAGCTGGGTGAGGATCACAGCCAGAACTGAAATGCCCCCCATGCCGGCGCTGAACTTCCATATCCCCTTCAAGAGACGACCTTCGAAGGAGGGTGCAGCCTCAGCGGCGGGAAGGTTGCGCCAAAGTAGCCTTTGGAACACAGCAACGGTTGCGACGCTCAGGCAGATCTGCCAGACGAAAAACGCCTGGATTGTCGGCGCAACTTTCCAGAGCACAAGGACTGCGCCACCGGCCCGGAGGGTGCTGATGCATACATTCAGGACGTTAAGCAGGACCTGCTTCTGGAGTCCCATCAGTCCTCCCGTATAAAACGAGACCGGCATCTGGAAAACAATGATAAATCCCATAATAAGAACAGCCTGTTCTGCCGTCGACTGCGGCAGTTGGGCCGGGTTGAGCCAGTGGTGCGCTATCAATGAAGAAAGGAGGACGACGACTGTCCCTGCGAACAACGCGATGATCCAATAGAGCGTCTCGAGCGTCCGAACGAGGTTGCGGGTCTCCTGCCCGCTCCCGGGCTTCACGGAGAGGCGGGCAAGCTCCCTCGTCAGGGTGTTCCCGAGACCAACATCGAAAAGGGCGAAAACACTTTGGAGGGTCGCGTAGAAGGCGACGAGTCCGTACGACTCAATCCCCATGAATCGAACATAGAGCGGAATAAAGGCGAACCCCATCAGAGCCTGCCAGATGGTCCCGCCAAAGTTCGCGACGAGGTTTCTCTTCAGGACACTCTTCGTCGCAGGTTCAGTGGTGGGCTTTTCTTCAGTCATGAGGTTCAGGGAAAAGAAGTGGGCCCTTTGGGCAAAGCTTCTCACGGGTCCGCAGCTTTGAACGAATCGAGGTGGCGGGAAGGTTTCTCACAACTCTTCCGGGTGAAGTTCGAAGACCAGGCGGGACTATTGTACATGCCAGCCGACCTCCTCGTCGCAAAGATGGGATGAACGAACGCCGGCTGTTGATCATCCTGCCAGCCTAAATGATCTCTATTTCCGGAAGTGGAAAGATGAATTTCCCTCCCCCGGCAAGATAGTCCCGTTCCCGCGCGAGGATGCCGTCCTTGAAATGCCAAGGTAGCACAAGGAGATAATCCGGCTTCATCCCTTTTGCCTCTGCCTCCGAGACAATTGGTATCCTGGTCCCCGGGGTAAACGCGCCGAACTTGTCCTGGTTTACCTCGGCAATGCATGGTATGTGATCTCGCGTGATGCCGCAGAACTGAAGCAGGACATTTCCCTTCGTGCTCGCACCGTAGCCAATGATCTTCTTCCCGTCGGCAACGAGCGACTCAATGAGATGAGTGAGATTCCGACGGTGTCGGAACACCCGCTCTTCAAAGTCGCGGTAGGGCTTCGGGTTGTCCAGCCCCATCTCCTCCTCCTGTTTGAGGAGCCAGTCAATGATCGGCCGGTTTGGAGCCAAACGCGACCCTTTCTTCGCGGCCGTGACGGCGAAGCTCCCGCCGTTGATGGCGTTCATCTGAACGTCAAGCACCTTCAAGCCGCACTGATCGAGAATCCCCTTCACAACTTTGAGGGAATAGAATTCAAGATGCTCATGGCAGATCGTATCGTAGCTGTTCGTCCGGAGCATGCTCGGCATGTAGCTTTGTTCAAAATGCCAGACTCCGTCGTCCGCAAGACACTGTTCGATATCACGGACAAAGTCAAGGGGAGACTCCAGATCATAGAACATCGCAATGGAGGTGATGATCCTGGCTTTCTTCCCGGGGAACGCATCGTTGAATACTTTCGCGCTGAAGAATTCCGGAACAAGCACGATGTCATCGGTGTAGTATTCTTTGAATTTTGCCCCGGTAGGATCGATTCCGACTTTCTTGTGCCTGCCGCTGTACGCTTTGAGCGAGGTCGCATCGTTGCTGCCGATATCGAGAACGATGTCACCCTGTGAGAGCGGGATCAGACGCTCCAGAGTCCGGACCTTCTGCTGGAGGTGCCGGACCATCGAGGCGTTGAGACCAGACCGGTAGCCGTAGTTCGCGCCGTACATCTCGGAAAGGCTGTACGATTGCTTAAGCTGCAAGAGCCCGCTGTCCGGGCACCAGACGAGGTCAAGCGGTCCTTCGGTGAGAGGCTCGTCGGCCTCCTTCGGGAAGACACCAGTGAGCGACTGCTTTCCGAGCGAAAGGACGGTGATGAGGTTCGTGCTACGGCTGATCCGACATTTTGAGATTTCCGAATACATGCTTTATTCACCCGTTGGTAGTCGAATGATCTTTGCCTCTTGCGGGAACGCCGGGCGTCACAGTTTCATCTCCTTCATCACGGTCCCAAGGTCTTTGTCTCCCCTCCCGGAGAGGTTCACGACAACAATCTGATCCTTCCTCATCTGAGCGGCCCGTTTCACGGCAAACGCGACAGCGTGGGCCGATTCAAGGGCGGGAATAATCCCTTCGATGCGGGAGAGAAGGACAAGCGCATCAACTGCCTCTTTGTCGGTGACCGAAACGTATTCGACAAGCTTCTCGTC
>DATJQP010000098.1:0-93037 GCA_035505655.1 Bacteroidota bacterium
TATACATCATGCTGTTGGTATACATCCCGAGGGCGAGTCCCTGCCTCCCCATCGACATGTAGCTCATCGAGTAACTCTGCCGCATCTTGAAGTTGTCGGGATTGAAGAAGCCGAGAAAATCGGAATCCGAAGAAGGCCGGATCATCGAATCAGAGACTTTCGGCTCGTCGTCCGGAGTCCTCTTGAATTGAGCGGCACTCTGATCCGCGGCCGCTACAGTGAGCACCGCCAGGACCGCGAGCACCCCAGGTAACCTTCTCATCGTCGATCTCCTGTCTTCCTTGAGGTGATAATAAACAAAACCTCATCCATTGTCAATACGCTACTTCATGAAACATCGGCCGCTCAACCTGCGTTCCGGGCCTGAAGAACCCTTTCCGCCTCCTCGAGCTGAGCCACAGTGTTCACTCCCCGGATCTCATTGAAATCGCGTGCCTTCTGCGCCGCGACCGTCAGCCCGTTGCGCCAGAAGTACCCGAAGACGTCAGTGAGGTAATATTCTTTTTGCGCGTTGTCGGTCGTGATGTGGGCGAGTCCGTCGTAGAGATACGAGGAGACAAAAATGTAGATGCCCGAATTGATTTCCCTCACTCTTCTCTGCTCGTCCGTCGCGTCCTTCTCCTCCACGATTCCGAGCACGTGCCCCTCCTCGCCCCGAAGGATCCGGCCATATCCTTTCGGATCGTCGAGGTCGGCAGTGAGGATCGTTGCCACTGCCCCCCTCGACCGGTGATGGGCGATAAGCTTCTCAACCGCTTCTTTTCGAAGAAGAGGTACGTCTCCCGACAACACCAGTACATCCCCTTCAAATTTTCGGAGGAACTTCTCGGTCTGCATGACGGCATGGCCCGTTCCCAGCTGCGGCTCCTGAATTGCACATTCCACCGGCGCTCCGGTACTCTTGAGATGCGCGGCCACCGTCTCGCGTCGGTACCCGACGACGGCGATGATCCGTGACGAACCAAGGCTCCTGGCGAGCTCGACAACATGGTCAATCATCGGCCTCCCTCCGACTTCGAACATCACCTTCGCCTTCTCGGCGTTGAGCATGCGGGTCCCCTTGCCCCCCGCCATGATGACCGTCGCAAACGGATACGAGGATGAGCTCATGAGACAGTGAGGAAGGCATTGTCGATGAGACGCGTCCGTCCGAACCGGACAGCGAGGAGCGCCAGGGAGGGCAATCCCGGCTGGAGGCGTTCAAGGGGAACGAGGGTCTCGGTGTGGACGATCTCAACGTAGTCGATCGACGCACTCTGTTTTTGTTGAATCATTTCCTTCATTGCTTTGACGATTTCCGCCGCATTTCGTTCCCCCGAACGCACCATCTCCGTTGCATGAAGAAGCGACTGGTGGAGAACGATTGCCTCAGCCCGCTCCCTCGGAGACAGATAGACATTCCGCGAGCTCAGGGCGAGGCCGTCCGGCTCCCGGACAATCGGAGCGACGACAATCTCTACGCCCATCTGAAGTTCTTTCACCATTTTTTTGACCACAACGCATTGCTGCGCATCCTTCTGCCCGAAGAATGCGAGGTGTGGACGGGTCAGGAGCAGAAGCTTTGCGACGACGGTGGCAACCCCCCGGAAGTGAGTGGGACGAAATTTCCCTTCAAGGACCGAAGAGACGCCTTCGACATTCACAAAGGTTGAATACCCCTCGGGATACATCTCGGAGTCTGAGGGGGCGAAGAGGACCGTGGTCCCGGCCCCTTCGCACAAACGGGCGTCTTTCTCGAGGTCGCGGGGATACCGCGCGAAGTCCTCGTTGGGGGCGAACTGGGTGGGGTTGACGTAGATTGAGGTGATGGTGACGTCGCAGACCCCTCGTGATCTTGCGATGAGGCTAAGGTGTCCTTCATGCAGACTCCCCATCGTCGGCACCAGACCGATACGCTCCCCTTTTCTCCGGGCCTCATCGGCCCAGGCCTGCATCTCCGTCGCGGAAACGATCCTCCTCATTCCGGGCGCAGCGATATTCTGAAAATGCCGGGAAGGCACGGAATCATTTTCATCCGATCATCTCCAGGAGTCTCGAGAGCGTTTCTTTGAGATCCTTCCGGTTGACGACGAGGTCGATGAACCCCTTCTCCTGCACAAACTCCGCTCTCTGAAAACCGACAGGAAGGTCCTTCCCGATGGTCTGCTTGATGACCCGTGGCCCGGCGAAACCGATGAGCGCACCGGGTTCGGCGATGTGAATATCCCCGAGCATCGCATAGCTCGCAGTGACGCCCCCCGTGGTCGGATCGGTCATGATCGAGATATACGGGATGCGGGCGTCGGCGAGCCGCGAGAGCTTGGCGCTCGTCTTCGCCATCTGCATGAGCGAGTAGGCCGCCTCCATCATTCTCGCGCCGCCGCTGGAAGAGATGATGATAAGAGGCGTTTTCGACTTCAACGCCTTGTCTGCCGCGCGGCTGATCTTTTCCCCGACGACAGAACCCATGCTCCCGCCGATGAAAGCAAAGTCCATGCACGCAATGACCACGTCATGCTTGTTGACCTTCCCCGTCCCCGACCGGACAGCGTCGTGCAACCCGGATTTCTTGATGGTGTCTTTGATTCTGTCCTTGTACTTCTTTGTGTCGGTGAAATTGAGCGGGTCCTTCGACGTCATCCTCCTGTCCATCTCTTTGAAGCTTCCCGCATCGAGAAGGATCGAAAAGTACTCCTTGCTTCCGATCCTGAAATGATAGTTGCATTTTGCGCAGACCCACAGGTTTTGCTCAAGAACCTTCTTGTGGATGATTTCACCGCACGAATCGCATTTCGACCACAGCCCCTCCGGAGTATCTTTCTTCTGAGAATCGGATGAGATGCTCTCTTTTGAACGTCGAAACCAGGCCATTGGTCAGTCCTTCGGTGAATGAGTGATCGGTAGAGGCGCGAGCGGAACTCTATGAAGCACTTTGTTCCGCGATGGATTCGGCTGCGTCGTAACAAAATCTCTGAGATACACCGGCTCCAGCCGTTCGTACTGGGGTGCTTGGAGAGGCACTCCTTCCCTTTCGGCAAGGAGACCCACCGACGCCGCGCTGCACCGGATCCCATCTTCCAGCCGGAACGAAGAACGGGAATATCCGGAGGCTTTCAGCTTTGCGACGCCGTCTCCCGCCAGCACAACGCATCGTCTCTCGCCGGCAAGTTCCGCGATGCGCGAGACGGACTCGATCCCGTCCTCCGCCTCCCGCATGATCCCCTCTTTCCCAACGGCGAAGAACGCGTAATACGCCTCGTCACGTTTTGCATCAATAAGGGGACAGAGAGTCTCTCCTTCAGAATACCTCCCCCGCCGGTGACACTCGAAGGCCAGGGCATGAAGCGTGGGGATCGCAATGATCGCCTTCTCTCCCCCCACGGCAAGCCCTTTCGCTGTGCTGAGCCCGATTCTCAGCCCGGTGAACGATCCTGGGCCTATGGAAACCGCGACCGCCGCAAGATTCCGGATATCCACCGAAGCGCTCCGGAGGATTTCGTCGACCATCGGGAGCAGGCGCTCGGAGTGGACTTTCTTCTCCTCAATCGACCGCTCTGCGATGATCCTTCCATCATGGACGAGCGCAGCCGCGCAGAGATCCGTCGCCGTCTCCAGAGCAAGAATCATGCGGCGTCCACCCGTTCGATGCGTATTAGCCGCTCATCAGGTCCCGCTCCGAGTTCGAGGGAAACATCGTACCGGTCGCTCCTGAGCTTCGAGTCGACAAGGTCGGCCCATTCGATAAGGCACACCCCCTCGCCGAAAAGATATTCCTCGAAGCCGATCTCAGCAAGCTCCGCGATGGAACGGAGGCGGTAGAAGTCAAAATGATAGATCGGAAAGTGTCCCTCGCTGTACTCGTTGAGGATCGTGAATGATGGGCTTACGACGTGATCGCGTACTCCCAACCCCTTGCACACACCCTTGACGAACTGAGTCTTGCCGCTCCCGAGTCCTCCGTAAAGTGCGACGACATCACGGCGCCGGAGAACCGCGGCGAAGTCGCTGCCGAGCTTCTGCGTCTCTTCCGCCGTGTGGGTCATGATCGGAATCGTCATCCTTTACGTCTCAGGCGCTCTGGTTCTTCGGATCCATCGTCACCACAGGTAGGATCATCTCCTCCATCGAAATCCCTCCGTGTTGAAAGCTGTCCCGGTATTGATTCAGATACTTGTGGTAGTCGGTCGGATAGACAAAGTAATAATCTTCCTTCGCGACGATGTAGTTGATCGTCACTCCCCGTTTCGGGAGCTTGAAGTCCTGCGGGTTCTTCACGAAGATCGACTGCCGATCATCCGATTTCAGGTTGCGGCCGAACTTGTACCGGAGGTTCGTCGAGGCCTCGCGGTCGCCGATGACCTTCGAGCCCCGGAGGCAACGGACGCTTCCGTGGTCGGTCGTGATGATCACCCGGACATCTTTCCGCGTCGCAAGCGACTGGAGCATGCCGAGGAGGGACGAATGTTTGAACCAGGAGTCCGTCAGCGAGCGGTAGGCAGACTCGTCCGGGGCGATCTCCTTGAGGAGAGCCGAGTCCGACCTTCCGTGCGCGAGCATGTCGACGAAATTCACGACGACCGAGGTGAGCCGGTTCGCCGCGTACGAAAGGATATTGTTCTCGGTCTGCCTGCCGAATTCCGCGTCAAGGATCTTGATATACTTCGGCTCAGGCTTGAGCTCGATCCGGCGTCGTTCGAGGAGTTTGTCCAGAAGCTGGCGTTCGTACCGGTTGTGGCTCGTTTCGTCATCCTCCCCGTTCTGCCAGATCTCGGGGAATCGTTGTTCGATCTCCGCCGGAAAAAGTCCGCTGAAGATCGCGTTCCGCGAATAGGGGGTGGCGGTCGGCAGAATCGAGTAGTAGTACGATTTTGTCATCGAGTAGAATTCGCGGAGATACCGCTCCATGACGAGCCACTGGTCGAGGCGCATGCAATCGACGACGAAGAAGAAGATCGACTTCCCTTCCTTGAGATGGGGAATGACAAATCTGTCGACGACGTCGACGGAGAGAGCCGGCCGTTTGCTCCCCTGCTGCAGCCAGATGGGATAGTTCCGTTCGATGAACTTCGAAAACTCCGCGTTGCATTCCCGCCGCTGATCGCCGAGCATTTGCTGGAGGCCCAATCCGGGGTGAAGATCCAGCTCCATTTCCCAGGAGACCATCTTCACGTAGAGGTCGGTCCACTCTTCGTAGCTCAGGGGGTTCGTGAGGGCGCGCGAGACGGCGTTGAACTCTTCTACATAATCTTTGGAAACCTGCTCGCTCTGGATCTTCTTCCCCTCGAGAAACTTTTTGCAGGCAAGGAGGATCTGGCTCGGGTTGACCGGCTTCGTCAGGTAATCGGAGATCTTCCCCCCGATCGCTCCTTCCATGAGCGATTCTTCCTCGTTCTTCGTGATCATGACGACGGGGAGCGAGGGAGAGAGCTCCTTGATCTCCGCGAGGGTCTCGAGTCCCCCTTTCCCCGACATCATTTCGTCGAGGAAGAGAAGGTCGTACGGCTGCCGGCGTACCATCTCGATCGCGTCTTCGCCGTTCGTCGCCGTTTCGACGCTATACCCTTTTTCCCTCAGGAAGAGAACATGCGAACGCAACAGTTCTATCTCGTCGTCGACCCAGAGAATGCTCCCTTTTCGTTCAGTTTCAGCCATCGTTGCTCCCATCAGCCCTCAAAATAGTCATTGATCGCCCGAGAGTCAATCGAACGCCGGATCGGCGTTCGAAACGTACTTCCGAAGATCCCATCATTGAATTGCCACGTGCACGTCGAGACCCCCTTCGTTCGTCGTCGAACCGGGGATTCTCGATCCGCCGGCATCCGGCGTCACTTTTGTGTAGCGGTAGAAGAGCGACGCCGTCACTCTGGCGCTAAGAACATACCTTATCCGCGGCTCCGTGATACTCCGCGAAGATCCGTCTCCCGGCACGCCTCCGTCGAGTCCACCGCCCGTATTCGATTCGGTATTATAGGGAATGGCCGTGTAGGTAATCCTCGAATTGTCGGAGTACGAGTACGTCAGCGTGAGGTCGATGTCGTTCGAGAGTGAAAGCCCGAAGAACGGTATCTCGAAGCCCGTCCGGCCGTAGCTCGCGGAGATCGAGATCTCCTTTGTGTCGTTCTCGACGATGTTGCTCGATGAAGGAGTCAGGTCGAATGAACTTGTCGTCGCATATCTCATCGTGGCGCTCATGTTCCCTTTCAGCAACTCCTTGAAAGTAAAATTGAGGCCGATGAGTGGGGAGAACCCATAGGTGATGTGCTGTGCGTCGGTGATCTGGTTCCCCGAGGGATCTCCGTGGAAGGACTCCTGATAGTTCGACGTGTAGGTATGGTCGAGGCCTACATGGGTCGCGAAATTCCTGAAGATCGAAAGCTGCTCAAGCCCGTCCCAGTGAAGCGAGTAGTTGACCCGCGGAAAGAATTGCCCGAAAATCTTGCGAAAGACAGGAATCGACTCAAACCCGTTCTCAAACGCCTGAGAGATCTTTGCGTCGTCGGTCAGCGTTCCCCCGCCGGCCTGCAATGCCGCGTACTCCTTGCCCACCTGACCGATGCCGCTCTTAAATGATGAAAAGATGAAGGTCGGCGGAAGCGTGAAGAACGAGCGCTCGATCGACCCGGCGGTTGCCGTGCTCGTTATCGTGGAGACCCCCATGGAATCGGTCGTCAGATTTTGAGTACGGGAGAAATTCCAGCCGACATCCCAGTTCAGGTCGAGATGGAAGTTTGTGAAAAGTTCCCGGGATGTGTGGAGAGTGACCTTGTTGTTTTGTGAATACGAGTTGCTGATCGACGCCAGCGGTGCTCGCAGCCCGGCGTCGCTGGTCGCAAACCTGAAGAAGGGGAAAGCGCTCTGAATCTGAAGCCCCGAGACGTTCTCGGCCGGGTCTGAGACAAGCCCCAGTTGGTACGAACGCGTGGGTCCGAACCTGGGATCTCCATCCTGCACAAACGGCACACGACCGAAGAGGTTCGCAAACCCCGGACGCCCCGGCACGCCGCTGTTTGTCGCGTTGTCCGATTCCGTGAAATTCACGTTGATCTTGTCATAGTCGAGGAGCGGGAACTTGATCGCGTAGCGTGCAAGGTTCGAGAGAAACTCCTTCGGTGAAATCCTGATTTTTCCCCTCGCGACCGGAGCGAATGCCTTCGTGGTATCCCGAGTTTGGGAGCTGTCTCTCCCCGCGGGGAGATTCGCCTGCTGTTGCTGTTGCGGCAGTTGTTGAAGTTGCTGCTGTTGTTGTTCCTGCTGTGGTTGCTGTTGCTGCGGCTGCTGTTCTTGCGGCCCGAGCACATCCCGGAGGTCTTCGTCGTCTTCATGACCTCGTCCTCTCCCCACCCTGTGAGAGGTGGCCCCCTCCGGCTGCTCGGGGCCGGCCTTCGCAGCCGGCCACCAGGTCTCGACAAATTGCTTGAGGCTGATATCGCTCGAGAGCGTGACGCTGTTCGCCCAGCTGGTCCCTTTTCCAAGGTCTCCCTGTTGGAAGTTGTTCTGCCAGTGGTACGAAACGCTGTAGTGAGCCGAGATGGTGAAGTATTTGTTAAGGTCGAAGAGCTCCGGGACCTTCGGCTTTGTGTTGATGTTGATTGTCTGGTTATACCCGTTGTCGTGTCCGAAGCTGATCAGCTGATCCTTCATGAACAGATCTCCGAGGATCGAGGAGAACTGCCGCTGGTTGTTGTTCTGATCGGTCTCAAGGTGCACCAGCGTACTGGTAACATCGACCGAGTAGTCACCCGAGACATTGAGAAGTCCGTTCTCCGTCAGCTTCCATCCCAACGACATCGACCTGTGCGCCGACAGCGTCCTCGACGGGGGGCTTTCGGCCAGCTCGTCTCTTGTCTCCACATGGGTCTGAGCCCGGCTCGCATCGAGCGAGATCGTGACGTTCTGGAGCGGGTAATAAATCCTGAGGTTCTTCAGCCCTCTGAGGATCGGCGTCTCGTAGAATGCCGCAAACGGGAGGATGAAATTGTCCGGCGCGGTGACATAGCCGTACGACATGTGCGCGCTCCAGGACCATGCGATTTGGTACGTGATGTTCGGCGACCTCGTAAACGATTTGGTGTAGGAGAATCCGTACGTCAGCCGGTTGAAGAGGTCCCGGAGAACCCAGCTCTCCGACGGAACGTTGAATTTGATCGTCGGGAGTGCGTACGTGTCGGTCTTCGTGTATGTCTCCGATTCAAAAATGAGCTTGTTCCCGGCAATGGTCCCCGCCTGCTCTGAACCCGTCTGCCTCGCGACGAGGGAATCCTGTTCCTGCGCGGCCTGCGTGACGAGAATATCCGAACTCGGGAGGTACTTCGGCTGGGTACGCGATTCCGTGTGGGAGTATGAAAAAGGAAGCGTCGTTCCGGTCCAGCTCGTCGGGAAGAATTTCTCGAGCGCGAAGCTCGACAGGAGAGACCAGTTCGTCGAAGTCGTCCTGCTCCCGAATCTGTCCTCAAGCTGATGGAAGTTGGGATCGATCGTCGAGAAGGAAAACGAAACGTTTCCGAGGTCGGCCAGCTTCAGCGAGGTCGACACACTGTAGGCCCATCCCTTGCTGTCGTCGACGTCGCAGAGGCGCAGCTCGTTGATCCAGACATTTGCCGAATCGATCGTATGGGAACTCGATGCTGGGTTTTCGATTCCCACCGAAATGTATTCGATGTCCGTCAGGGTCGGGTTCCCGAGGACCGCGTACGTGGATCCCGGAGGTCCGTCGGACGTCGCTTCCCGCACAAGCGCTCCCGAGGTGTCTCTCCCCTGCTTCAACTTCGTCATATCCGCGAACTTGATGTCGATGTTGTTGAGAGGATTCCAGACCGCCGCCTCCTCGCCGGCGCGGGTGGTCGGATAATAGACGGACGGCATGATCGGCTCGCGATACTCGTAATAATTCAGGCTGTCGGCGCCAATACGCATGAAAATGTAGGCGCTCGGAGAGTTCGGATTTGACGAGAACGAAGGATCGCCCCGGACGAACATCTTCAGCTCGCGATAGTTGAACATGTCGAGCGGCTTCACGTTGAACCGCTTGATCGCCTGCCGGCTGTCGCCGGGATGGAGCTTATGGACCTGGAGAACCAGTGCCTGCTCGTTTTCATACACCTGCTGATCCGGCTTCGTCAGGTCGCGCGCACGGGAAACTCCGGGGGGACTGATATAATCCGGGTTGTCTTCAATATTGGTGACCGAGAGCTGGAAGGTACTGTCGTGCTGTACGAGCTCCTGCCACTGATTCCCGACGAGGTCGAACTGGGCGATTTCAAGGTGGATGCCCGAGGTGAACCCGGTGAACCACATCCTCGCGAATTCGACGAGCGAGAAGTCCGGCGTGCCGACCTTGTTCTTCCAGTCGATGAGCGGGATCCTGTATTGGTACCAACCGTTCGCTCCTCCACCGACACGCTGCGGATTGCTCTTGGTGGTGTCCAGATTCAACTGGTACTCAAAATAACTGTTCGTCTTATCGAGGACGTTGTTGCGGTTAAGGTCGTCAGCATCCGGATTGAGGCCGATTTCGCTCTTTTGTTTGTAGTTGTTCTCCGTCCCGTTCACATGGCTGTAGTCATTGTTGGTCGGAGTCTGGTAGTCGTCGCCGGCCGGATCGGTGGCGACGTCGGGGAAATCCGCCTGATTCGCAGTGATGAAATCGGGGTGGGCAGCCCGCTCCTGGTCGTCGGTGAGACGGTCGATGCCGGTATCCTTCTCATCGCTCATGGCACCGTTCGGGGCGATCTCGTTATCCTCCGTATGGATCATCCCTGCCTTGCTCCTCGAATCCCCGGGGATGACATCCTCGCTGATCGCGCCGAGGTCGATGAAGACCCGGTTGTGGGCGGTGTCGATCGCTGTTCCCGGATCAATCTTCATCCAGATCTCGATGAAGTTCACGTTCTCCTGGATGAGGTCAACAATGCCCGTTGAGAGCGTACGCTCCATTCCGGCCCAGTTGAATTCCGGATGCGCGAGAAGTGTTTGCCGGAGACTCGGCGAATAGTTGTATGCTCCGCGCCCCTTCGGATCGTAAACGACATGCATCACGGTGGCAAGGTTCTCACCTTGCGCGACTGACTTATTCGGCCAGATGCTCAGCACGGGAACGCTGTTGGGAATCGTATACCAGAACGCCTTCGCTTTTGAGGCGAGCTTTGCGGAATCCGAGATGAGCCCGAGCGATATCGAGTTCGCGTCCACTCCTTCCTGGTAGGCCGGGACGCTCATGTCGTGCCAGCTGCCGTAGCTCACGCCGAACGGAATTGTCTTCAGCGCGCCTTCGAAATCGTCCACGTACGCGATGGCTTTCCCCTTGTCGATGCCGATCGTGCTTTTCTTCGTATTCGGATCCGGCGACATTTCGGCGACCTCCCCCTTGATGTTGAATTCGGAGGGGGCCTTCGTGGCGATGAGGGGTAACGCGTCGATCGCTTTCGTCAGAAAATCGAGCCTGCCCCCGGTCTGCGCATCCATCCCATAAATGGTGTTGTTCGTTGGCTCCTCATCCACCCGCACCTTGTCGGTCAGCGTCTGCTGATTGAGGTTCATGAGAGTGAAACCGAATGCCGTCTTGTCCGAAAGGGTGAGTTCCGCACGCGTCCCGAGAAGCGTCTTCGATGCGAGCTGGAAGAGGTCGTTCTGCTCGTATTTTACCTGGAGATTGGCCCCCGGAACCAATGCCGCCTGATTCTTGATGATGATCTGGCCGACGATGTAGTCGACCGTGTAGTCGACATTTGCCGTGAGAGGCTGGCCATTGAGAAGAACCTGCACGCTGTTCTCGACGATGTTGAAGCCGAGGTTGATCGTGTTGGAACTGCCGGCGGTGGTCTTCCCCACGATCGTAAACCTGTCCTTCAGCGTATTGTTCTGCGCACCGTAAAGCGTCGTATCGTACACGTCGCCGTAACTGAACGAATCGACCGGAGCGGTGACCCCGTAATGGTCGAAAGCCTTTTTCAGGCCGCCGACAAGCGGCCCACGGCTCGGATCTGTCCGCGTCCCGAGAAATGGCTCGACGGTGGGGAAAATGATCTCTCCCCGCGACTCATCGATCGTGTAAGGGGGGTTGTAGTCAAAGTTATTGTCCGAGCCCGGCGTATTGTCGTCTTTGAGATTGTCAAAACCAAAAAGCTGGAGGAGTTTCACACCGCCCACTTCGTCGACCGGCTGCTTCCCGGGGAGCGTATAGTAGATGTGGAGCTCAAAGCCGGACTTGCTGATGTCGCGGCCGCCGAGCGAGTAAATGTTCTTCATCAGCAGTCGCCAGGCTACGGTGTCCTGCGGGAGGAGTGTCTTCGGTTTGATGAGCTTGAGGACCAGGAGGCTTCCCACCGAGCCGCTTCCTGTGAACGTCCCGTAGTAAGAATCATCGGCCGGGCCGGGGCCATTCTCGACGCGGTATGCCATTGCAACCGCCTGGCCGGGCTGAAGGGAGATGTTGAGGGTCAGGAATCCCGCATACGGCTGAATCGTGTAATCCTTTTGATTCACGAGCTGAACCCAAAGCCCCGACTCGGACCTCCCCGGAATCGACGTGAGAGTGTCCAAAAGCTTGTCCGTGTAATGTGCCTGGTTGGTATCCAGGTCGATGAACGCCACCCCCTGCCGCGCAGTGGTGTTCCCGATCTGGGTATTTGTTACCCAGACCTGGTAGTCGACGATCTGCTTGCGCGGATCCCCCTGGTGAGTCGTATAATACTGCTCGAAAAGCGGGATATAGCTCGTGTCGAGGAAATAATGGTCGGTGTTATATTCGTACGCGTGGATCGTGAAATCTTTTTCGGATGTCCCCCCCGAGATGTTCTTCTGTTGGATCTGCCCTTTTTTCTGCGTTGCGATTCCCGTGATCTTCAACGGTCCGAAGAGGAAGGTCGACTTGATACCAAAAAGGGCCGAACTCGGCGAAATAAACGCGGAGTTCGTTGCCAGCGAAACGTTGCCGGCTTCGACGCTTTGAACGATCTCGTCGTCGTAACCCGTGTACTTGATCTTCAATTGGTTCTCATATTCGAAGGTCCGCTGCGTATTCCAGTCGGCGAGAATGTTGAGCTTGTCGCCGATCGTGCCGCTGACGTTGATCTGCACCTGTTGCGAGAAATCAGGGGTGTTCTGGGTGCTGCCGAGGCTCGACAGCGTCACCTCATCCGTTTTCGTGTTTGTAAAGGCCGCATGGATATCCACCGCACCGGAGATGTGGAGGTTGATCCGGGGGGGACCGAAGATGCTGAAGACCGGGTTTGCGGGAATCGGGATATCGATGTTCGTAAAGGAGCCGAGGATGTCTCCGAGATCGTTTTTCTTTTTCAGCACGTCATATTTGTACACCTCGTCCTCGAGCCCGCGTTCAATCTCATACTTGTATCGCTGGTTGATGTACTCTTCGAGGGGGATGCGATCGGGTATTCTTACATCGACGCCGTTGACGGTCTCGCGGACAATGACGTAGCGGCCCGTCGAGTCGATGACGACGCTCCGGATAAGGAGCGACGGCGGTTTGTCAAACATCGAATAGGTTCGCTGTTCAAAGAGATCGACGACCGGAGAATCCGTCCTTCGGTAGAGGAATTGTGCGATGCGGGCCGTGGAATCGCGGGGTACTCTGCGAATCGAATCGGCGCGCGCCAGGGAGTCGCGGGCGTGCTTCGAAAGCCGCCTCGTGGTGTCCGAGAGCACCAGGCTGTCCCGGAGAACGGCTTTGAGCGTCGTCGTATCGGGTCCCGTACGGAGCTCGGGGTGAGAGGCGTCCCTGTGTCCGGACGAGTCGGTAACGAGCGCGGGCGGGAGATCGGGACCCAGTGACGAGATGAAGCCGGCTCCCCGGACCTCGCGAGCCGCCGTTGAGGACGAACCCGAGAGGACGAAGATCACCGCAAGCGCTCCGGCCAGGATGCCGAGCAGCACTCCCTTCGTCCTGAATAAGGACTTCAGTCCGTCAGGTATTGACAAATAGATTGGAGTCACTACCGAAATAGAGAACAGTCAATCGTGCAAACCGTTTGAGGCCGCCTCTGTCAGGGAGACATGCGGCACTCGTTTATTGAACGCGTAACAAAGGTCCGCTGACTGAACTCCATTCTATAGATAGGAAATCGGAGACTGGTGTATCAAAGTAGAAAAATCGCAAAGAAATTGCAAGCATCCGACCCCTCGGGAGGCGGGCGTTTGGAGCAATCCGCCGCTCCGAGGCACACCGGTTCCCGGTCGAGCAGCGTTCATTGGAAAAGACCCGGAGTCTTTAGTATATTTCACCATGATCGTGTTCAGGCACATCCTCAAGGCCCACATCGCCCCGTTCATCGGCTCCTTCGTGGTCCTCATGTTTCTGTTCGTGCTGCAGTTCATGATGAAGTTCATGGACCAGCTGGCGGGCAAGGGTCTTTCGGGAGCCGTAATTTTGGAACTCATGATGCTCAACCTCGCCTGGATCGTCGTCCTCGCCGTGCCGATGGCGGTCCTCGTCGCGACGCTTATGGCGTTTGGATCCTTGTCCGCGAACAGCGAGATCACCGCGCTCAAGGCGAGCGGCGTCAGCCTATATCGGATGATGTTCCCCGTCCTTGTCGCGGCCGGCATCCTCACCTACCTCATGGTGCAGTTCGACAACAAGGTGCTCCCGGAGGCCAACCACCGGCTCAAAACTCTGACGATCGACATCCGGCGAAAGAAACCGACCCTTACGCTCATCCCCGGTCTTTTCTCGCAGGATCTGCCGGGTTACAGCATGCTCGTCCGCAAGACATTCGCGGAATCGAACAACCTCGAAGGAGTGATCATTTACGACCACACGAATCCCGCGAAGAACGTCGTCATCACAGCGGCCAGAGGCGCCCTTTCTTTCTCGTCCGACTACCGACGGCTGATCATGGACCTCTACGACGGCGAGATCCATGAGCTCGGCACCGCCGACAACAAGTCGTACCGGATCATCAAATTCGAACGCCAGGTGCTCACGACGGAGGCCGAGGGGTTCGATTTCGAGCGGTCCTCGGAGAATGCGATCAGCCGCGGGGATCGGGAGTTGAGCGCCGGCGAGATGCTCTACATCGTCGACAGTCTTCGCTCCCAGGAGCAGGCCGCCCGCGCGAGAATCAACGCCCTTTCGGACGGTCTGCAGGAAAAACTCTTCGAGGGGTCGATCGGTCCGCGCTCGGTTTCCCGGCCGTCGTGGAGAGCCATCGAGCCGTACACGAACATCACGAGCCAGCTCATGATGATGCGGAGCGCCCTCGACGCGGAGGTCGCGAACGACAATGCCATCCAACGAATGATCCGACAATTCTCCGTAGAGATCCATAAGAAATACTCGATCCCCCTCGCCTGTCTTGTTTTTGTCCTCGTCGGAGCCCCCCTCGGAGTTATGTCGAAGCGCGGAGGAGTCGGCGTTGCCGCATCGATGAGTCTCGGATTCTTCCTTCTCTACTGGGCCTCGCTTATTGGCGGGGAAAAACTCGCCGACCGCGAATTCATCGCCCCGTGGCTCGGAATGTGGATCGCAAACATCGTCATCGGCGCGTTCGGCCTTTTCCTCACGTACCGGATCGCGCGGGAAAACGTCGAGTTGAGGTTCGACCGGTGGAAACGGCTTATCCCGCGCCGACTGAAGGCCCAACTCTGACCCAATTGCGAGAGAGGCAGGCCCCGATCTCGTTACACAGGATTCCATGAAGCTTCTCGACCGATACATCATCAGGCAGTTCCTCCTCACTGCGTTCTTCGGCATTATCGCCTTCACGCTGATTTTCGTCGTCATCGACCTGATGGAGAAGCTTGACGACTTCCTCGACCGGAGGGCTGATGCGATGATCATCGTTCAGTACTACATCGCCTTCACGCCGGAGATGATCAAGCTCATGACACCGGTTGCCATTCTCCTCTCGAGCCTTTTCACGACCGGCAAGATGTCCAACAGCAACGAGCTGACGGCGATGAAATCCAGCGGGGTGAGCATGTATCGGTTTATGGCACCGATGCTCATCCTCGCCCTTATCATCAGCGTTGTCTCCGTCTACTTCAACGGCTGGATCGTCCCATACGCGAACCGCCACAAATCGTTCATCGAGCACACGTACCTTCAGCGCGACTTTGAAACGACGGCCAGGGCGAACATTTACGTCCAGGACGGTCCCCGGCGGATCGTCTACCTGAGCTACTTCGACAAGGCCTCAAACTCGGGGGGGCGTGCCTCCATCCAGGAATTCAGCGACACGAATCTCATCAGCATCTCGCGGCGCGCCGACGCCAGAGAGATCCACTGGGACAGCCTCACCGGAAAGTGGACGATGATCGGCGCAACGGTAAGGGAGTTCGCTCCGGGCAGAGAGAGTATGCGCTATCTCGACCGGCTCACGATCGACACGCTCCATTTCGTCCCTTCGGATATCATCAAGAAAGAAGAGAAACCCGACGAGATGAACTATTTTGAGCTGGAAAAGTTTATCGAGCGCCAGAGGCGGACCGGAAATGAGATCGCCCGCTGGCAGGTCGATTTCTATAGCAAGGTGTCGTTTCCGTTCGCGAGCTTTATTGTCGTCTTGTTCGGGGTGCCGTTCTCGTTCGGAAAACGGAGAGGGGGGCTGGCTGTGCAGTTCGGTATTTCCGTGGCAGTCTGTTTCATCTATCTTATCTTCATGAAGACGAGTCAGGTCTTCGGATACAACGGCGACCTTCAGCCACTGCTCACCGCGTGGCTCGCGAACCTGCTCTTCCTCGCCGGCGGAATCGCAAACATCATCCGAGTTCAGAAATAGCCGCTAGAGCTGTACCTTCACGGTGAGCTGTGTAGAGAGAGCAACCGTTCCGTCTCCGACGTCCTGAATCTTCATCCCGACTTCCGACGTAATCTGTCTGTTGTAGTTCGATGTCGACCAGGCTCCGTCAAGCGCGCTGAGGACATGGTTGACGACGACGAGCGCCGTCGCGAGGCTCGCGGCATAATACTGGTCGTTCGCCCTCCCCCGGCTGTCGGCATAATCTTTCATTTGCTGCGGAATGTAGTTCACGTCGTACCCGTCGTCGCCGTACCGGGTCCCGTCCTTTCCTACATACGTATCCCACCCGTATTTGAACTCGGAGTACTTCCCGATGAGCTCATAATACTGCTGCGTGTTGTAGGAAGGCAGCTCATGGGAGAACCCGATCGTGTGAGACTCGGCCTCCCAGGCGTTGATCTGTTGAAAATCGACTCTCTGCCACGGCGGAAGCGACGTGTTCGGATTGATGGTAAGATTTGGGGCCGCAGCCCCCGGTGCGTCGTACGCCGCACCGTTCTGATTGATCCAGGTCGCATAGTCGACGGCGCTCCAATGCTGGTTCGCATAATTCTGGAATGCCGTGGTCTGGCTGTTCCCTTTGTTGTTGTGAACGATTGCCAGGGTCACCGTTGCCACTTCGATCGCGAAAAACACCGCGCTCTTGACGTACCGGTCCGAATAGAATTCACCCGCGCCCGGGATGAGGAGAGACATCGCGCCTCCGAGAATCGGGCTTTTCTCCCGCGAGAGATCTCCGTCCCTCTTCGCCATGATGGTAACTTTCTGTTCCAACGAATCGTTCAATGAGGCCGACAGGAGATCGATCCGGACATTTCCCGTCAGTCCGGGCCGGCCACAAAGTGCCGCGAATGGAAAGAGGAACAAACAAACGACCGTTTTCATAGCGACTGTTCTCCGGGATTTTGGCTTGCCATCATGGTACGGACGGGAGCTATTCGAGATCAAATCCAAAGAGAATCCCGAAATAGAAGCGCCATTCTTTTCCGTACGAAACCACATCATCGTTCTGGACAAGCTGAAAGGAATTGAACCCGTACGTCCCATTAAAGAAAATACACGTTGGATAAGCGTAGAATGAAACCGACTGAAGCCGAAGCTCGAACCCCGCATCGTGCTTGAACGACCTCAGCACCGGCGAGCCGTTCCACGCATCCCCAAAATCATAATGAACGGACCCGTACAACTTGTCAAAATAGATCTGGAGGAGCCGGAAGTCCATGTTCTCCCAGACGGGGAAGCGGTATGTTGCATTCGCGGTCGCAACCCCGTTCCCGCCGAGCGCATAGAACGGATAACCCTTCATGCCGACGAGTCCGCCGGCGTAGAAATCGAAGAAGTCAGGAACGAGCGGACCGAAGATCGTCCCCCCGCGGAGGGCAAACGAGAGAGTATGTTTCCATCCCGGAAGCTGGATATTCTCGGTGTACTTCGCCTCGGCTCTCGGAAAATTGAAGGGAGAAAGTACGGGTGATATTCCCGATTCGGTCTCCTGGTAATCGTTGTTGTAGTTGAACTTGTCAAGCTCGTAATCGGCCCGGAGAGAAATCTTTCGTCCGACCGGATTGATGTCCTTGTCCCGTGAGGGGAGAATCCCGTTGAATTCCCACGAGAGGGAAATATCGTTGCCGATGAAGTAGAGGTCCGTCGATCCGGGAATATCCGCCTGAAGCGACGGGGAGAACGTCGAGGCGATGTCCTGCGAGTACCGGCTGTGCGCGAACCCGAGCGTCACGACATCGGCCTCGGTGAAGAGGTTCTGCTTGAAATTAATGTCGAACTCCAGAAGGCCATAACTTGGATCGAAGGCCACGGTGTCGAGTCCAAAAACTCCGTCGACGGCCTTCGCGTTCCGGGTAATATTATAGAGCTCGAGCGAAACGACGGGCGACAGTCCAAGCTGGTACAGGCCGGGGATCCTGTCCTTGTATTCGAAAATGAAAAAAAGATCCCTTTCGAACTGGCGATTGATAGCGGCCCCGCCGAAGACGTCGTATTTGTCGACAACGTCCGAGGAGGTGAAGTAGAAACCGGGCTTCAGGAAATCCAGTCCCTTATTCGCTGTGCTGTACTCATCGACGCGGAGAAACGGCACCACGGAAAGACTTGTGAAGATGTTCTTGTACGGCTTCGCATCGAAGGCTGGGTACCGGGTGTCGTCGTACGAGCGAAGCTTCGCCCAGTCGATCCGGTTTCCGGCGTCGTTCGATGCAAGGGTGACGGGGGCAATCGGAGATTTCATGATGTAGGAATGCCCCGAAAAGTCGCCCGTTCCCGCTGATCGGAGAAGGTTGAGCTTGAAGCCGCCTGAGGTGTAGGAAGCGAAGGCGATGTCGCCGTTCTTGCTGACGCTCGGCATGAAGGCGCCGCCAAGGACGTTGGTCACCTGCGCAATCGACCGGCTCTCCACGTCGTAGGAATAGATGTTGAAAATGCCGGACCTGTCGGAGACGAAGTAGATCTTCTTCCCGTCCGGTCCATAGACCGGATTCCGGGCATCGTCCTCCCCGGGGATCAGGGTTTCAACGTTTCCATCGGCCAGCGTAATCCTGTCGACGTCCTGCGCTTCTCTTTGCGCGTACCCGAAAACGACGCTCCTGCCGTCCGGCGACCATTTTGGCGTGAACACCTGCTCGCCGTTCCTGTACCCTGTCAGCTCCCTGAAGTCTCCCCCCGACGAATCGACAACCCCGAGGTTTATGGTTCCGTCGGTCTCCGTGGCGAAAACGATCTCTTTGCCGTCCGGAGAAACCGAGGGATTCGTCGCCCGGAGGGCGTACGTCAGCCGGTGCTCCTTCTCGGATGCAAGGTCATAGACGTACACATCCGACAAATCGGACCAATGAGGATTGTCCTTCGTCGTCTTCGAGTAGTAAAGCTTCCGGCCGTCAGGCGACCAGGAGACCGATGACCGTACCTTCTCGTCAATCTCCGTTTCCTTCTTTGTATCGATGTCATAAATATAGATAGAGGAAACTCCGAAGTAGTCGGAAGTCTTGTTCGACGTGTAGGCAATCTTGCGGCCGTCGGGCGAGAACGTGGGATAGAAATTTCCGAACCCGACCCCGCCGATCGTCTCCCCTTCCACCCGATCGGTCATGATGGGAGCGACCCTGTTCTTGTAGTCTTCGACAACATGGGCATGCCATTCGTCATAGAGTGCCTGGCCGCTCTTGCCGATGGCGCGCTCGATCGCCTCGTCGATCGTAATCGTCGGAAGATTTGACAGATTCCGGGCGATCCGCGCAATGGCGTCGGCGCCGTATGTTTCGGAGATGTACTTCACGAGCGCGAAGCCGGCGTTGTACGACGATTCGTTCCCAAGGCTCGTCTTCGCGAAGACGCTCATCTCGCTCCAGGTCAGCATATTCCCGTCAAGCGCATACATCCTGAGAATCATATCCCGGTGAGAATCCCAATAGTCATAGCTGAGCTGCGGACGGTTGAACTGGGCGACTCCCTCGGCGAACCAGCTCGGGACGATAAAGCCTGAAATGGGGTACGAAACGATGACGTTCGGATAACCGTAGAGAACATCCTGCCGACGCTCGGCTTCGTACCCGAGCCACTGGAGGTAGATCCCCGGCACTCGACGCCCGAACTTCATCGAGGTCTGGATCTGGATGATGTGCGTAAACTCGTGCGTGACGACGTTTCTGAGCCAGTCGTGGGTTCCGCGGAGGTCAAAGTCGAGGGCAGGAGCCCAAAGCTCGATCTTGTTGTCGTAGAAGTACGCCGCCCCGTTCGAAAAGTCGTCGTAGTCCTTCAGGACGATACTCACCTTCTGATCGGGTTCGTGGTGGTAGAGCGACGTGACCGGCCCGTAGATGTCCTCGGCAACTTTCGCGATGACCCGCGCACTTCTCTCTTCTCCGTTGTGATAATGGACGAAGAAGTGCGGCGTCTCGATGGTAAACCAGTCCAGTTCGGTGTGATTGAAGTAATCATCCTGTGCCGAAGCCGGGCCTGTGGCAAGCGCAGTCAGAAGAAAGAGAAGGGCACCGCACCGGAGAAGTGCTGACCCGCCGGGAGAAATCACCTTCAGGCCTGAAATCCCTTCGCTCATTGAACCGATTTCCCGGATCGCGGCTGCGCTCATCTCACAACCGCAATTTTGACGATCACGCTCTTTTCCTGGCCGGAAGAGGTCGCCCGGATCTGCGCAAAGTAGACTCCGCTCTGGACTTTGGTGACATCCCACAACACCTCGTTGTCGAGGTTTGCCTGGCCCGGTCCCGCAAACTGCTGGACGAGTTCCCCGGCAAGGTTGAAGATCTTGATCGTCACCGTTGCGGGCATGCCCAGATAATAGCGGATGTGCGTCGTCTTGTCGAACACGGGGTTCGGCCAATTATATGCCATTGATGTGGGAAGGAGCTCAGCGGACCGGGCCACGGTGGGAGAAGCACTCTCTGCGTAGTCCGAGTGAAATTCATTTCCCAGAAATCCTCCCCACAGTACTCCAGTCGAGTCGAGAAGATCCGTGACTTTCCAAAGATAGACCGACGAGTCGGTCGATGCCGCGGCGAGGAGGTTGCCGGAGAATGCAAGGGACGAAACAATCCCTCCCGTCTGCAGAGGGAATCCGTCGAGCGGATTTCCTAAGTCGTCATAGGCGCACACCTGACCGAGCGAGCTGCCGAAGAGGATAGCGGTCGAGGTGCTCCCGGAAAGCCGGACAACAAGCGGGCTGCCGATGACCTTTCCGCCGTCCTGGGGCTTAAGTGGAAAGTGGTCAAGCAGAACGCCGTTCCTTCCGAAGGCATAGAGCCCCGACTCCGTCCCGACAAGGATATCGATCTGGCCGTCGCCGTTGACATCCGCAAGAGCGAACCCGCCGGTGACATTTGCGCCGACCGGATAATCGGCTTCGAAACCAAGCGTCGCGGCATCGTAGATCGAAAAAGTGTTGTCCGAACAGACGGTGACCGTCGAGACTCCGGAAAAAGGAGTTGAAGAGGACGAGCCCGAGAATGCAACATTCCCCATCGCCACGATCTTTTTTGAGCCGACGTACTTTGTTGCACCCTGGCTGTTGAATAACGAGTCGGAACTCGCAGCGGTCCAACTTCCCGAAGGAGTGACGCTGAGGAACAGTAACGGAGAATTTCCGGGCACTGTCCGCTGCACAACGGCCGGGCTCAACCCCGCGAACTCACTGATTCCTCCATCCTGGTCTTCCACGAAGTACTGTGCGGCCGAACCGATAACCGCGGCTGAAGGCGACGTGAGGGGATGTCCCGTGTTCCCCGTCATGACGGGATCTGCAACTCCGTCGCCGTCAAGGTCTCTGTTCGAGAGGAGGACGAACGAGCTGTCGCGCGCGCAACCCAACGCAGCCGTCGCCGACGGCACCCCCCCGCTCCTCGCGAGAACCGGCTGAAACCTTCCCCCGAATCGTGAATAGAGTCCGCCTGAATCTCTCATGACAGGGGTGAGATCCCGTCTCAGAACATAGATCGAATCACCGGCCGTGAAAACGAGATCAGGGTTTCCATTCCCTTCGACGTCGGCGAAATAGGGAGCATCATTCTGACTCGACTTGAGGTCTTTGCGCTTGAGGGTCTTCCACAAGGAGATCCGCGAGTCGCCCACAGCAGCGTGGAAGGTCATGACTGGGCCGGCATCGCTGAACTGATCGAGGGCAACGTGCGACCGCGCGGAAGAGTTGCTCAGCGAGTTCGGATGCGTCGTCTCATTGAACGCGTTGGTGAAAACCGGCGAGTTGTTCTTCGAAAACCAGTAATCGAGAGCCCAACCGTCTTCGGTTCCGCTGCCGGGATCGAGCAGTCCATACGATTGGCCGATATCCTGAGATCCGTCCGCCTCCTCGAGAAAGACTCCGCGGTGCGCAAGATCCGCGTTGATGCTGTTCGTGGCGAAGTTCTTCGCGATGATCCCTTCGTCGACGTGCCAGATGAGAGCTCCGCCGAGGTACCCTTGAGCGCCCGGAAGACTCCAGTCGATATCATCGACGTCGAGCACATCGCCGTAGACCGAATCGACGTTGGAAGCGTTGAAATCGTCGTCGTCCTGTGCGAAGTGTTTCGTGAATACTGTATTGTTCCACCGTATCGTCAGCGTCACGCCGTCCGCATTCACATCACGGTCGCGGTTCTCAACCAAAAAATATTCCTGCGCACTCACTGGAACCCGATAGACTGTATCACCGACCGGATTGAGCGACCGGGCCGGGAGGCGAAGGTTCGACGACCCTGAGGGAATAAGGATCGGCGAGGTCCACCCGAGAAAGGTTCTCTCCCAGGCCGAAGGAGCCGGGGGAAACAACCCGGCGAAACTGAAAATCGACTGCCCGTCCATCAGTCCGAAGCGGCCGATCGCTGTTCCCCCCGTGATCGTATTGAACAGATCGGGCATACCCAGGTAACTGCCGATGTTCGCGACAAGGAGCCCGTTGATGCCGAGTTGATAGAGGAAGGTCCCGCCGGTCGCCGCAGGGAGCGGCCGGTTTTCCGTCTCCGGAAGGATCGCCGTATTCCGAATCGTGAAGCCGGGATGATTCTTGAGCGCGACTCCCCCGGCCGGCAGTCCGAGTTCGGATTGCATGTCCGTTGCACCGAAATAGAGCGACGGAATGTCGTATGGAGTGGGATCGTACCCGATCGATGCCTTGAGGTCGAGATCCTTCCCAACTCCCGCATGGAAAATCACGAAGAGATCATACTGGTCGAACGGGAACGCCGGGTAGAGAGAATCGGCGAGCCCCCACGTCTCGGAGACGAGTGCCCCGAGGGGGAGGTCCGAGTTGACGGGGGCATATTCCTTCATTGACTTCGAGACGGTCAGGACGCTCCCGAGCAATGTTGTCGTCACAACGAGGGATCCCTTCGAGGCTTTCTGGAAGTAGTTCCTGGCGAAAAGGAGGTGGTCGGCAAAGTATGCGGAGTCTCTCGGCGGAGCGTCGATGATACGCTGGGGGTCCGTCGTAAGGTCGAATTGTCCGGTTCCGGTCGTGAGAGGATCGGTGTCCGCCCGGAATTGCACCATGACCGCAAGAACCCGCACGGTCGAGGGAGAACCCGCAGCGAGGAGACGACGATGAACAGTATAGGGCGAGTTCGACACCCGGAGAGGATGGTCAAGCTTCTGGGCGAGCCCCTGTCCGGCGATTGCCAGGAGGCAGAGAACGGCGAGGTATTGCTTCCCAATCATGGATTAGTCCGTAAGTGAAGGCAAAAAGTCAGTAGCGCTGTAGCAAGACTAATCCCCGCCGCCCCAGATGATCAGCAACGTGAATCGAAGGGTATCTGAGAGCGGGCTGTTCTCGTCCGAGGTAGAATCGTAGCTGAAGTCGAATCCGTAGATGTCGTACCTGATGCCCGCGCCGAAGGTCATGAACTTCCTGTCGCCGTACGCCGGATCCTCGTAGAAATATCCCATCCGCAGAGCGATGAGTTTGTTATACCAGTACTCCATCCCGACCGATGTTTGCGTCGATCGGAGGACGCCGTTCCATCCGGGTGAAGTCCACGATGTGATGAGAGATTTTGGCAGCGGATCCGATTGCGCGCCTTCCCGGTTGACGAGAAGCCTCGAAAAATCGAGCGCGATCTCAAGACTGTTAAACTCATCCTTCACCGGGATGATGCCGAAACCGAGGCGAAGCGTCGTCGGCAACGGATCGGCCTGCGCGGCGTCAATATAGGTGATCTTCGGGCCGATGTTGGACAGGTTGGCGCCGATCTGAAAATGCTCTCCGAGGTCCAGGTCGGTGAATGGGATGACAAGAGTCTTCGGTTTCCACAGCGTGGCGATATCGAAGCTCATGTCATACGCGATCCCTGTCCCTTGTTCCTGACCGGTCCCCATCGGAGAGAGAGCGCTGTTGATGAACCTGAGGTTCATCCCAAGTCCCCACGTGTCGGTGATGGCAGCGCCGTATCCGACCGTCGCCGCGACTTCGAACGCCTTGAAGGAGCCCTTGGGTATCGGTCCGGTCTCGTCCGTGATCGTGAACTCACCGAGGTTGAGATATGTCACGCTTCCCGCGACCGTCCCTCCCCACTCGGGAACATCCTGCCGGTAGTTGAGATAATCATAGAAGAGGTCGGCGAGATGGAATTGCGGCAGCCAGTTGGAGTGGGTGATGCTCACCTCACTTCCCTTGAGGAAACCCAACCCTCCCGGGTTCCAATAGACAGAACCCGCGTCGTCCGCGAGCCCCGCTCCGGCTTCACCCATCCCGCTAGCACGGGAGTTTGGGGAGATCAGGAGGAACGGAACCGCCGATGCCCCTCCCTGAGCGAATGCCGTCTCCTGAACGACAAGAAGGATCCCCAATCCAAAGACCGCAATGATCGCTGCTTTCAGTTTCACAACCACCTCCAAATCTAATCTACGATTAAGGTATGGTATTTACGTTTGAGGTTCAATATCGGGCCGTTGGGCATCTCCGGCCTCTCCGTACACGTGTTCATCGCCATGCCGTCGCCTTCACCGGACGATCGCGAGTTTTCCAAGAGCTTCGTTCGAGTATTTTCCGTCAACGGTCCGCGCGATGACTTTGTAGAAATAGGTTCCGTTGGCGATCTTCGACCCGTCCCTGTCCAGACCGTCCCAGAAGATCTTCACGAACCTGTCGTTGTAGATGTTTTCAGGAATCACCTGAATCAACCTCCCCGTCACGGTGAAGATTTTGATCTCAGCATAGATTGGCGCGAGCTGGTTATGCTGGAAGGTAAAGGTGGTGCTCGACCGCATCGGGTTGGGGATATTAAAGACATCCTCGAGGGCGAGCGAAGAACTCGACGCGACCGAAAACTCCGTCTGGGTCGACGTCGAGTTGTTGTAGACGTCCCACGCGCGCACTTTCAGCGTGTGGAGGCCGGCCCCCAGTCCTTCCATTTGATAGAGAACGGTCCCCGCCTGATAATTGTCTTTCGCTCCCTGATAATTCGAGGTGAGGTCGATGCTCTTCGAATCGCCGTCGAGCCAGGCTTCGATTCTGTGACCCACACTTGACCCGGCCGAATTGATCCCGCTGCTATCGGCAAGGTCTACGATGAGGAGTGGATTCTCGTTGACGAGATCCCCCGAGCGAAACGTTCGCGTGTCGAAATAGATCTCAACGGACGGCCCCTGGGTGTCGTTTGCCACGGAAGTCGCGGTTCCTCCGACAACGACGCGGTCGGTATAACCCCGGCCATCGGTCCCCGCGCCCGAAAAATACATCGACACCTTCCCCTGCTTGTTGCCGTACGAGATGTCTTTCGGCACCACGAATGTCGCCGACGTCCAGCCGTTCCTGATCGTGCTCTGGCCGTTGTAAATGGTCGCCCCGGGCTTCAGGAAGACGAAGGGGATCTGGACTTCGCTGTCGTACGTCGAGTCGGAAAGATCGGAATCGTAGACCGTGATAAGGGAGGAATCGCTGTTGAGATTCTGCACATTCCCGCCCCCATCGCGGATGGACGCGCTCACTCTCACCTTGCTGAGCGCCTGCAGCGTGTCGAACGTGGATTGAGAGACCGGGAAGCCGTTGATTGAGTCGATCTGCATGACGAGCTTCGGAACGGCGAGCCTCAGCGTCGGATCTCCGAGGAGGTGGTACTTGCGGTCGTTTTCGAGGTCTCCCGATTGGTTCTTTGCCATCATGAGTGCGTCGCCAAGACGTGGAGTGCGCGCGAAGAGGTCCGTCGGGAAAAGAAAACTGTAGAGGTTGGTGTTGATGAGGAAATTCGAATCGGACCAGACGGCGCGGGTGGAACTCACGACCGCGATCGCTCCTCCCCGCGGATTCCTCATCGCCTCCTCGGCCGAACTCTGCGTCCCTGCCTGGTCGAACCTCCCCCAGTCGCAGGTGGCGGCAACGATGCAGGTGAGATCATTCTGATTGAAGAACTGGTTAATGACGTCGTCCTTCGTGAGGATCGTCTCGTGAGACCAGACATTCGGGTTGCCGTGACCGGTATAATTCAGCACGAGGGTTCCGGCATTGACCTGGTCGATGATCGCCTGACGCACCTGCGGTTTCGTTCTCCCCGTTGAGGCGATCACCGTTGGATAGTCCGGCTCATAGATCTTTTTGATGTTGTACGACTTCGGCACATAGTTTTCCGCGAGCAACTCCGCCTGGACGGGATTCGGCGCGTCGTCGATGGCACCATTGATATTCTGATCATCGCACACGATCGTGATGAGATTCTTCCAGGCTCCGAGGGGAATGGCGGTTTCGTACTGGATGATTCTGTCCACGGCAAGCCGCGCCTCGTCACTCGACCTCACGGCGAGGCGGCCATGGGCAACGGAGACATTGACGTCGTCCCCGGGGTTGAGGTATGTGAAGAAATCGTCGTACGAGTACGTATCGACCTGATTGTTCGATTCCGGCGACTCGCAGGTTGGAACCCAGTCCCTATCGACTCCAAGGATGTTCTTGTAATCAAAATCTGCATCGCCGAAGAAGAGGACGTACCTGGGAGGTGTCGTCCAGTTGCTCACGGCGTAGTAGAGAAAATCGCGGATCGACGCGGGATCGGGCATCCCGTTTCCGAATTCGTTGTAGATGGTGTCGACTTCAACCACGTACGTGCTCAGCGCATTGCCATTCGGAAGGCTTTCCTTGTAGGTCTTCAATCGCTGCGCTTCGGAGACGAAATCGTGGTGAGTGATGATGACAAAGTCCGCTCCGGTCGTCGCTCCGCGAAGGTTCGAATTCGGAATCCTTGTCGACGACGCCGGCGTTCCGTATCCCGCCGACACCCCTGCCCAGTATCGTTTAACACTCCCGCGGACAAGGTTGTCCCGGAAGGCAAACGATCCCGCCACCTGGTCGGAGTCGAACTGCATTCGCTTCACGTTGAGCGGGTCAGTGACGTCAAAAACGGCAAAATTGGAGCCGACGAATCCCGTCAGCTCATACTGAACGGCGCCGGTCGTATCCGGGGAATTGAAGAGGAGGGAGTTGCCCACCGCCGTAAGCTGCTGCCGATACGTGATTTCTATCCAATTGATGTATCCCGTGGCGATCGTACTCGGCGCGTTGTACGTCACCTTGAGCGTGCTTCTGTTGTCGGAAAGGGTCGGGACCGCTTGCGTCGACCCGTCCCCCACATGCGCGTAGTTGGCGGTGGGATCCGCGAGCTCACTCTCCGTCGCGCCCGAGATGTAGAGGCTCCCGATCTGTGCTCCTGTTTCCTCCAGAGAGAACGTCCCTGTCACATCCGATCGTGAAAGCATCTCATACGCATAATGGACGAACGTCCCCGGAACGTACCCGTCGAGCTTGTTCGTGATAACCCGTGTATCCCCCGGGTTGAAGGGAGCGCTGTACCAATTCAGGCCTGAGGCGTTGAAATTCGTTCTCTCTTCGTCGAAAAAGACCTTGCCGACCGCCGTGGTCACTCTCGCCCCGCTCGAAGGGCCGCTCACGACACTCATCTGCTTCCCGCTCCCGCTCCCCGGCGCATACTGAAGAAAATAGTAGCTGCTGTTCGTGTACGGGTTCGTATAATGTGAGTATCCAGCCGAGGAAGTGTAGGTCCAGCCCGTGACGCCCTGACCGTAGAAAAGGATGTAGTCATTGGAGTCGAATTTCGAGTTCCCGTTCACATCGACGTACCAAGCTGGTTGAAGGGTCAGGTCCGGCTGACGCGGCTGGTTCAATTCCGCCGGTATCGCGAGACCGTTTCCACCGTAGATCTTGAGGTCGGTCATCGACTGGACGGAGGAGGGGTCGATTCCGAGGGACCGGAGGTATGTCGCATCGATCTTATAGATACCGTCGGTTTTCACCTCCAACTTGTACCACGAGCCGGTCGAAAGGACGCTGTTCGTGGCCGTCCGTCTGGCCAGCGTGGGCACTCCGGCTGAAAATGTGCGCGCCGATGAATAGTTCAGAAACGATGTTTTCATCCAATCGTCGTCACCGGCCGGCGCCATCGACGCCTCGGCCGGTCCGAAATCCACCTTCACGGTGATCGTGGAGTATCGTCTCAACGTCCGGGTTGCACTATTATATTGAACCGGGAAAATGCGAACGTAGCAAACGAACACCCCTTTCACTTTCGCCACCCGCCCAACGGCCAACGTTGCCGGATAAAACTCGTCGGTCGTCGCGGGAGCGGGTGCATAGATTCGCCCCGATGGATTCTGCTCGTTGGTGCCGACGATCTTCGGAACGGGAGCAAGGAGGAATCCTCCTTCGTCGGAGGCTTTCGATCCGATAACGGTCACCGTGTTGTTTGCACGTCCCCGCACTCCAATTGTGACCGAGCGAAACCGGATGTCGGGTTTCCCGAGCTCGGCGAAGTTGCAGTCGGAGTTCCCATGGAAGCTCACCGTCTTGAAATCCCGGCCCGCGGCGACGATGGTCCCATCGGCAGTGTACTTCGGTGTGTACTCAAACGTAACGCTCGTCGAGGTCGATTGAACGATTTTTACGTCGGGATATTGGGGCGCGTTGCCGAACAGATTCGGCGACATGGCAGCGAAGAGCACCGCGATGCCCAGAGCAGCACTTCGACACTGCATGCTCAGCCCTCCTCCAAAAATAAAAAACCGAACATTCCGGTCCTCACAAGCGCCAAGAAACGTTCGGTACATAAAAAAAGCAACCGCGTTTGCAACGTTAAAGGCTTAGGACGAAGACCCAGAGAGAATGCTTAACGATAAACCTTTAACAATTGCGATACGTGCTGCTCCTCTATTACTGGAGAAATATAGGCACAAGTGCCCGGAATGTCAAGCAAAAGTTTGATCGGACGTGATTGGCGACAGCATCGAGCGCCGGAGAGGTTTCGAATTGCAAATCGGGCGGAATTTTTGTACCTTATGAGGCACCGATCACAATTTTGGATTCCCGTCCAGAACGCTATGTCGAAACCCCTCAACATCCTCTTTGTCTCGAGTGAAGTTGAGCCCTTCATCAAGACCGGAGGGCTCGCGGATGTTTCCGGTACGCTCCCGCAAGTCATCAAGGATCTCGGGCACGAGATCCGGATCATCATGCCGAGATACGGCTCAATCAGCGAGCGGAAATTCAAACTTCACGACGTCATCCGCCTCAAGGACATCGAGGTACCCCTCGGCAAGGAAACCCGGACCGCCAACGTAAACTCTTCGTTCATTGCCAACGTCAAATCAAAAGTCCAGGTCTACTTCCTCGCGAACAAAGAGTTCTACGATCGGCCGGGAATCTACGTGAATCCTGACAGCAAGAAAGACTACGCGGATAACGACCTTCGTTTCATCTTTTTCTGCCGCGGGGTTCTCGAGACTCTCAAGCGCCTCGGCTGGCAGCCGGACATCATCCACTGCAATGACTGGCAGACAGGGCTGATCCCGGCTTATCTCCGCACGATCTACGCCCACGACCCTTTCTACAAGCATATCAAGAGCGTTTTCACGATTCACAACCTGGCATACCAGGGGGCATTCCCCGAATCGTCCTTCGAGCATACCGGCCTTCCGGCGTCCGAGTTCAACAAAGAAGGGGTCGAATTCTACGGCAAGCTCAATTTCATGAAGGCAGGGCTGGTCTATTCCGACCTCATCACGACGGTGAGCGAGAAGTATGCAGAGGAGATCTGCTCTTCCGAGGAGTTCGGCTGCGGCCTCGAGGGCGTTCTTCAGAAACGACGGTCTCACCTCCACGGAATCACGAACGGGATCGACTACGCGGTCTGGAACCCCGAGACGGACGAACACATTGTGAAGCGGTACGACGCCCGGACCCTCGAAGGGAAGCTTGAAAACAAGCGCGAGCTTCTCTCCCGTTTCGGCCTTTCCTACAAGGAGAACGTCCCCCTCTTCGGGATCATTTCCCGCCTCGTGGACCAGAAGGGGCTCGACCTCATCAAGGAGATCGCCGACGAGTTTATGAAGCTCGACGTTCAATTCGTCATGCTCGCCGCCGGAGAGAAGAAGTATCAGGAATATTTCGAGTCGCTCCACAAGAAATACTCAGCGAAGATGGGAGTGTATATCGGATACAACGATGAGCTCGCTCATCTTATTGAAGCGGGATGCGACATGTATCTCATGCCGTCGCGCTACGAGCCGTGCGGGCTCAACCAGCTTTACAGCCTCAAATACGGCACCGTCCCGATCGTCCGGGCGACCGGAGGACTCGAGGACACGATCCAGGACGTCGACGGCGGCACCGGCACCGGATTCAAGTTCACGAAGTACGATTCGAAAGAGCTCCTGAAGACGATACACCGCGCGCACAAGGCGTATCACGACTCCGCACTCTGGAAGAAGATCATCCGGAACGGGATGGCCCAGGACTTCTCGTGGGAATCGTCTGCAAGGAAATATACCAACCTCTATCGAACGCTCGTCAAGCAGTAGGAACCGATGAACCGATCTCACATCGCTGTGTTCCTGGATCGCGACGGGACCGTGAACGTGGAAAAGGAGTATATTTCCTCCCCCGACCAGCTCGAGCTTCTCCCCAACAGTGCACGCGCCATTCGCGAACTCAACGGTCTTGGAGCGAAGGTCTTCGTCATTACAAATCAATCCGGCGTCGCCCGTGGTCTCTTTTCCGAAGAGGACGTCGCCGTGATCCACAGCGCACTTCGCGCCCTTCTGAAGAAGGAAGAGGCCTTCGTCGACGACTTCTTCTATTGTCCTCATCTCCCCGGCGCCGCGGTCCGACAGTATGACAAGGAATGCGAGTGCAGAAAGCCGAAGCCGGGGATGCTCCACGCCGCGGAGAAGAGGTATTCCATCGATCTCAGCCGCTCCTTTGTTATCGGCGACCGGTGTATCGATATCCGCGCCGGGAAGGCGGTCGCTGCCGGCACGGTGATGGTTTCGACCGGCTACGGCGCCCGCGAGGTTGGTTCCTGCCGCAACGAGCCTGACTTCTACGCAGAAGATCTCTTGGAGGGAGTCCAATTCGTCAAGACGAAAATTCTCGAATCCGAACGCGCACACCAGGTTTCCCGTCAGGCATGAAATCGTTCTTGAAGACCATCGCCATTACCGCCGCAATCGCTGTGATCCTCACCGGATGCAGCAAGGAACCGTCGGCCGTCGGAATCAAACTCCTGCCGGCCGGTGAAAAATTCTCGGCTCACGAAACGACCTATGCGGCCTTCGCCGACACGGTGTTTACGGGAGTGGCGCTCAACGGCGGCGGAACAAATATTCTGGTGGGCAATAGCGCCACCGTCGAATGCAGGGCGCTTCTCCGGTTCGACAACACCATCCCGGAGTCTCTCGCGACGGTGCAGATCGATTCCGCGCGCCTCGACCTCACTGTGAATTATAGCTGGAACATTCCGATCCCTGCTCCCTCGGCGACGTACGACATCGAGCAGGTTGGAACGCCATGGTCTTCCCTCACCGTGACCGCCGACTCGCTTTCCGGTCTGTCGATCTCGCCGACCGCTTCGATCCCCATCAGCGTGACGAGCCAGGATAGCTTCAACGTGGGGAATATTCTTTCAGGCCAGGTCGACACCTCGTTGATGCGCAAATGGATTTCGATCAGCGCCGACACTGCCGACACGGTGACTCCACGCTTCTTCAGCATAGCCCTTGTGACCCATCCAGGATTCACGAATGTGGGGATCTGGGGATTCACCGGGTTCGGCACGAGTACTCCTCCTTCCCTCACCCTCATCTACGAGAAGAACGGAGTCAAGGATTCCGTCATTCTCAACTCGGGAGAGGGAACCTTCTTTGCGCTCGCGAAGGGGCCTCCCGCTGCGGCCTACCTCGATGTCCAGGGAGGACTCGCCCTCCGGAGCAAGGTGCGCTTCAGCATGAAACCTGTCTCCGACTCGGTCAACAAGGCAATCATCAACAACGCCACGATGCAGCTTACCCTTAACAGGTCGGCGAGCCTGCTCGGCGTGGGAAGCGTGGACAGCGTCGTCGCCTACTTCAGCGGGAGCGAGACGCCGCCGGATTCCGTCATCGCGTCCTATTACGCCTACGGCTACCGACAGGACACGACGAGCAATATCTATGTCTTCAATGTTACGACGATGGCACAACTGTGGCTGAACAGCCCGTCGAACAATTTCGGCGTCGCGGTCCGCTCCCTGGGCGACAACGCCTCCGTCGACTACCACGCATTTTATACCGTGAAGGATACGGCGCACACTCCACGGATCCTCGTCACGTACACGAAGAGATGAATGTTGCCATGATACCGACCCGTTGCCGGATCCTTCTGCTCTTCCTCGCCGTGTGGACCTCTCCCCTCTTCGCGGGAGAGGGGTCGATCTATTCGCGCTACGGCGTCGGGGACATCGTCACATTCACGAGCACCAGAACCGTTGGGATGGGCGGGACGGGGATTGCGATGATCACGGACGGGTACGTCAACGGTACGAACCCCGCGGCACTCGGGATTCTCTCCCGGGTACAGTATTCCGCGGACTACCAGTATCAGGGCTATAAGATGAACGACGGGACCGGATCCAACTTCCTGACCACCGGGACCGTGCAATCGGCGCTGCTCGCCCTCCCCGTTTACACACCGTACGGGGTCACGATCGGCGTCGGCCTGCTCCCTTTCAGCCAGACCGCCTACGACGTCAAGGAGAACGACACGGAAGCAGGACAGAACATCACACAGATCTTCGACGGAGTCGGGGGACTTTCGTCGGCTCAGGTGAGCCTTTCGGTTTCCCCTGAGACAGACCTCTACCTCGGCGGAACGTTTCATTACATTTTCGGGAATGCCGATTACCGTCAGCGGTTGGAATACCCCGATGCCGGATACTTCACGACCGACGAAGATAGGATCGTTTCACTCGAGGGATTCGGAGGAACCGTCGGCGCGGCCTTCACGGGTTTCGGGAAACTCTTCGGCCTCTCGAAGGAGAAAAAGCTTGCGCTCGGGGCGACGTTTTTCACCGGTACGAAGATGGACGCGAAAGAGGAACTGATCGAGAATTTTGTCACTTCGGCAGAGACGACGTCGGTCGCCTACGGGAATGCGAAGATCCCGATGAGCATTGCCCTCGGGCTGATGTTCCAGGCGAACGAAAAGCTTCTCTTCGCGTGCGATGCCCGGTTCCAGAGCTGGAACGACTACACCTACTTCGGAGTACATCCGTCCGAGATCCGGAACAGCTCGCGGTACGGAATCGGCCTGGAGTACGCACCCAGGGCAACTCTCGGCGAGTCGTTTTTCCGGCAGGTGCAGTACCGGGCCGGAGTGTACACGGAGGCGACCTATCTGATGCTTGACGGGGAACAAATCAAAGATTACTTCGTGACCGGAGGCGTGGGGCTCCCCCTGTACTTCGGTCAGGATAGCGAGGGACGACTGAATCTCGGTCTCGAATATGGCGTCCGGGGTACAACCTCGAACGGCCTCGAGCTTGACCACATAATCCGTTTTACCATATCGGTGAGCGGCAGCGACACCTGGTTTACACCCACGGAGATAAACTGATGATAGCGCTCGCAAGCGACCATGCCGGCTACGCCTACAAGGAGAAAGTCAAGCCGATCCTTACCGACCTGCAGCTTCCCTTCACCGATTTCGGGGCAAACTCGAATGAATCGACCGATTATCCGGACTACGCCCATGCCGCGGCGGTAGCCATCTCGAAGGGAGAGTGCGAGAAAGGAATCTTTATTTGCGGAACCGGCATCGGGATGTCGATCGTGGCGAACAAGCACAAGGGAGTGCGTGCGGCCGCGTGCGAGACCCTCGAAGCGGTTGAGCTCTCCCGAAAACACAACGACGCGAATGTCCTCTGCCTGGGAGAGCGGCTCATCACGTGGGAAGAGGCCCAGGAGATGATCCGCGTTTTTCTCAAGACTGAGTTTGAAGGGGGAAGGCATGAGCGGCGCGTCGGAAAGATCCACTCGCTCACCTCGTGCTGAACCCAATGCGCGGTCCCTCTCCTGCCATCTGCGGAACTTGGAGTAAAAAGAGGAGCGGCAGCCTGTAGCGGGAGGTCACCCCGAATCCATCCACACCAGCATGAATACACTTCAGCAGTCAGACCCGGAAGTCTACGGAGCTGTCAAGAATGAGCTCCACCGGCAGAACACCAAGCTTGAGCTCATTGCCTCGGAAAACTTCGTAAGCCCGGCGGTCCTTGAGGCGGCCGGAAGCGTGATGACGAATAAATACGCCGAGGGGTACCCCGGCAAGCGCTACTACGGAGGGTGCGAATATGTCGACGTCGCCGAAGAGCTGGCCCGGACAAGGGTGAAGAAACTATTCGGCGCCGAGTATGCCAACGTCCAGCCTCACTCCGGCTCCCAGGCGAACATGGCGGTCTATTTTACTTTCATCAAGCCGGGAGACACAGTCCTTGGGATGAACCTTTCTCATGGCGGGCACCTTACCCACGGTTCCTCCGTCAACTTCTCCGGACAATTCTACCGGTTCGTTGCGTACGGGGTGTCGCGCGAGACCGGCAGGATCGACTACGATGAAGTCGCGGAGGTCGCGCGAAGAGAGCATCCGAAGCTCATCACGGTCGGGGCAAGCGCTTATTCCCGCACCATCGACTACCGCAGGTTCCGGGAAATCGCCGACTCCGTGGGTGCGTTCCTTTTCGCCGACATCGCCCATCCGGCTGGACTCATTGCATCGAAACTGCTCGACGACCCGATTCCGCATTGTCATGTCGTCTCCTCGACGACGCACAAAACACTCCGAGGACCCAGAGGAGGGATCGTCCTCATGGGAAAGGATTTCGAGAACCCCTTTGGAGCCGTCGCGCCGAAATCGGGGAGGACAAAAATGATGTCCGAGCTTGTCGATTCGATGGTAATCCCCGGCATTCAGGGGGGGCCGTTGATGCACATCATCGCGGCAAAGGCGGTCGCATTCGGGGAAGCTCTTCTCCCCTCCTTCAAAGAGTACTCCAGACAGGTGATCGCGAACGCGCAGGCGCTTGCCGGCGCGATGACGGATCGAGGATACACCGTCGTCTCCGGCGGCACCGACAATCATCTGATGCTCATCGACTTGAGGAACAAGGACGTCACCGGGAAAGCCGCTCAGGAAGCGCTCGATGAAGCCGGCATCACCGTCAACAAGAACGCCGTTCCGTACGACGACAAGTCTCCGCTCATTACGAGCGGCATCCGCATGGGCAGTCCCGCCCTCACCACGCGCGGGATGAAAGAGGCTGAAATGCGGGCGGTCGCGGGACTCATCGATGATGTCCTCCGGAATATCGGCGACCCCAGGAGGGCACAGGAGGTGAGAAACAAAGTGATGGAACTCTGCGCAGGGTTCCCGCTCTACAAGGAAATGGCGTAACCAGATATCCTCAATGGCGGACCAGACGGCTAACGGCGGCGAAGGGGGAAAAGAGATGTCGTTCTTCGATCACCTCGAAGAACTCCGCTGGAGAATTATCAAGGCGGTCGTCGCCGTCGTCATCGCTTCCATTGCGTGCGCCTTCTTTTCCGATTTTCTCGTCCAGACGGTCCTCCTCAGCCCTCTTCGGGCCGCCCATCTCAAAGTCCAGGTTCTCACCCCCTACGGGATCATGCTCCTCTACATGGAGGTGGTCCTCTTCGCCGGCCTCATCGTCTCAATGCCGGTGATTCTCTACCAGATCTGGAGGTTTATCGCTCCGGGGCTGATGCCGAACGAGCGACACTATGTCTGGCGCATCGTCTTCTTCACGACCTTCTGCTTTCTCCTCGGGGTGGTCTTCGGCTACTTCGTCCTTGTGCCGACGGCTCTCGCCTTCTTCGCCGGGTTCGGGACTCAGAACATCGATCTCAACATCGCGGCCGACCGGTACATCAGCTTCATGCTCAGCCTCATCGTCGGCGCGGGGCTCGTCTTTGAGCTGCCGATGATTTCGTACTTCCTGACGAAGCTCGGCATTCTCACGCCGGCGTTCATGCGGCACTATCGGCGGCATGCGATCGTCGCCATCCTCATCATCGCCGCGGTGGTAACGCCTACCCCCGATATCGTAACACAGAGTCTCCTTGCCGCCCCGATGTTTGTCCTCTACGAAATCAGCATCATCGTATCCAAGTTCGCTCAGAAAAGAGAACCCGAAACTGCCTCATGAAACGCTCCCGTCCGGCCGATCTCGACGATATCAAGGCTCCCGTGAGCGCCGAGCTGGACAGATTTGCCCAGCACTTCAAGGAGGCGATGCGGTCGAACGTCAGGCTCGTTGACACGATCGCCAGGTATGTCGTGAAGCAGAAGGGGAAGAGAATCCGCCCAATCGTCGTCTTCCTCACCGCCAAGGCCTGCGGCGCCGTCAACGAAAGCACGTTCAGGGGAGCCACCCTCGTCGAGATCCTCCACACAGCCACGCTTGTCCATGACGACGTCGTCGACGACGCCGATACGCGACGGGGGCTTGCCTCCATCAACGCCGTGTGGAAGAACAAGGTGGCTGTGCTGATGGGCGACTACCTTCTTTCGACGGGGCTCATGCTCTCGCTGAAGTATGAGGACCACTACTTCCTGCGAACGGTCTCCGATGCCGTACGCCGAATGAGCGAAGGGGAGATCCTTCAGATCCAGAAGAGCCGGGAACTCGACATCGACGAGCCGACCTACCTGAAAATTATTTCCGACAAGACAGCCTCACTCCTCTCGACCTGTTCCGAAATCGGGGCGGCGAGCGCGACGCCGGATCCGGAGGTCAGGAAGCTCATGAGGCAGTTCGGCGAGAATGTGGGGATGGCGTTTCAAATCCGGGACGACCTCTTCGACTACACGAGCCGCATGAGCATCATCGGGAAACCGACCGGCGGCGACATGAAGGAAAAGAAGATCACCCTCCCCCTTATCCACGCCCTTTCAAAAGCTCCAAAGAAGGAAATGCGGAGGATACTCAGAACGATCAGAGCCGGGGCGAAGGGGAGGGATGTCGAAAACGTCGTTGCGTTCGTGCGGCAGTACGGCGGCATCGACTACGCGGTGTCGAAAGCGGAATTCTACAGCGATCAAGCTCGCCAGTGCCTCTCGTCCCTCCCGGAATCTACGGCCAGGGAAGCGCTCTTCATGTTTGTTGACTTCGTCATGGAGCGGACGAAGTAGCCCTCAAAGTCTACGCCCCTCCGCCCTGCGACTTTCCTTCCATTTCCTCGCCAACCTCCTCTTCATAGGAGAGGGTCTTCAGGATAGCCGAGAATCTTGGCGGCATCGCCGCAAAAGCATGCTCCCAGCAGAGCCTGTTGCCGATGAACCAGTTGGCGAGCGTGTCGCCGTCGTCGTTCGTCCAGCGGTCCCAATGCCCGTCCCCAGGCCTCTGAATTCTCCAGCTAAATTTCTTGCCGCATTTCGTGCATGAACCTTTTTTCGACATCGACATAGGACTCTCCGGAATAGTTTCACTGATGAAGCGTCTTGTCAGCGGAGACGACTCGGTCAGGGAGAACTCTCCGCGCGCAGATGAATGATCGCAGCTTATTCGGGTCGAAAAGAGGGGAAGAAGGGTCAAGACTGTTGATCTTCACCTTCCCCGATGCATGGATGAATGTCCGGTCCTGGAGATACATGACGACGTGAAGAATCTGTCCCGGCCTCTGATCAATCCCCTTCCTTCCAAAGAAGAGAAGGTCCCCCTTTTTGAGATTCTCAAATTTCGCTCCAGGAGAAACCGGAACCCCCTGCTCGGCTTGCTGGTTCGCATCCCTGCTCAGCTGGATGCCGTTGAGCATGTAGACGGTCTTCGTGAAACCGGAGCAATCGAGGGCTCGTGTTGAAGTCCCACCCCACAGATATGGCACACCGAGCAGGGACTTCGCAATCCGTTCTATCCCTTCCGGTGTCGCTCGAGTTCTCTCTTTCCACACGTCATAGTCACTCACGGAGGAGGCCGGAATAAAACCCTGCCTGCCGTCCGGAAGGGAAACTCTCATCCAGCCCCCGGTCGATCCAGAAGTGCGGAGCAACGCTCCCGCCACGACATCGGTCACCGGGGTGGATGAAGAACGCGGCTCCACCCGCACCGCCCCGTACGTCGAGAGAACGATTTCCCGTGGACTTGTTATCCACGCATCGAGCTCGGCGCGCGTGCAAAGGACGAACGACTCCATGCGCATCCATCCGAGATACCTATCGGGAGTCTGCACGTAAGACCACTCCCCGGACTCGCGAAGGAGCTTCACGGGCGTGCCGAGAAGTGCCTGCGATACAAGCTCTGTCGACTCGTCGGGATCCCGCCTCATGTTTGCCACGCTGACGTCCACTATTCCCCACACCCTGCTCCCGAGGCTCGGATCGGGGAGAACCCGGATATTGTCGGTCACTCTTTTGACATACGGAGAGACTGTGCCGATGACGGCGGCCTTTGCGTTCCGGTCGTCAACCTCTCCCGAAAGCTCAATGCCCTTGTTCGTCCGGCTCAGGGTCACCCGAAAGACCGACGTTCTCGCATCCGGCGCATACTTCGATCCCATTGAGGCGATCATTCCTTCGAGCCGGCGATTCTCACCGGAGAGATCGGCGCAGCCGGAGAGAGCGATCCAATACGCCGCTACGAGAACTGCCAGAAGGCTACGTCCGATCAGAGTCATGAAAGGTTCGCCCCGGATTATTGCCAATGCGACGGGTTTCTTGCTTCTTCATCCCGTCGAATATCCAACATTAAAATATATCAAATCGGCAAAAAAAACGCGAATGAAACGACAGTCCGATGCAAGCGTGTTGACCGAGGTTCCCCCCTTCCGGCACCGAACCGCGGATAACGACACGACGCCATCCCCCACCGGTCTCTCGTGAGATCCGACACGGCTCTCTTCTTTCGTTTTGTCCGGCCTCAGGAAAGGATGGACGATCGAAGGAACTTACGCGATAAAACAACGACGGCTGCCACAAGCGCCATCAACACCGTGCTCTGCACAGAGGCCGCACCGATATTAAACAAACGAAGCTGGGAGAGAATCTCGATCGACACGGGCCTGGTTCCGTAGGAGTAAAGAAGGATCGAGGATACAAATTCTCCCGCGGAGTTGACAAAGACAAGAAGAGCCCCGGAAATAATGGATGGGAGAAGCAACGGCAGGGTGATTCTGCGGAAGGTGGTCAAGGGAGAGGAGCCGAGGACATCGGCGGCTTCCTGGAGAGACGACGGAAGAGACTCCAGTCCGGCAACCGCCGACCGATATTGCAGTGGAACGTTTCTTACCGCGTAGGCGATCGGCATGATCCAGAAGGTCCCGACCAGGATCGACCCAAACGAGAAGGGAGTCGGCCGGCCCAGGCTAAGAATCAGCCCGACCGCGATGACCGTGCCCGGTATTCCGAATGGGATCGACAAGGCCGCTTCGAGGAGCCCCCTCCCCGCAAATCTCTTCCGTGTCACGAGGTACGCCCCAGCGACTCCGACAAAGAGCGTCATCGCGACGGCGAAAAGGGACATCCGAAGGCTGTTGAGAAGCGGGTCAAAATTCCCGGGACGATTGAAGAGCTCCGCGTAGTTGGAAGGAGTGAAGGTCGAGGGAAAAATCTGGTACGTCCAGCTTCCTTCCTTCACAAAGGAAAGGAGAACTACGGTGACGATCGGAAGGGCGAGGAGTATCGCGGCGCAAACGAGAAGAGCGATAAGCGTTCTTCGAGCGAAGGATCCGTGTCGGATCGCCAACGTCGGACGCGCACTCTTGGACTCCATGACCACCGGGCGACGGCCCTGCCACCACCGAAGGAGAAAGAGTAACCCGACGGAGAGAAGAGCGAGAAAGACCGAGAGAGCCGCAGACGAGGCGTCATCGCCGTTCAGCTTCGCCGCGTAGATCTCCAGCGTCAGGAAACGGGTATTCCCTCCGAAGAGCAACGGGGCTGTGAACGAGGCCATGCTCGCCATGAATGTGATCAGCGAAGCGGCCACGAGAGAAGGCATGAGCATCGGGAGAAGGACTCTCGTCATCGTCCGGAATCTCCCCGCGCCGAGGCTCGCCGAAGCATCAAGGAGGTTGCCGTCCAGCTGCGATAGTGCCGAAGAGACGAGGAGATAGAAATAGACGTAAAACGAATAGACATGAATAATGACAATTCCCGTCCAGCCGTTCACCGTGAAGACTCCGGAGGGAAGACCTGAGACCGACGAGAGGAGTCTCGACAACATCCCGCTCTCGCCGATCAGGAACAGAAACGAGATCACTCCGACAAGGGGGGGAAGCGCGAGCGGAACCAGGAGGGCCACTGAAATGAGGCGCTTTGCGGGAAAGTCTACGAAGGCGAGGACGTAGGCGAAAAAAGTTCCGATGATGGCACTCCCCATAACGCTCATCAGCGAAATGAGAAGAGAGTTGAGGGTCGCTTCTGCAAACGATCCATGGAGAAGCCCGCCATAAGCGTCCAGCGAGAAGGTGCCTCCCCCAAGGCTCTCCCGGATAAGCATCCAGAGCGGGAAGAGGATATACGAAATCGCGAAGAAGAAAGTGACGATGAGGAGCGTGCGGGAGGGCTTGTGCGATATGGATTGTCCGCTACTCATCCTTCACCGTTCGTTGCAGCCTCGGCGGAACGCCGAGGGAGATGAACTCACCGACAGCCCCGGAGAAATCCTTTGTCGAAACGGGACGAGTCGCTTTGATTATCTCTCCGGCACAGTCAAGCGTATACTCAACGAGGGAGCCGGAGAATTGCTTGTCGACAATACGCGCCCGCACTCCATCTCCCCTTCTGGCGAGCACGATCTCTTCGGGGAGCACGGCGAGGAATTCCCCCTCCTTCAAACCCCGGCGGTGGAACAGTTCCGCGCAGCGCTTCGCAGAAAAGAGGTTTGCGTGTCCTATGAACGAGGCTGCGAACGAGTTCGCCGGGCGGAAGTAGAGCTCGGAGGGGGTCCCGACCTGCAGCAACCTCCCTTTGTTAAGCAGAGCGATCCGGTCGGAAAGAGCGAGCGCCTCCCCCTGATCGTGAGTGACGTAAACCGTCGTAATCCCGACCTCATGCTGAAGCCGTTTTATCTCGCCTCTCGTTTCAAGTCGAAGCGCATAGTCAAGATTCGAAAGTGGTTCATCGAAGAGGAGAACCCGCGGCGCAACGACGACCGCGCGCGCGACGGCGACGCGCTGCTGCTCCCCACCGCTCAGAGTCGGAACCGGCGCGTCTGCTTTGTCGCTGAGCCGGACCTTTTCGAGCACTTCTCCGACCTTTCGCCGGATCTCCGCTCTTGAGAGTTTCTGGACCTCCAGTCCGTACGCAACATTCTCCTGAACCGTCATGTGCGGGAAGAGGGCATAACTCTGGAAAACAATTCCGACATTCCTTTTTTGCGGAGGCATTTCGGTGACGTCGGCCCCATCGATAAAGATTTTTCCCCCGGAGGGAGTTTCAAGGCCGGCGATAATCCGGAGAAGGGTCGTCTTGCCGCAACCGCTGGGCCCGAGGACGGAGAAAAACTCCCCCTGCGGGATTTCCAGCGACAGGGATGCAAGGGCGGACGCAGCGCCGAAGGTCTTGGAAATTTTGTCAAGCCTGATTGAGGACATAGGCCATCTCAGTCATCGAAATGAAACAAGCGGGTTGCGTCCTAACTTAGCGGCCTCCCCTCCCCTTGATCTCATCATCCCACTTCTTCATCCATCCTGCCTCTCGCTCCGCTATCAGCCCCCAGTCGAGCACCATCGATCTTATCGGCGCAGAGGTCATCCAGCCCGGCAATTTGTCTTTGGGGATGTCGGTCCGGGCCGGGATCCGGTAAAACCTGTTTGCCTGGAGGACGAGGCTCGAATCCGACGTCACAAATTCATAGAATTTTCTGGCGATCTCCGGATGCTTGCACCCACGGACGATGGCGATGCCGTCCGTCACAAGCACTGTTCCTCCGCTGGGGATATTGTAGCCGAACGGATAATTATTCACTTTCGCCTGGAGTACCACATCAGGCATATCCCAGATTGAGACCGACGCCTCCTCCCGCGCAAGTCGTAGATACATTTGTGTGGGATCGGGTGTGTAGGCCTTCGTGTTCGCGTCGAGGCGCCTCAGCCAGTCGAACCCTTCGGCCTCGGATCCGGTCCTCGAGAGCGAGGAGGCAATGATCCCGGAAAAGACCGCACGCATCGTCCCCGAAGCGAGCGGATATCGGAGGATGATTTTTCCCTTCCACCGCGGATCAAGAAGGTCACTCCATTCTTTCGGCGAGCTCTCCGGCGTCACGAGCTGAGTATTGTAGACGATCACCTCGGGAGTGACAAAGGTCCCGTACCAACAATCCTCACTGCTCCGGCATTCCGGTGGAACATCCCCCGCCCAAGTAGGCCGGTAAGGCTCCAGAAGACCTTCCTTTTCCGCACGCATGAATATCGTCGCGGGAGCTCCCCACCAGATATCGGCCTGCGGATTTGTCCTTTCGGTGCGAATCCTATCGTACGCATCCTCAGAACCCATATCGAGCCACTGGACATCGACGTCGGGGTTGGAAGCTTCGAACTGGTGTTCGAATTCCCCGAGCATTTCCTTTCCGTGCGGAGAATAGACCACGAGGGGCGTCCGCGCGGAATGTGAGCAGCCGGCAAAGATGATCAGGAGTGCGAGGAAGGAGGATTTCATGAGGAGAGTGCCGAAGTCTGAGTCCCGGGTCGGAAACTGGCGCGAGCGCGGCGGCGCGCACTGAAAACTGGACGAGACGCGCATGCCATGAACCACGTCACTCCGTTGAGTCAGGATATTACTTTCCCACCGATATCATATTGGCAAACATCCGAAAGGCACCCTTGTTGACCTCCTTCAACTCCCGGTACCAGACGAACGCGGAGTAGATGTATTTTCCCTTTCCGTATGAGGCCATGAGGAGGCCTGTGTCGAGAGGCTTCTCCCCGGGGTCCGAGCATGAGATGAGCTTCTCGTATTGCGGAGCGACTTTCGACGGCATATAAAGCGAGCGTTCCTGCACCCAACCGTCCCAGGTTGTCGAATCGAGCCTGTTCGGTTGGTTGAAGAGGATGTTGCCCGGGGAGAGAACCGTGACGGGAGCGGTCTCGTCGGTGATCCTGTCGCGGGAAATCGCGATCGGGTATGGTGCATACTCCGGCTTCCATTCCTCCAGGCGCTGATACATGACGACGAGGGTCCCGCCGTTCCTCACATAATCGAGAAGCCGTCCGTTGTTCCTGACAAGATCGGGGCGGACCAGGTAAGCGCGGATGTCGATGATGATCGCTGAAAAGAGACTCAAATCTCCGGTCACAAGGTCGTTTTCTTCAAGCAGCGAGTGCCTGACCTTCAGTCCGTCAAGCACCCGGCGGAAAACATCGTCATAGCTCTGGATGATCCCGACGTTGACTCCCCCGGCAACGGCGACGTCAAACTTCCTCAGGGCGACAACGGCAGTGTCGCTTTCGATACAGACCTTTGCGGAGTAGGTTCCTTCCCGAAGTCCCGCCGGAGGTACGAGGGTCACGGTATCGGTCTCTGCGCTGTCCTCTTTGGCGATCGCGAAGTCGCTGTTGATCGTCTGCCAACCTTCCGGCGCAAGAACCGTCACCCTGCCGGCGGATTTGTTAGGAAAGTAATTGACGACCCTGAACGCTATCTTCGTCGGCTCCTCCGAAACACGGTAGATCGGTGAAGAGAGGAAGAGAGCATCATCCGGTGCGACGTCAATGAAGAGCGGAAGGGTCTCCGATGTCTGCTTTCCGCCGGTGACGTATGCCGCATGAAGTGTCACAGCGGGTATCGTTCTCATCGTTTCATACAGATGACGAACCTTGGGAAACGTATACCCGGCCTCGCGGCCAACCCTGACTTCGAAGCGTTCCCTCCCGGTCGCCTCCACCCGGTTGCTCGTCCATCCCTCGGGGAGATCGAGTGTGACGTGCAAGTCGGTCAGCCGGCCTCTGGGTTCGACGTCTACGGTGAATTTCTCTCCCCGCACGACGACGGAATCGGACGCTGAGACGCTCAGAAGAGACCGGGAAGGAAACAGGGACAATCGCGCTTCACCGGGCGTGTGAAGTCCGCCGAGAAAGTCGCCTCTGTCGTTCTTGAACGGAGCGCTCTCACGGACGAGGATGTACCTCGTTGAGTCGAGGAACCTGCCGAAGCGGCCGCTCGCAACCACCTTGTCCATCCCCTGCGTCCGGTGTTGCGCGAGCGCCTCGACGGCGAGTTGGGTAGCCGTTTTTCCCAGAGGCAACGTGTCGGTTGCGGTAGGGTTGACCACATCGGGTTTCAGGAGAGTATCCCGCTGGAAGAAAATCCGCATGAAGAGCTTCTTCGGCTGGAAGAGCGAGACACCGGGCTCCCTGAGCTGTTCGGGATGGTACGACGGATCGGCCGCGAGGGAAAAGGCCTGAAGGGCTGCGATACCGACCGCCTGATGGTTTCCATGCCCGGAGGTGCTGTCGTGGTTCGTGAAGAGGACGTCGGGTTTCAGCTTGCGGATGATATAGACAAGGCGGGCAATGGTCTCGTCTTTCCCCCAGAATTGAAAGGTCTCGCTGGCAGTCTTGGAAAACCCGAAGTCAACGAAATTCAGAAAATAGACTTCCGAACCGATGATCTTCGCGGCCTTCTCGGTTTCCGCCGTTCTCAGCACGCCGAGGTCGGCATAGAGCTCGGGGCCGATCTCGTTCTGACCCCCTTCACCGCGGGTGAAACAGACCGAGTAGGTCTTCACCCCGAACTTGTACCGATAGTACGCGAGCGTCGCCCCGTCCTCGTCGTCAGGATGGGCAGAGAGGTTCATGACGACAGGAACATGCTGGGCCCATACCGGCAGGATGAGGATGCCGGAAAGGCAGAGAAGAGCAAAGAATCGTTTCATGAAAAATGGCAAGGGTGAAAGAGGAATGGACGTCGCATCAATATATTTATTTCGCGCTCCGGATGCAATTCGCCCATCGTCACCGGCCGACGAGCGGATCGCCGACGGCCCGGTCAAGCTCATATCTGCTGATCGTATACCGATACAGCGCCTGAAGATGCGCGAGCTTCGCGGTCGATTCCGCGGTCTCGGCATCGAGAAGGTCAAGATTGGTGATTGACCCCGTCCGATATTGTGTCCTCGCGATCGTCACGGCCTCATCCGCCTGACGCAGCTGCACCTCCGAGATTCTCACCTTTTCAGCCGCGGCGGTCACGTCGGAGACCACCTGCTCCACCTCCGACCTGATCTGCTGGGCCACCTCCCGGGTGTGAGCCTCATTCGCCTCGATCGTTGCCTGGGCTTCCTCCACCTGGTGGGAGACGCGATCACCGTCAAAAATCGGGATCTGTGCCTCAGCTCCCCACGCCCAGTTTCCCCGAACAGGATAGAGGTCCGGTTCGTAGCCGTTCTTCAGGCCGTACGCGAGCATGACATTGAGCTTCGGGACATTCCCGAGAGAGGTGAGCTTCTTCTGGCGTTGGGCAGTCTCTTCGTCATCCCGGGCAACCCGCATCTCCTGCCGCTGATGGAGCGCCTTCACATAGAGGGAGTCGGTCGCCAACGAGACAGAGTCCGAGTCGAATGCTCCCTTCAGGGGCGGAAGGGATTCCGTCGACATGCTGAGGAGCTGTCGAAGCATCGCTTCCTGTTTTTCGAGAGTGTTCTCGATCTCGACTTTCTGGTTCTGAGCAGTGGCAACACGGACTTCGGTCGTCAGGACGTCGAAGTTCGTGGCCGTCCCCGCTTCCACCCTTTTCTGTGTCACCGTCAGGTGTTCGTTGAGAGCCTGGAGCTGCTCATCCTGCACGAGAAGACTTCTGCGGAGGAAAACGATCGTGTAGAAAACCCGGATCGTCTGGAGCGAGAGGTTTGTCTTCGTCAGCTCCATGGCGTCGCGCATCGTCTCAACCTTCGATCGGTTGAGGTCGACGGCGGAATTCGCCTTCCCGAAATCGTAGACCGTGTACCGTCCCGAAACATGAGCGTCGTAGTTATCGGCCGGAGCGAGGACGATACTGCCGAACAACGGGAAGCTGAAATCCGGGATGGGGCCGATGTGGGTGTAGATCGCATCGGTCGACACGTCCGGGAGTTTTGCGCTCGCCGCCTGGGAGGTCCGCGCTTCCCCGGCGAGGATGCTCGCCCGTGCCTGGTCGATCGACGGATGCGTCCGGAGAACGCGGGCGACGGCCTCGTCGACTGACATCGAATCCTGGGCCGCTGCGGTCATGCCGAGCGCCGCAATCATGATTTCAATAAGAATGATCTTCATAGTTCCGATTCCTTCACTGGGGCCGCACTGACGAGCGAGGCTCTAATCCATCGCGACGACATGTTCCGCTTTTTCCGTCTTTCGCACTCTGAGAAAGAGAATCGGGACGATCGCCGCTATGGTGATGAGCGCTGCAACGAGAAAATCGTCGCAGACCGCGCTGATAAACGCCTGGGTTGAAAGATGGGCCGCAATGAGCGCGTTGGCTCTCATCGCGGAGAGTGCCTGGTTGCCGCCGACCGAATTGAGGCTGAACTGCGTCAGGTGTTCAGCCACGCGGCGAAAAGCATCCGATTGCGGGCTGGCAAACTGGCCGTACGTCGCCGTATGGTAGATCGTCCGGCGGAGCAACATCGTGCTCATGAACGCAATCCCGAAACTCCCTCCTAGCTGTCGGATGACGTTGAACAGCCCTGAGGCTTGTCCGATCTTGTTCCTCGGGATGTTCGACATGGCGGTCATGTTGAGGGGCGTGAACATGAGCCCCATTGCGAAACCCCGAATATACAGCGCGAGCATGATCTGATGATGCTCGGTATAGAGAGAGAGAGAGCTGTTGATAAAGAGGCTTATCGCCAGCAGAGTGATCCCGATGGATGCCGGAACCTTGGGATTGACCTTGTCCGAGAGGAGGCCTGCGATCGGGGCTGTGGTCGCCTGGAGCATTCCGACCGGCAAAAAGAGCGAGCCGGCCTGGAATGCCGTATATCCAAGGGACATCTGGAGATACAGCGGGAGCAGGAACGTGCTTCCGAACATTCCGAACCCGAAGATGAAAAGGACTCCGTTTGCCATGCTGAAATTGAAATCTTTGAAGAGCCTCAGATCAATGAGGGGGTCCTTGATCGTGAATTCCGTGACGAGAAAAATCACCAGCGAGAGGGCCGAGATGAGAAAGCATGTGATGATAAACGGAGAGTTCCATCCACCCGTGTTCCATGATGCATTTCCGTCGGTCAAAGCGAGGAGGAGCGTGCAGAGGAACGTTGCCATGGAGAGAAAACCCACGACGTCGAACGAGCGGGCTCGCTCCGTCTTGTATTCCCGCTGGATGACGAGGGTCGCAAAGAGTCCGACGATCCCGACGGGGACGTTGACGTTAAAGATCGCATTCCAGTCGATGTTGTCGATGAGGTACCCGCCGATCATCGGTCCGAGTGAAACCGATGCGGCCGCGGCGATCGACCAGAAGCCGAGAGCGACTCCCCTCTGCCGCAATGGAAATTCGCGCGTGACGATGGACATTCCGGTCGGCATGAGAAGTCCCGCTCCGCTCGCCTGGATCACCCGGAACGTGATGAGGGCGTTTTCGCTCCAGGCCATCCCGCAGAGAAAAGACCCCAACGTAAAAAGACTGAGGGCGAGAAAATAGGTCCTTTTGTAGCCGAAGTGGTCTGCAATCCATCCGGAGGTCGGCAGCATGACGGCGAAGACGAGCATATAGGCGGTGATAACCCATTCCGCCTTGTCCACCGTGATGCCGAACGACGCCATGATTTTCGAGAGCGATACGTCGACGATCGTCGCGTCGAGAACGGCCATAAAGGTTCCGATCATGACGTTCGCGAGCACCCACCACCGGTACGTCTCATGCTCGTGATGGAGAGACGGGACCCTCCTCACGAACCCCTGCTTGACCCTATGTCTGAAGGAAGGCGCCACCGTTATCTCACCCTCACCTTGATTTCGACCGACATGCCGGGGAGGAGATCAATGGACCGCCGCGGATCGCTCCCCGGCGCGCGCTCGATGGAAATCTTCACCGGCACCCTTTGGGTGATCTTCGTGAAATTACCCGAAGCGTTGTTCGGGGGGATGAGCGAAAACTGGGAGGCGGTGTTCGCCCCGATCTGAAATACCGATCCCGTGAACTTCACGTCGGGGTACGAATCGACCGTGATCTCCACCTTGTCGCTCGAACGAAGAGCTTCGAGGCTCGTCTCCTCGAGGTTTGCCGTCACCCAGATGTTCTTGAGGTCGTAGACCGAGAAGATCGCCTGGCCGGGCTGGACGACATCCCCGACGAGTGCCCACCGCTTCGACACGACGCCGTCCATCGGCGATTCGACGACGGTGTTCCCGAGCTGGGTTTCGATGATCCCGAGCTGGGCACGAGCGGTCACCTCCTGGGCGGTGGCGATTCCGAGTCTGGCCTTCGCCGTCTCGTACTCGCTTTGCGCGTGATCGTACTGTTCGCGCGGGATGATGTTCTCCTTGAACTGGGCCGTCGCACGTTCGAAATCGGTCTTCGCCCGGTCCAGGCTCACATTGGCGAGCGTGATATTCTCGCCGGCGAGCGCAAGGGCGGCCTTCGCCTGAACCTCCTGCGCTTTGAGGTCGCTCTCATCGAGCTTCACGAGGAGTTCCCCCACATGAACCGTATCCCCTTCGTCAGCGTTAAGCTCATCGATCCGCCCGAGCATCTTTGCGCTCACGGATACCCGGTTTCCATCGATATAGGCGTCGTCGGTCGAGACGTAGTCGCGTGCGTTGATGTAGTACTGCCAGGTGACGGCGGCAAGGCCGAGGACTACGATGAAGAGCGGAATGACCACCTTGAAGTTACGATAAAGGGGAATCGATTCGAGCGATTCCGCATCGCCGTTGCCGTTCTTCAATTCACCTTCCTGATTTGACGGGCCTTGCTCATGTTGATGGGCCCGTTGTTCGTCGTGTTGCATTTCCGGAATTTCCTTTCGTCAGATCCTATGAATGTCTCTTGAGCATACCGTGGAGGAGGGTGTCGATGGTGAAGAGTGCCTCCTGCTCAAACGCCGAACGCTCCGCATCGCTTATCGTGTGATGGTCGGAGGATCGGAGAAAACGCATGTGAATTCCCTGAAGAAGATGGAGAATCATCGTCGCCGTCCTCTGAGGATGGTCTGCACAGAATTCGCCGTTCTTTTTTCCCTCCTGGAGAATATGCGTCAGGCATTGCTGCTCTTGGTCGATGAACGAGGCGATGACATCCTTGAAAAGTGGTTTGACATCATGCCAGCCCTGCTGTGAAAAATGGCTCAGGTTGTTGAGCCGCTCGGTCAACTTCAGTCGCAGGCGGACGAATTCAACGAGTTTCTCCGATCCCGAGTGAGCTTTTTGAAACGCGTCGCCGACTGCCGCGAGGAATGCCTGCTGCTCGTGCTGCACCACCGACTTGAAGATCGATTCTTTCGTCGGGAAGTAGTAGTAGAGCGAGGCTTTCGCCATACCGATATCCTCGGCGATTTCATCCATCGTCACCTTCGAGTATCCGTACGTGGCGAATCGCCCTGTGGCGGCGTGGAGAATCACCTCCACTTTTTCCCTTGTCAGCTTTTCGCTCAAAATCGTCCTTTCGACTCTATTGGTAAAATAGTCGAATTCTGAGACAAAAGCAAGCGAGGGAATCCTGTTTTTTGGGGGATGGTAAAAAGCGTTGGCTGGATAGAGAGGATGCTGAGAAGCCCGTCAGATCCGGGGACTCTCTCGCTGGACCTTTTCCCACGACGCCCTTGGACCGGGAACGGGCACAAACATCGGGTGAGGTTTCGGGAGCGAAAGTCTTCGCAGCTGGCGATAACGATCTGGATCTCTCCGGCGGAGTTTACGCTTCAAGTGCGCGAGTTCGTACCGAAGCTGTCCCTCACTCACCTCGAAACGTCTGCGCGACAATGTCCTTCCGATTTTTCTTCTGTCGAACCGGTATCCACGCGTCTCCGCTTCGTCGGCAATGGCCGAGAGGTACGTGTCGATCGCCGGAAGAACGGGATGCCGTGCGTTGAATCGAATGAGTTGAGGGTGATGCCGGTATCCCTTCGTGGCGCCCCGGAGGACTTTCCGGGCGAGCAGAGCTTCTCTCCAGAGCGCGACAAGGCCTTTTGCGTCCAGATAGCGCGGATGGAGAGACCACAATCTCATCGTCGCTCCTCCATCAAGGCTACTGTTCGATGAAGTTCAATGAGCATCCCAGACCTGATTCGTCACCGGTGGCGCGGAGGGAAGCGTGACCGAGATGAAACCGTATCCCGCGGACCTGTGACAGCTGTTGCAGGCTTCGAGGGTCTCATGGTACGCGGCGGAGAAGAGCCGATGATCCTTCGAGGCGACCGCCTTTTCCATCGAGGCCACCTGCGTCTGCTCAACGCTTTGAAGGACGCCCGCGGTGTTCACGTTGTTCTTCACCGCATGGAGCGCCATCGCACCCTCGATCGCCTCTTTCATCTCGTTGAGCTCGTACGACACGAGCTCCCAATTGAGAGCCGTAAAGCCGTACCACAGTTTGGCAATGTGAAGCTGGATCGCGGTCATGTAGTCGCCGAGGCCGGGAGCCTGCGCCTTAAGGGAATCGATTTCCAGGCGCAGTATACCGATCGAATCGCGGAGCGATGCGAGGGGAACCATCGAGCCGGCCGACGAACGCTCCTGCGCCTTCGCCACCCCCGCGAGGCCGGTGAGGAGGAACATGACCAGTACGACAACCCACGTAGACGGAAGAGCATTTTTCATCATCAACTCCTCTATATCATGAAACCGAAACTCGAGAAAAGCCAACCGGCGAGCGCCGCACCTCCGACGATCCAGCCGGCGTGGACATTCCATCGTATGATGACAACAGCCGAAACGAGAAAAATGATCCACGGTGCTACCCCGGCAAGCGTCGAGACTCCGAGGGTGATGCAGACCGAGAGCATCAGACCAAGGGATGCCCCATTCACTCCGTCCAGGAATCCCGCCGATGTCGGCGACTTCCGCAGTTTCGGAACCCAGCGGCCGGTGAGGACCACGAAAATGAAGGAAGGGAGAAAAATCCCGGAGGTCGCCACCACTGCACCGGGCAGACCGAGGATGAGGTACCCGATGAATGTCGCGGTGGAGAGAACGGGCCCGGGGGTAAACTGGCCGACCGCGATCGCGTCGAGAAGCGCCCGCTGCGACAGCCAGTGTCGCGCATCAACGAGCCCCTCTTGGAGAAAGGCCACAAGAACGTATCCGCTCCCGTACAGGATCGACCCGATCTTCAAAAAGAAAAGCCCGAGGGAAGTCAACGATGGCGAGCCGGCGGGAGCGGTTCCGTTCCTTGTCCCGGCGAAAACCGGCAGAAGGAGAAAACCCACGGCAGGTAGAGCCACTCGGGTAATGTGCCCCTTGTTCGCCCAGAGGATTCCCGCGATCCCGGCGAAGATCAACAAGAGAACTTCATCCACGCCAAGAAGGCTGAGAAGACAGACGGCGATGGAGGTGATGAGGACGAAACGCTTTACCAATTGCGGCTTACCAAGGCGAATGATCGCCGCGAGGATGACCGCGATGACTCCGGCGCGGATCCCCCAAAAGAACTGCCCCACGGCCGGAAGCGAGCCGTAACGAAGGTAGAATTCGGCAAGAACCAATGTGATGGCGACCGCCGGCCCGATGAAACAGACCCCTGCCGTCAGAAGCCCGAGCCAGCCAGCCCGCAAGTAGCCGATATGGATCGCCATTTCGGTCGAATTGGGACCGGGGATAAGGTTGGTCGCACCCAGCAGGTCGAGAAAGTACTCATGGGTGATCCATCTCTTTCGCTTGACGACCTCCTCCTCCATCATCGCGATGTGCGCGGCGGGCCCGCCGAAGGAAAGGAACCCGAGCTTCAGGAAAAGCCTCGCAAGCTCCCGGAGGGTGTTCCTCTTCATCGTGGGTGAAGATTGCACCTCACCCGGTGATCTGGTATCCGAGATACCCAAAGGTTGTCCCTGCTCCAAGAAAATTGTGCCCGAGTGAAAAGAGGAAATGATTGTGTTCGTCAAGGTTCACATATCCGCCGAGATCGCAACCTGCGTCGGAATGTGCACCGGTGACCTGCGGGGAATTGTATGTCAATTCTCCACCGAGCGTCAGGACATCGCTGAAATCGTATTGCACTTGCCATCCCGCGAAAGTCCAGTTCCTGTTCCCGGTGCCGGGATTGATCCAATATCCGGCTCCTCCATAGGTTGTGAGATGCCCCCACGATTTCTGCAGCCACACCGGAAAGTAGAGCTGATACTCCGTTCCCTCAAGCCTCCTATCCCCGGTCGGGAGCTCGGCAAGAGGAAACACTCCGACCTGGGGGAGCTCATCCGATTCCTCCATGAACCGGTATTTTACCCCCAATTCTGTGCTGGAGAATCCGTATCGAGCCCCATCCTCGGTTCTTTGGTGGCCCATTGGCGCGACAATATGCGCCTGAACGTCCGGGAGGATTCCATAGTTGAATTCGAAATGCGGAAGGGTGGCATCGGTCTCGGAGAGGGCAAACTGTTGCTGCGAGGCAACATAGGCTTCCCAATGTCCGAGTTCGACCGGTTCCGGGTCGTCTGTTTTGAAGGGGGGACCGGAGAGAGCCGTCGATGAGAGCGTCATCATCGCCGCACACACGCACCACCCGTATCGGCGCAACGCAACCATCTCCTTACTCCATAATTTCGTTGACAAGCTCGCCGATTTTCTTTTTTGCTTCGCCCAGAGCCCTCCTCCCCTTTGGGGTCGTCACATAGTTTCGCCTGATCTTCCCCTCCACGAGGACTTCTCTTGACTTCAGGAGCCCTTCCTCTTCAAGGGAATGAAGGATTGGATAGAGAGTGCCCGGGCTCATCGTGTAGCCATGACCGCGGAGTTCCTCGATGAGCCAGAGGCCGTAGACAGGGCTTTTCAGCGCATGATGGAGGATGTGGATCTTGATGAAGCCAAGGAGGAATGTTTTCAGCATTGACGTTGCGTTTTCTATATCGAATATCGATATCGATACTCAATATCGAGATCTCAGATGAGAGAAGCAACCGGGGCAAGGCGCGAGACGAGGGGAACCCATCGCCCCAGGAATTTGGATAAGTCCGCGCTTGCCCTCACCATCGCAGGTTTTGCCGTCACGTCGATGGGGTGCTGTCGACGGCGGGATGGTTCTCGGTCAAAAGGCGAAGCAACATGCTGAAGGAAACGGTGAACGGCGAGGTCATGACTCTCGGATCACGGGAATTCAGGATCTATCCTCCGAGCATCTACAACAATTTCTCTTCCTTTTCCAAGCGCATCCAGTGAAGAAGGCGGTGAGCCACCGGGGCGATCATGATCCCGGCCACCACAAGGAAGAGCATCCCCGAAAAGAGAGCATAGAACGACGCGAAGACTTTGCCTGCCGGAGTGCGGAGCTCGTTCACGGGCCCCATCCCTCCAAGGATCATCGAGGCATTGAGGAGCGCGTCGATGAACGAGAGCCCCTCGGTGATCCGATAGCCAGCGATTCCGACGCCGAGCGAAGTAAACACGATCGCCGATGCAAGGAGAAAGTGCGCCCACAACCTGCGAAAGAAATGGCGCCTCGAAAGTAGCGGCCTGGAAGTATGTTCATACATGGATGGATTCCAGCTGTTGATAGTAGTGATATCACTGCCCCATTCTCGATCCCGGATTCGGGGGACGAGACTCACCGTTTATCGCATCTTCACAAGTTTCTGCGTCGCCGTCGTCTCCTGTCCCCCCTCCCGAATGATGACACGGTAGAAATAGACTCCGTTGGCGATCTCGCTTCCGTCTCTGTCCCGTCCATCCCAGTAGAGGTTATCGGTGGAGCTCTTGTAGCCATTGGCGCCGACGTGCACCCTCGACGAGATATCAAGATCCTGAATCAAACGACCGGTGACCGTATAGATTTTGATATGAGCGCTCTGCGGATCGTCCGAACCGGAAAGAGTGAAGGTGAATGTTGTCCCGTTCCCGAACGGATTCGGTATGTTAAAGACATTCGTGAGTTGCAGCTGATTGGCAACCTGAATGTTGATGACGGTCGTATCGGATGAATTGCCGGCGGCATCCTTCCCATAGAAACGCAACGTGTGCGTCCCCTCCGACAACTCGGGTGACCAGAGCACCTGGGCGATGAGCGGAGGGGTTCCGGGTACAAACTGAATAGAACTGTTTCCCGTGAAGTACACCTGATTGTTGTCGACCTCGAGATAAATGATCGAGGTGTCCGACGGACTAACCGGGATTCCGTTTGGATCTCTCAGCTGGAGCGTGACGGACGGATGGGCCCGGATAAAGTCACCGTCTACAACCTGCGCGTCGTCGATGGTCAACACCAGGGATGGCCTGACAGTGTCAGAGAAGATTGTGTAAGGAGCTGAGACCGTATTGTTGAATTTGTAGAGCTCCGGAATCTGGTCATTCGGGTCGACCTGCACGACAAATGAGTGGCTCCCGCGCCTACCCCGGCTGTCGTACTGCACGCTGACCCCGGCGGAATCCCCCGCTTTGATCAATGGGATGATGGCGCTTTTCAGCGTTCGTAGGTTTCCGGTATCGTCCGTGAGAATCGCGACGACGACGCTCTCCGCCGGCGAGAGGCCGACGTTGAAGACCGTCACTCCCACGTTGACAATCTCTCCCTCCTGGAATGAGGACTTCTGGAGCTGCAAGGTATTCTGGGATACGACAAGTTCCGGCGGCGGAGTTGCCCTCACGGACCAGCTCCTGAGAACCGGAGAGATCAGCGAAGAATTGGCCTGGAGAGAGAAGATAAACTGTGCGGTCGGATATCGCGTTGCGGCGATGCTCTGGAGCGCCACCGACGACGAATCGTAGGATCGGAATAGGGTGTCGGCTGAGCCTGACGGAAGGAGACCGACCATCGAGATTGCGACATGGGTACCGGCGGGCACATTTTTCGACAGGCTGAGCTGATTCCATCCCGAAACGGGGCCGATTGCCGGTGTTACGATCGTCCCGAACGCCTCAGGGTGAACCAGCGTCGTTTCCACGACCGCTTTCCCAGTCGAGCTCTTCTTGTATGACTCAAGAGCCGATCCGGGCGAAAGCCCCTTCTTTCCAAAGATCGCCCACGAATCACGGTAGCCGACTGAATCTATGTACATGCTTCCTATCGAATGATACGCAGAGTATACCGCCGGTGTGAGATGGTACGATCCTTCGTCGATAATTCCTGCCGCCACATAATACCCCTGAGGGACGGCAGTGAGGAACGCGGCGAGTGAATCGGCCTCCGCCGGATTTCCGTAAACATCGAACGTCCCGAGGTTCACGAGAGTGTCGGCAGCGGGATCAATGACGACGACCTGATGTCCGCGGCCAAAACTGCTGGGAAGGACATTGGCGCCGCCGATGTCGATCACTCCGAACTTGCCGTCCAGGAAGCCGGAGGAGATCACCTGGATCGAAGTCAACGTGCTCTGGATCGACGCTCCAATCCCGGGAGCGTACGCAACGTGGGCGAGCGAATTCTTCTGCCAGTCGACGGAATCAGCCTCCCCGAGCGTGCCGACCGAACCGGCGCCGAGATAGAACGAACCCGTTGTCCAGTTCCCCGTCGACGACTGGAATCGAGCACGCCAATAGTATCGCGCGGGCTTCCTGAGCGTGCCGAGCGAAAACGATGTGGTCACAATTCCCATGGGGGAAGAGAGTTCCACCGGCGTGGAGAAATCCGGAAGGGAGTCGAGGTCAAGCGTGATGATTTGCGAAGGGTCGTACCGTTGAGTCGTCGGATTGAGCAAAACGAGCGACGAGGCCGCTCCCGTTGAAAACGGAGACGGTGTCACCGCCTTAAACTCCGACGTGACGACCTGGAAGGATTTCGTCGCCGAGTTGTCTCCCTTCGAAAGTTCGGCGATTGCATTGAGCGGGTCGATATTCACTGTCAGGGTGTGATCTCCGGCCAATTGCCTGACGCTCGCATAGACCGTCAGCGTATCGTACACGAGCGGCATAGGCCTTCGAACCGTCCACGACCGCACCACTGTCGATTCATACCTCTGCTGGATCGTTATTTCCACCGTGTCGCGTGTGACCGATCCGTAGTTCGCGTAGACCACCCGGATCGCCGCGCTGTCCTGGTCGTCCGACACATTTTGCGAGACCGGTGTTATGAAACCGGGTTGAATGACCAGGTTCGGAAGAAACGGAACGGCGAGGTCGACGGTCGGATCGCCGATGAGGGTATTATTGTAGAGCATGATACTGTTCACCGTCGTGAGCCCCTCGGCCGCAATCTGCCTCAATTTTGCGATGAGATGTGTCTCCCCCACTCGAAGGATCGTATCCTGGAGCATCGCCGAGTAGAATCGGGGCGGCAGCGAGGTCGCAATGCTCTCGAATCCCAGCGACGAGTTTCCGATGTAGTCGACGGAGCTCGCCGAGGAGCCGACAATAAACTCCTCGCTGAAGGATGTGATGAGCGGCTCGGCAAACTTTCCCGTAGAGCACCCGAAGTCCGTGATGAGCGAGTAGCGACCGCGGGAATTCTTCAATTGCAGAGGGTCACCGATGCTGTTATCCCACGTCTGCGTCCCGCTATGGCCGATGTACGAGATGAAGACTCCGCCTGATGAAATTGCGTCAGCTACCGCTTGAGGGCTGAGGGGACCGAAATCCGACTGCGGGTTGATCGTCTTGTAGAATTGCGTCGTGATTCCACCGACCGGAGCCGGGCTCGCAACCGTAGCAATGATCTGGTCCTGGACGGATTTGAGAAGGTCGATTTCTCCCGGAACCGTTGGATCCCCCCCCGAAAAAAAGAGGAACCGCTTGTTCCAATCATCGTACGGACTCGAGACGTACGAGCTGTAGACCGACCGGTATTGGGAGAGTTCTCCGACATTCTTTACCGGAATGCGGCCGACGTTCATCTGGGGGAGTCCGGTGATCGTATCGGCGAGAGCATACGCCACGTCACTCACCGGATAACCGACGGAGGGGACGTAGTTGACGGCCGTCGAGTCTCCTTCGTAGTATTTGTAGTCGTACGAGGCGTCGCCCAGGAGAACGAGAAACGACGGCATCGGTGGCTGCCAGCGGAAGGCAGAACGGACGTAGAGATGCACCGCGTCCGGAGTTGGATACCCGTAGCCAAACTCGTCATCAATATCATCGACGTTAACCAGGCGCGTCGCAAGATGCTTCAGTGAACCGACGGTCTGGACATACTGCTGGGCTTCCGGGTAGAACTTGGAATTCGTGATCGCAATGTAATCGGTCTGGCTCGTGGTTGCCCGAAGCCCGGCAAAGGTTTTGACTTTTTTCACGAGGGGCGTATACGCTCTCGACTGCGGGATGATGCAATACTGAGTCCCCGCATCGACAGTATCCGAGAACGTAAGGGTGAATGGAGCCGTCGACGAAAGCGAGAAGTTCGTGACCCTTTCGCCGGAGGGCTTGACTCGATAGAGGAGCACATCGGCCGTCTGGAGCCCTGTCACCTGCACTGTCCGCAGTTTCTTGCCGGACACCGACCGAAAGTCGAAAAGCAGGGTATCGTTGACCACGTTGAGACGGCGCGGGTATTCGACCTCAAACCAATCGTAGATGATCGTGTTCGGGTTTGATGCCGTCGGATATGAGAAAAGTGTCACCGAGTTGCCCCCAGGGGTCAGTGCCGTCGCGGGCGCCCGCCCCGTCAGGACCACCTCGGCTCCGCGATTGAGAACTACGGAACTGAGATCCCCGCTTGAATTGAGTCGCAGGGCGATATTGTGCGCCCCGACGTTCACGCTTGCCCCCCAACTGGCAAACTTGGCGTAGAGCGTGACGCTGTCGCCGGCGAGCGAGAAATCCGAAACGGAGAAGCTCGCCGATGCGCTTGCCCCGCCGTTGAGAAAATTCCAGGGCCACATGTCAAACGGGTTCCACCGGTAATCCTGCTGAGAATAGACGTCCGTGTTCGCAAGTTGAAGCCCGGGGTAGGGCCCCTGGCTCTCCAGGTGAAGGAACGCGGTGTAGGTCGTCAGTGTATCGGTCGTTGGAGCCAGGGATGGATTGGTCTTCATGCGGAGACCGTCCTTCTGGCCCCACGTCAGCCAGAGAAGCGTGGTGTCTGTGTACCGGTTGAGGTATTCGTTGTATTCGTCGGCCAGATTCGTCGTGATGATCCTCTGCTTCCCGGTGTAGTTCCGGAGCGCCGGAAACTCGAGATAGTCACCGTTGTCAAACGACCCATCGGCCTCGCCGGAAACAACTATCGGGACCTCCTTTCCACGATCGAAAAGCTGAAATGTCCTCGGGTCGATTGTCGTCCCCGACGGGAGGAATTTCTGGAGCTGATCCTTCGTAATGCGGTAGATGCCGTCGTCGGGAATAGCCAACTTGACATAGGTCGATGATGTGTTAAACCACCCGCCGGTGGTATCGTTCAGCGAAGGCATCGCGTACGGTTGAACAGAACCGTAGTTGAGGATCAGTTCCTTGAGTATTTTTTCGAACTGAGGATCGCCGCCTCCTTTGTGCGCGATGGTTTCGTTTGGCCGCGGCTGAGGAGAGGATATCTGCAGGTCGACGGTGCGGGAAAACTGTGCACCATCTGCGCTCGAGTTGCGGAAGAACGGAGTAACTTCAATACGCGCCAGGTAATATCCTCTGAACCATCCGTATCCTGTTACGTGAACCGTTGGCGCGGACGCGAGCTCGGTCAGTGGGACCGGAACCGTCATTTCCCTCATCGAACCGGAATCTCTCGAGGACGCGGCCGGGAGCACTCTCGTCAGGGTCTTCCACCCTCTCCGCGCCGGGACGGATCCTACGATCCGGCACGAGATGGTGCTCCCCGGATCGAGCGCATAGTACATCACTCTTCGCGAGTATGGCGTCTCGTCGGTCGTGCGGGCGGGAGGGTCGAAGGTCAATTCAATCGTCTCGAAACCCGACGTAGAACCGAGAGCGGCGGCCGCCCCCCAACTGTGTCTCGTCACGGCTCGAGTCTGACCGAGGAGAGCAGCTTCCGCGAAAAAGACAAGGAGGAGAAGAATGGACAACCTTCGGGTCATGCTCGCTCCAGCTTCTGTAACTTTTCCCGGAGAACAAGAAAGAGGAATCTCGGAATGCCAAGAAGGTAACGTCGCCAAAGCCGTCGCGGCTCCTGCAATAGCCTGAAGAGCCATTCGCCGTGGGCTTTCTGCCACTTTCCGGAGGCTCTTGCTTTTGTCCCCGACATGAATGCGATTCCGGCACCGACAGCGATACTGACCATGGGGTCGAGCCGATCATAGTGACGCCACAACCATCGATCCTGTTTCGGCGTGCCCATTCCCACGAGGAGAAGATCGGCGCGAGACTCATTGACAAGTGTAGGGATCGCCTCGTCTTCGAGGTCGATGAATCCCTGGTGTGCTCCCGCTACAACAAGCCCCGGATATTCTCTGCGGAGACGGTCGCGCAATCGATCCAGCAACTGGTCGGTCTCTCCGAGGAAGAAGACACGCCATCGTCGGGCGCTCGCTTCTTTCATGATAACAGGATGAAGGTTGCTACCGTTCTGCGCCGTCGCGAACCCGTTTCGCCCGTAGAGAAACCGGGAGGCGGCGAAGATGCCGTACCCGTCGGGGAGAATGAGATCATAGTTCTTATAGAGGGACCCAATCTCAGGGTCGTCATAAGCGAGAAGCGTATGGAAGAAATGAGGTTGGACGATTGACAGTTTCTTCCTCGACTCCACACCTTCGACGATTGCTCGCAGAATCTCGGCTTCGCCCATCGTCTGGAACGGTATCCCGAGAATGTCGAGCGATTCATTCACGCGATCGCCGATCCGATATGATGCCGGTATATATTGACGGTCTCATCCACAAACCTATCCATCGTAAACAGTTCATCGTATCGGATCCTGGCAGCCGCTCCCAGGCGGAGCACCTCGTCACGGTCGGCCAAAAGTCTGGCGATTGCATCGGCAAGAGCAGGTGGATCTTTCGGCGGGACGAGAATGCCGGTCTTGCCGTTGAGGATGAATTCCGCCACTCCCCCGACGTCCGTCGCTATGTGTGTCTTCCCGATGCTTGCCGCCTCGAGAAGAACATACGGCAAACCTTCGCGGACCGAGGACAACACCATAAAATCCGCTACATTAAAGAGCGCCTCGACATCGGCAAGAGCTCCCAGGAATCGCACATTGCGACCCAACTCAAGCCGCACGGCCAGATCCATCATCTCCCTTTTTTCCGTTCCGTCCCCGAGGAGAAAGAAGAGTGTCTGATCGATGGCTCTTCTCCCCTTCAAAATATTGATGGCCTCAACCAGAGTCCTTCTATCCTTTGACGGGATGAACTGACCGACGCTTGCCACAACGCAGGATCTGGGCGGGATGGAGAACAGCTCTCGAATCTCCTTCTTCTTTCTCTCGGGGAGTTCCGCGAAGGGAGCTATCCCATAGTAGATCCGCCTCACTGTTGCCGGATCCTTCCGAAAATCGTTGACCAGCATCCTCGCAATGGCATCGCTGCACGCGATCGTAGTGTCTCCAAACAAAGAGAACAGTTTTCGAGTCGAAAACTGATTATGGCATGTTGAGACATGGGGGATGCCTGTAAGTCGGGAAACGCCTCGCGCGAGAATATCGGAGTATCGCTTATGAGAATGAACCAGGACGATCCCTTCCCTTCGTATCTCGGAGACAAGCGTCCCAAAAGACCGGATGAATCCCGAAGGACGCTTGAGCCCGCTTCCTGCTTCAACAAGACCAAGATCGAGGAATTTGACCTCCTTCCTTAGGCGGTTGCAGAAAGGGCCCGCCGTCGCCCCTATGACCGGGGCGTATCCCCTCTCGAGGAGTCCATTCGCCAGATCCGCAACGTGTCGCTCGACGCCCCCCGGATCCATCCCGTCCGTCAGAAGAAGTATTCCGTTTTTCTTGGCCAAGGTATGTCTAAGGTCAACAACTGATATTCGGAAAACATTGCATCCGCGTTCCGGCATCGCACGAAATTCAGTGCGCAACCGGGGGCTCGGACGAATTCATTGTGTCCGCGATAGCAGTTTCTCGCAGAAGGCAACGAGCGCGGCGACTCTTCCCTCCCATCGATTTTCTTTCAGGAACTGCTCCATGGCCTCTGCTTGAATCTGCATTCTCCGACCGTTGATGAGACTATCAACTGTCGGAATGAACTCCTCCCTTTTACGCGCGACATGAACCACGTTCTCAAAATATGTGACATCCGGAAAGAACGTCGATACCACCTGAAGATGCATGGAGAGCAGGTCATAGACTCTCATTGGGCTCCCCTCGATATCTGAGCGGTAGGGAAGGATGCCGATATCAAAGTTAGCGATCTTCTCGAGAAGTTTCTCTTCTGATTCCGGCGGCGATAGGCGGATGTTTCTCTTCGATTTCAGCGCCTTTCGATAATTGCTGACGGTTCCAACATTCTCGATTGTGGCCGTCGGGAACCGGTCGGCCAGCTCGAGCAGCAGAGAGACGTCAATGTTCTCGGTGATGCGACCTACGGTCCCGATAATCGGTCGACTTTCGTCTGTCCGACCGCGACGCGGGATTCGACGCATCGGCAGCGTCTCGTCGCACCCGTTCCGGACGAGGATTATCCCGGCAGATGAGCGCTTCGACGCCAGGCGGGAGAAACCCGCTTCGGTGTGCGCGATGAGACCGTCGGCGTCCTTCATGAGCTCCTCGAAGAGAATCTCCATCCGGCGTTTGATCTGTGAGTTCCTGGAGTAGGTGGCGACGGAGTCCTGGTAGTCAAAAAGCACAGCCCGGTAGAGGGACCTGAAATCCTTCGCATAACCATCCCACCAGAAGGGCATGCTGACGATGGCCACGACCGGCTGCATGAGGGATCGAATGCGCTCCTCGAACCACCTCCTGAACAACCAACGATCGACGGTGGGCGTGAGACTTCCCCTGAAGAAGGTCGGGATTGGAGGCGGTGACCAGACCTGTAGGTTGTCCCCGGTGATTTTGAATGGGATGTTCTCCCGACGAGAAGGAAGAAATATCCGAGCGCTCGTCTCGCGGATGCCGGCAGCGACGGACGAGGGAGGATTCAGGTAAATCGTTCGCTTTCCGGCCCTCGACAACCCAAGCGCCAGAGCCCGCGTTCTGCTCCTTTGGCTATGCCAATCCTGAGGAGCAAAGAAAAGATATGTCGGGTCCACAGTATCCGTCTCGCCTCTCCGTGCCTCATTCATCTATGGAGAAAAAAAATGCCCCTTTCCATCCCGGCCCCGCAACAATCCTCCGATCGCAGTCGCTATTCCCTTCTCACGGAAGAATCTGAAGACGACGTCTCCCAGGCAACCGGCAACGTAGAATCTCCACGCTTCCATCCCGTGCGGCTTATTCCACAGAAGCTTTCGCAGATGGCGTCGGGCCATCTTCATGGTGCCATGGTAATACTCGAGTTTCCCCAATTGAAGGAGAACGTCCTTTTGTTCTTCGGCGTCAATTGCGCTCCGGAACCGCTCCGTCAGATATCGATTAGCCATCTCATACGCACCCTTCGACTGAATATCTTTCAATCTCACCGAGATGGATCCCGGAGTGATCCGCTTTTTCAGCAACACGGCGGACAGGTTTCTGAACCGCGCCGTGCCGATCATCCGGAGCCAGAGATCGTAGTCAATCGCAGCTTCGAATCGTTCATTGAACCCGCCGATCTTCGTCAGAGTTTCCCTTCTGATGAGTGCGGCTGGGAAACACATGGAACAGTGCACCGGCATCAACGCGACAATATCACCATGGTTGGCGGGGAGATGTTTGATCCCCATCGACGCGCCTGTCGCGTCGACCATTTGATACGAGCCGCTCATCGCATCGATCGTTTGGTCTTCCTTGAGTGCTTCCTGCTGAAGCGACAACCGGTCCGGCACCGAAATATCGTCCGCGTCGGCAAACGCAATCCATGGCGCATTCGTCTGAGCGAGCGCGAAATTCAGCGCTGCTCCACGACCTCTGTGTTCGACCCTGAATATTCGCAACCGTGGATCCGACAGCCGGAGGATCTCCTCGTAGGAATGGTCCTCCGAACCATCGTCGACGACGATGAAATCAAAATTGCCGACTGTCTGCCGAAGCAGGCTTTCGATCGCCGGCCTGACATAGTCTCCCTGATTGTAGACCGTCATGATTATGGAGATCGATTCAGCCAACAGAGTTACTCCCGGCCTTCGCTGCCTCAGCCCGGCCTTGCGACGAGCAGGCAGTCCATTCTGGTTTCAACGGAGCGGAAGTGATTGTTACAGATCCACTCTTCATCAATGGACTCTCGTTGGAGAGGGCAGCCACCATCGTGAAACCTTCTTCATGCCTCGTGAGCGAGGTTTTCATACAGCATCGCTGTCGCATCCGCGGCGCGCTCGATCGTCCGCTCGCGACAAAATTCCCCGATCGCCGGCCCGTATTCTTCACGGGAATGAGTCAGCGATGTCTCCAGCGCAGACTTCAATCCTCCCTCGACCGAGTGGTCGTACATAATTCCAATCGTGTGCTCGTCGAATATTTCGGGGAACCATCCAAGGTTGGGGACGATGAGGGGACACTCGAATGACGAAAAGAGCATCGCGGTGCCGGAGTGGAGAGTCTCGCGAAACGGAAGGACGCCGAAGTCTGCGGCTCGCATATACAACTGCACTTCATCATCGGGAATCCTTCGGAACTCAAAAGCAATTCTCGCATCTCCGGCCGCTGCATCACGGAGCGAACGTTCATACGCGGGATCGGAACATTGCCCGACGACAAGCAACCGAACCGATCGCTTTGGCCTCCACTCGCTGAACGATTCGATCAAATCGAGAAGCCCCTTATACGGGAGAACCGTACCGAAAAAAAGATAGACTCGATCCCGAGAGCCTATGCGAAGGCGTCTGCGTGCAGAGCGGACCTGCACTGAATCGGCGTAGAGGCCGCGGTAATGCGGGTGAGGCGTGTACACGACACCTTCGCTTCTCCCAAACTCTTCCCAGATGAGCCTCCTGGCCGCCAACGACAGGGAAAGAATCGCGTCGCTCATCGTCGCCATGGAAAAAAGAAAGAACCGCTCAACTCGTCGGTGCGCTGCGTCATGGGCACGCTCATTATGAAAGGTCCATGCAATTTTAATCCCTGAGCAACGGCACACAGCAATCGCCAGAAGGAACCGAACCGACCTGAGGAACGCCGCGATTCCACTTTTGCTCGCATAAATGCGGTGCAAGAAATGGAAATGGAGCACGATGCACTCTCTGTCCGGGCGGTGACCGCTGCGCCGCAACAGAGCATACCAGTGTTTCGGCAGTGAAAGGAAGAACTCCCGGAAATCCAAGGAACGCATTTCAATCCCCGGATGGCGTGTTCCGACGGCGGAGTGGAGCGACGTCAAGTGCGGGTTTTGAGCGTTGACGAGGGGTTCGACATAGACGATTGCCCGCCGCGTGCGAGTCATGTCATCCACTCCCTGCGCGTGCGTCGGCCTCACGGACAATCTCACGCCCTTCGCAAGTCGAAGCGCAACGGGGAAGAAACTCCGGAGAACGACGAACGCGACGCAGAGCGCGGCCGGGATCGCCGCAGCAGCGAACGGAAGAAGAGCACCGATCCGAAGGCCGATCCCAACGAGAGGATAAGCTACGCAAGTGACCGCGAGGGAAATCACGATCCCCGGAATCCACTGCCAGATCATCGGCTTGAGAGGTGAGGAAAAGCTCCGGCGAAGGAGGAAGAGCATGAGACCCATGAGCGCGGAATTGAACACCAGGAGGCAGATCGCGACCCCAAGGATTCCCCACTGAACACCCAGGAGGAAGCTGCAGATGAGGACCGGGGCAGAAATTACCGCGTAGAGCAGGAAGCGAGCCGAATCACCGACTGACAGGAGCGCGGAACCTGCGAGCGATAGGAGCGATTGACGCATTGCCTCGAGCGTCAAGAGCTGTATCACCGGCACGGCCGGCAGCCATTTGTCTCCGATCAGAAGCGGGACAAGGAGCGGGGCAGCCGAGAACACCAGGGCCAGCACGGGCAAAGAAAGGGTGGTGATAAATTGGGTGTCCCGGCAAAAAGCATCAAACACCTTCTCCCGCGATGTCTGGTTCCTCGCGTACACCGGGAGAACCATCTGATTCATCACGCCGGAGATGATCTCTTGTTGAAACGTGATGACCTTGTACGAGAGGTTGTACAACCCGAGTGAAAACGCTCCCAGGACCTTGCCGACGATGCCATCGTCAAAGTACTTCCCCGAGAAATTGAGCACATTGAAGAACGCAACGTGTTTTCCAAATCTGAACAGCGGAATCGCTTCCTTCAGCCGGAAACGGATGGAAGGTACCCATCGGACGGCCATCCACAACCAAACCGTCCTTATGAGGGAAGTGGCGAGAATCTGAACCACGAAGACCCACGCGGACGCGGTGTACCGCAGCACCACCAGCGCGACTGCAACTCCGAAAGCTGTTCCGACGGCGTCGATCGTCGCAAAGAGACGAAAATCAAACCTTCGGCTCAGGAGGGCACGCGGAACGATCTGAGACGCAATGAGTGGGACCACCCAGATCGCGACACGCAGGAGGTTGCCTAACTCGGGAAGCTTGAACCAAGCTTCGAGCGAATCCGCCGCAGCAAAGACCACGCCCGCCACCAATAGCGATGTCGGGAGCACAATCCAGAAGACCGAGGACAACTGCTCTACGCTGACCTCATCCCTCTGAAGCAACGCGGTTCCGATGCCGAATTCAACAATGATTCCGCATACCGTCGTGAAAATTGATACGATGGCGAAAAGGCCAAACTCTATGGGAGGGAGAGAACGGGCGAGGATAAGTAAGAAGAAGACCTGAACGATCCCCTGGAAGAACCGCAAACCGACCTGCCAGGGGTATTCCTTGATCTGGACCTCGGACATATTCTCGGATTACTTGGGGTGTACCATGCAGAAAGAGGTAATGATCCGTTTCGTCAATTCCAATTTACTCTCTTTTCGGGAGCAATACCAGTAAGTAGTCGTTCCCGAAGTCGGGAAGCCTGCTTTCGCTCCTGCCGCTCTCCGAGCGTACAATCCAATAACAGCGGCTAATGGCCGGCTCTCCCCCCTTTGCCCCGCGGCAGGAGAAAATGGCCAACCCGCTTCTCCGATGAAGTATGGAGGAGAAGCAGGTCCCGGCCGTGTCACAGGGGGGAATAGATTCTTCTACTCTTCCGCTCCCTTCGATTTCTCGTAGTCCAGAATGATCTTTTCGGCGACTTCGTGTGGGACTTCCTCGTAATGCGAGAATTTTTGTTTATGAATTCCTCGTCCCTGCGTCATCGAACGGAGAGTCGTCGAATACCGGTACAGCTCCTTCAGCGGGACGAGCGCTTTGATGATCTGATGCGCATTGTCCGAATCCATGCCGAGGATCTTGCCGCGACGGCTTGAGAGGTCTCCCATGACGTCTCCCATATGCTCCTCGGGGACCATAACCTCGACCTCGTAGAGCGGCTCGAGGAGAATCGGCCTTGCCTCTTTGAAGCCTTTCCGGAAGGCCATCTTTCCCGCAATCTTGAACGACATCTCGTCTGAGTCGACGTCGTGATAGGAACCGTAGTGGAGGGTAGCCTTTACGTCGACAACCTGGTACCCCGCGATGACACCGTTCGTCATCGCCTCGACGATACCCTTCTCGACCGCCGGTACGAATCTGCCGGGGACGACTCCCCCGACGATGGCGTCTTCAAACTCGAAACCGCTCCCCCGCGCCGTCGGCTCGATCTTGAGGTGGACGTGCCCGTATTGCCCCCTTCCGCCCGACTGCTTCTTGTGCTTGTACTCCGCGTCCGGCACAATCCCCCTGATCGTCTCTTTGTACGGAATGCGCGGTTCGACAACATCGACCTCAACGCCGAACTTTTCCTTCAGGCGTTTCACGACGATCGCAAGGTGCAGTTCCCCCTGCCCCTGAATGACGGTCTGCTTGGTTTCGGGGTCGTAGTGAACAATGAAGGTCGGGTCCTCTTCGTGGAGTGAATGGAGCCCCGAGCCGATCTTATCTTCCTCTCCCTTCGACTTGGGAAGGATCGCGTTGGCGATCACCGGATCCGGAAAGACCACCGGGGTGTAGGTCACCGGGAGACTCTTGGAACTCAGCGTGTTGTTCGTGTGGGTATCTTTGAGCTTCACGACGGCGCCGAGATCGCCGGCATTAATCTTCTGAACTTCCTTTCGCTCTCTTCCGCTCATGACGAAGACCTGGCCGAGCCGTTCTGATTTACCGTTCGACTCGTTCAGGAGGTCCATTCCCGCGGTGACCGACCCGGTCATCACCTTGAAAAACGACAGTTCGCCGACATGCGGTTCGGACACGGTCTTGAAGACAAAGAGCGACGTCGGTGCCGCAGGGTCGATCTTCACCTCAACATCCTTCTTGCCCTCCACGTCCACGGCCTTCGCCGCGCTGCGATCGGCGGGAGCCGGGCAGTACTTCGTGATGAAGTTGAGAATGTCGAGAACTCCGAGATTGAGGACGGGCGACGAGGCGCAGACCGGGAAGATCTTCCGATCGAGGATGCCGCGCCGGAGGCCCGTCCGGATTTCGTCCTCCGAGAGAGTGCCGCTCTCGAAAAACTTGTCGAGAAGCTTTTCGTCCGATTCGGCAATCTTTTCTATGAGCTCTTCATGGAGGTGCGACGTCCGTTCCTGCAGTTCCGCTGGGATCGCCTCCTCGGTGTATTTCCCGTTTGTGGATGGGACAAACTTCAGCAGCTTCATCGTGAGCACGTCCACGAGACCGGTGATACCAGGACCGGTGGCAACGGGGAATGTCACGACGACGACGTCGTTCGAGAAGCGCGCTTTCAGCGCTTCGACCGTCGCGTCGAAGTTGAGGTTGTCGTGATCGATTTTCGTCACGACAAAAATCGCAGGAAGCGCGTACTCCTCGACGTAGCTCCAGACAATCTCGGTTCCGACTTCAACTCCTTCAAAGGCCTTCACGAACACCAGCGCCGTATCCGAGACCTTCAGGGCCGCTTTCACTTCGCCGGTGAAATCGGTGTACCCGGGCGTGTCGAGGAGGTTGACCTTCGTCCCGTCGATGTCAGTGACGAGAAGGGAAGTGTTGATCGATATGCGCCGTTCAATTTCGTCGGCATGATAATCTGAGACAGTGGATCCGTCTTCCACCTTACCCTGGCGGTTCGTGGCTCCCGTTGCGTAGAGTGCGGCTTCAGCGAACGAGGTTTTGCCCGAACCGCCGTGTCCAATGAGGGAGACGGACCGGACGGCGTTCGGGGCATATTCTTTTAGTAATTGATGCTGGCTCACGTTCAACTCCTTGGTATATTCGCATGTACGGCAGACGAGACGGCCCCTCCGAGGAACCTCGGAACGTCGGGGGCATCATCTCCCTTGGTTGGGACAACAAACGGAGGCGTGCGAGAGAACTCCTCACACCATGAAAAGCGGTGAACTACCCACGCAGGCGATTGATGAACGCGGCAACGCCGCGAACGACCGAACCGATGATTCCGGCGACCTCGAGGACCGGAGCCTCGACGCGGTCCTGCACACGGCGCTCAAACTCCACGATGGAGTCCGTGATCTCTTTGATCGATTGGACCGACGTGCGGACGATCGTCATCTGGTCATCGAAATTTGCCGTAATGGACCGAAGCTTCGAGGTGATCACCTCCATATTCTCCAGCACCGGAATGAGGCGCGCACTGACTTCTTTCACATCGGTTTCGATTTGTCCGAGGACCGCCCGCACTTTCGTCAGCACCACAACAAGGTACACTGCGAGGACCGACAGCGACAGCACCAGAACGAGCTGGGCTATCATGAAGAGAGAGTTCACGGGGATCTCCGCTTAATGAGAAACAGGGATATCGCTACGATTTGTTCTTCTCCGCCCGGTACGCCTCCGCCCCGGCCCGCACGGCACCCTTGATTTTCGTCTCTTCCGTGCCCACCCGCTCCTTCGCATCGGACAGGATCTTTTCCGCGTCGCCGAGAAGCGACTCGGCTCTCTTCCTCGCCTCGCTGATCAGGTTTTCCGACCTTTTCTTCCCTTCGTTGATGATGTCGACGGCCTTCGATTTCGCCACGTTGATGTACCCTTCGGCATCATCCATGAGCTCACCCGCCTTATTCTTGATGTCGGCTCGCAGCTCTTTGCCGGGTTTCGGCGCATAGAGCAACGCAAGAACCGCCCCGAGGACGCCGCCGGCGAGGAGGCCGATGACGAGGCCTTTTCTCATTCCATTATCTTCTTCGACAGACATTGATACCTCCGCGATAGACAAAGTTCAGAATGTCATCAAAAAACAGAGTAGTGTATTTTTGCAGAAAAATCAAGCAAACCGGTGCCTCGAGCCCGGCCGATCCTGCGACACTGCCGGACGCCGACGCCGTGGGGCAGCGGCGTCCGGTTGCATCTCCTGGCATCGCGGCAACGCCGCAACGCGCGATCCGCGACTACCGGATCTTCTTTTTATGACGCATCTTCCGCAGACGCTTCTTTCTCTTGTGAGTCGCCATTTTATGGCGTTTGCGCTTCTTTCCGCTAGGCATTCGGAGTGCCCTCCTTGGGGTTATTGTTTGATGGTGGAGTGTTGTGCGAGGATTTGCTGCGCATGCTGGCCTATCTGTGAGCCCGGGTCGATGTCGGCGGCCTTCTTGAACCACTCGTTCGACAGCGTGAGGTTCCCCTGGTTGAGCGTGACGATGCCGAGGTTGTACATCGCCATCTGATGCCGGGGATTGTACGAAAGAGCAGTCTTCATTTCCTTGATCGCCGTCTCCGAGTCTCCGCTCTCAAAGTAGCAGATCCCCATGTCGACCCGCGCATCGGCATCCTTCGGTTTGAGCTGAAGATACTTCTGGTACATCGCAATCGCGCGGGGCATGAACTTCGCGTCATGGAGGGCGTTCGCCAGGTGAAGGATCGACTCTGCGTCCTTCGGGTCCGCGTCGACTCGTTTCTGAAGTGCGTCGATATCGCTAAGGACGGAAGCGCTCACGGCGGGGGCCGAGTTCGACTCGGCGGTCTGATCGAGCGGTGAGGCCTCTTTCGGCGGATTGCGGAAGATGCCGATCGCAACGAGGACCGCAACGATGACGATTCCGGCGATCGAAAGCGTCTGCCACGACTCGAGCCTTCTCTTTCGCCCTCCTCCCGGCGCCGTCTTCGCCGCCTCTTCCTTTCTCGGGGCCCTGCTCCTCACCGACGCCGCCGCGCCGGCCAGTGTCGTGCCGCACCCGCTGCAGACGTCGTTCGACGAGGCGTTGAGAATTCCGCACGACGGACAGATAACAGTCGTCGGCGCCGAAGGGATCGCCGTCGCCGCAACCCCGGCATCCCAGAGGACCTCCGTGCCGCACTTCGCACAGTATTTGTCCGCCGGCGTGATCGCCGAGCCACAGCTTCCGCACAAGATTGTCGGTCTTACTGCCACTGGTCTCTCGTCCGCAATTGACTATCCGAGGGTCTTCTTAAGATTGTCGTTGACGATCGCCTTAAGGTCTTTGGAAACTTTGAAGATGGGAACATAATGCTCGTCGACCTGCACCTGCTCCCCGGTCCGCGGGTTGCGTGCAACCCTCCCCTTCCGTTTCTTCACCTTGAAACTTCCGAAACCGCGGATTTCGATATTCTTCCCGTCGCGGAGCGATGCGATGACTGTTTGTATGAAACCGTCCACAACTGCCTCCGTTTCAACCTTCGTCAACCCGGTCCCCGATGCAATAACGTCCACGATGTCTGCTTTGGTCAAGAGCGTTCTCCTGTGCTGTTACGGTTCTGTAAGTTTGTATTGCAACATCGGTTGATGGAGAAGATCCTGTTTGAGGTCCACGATCTGGTTTGTGAAGCTTCCGAAGAGAATATCCGAGAGCCGTTCCCGCTTTCGTTCCTTGACAATCCTCGGCGTGCCGTGAATCCTTCCAAGGTGCGCGGCGAGTGCGATCGCGTCTTCGTACGTTCCGAGCGTGTCGATGAGATGTACCTCGTAGGCTTTCCTGCCCGTATAAATTCTTCCGTCGGCGAGCCGCTTCGCGACGTCGTGAGGAAGCTTTCGTTCCGTCTCCACAACGCCAAGAAACTGCGCATAGACGTCGTCGATCGTCTCCTGGAAATATTTCTTCTCTTCCTCGGTCATCTCGCGGTACGGGTTCCCCGTATCCTTGAATTTCCCGCTCTTTACGGTCGTGGTTCCGACTCCTACCTTGCCGAGTAGCTGGTTGAAATTCATGAACTGTGAAATGACTCCGATGCTTCCCGTCACTGTCCCCGGGTTTGCCATGATTTTGTCCGCCCCGCATGAAACGTAGTACCCTCCACTCGCCGCCACGGCACCCATCGACACGACAACCGGCTTCCCGCTCGCCCGCGTCTTTTTCACTTCCTCGTAGATTTCCTGACTCGCCGCCACCCCACCTCCGGGGGAATCGACGCGCAATACGATCGCTTTCACCGAAGCGTTCTCGCGGTACTTCTTCAGTTGCCGCACAATATTTTCTGAAGAGACTATTTCATCCCTGAGCTCGACGATGGCAACAGTGCCCCCGGAACCGCCGGTCGATGCTTCTTCATCGTCGCCTGAGAAAAGGAAGTAGAGGATGGCCCCCCAGAAGAGCAAAAAGATGAGGAAGAGAGTCCCAACACCTGCCAACACCCATTTCGTGGTCTTTGTCATCGACCCTTGATCGGGAGGTTGTCTAAGTTATTGATAATTATACAATTATATAAAAATAGCGGTCTAATGTCAACTGGGGAACTGAGAAGCAGCGAAGTGCCGGACGGGCGGAAGCAGCATGCTCCTCGGACGGAGCGGCGGAAGGCATGATTTTGGTTCGCAGGCATCTCACGCGCTACCGGGCGCGCATTGACCTTGGGTCAATACTCGATCCTCACCCGGTACCGATGGGGTTAGGGACGCCGGGCGGCTGCCCTTGCCCTCCGGTATGCCCGGACGTTCCGGAGATGCTCCTCGTAGGTCCTCGCAAAACGATGGCCTCCCAGACCATCGGCGACAAAGTAGAGAAAGTTGTTTCGGTCCGGATAGAGCGCCGCGAGGATTGACTTTCGCCCCGGATTGTTGATCGGTCCCGGAGGCAGGCCGTAGTTCTCGTAGGTGTTGTAGGGGGAGTCGATCCTGAGATCCTCAAAGAGGAGCCGGCGCGGTCCGTCCGGAATGATGAATTGAATGGTCGGATCCGCCTCGAGCTTCATGTGACGCCTCAGACGATTGTAGTACAGTCCCGCAATAATCGGACGCTCGCGGTCGAGAACCGATTCCCCCTCAACGATCGAGGCCATCGTGAGAACCTGATCGATCGTCATGTGCATTTCCTTCGCCCGTCGCTGAAGAGTGTCCGTGAAGAATTTCCGGAACTCCGAAAGCATTTCACGCACGATCTCTTTCTCATCCACCTGCCAGTAGAATTCGTACGTCTCAGGGAGCAGGAACCCCTCGAGGCTCGATGCGCCGCTGTTCCTCAGATGAATGAGCGACGTGTCCTGAAACAGCGCGCAGAGCTTCAACGAATCAACCCCGACCTCGCGTTTAAGAATTCTCGCGATCTGTGCCCCCCTCAGTCCCTCAAAGATCGTCACCTCGGGGTTCGCCGTCGACGTTCCCGTGCTGATGGCGTAAAGCATCGCGTGATTGGAAACGCCGCTCTGAAAACTATACTTTCCGATCTTGATCTTCCCCGCGTACCCGAAGAGCCTCCCTGCCACTTTGAAGAAGAGCGGATGATTGACGACACCCGCCGCCGCGAACGCATCGACGACCTGACCGAAGCTCTCTCCTCTGCTGACCGTCACGACGGCCGGGGACGGCGCGAAGGAGTTCGGCATCCAGAGAAGAAGAAAGACCGCTCCCGCGATAATCGCCGCGGAGAGGGCAGAGACCAAGACAGTCCGGCGTTTGTTCTTCCTGCTATTTTTGGGGAGCGATCCGCTTTCGGTCACCCATTGCCTCGCGTTCTAGTTTTCTCGACTCGTCGATGATCCTCTCGAAAAGACGGCGGAGCGCGGCGCCCGAGAGCGGCCCCTTGTTTGATTTCAGGACGTTCTCTAGCACCTCTTGTTCTCTCTTTGGGGAATACGCCTCCAGCCCTAATTGCTCCTTGATCTTCCCGATTTCATCGGCGTAACGCGCCCGCTGGTTCAGCAGGTCGACAAGCCTCACGTCCAGCTCATCGATCTTCTTTCGCCATTCGTCTATTGAGCTCATCACGACCCCGAGTGAGTGTGGTCAATGGCCGCGCCTTTCGACGATCCTATCCCTGGACGAGCGCGGAAAAGAAACGCGAGGCCGCGCGGACGGCCCCGTCAATGGTCGTCTCAGCCTCCATGCTTCTGAGGAGCGCCGAGCCGACAACAACTCCGTCGGCACTACGACATACCGTTTCGATCTGTCCCCGATTCGAGATCCCGAAGCCGACCACGAACGGCTTTGACGTATTCTTTCTCACGCGATCAAGAAACGACTCGAAAGCCGCGGCATCGCCGAACCCGGTTCTGGCACCCGTTACGCCGGTCACCGAGACACAGTAACTGAAGTCTGTCGAGATGGAGTCAAGGTACGCCATCCGCGACGGCGGCGTGGTTGGCGCCATCAGAAAGACATTGCTGATCCCCGCGATCGAGGAGGCTTTTCGCCACCCGACACTCTCTTCGGGCAGCAGGTCCGGAACAATGACGCCGTCGACCCCGCACGCGACGGCATCGGTGAGGAACTTCTCAATCCCGTACCGGACCATCGGGTTGAAATATCCCATGAGGATCAGCGGGACATCGGTCCGGGCTCGTGCTTCCTTCACCGACCCGAGCACCTTGCCGATTGAAGCGCCGTGTTCCAAAGCAATGTGGGACGATCGCTGGATCGTGACACCGTCCGCGATAGGGTCGGAGAACGGAATGCCGATCTCGACATGCGTGGCTCCCCTTTCCACAAGCTCAAGAATGAGAGGGACGGTCGCACCGCGGACCGGGAATTCCGGAGTGATGTACGGGATGAGCGCCTTCCTGCCGGAGGCCCGAAGCTGTTGAAACGCCGAATGGATTCTGTTCACAGGCATCGCGGCGTCAGGAAGATTGGGCGACGAGTCCCAAACCCGGCACCGTCGTCTCATTCAAAGGTGAATACACTCCCCGCTGATGCTTCCTCTGCCCTACGGCGGCAATCATTGCACCGTTGTCGGTACAGTAGCAAAGCGAGGGGACAAAGAGCCGCAAGCCGGCCGCTTCCGCGGCGGAAGAGAGCCTGGCGCGAAGCGAGGAGTTCGCCGCAACACCGCCGGCAATCGCAATATCGTTCACCCCGAAGGCCTGCGCGGCAGCGATGGTTTTTGCCACGAGGACTTCCACGATCGACTCCTGAAAACTTGCGCAGAGATCGGCCAATCTCTTCCTATCCATGGGCGCCGATCCGGAATCCCGGAGATGGTAAAGAACCGCCGTCTTGATCCCGCTGAAACTGAAGCCGTACGGAGAATCCGCGAGGTAGGTTCGGGGAAAATTGATCGCCGAGGGATTTCCTTCTTTCGCAAGCTGATCGACTTTCGGTCCTCCCGGATAGCCGAGACCGAGCATCTTTGCGACCTTGTCAAAAGCTTCGCCCGCGGCATCGTCCCTGGTTTCTCCGAGCAGTTGGTAGTCGAAATCGCCGCGAAGGAGGACCAGTTGAGTGTGCCCTCCGGAGACGGTCAGACAGACAAAAGGAAACGAAGGAAAGGGTTCCTCGATAAAATTTGAATAGATATGCGCCTCCATGTGGTTCACACCGATGAATGGGATCCCGAGGCCATACGCGAGCGATTTCGCGTAGTTGAGTCCCACAAGTAACGACCCCATGAGTCCAGGGCCGACAACACCGGCGATCGCATCGAGCTCCCGAAGAGTGCACGCCGCCTTCTCGAGCGCTTCGTCGACAATCGGTATGATGAACTTCTGATGGGCGCGTGAGGCGAGCTCGGGGACCACTCCGCCATACTCGGCATGAAAGAATTGGGACGAGACAATGGAGGAGAGGAGGACTCCGTCCCGCATCACCGCAGCCGACGTTTCGTCGCAGGAGGTTTCGATGCCGAGGATGGTGCTGGCGCTTTGCATGTTGAAATATAACATTTGAGGAGTGAATATCAATGAGGCGGTTGATTCACGGACACCATGCTGGGACTCGCTGAAGCCGCGCCGATCGGCTCTTCTTGCGCCCCCAGCCGATTTTCTCTACATTCGTATGGGCATGAAATCACATTCACGAGTTCCCCGTTGAAATCAATGAAAAAGACTTCCGCACCGTTCCTTATCCTTCTACTTCTCATCTCCGGCTGTGCGACCGTAGAAAAGCTGACGAAAGGTCCTTCGGCCGAGGAGAGATTCCGGGAGCGGGTCGACGCGATACTGGCCGATTCGATCTTCGCGGCGACGAGGTGCGGCATAGAAATCGTTTCTCTCGAAGACGGGGAGGTGCTCTATGAGCGGGACGCGCGATCGCTCCTTCGTCCCGCCTCCAACATGAAACTCCTGACCAGCGCGGCGGCACTCCTCACTCTCCCGAAATCCTACCTCTTCAGGACCATCCTTTCAGCCGATACGGCCGCCTCCGGAGACACTCTTCTCGGCAATGTGTACGTCAAGGGCTTCGGAGACCCCGACTTCACTTCCAACGATCTCGCTTCGCTCATCGCAAAGCTCCGCGCGAAACGGATCACCGAAGTGCGGGGCAACCTCGTCGGTGACGCACGGTTCTTCGACGATGACAACTGGGGAGAAGGATGGATGTGGGACGACGAGCCTTCCGGTTTCGCAGCTTACAATTCCGCGCTCTCCATCAACAGGAACTGCGTCGAGGTGACGGTCTCCCCCGGCTTCAAAGCGGGCGATACGGTACGAGTGTCAATCGAACCTCCAACCACGTACGTTTCTCTCGTCGATAGTGCAATAACCACCGCCGACACCTCTGCGCTTCCGCTCGAAATTTCAAGAAAGTTTAAGGAGCGACTCAACACCGTCGTGGTCAAGGGGCGGATGGTTCTGAACGCGAAGCCGGAGAAGGAGCTTTTGTCCGTCCTTTCCCCCGAAATGTATTTCCTTTCTCTCGCGCGCGAGGAGATGAAGGAGGAAGGGATTGCGCTCGAGGGGCGGCTCCTCCTTGACACAATGCCGGCGGGAGCTGTCGAGGTCGCGGAATCGTCCCGGTCGCTCGATTCCGTCGTGGTCTATCTCAATAAGGCGAGCGACAACCTTTCCGCGGAAAACCTGCTGAAAGTCGTCGGCGCACAGACCTACGGAGTACCCGGATCGACCGCGCACGGGATTGCGGCGACAAGACTCACCCTCGAATCGATCGGAATCGATTCTTCGCTCTACCTCATGGTCGACGGATCCGGGGTGTCGCACTATAATCTCGTCACGGCGGACGCGTTCGTCCGACTCCTCAGAGGGATGTACCGCCGGTCGGACCTCTTCGGCCTTTACTTCAATTCTCTCCCGAACGCGGGAGTGGACGGACTCTTGATCAACCGCATGCGCGGCACGGCAGCTCAGGGAAATCTTCATGCGAAGACGGGAACCATCCGCGGCGCCAGCTGTCTTTCCGGGTACGTGCGAAGCGCCGACGGCGAATTGCTCGCTTTCTCAATCATGATGCAGAACTACATCGGGTCGGGGGAGGCGTACAGAAGAGCGCAGGACGAAATCGGCGTGCTGATGGCGGGACTTCATAGAAAATAAAAAGGCCGCACGAATCGCGCGGCCTTTCCAACTTCTTCCGGGTGTGGAGCCTACTTGATCGTCTTGATCCTGATGTCCCCGCCCGACGTCTCCGCCCGGATAACATTTCCGCCGCCGTTGATCCTTCCGCGGAGTTCGTCGTCCGACATCTCTCCTTTCACGGTGATCGGTAGCTCGCACCGTACCTTCCCTCCACTCGTGGAGGCTTCAAGGTTCGCCGCGATCGAATCGCTGACGAAAATGTTGATGTCGCCCCCCGAGCTGTGAAGATCGACCCCCTTGTTTTCTCCCGTGAGGGTCAGGGTGACTCCTCCGCCCGACGTCTCGCCGTGGACAGCCCCTTCGATAGAGGCAAGGTCGATCTCGCCCCCGGAGGTTTCAACATCGACATCTCCCTGAACCGTCGTCGCTTTCACATTCCCTCCCGATGTCTCGCCTTTCAGCGATCCTTTGATTTTGCGCGCGTCGAGGTTGCCGCCTGAAGAATTGATCGTCACGACGCCGTCGATGCTGGAAACGGAGACGTTACCGCCGCTTGTCTCCAACCGCACGTCTCCCGCAATGTTGGTCGTCGTCATGTTGCCGCCGGAGGTTGAGGCCTTGATCGTGAAATTTCTCGGGACGAGGATATGGTAGCTGACATCGAGGTCGCCGAGGTTCCATTTGAAGAAGTTGTTATCGTCTGCCTTGCCGATGATGTTCACGCGGTCGCCGTCTTGAGAGAACTTGACGTCAAACCGTTCTGAGCGGCGGTCCGACCCCTCGATGTCGACCTTCACAAGAACCTCCTCTTTGTCCCACGACTCGATATCGACATCCCCGGCATCGGTCTCTAGGTGGAGCGCACCCCCGCTCTTGACCGAGAAATCCTTCTCCATATGCCGGTTCGTCGAGGGTTCATCGGAGCCGAACATCGAGCGGAATTCCTCACGCGGGGATTCCGCCGTCGGCGCATCGAACTGCGAATTTGAGTACATCACCATCACGCCGCCAAAGAGCGCACCGATGATGATAAAAGCGGTGATTTTTGCCCAAGCTGCGGTCGAGATTTTCATATGAACTCCTTCAGATCATTCAGTCTTAGGATGCTCCCCCGTAAAAGTAACGAAAAGGGGCGAGAAAAGTTGCAGTGCGGAAGTAAGCTCGTTGAGGGCTGTTCATCGGCCTTCATTGCTTCTCGCCCCCCTTTTTTGTATACTTTTTCAGAATCCCTCTGACCAACCATGCACAGACCTCTCGCGCTCCTTTGCACGATTATGCTCCTTTCGTCGTGTAACAAAGACTCGCACTCCATCCCCCACCAAACTCCGTCACAGTCGACGCCGTCAGCAATGACACACACGCCGGAATTCGACGGGAATCAGGCCTTCACATATCTCACCGCTCAAACGAACTGCGGACCTCGCAACCCGAACTCCGCCGGCCACGAGAAATGTCTCCAGTATCTCGCAACGACGCTCGACGGGCTTGCGGCCAAAGTGACGCGTCAGGAATTCACCGTGAAGGGCTACGACGGCGAGGCATTGAAGCTCACGAACATCTTTGCCTCGTTCAATCCGGACGATACGGCCCGCATCCTTTTTCTTGCTCACTGGGATACACGCCCACGGGCAGACGAAGAGAAAGATGTTGCATTGCAGGATCGGCCCATCCCCGGAGCCAACGACGGCGCGAGCGGCGTCGCGATTCTTCTGGAGCTGGCCGCCATGATGAAGAAGAATCCTCCACCCATCGGGGTCGACCTTCTTCTTGTCGATGGAGAGGATTACGGCACGAGGCACGATCTCGACAATTACTTTCTGGGCTCGAAGCATTTCATGGAGGTCAAGCCAGCGTCATACAAGCCCCGGTTCGCGATCCTGCTCGACATGGTGGGATACCGGGATCTCCGAATACCTATGGAACAGAATTCGATGCAAATGGCCCCTGCCGTTGTGGAGCTGCTCTGGTCGACTGCCGAAAGAGTTGGCGTCACCCAGTTCGTCAATATCCCGGGCGATCAGATTTCGGACGATCATCTCGCGCTCAACAAGGGGGGAATTCCAACCGCTGACGTGATCGACTTCCAATACCCTTACTGGCACACCCTCAAGGATACTCCGGACAAGTGCAGCGCCGAAAGTCTCGAGGCGGTCGGCACCGTCCTTGCGCACGTTATCTACGAATCCTCCCTCCACCGGGCACAATAAACACTCAATGAACGATCGAACCGGACTCACGAATTTCGGGCTGTACGAAATACTGAGGATCCTGCTCCCCGGGTACTATTTTGTCTTCCTCTGCTACGTCTACGCGGCGGTCTTCAACCTTTCCATCTTCCCCTTCGACACATGGGAAATCGGGGTACCGACTTTTTTAATCGGAGGGATGATCGCCGGCCTGACCCTGTACGCGAAAGAGAGCCCGAAGAAACGGAGGGCGTTTCAGTCCAATCAGCCGAGCCAGCTCATCCTTGAGCGGTCGCGATTGGTGAAGGACGCCCCCGCGATGGATGAGGATGAGGCTCGGAGACTCTATTTCTACATCCTCAACAACTACGTCCCTCAGACCGCCCACGAAAAGATCTTCTTTTTCGGGACCATCTACCATGTCATGATCAGTATCCGTCGGACTTCATTTGCGTTCGGGATCGCCGGACTTGCCCTTCTTCTCGTCGGATACACGACCTCTTCACACTTCACCCTCGCCACGGTGCTCCCTGTTGCCGTCGTCTGGCTTATCTACGCGCTCAACGTTCGGTACAACAAAGCCGATCGGAAGATGCAGGAGAATTATCAGGATCAGATCTTCTGGCTCGGGATGAACACGGGACTTGTCGACGACCTTATCTCCCGACGGAAGCATCCCGAACGCTCCTCATGAACGAAGTCTACCTCGACATTGCCATTACCGTCACTCCCGAACCCTCGATCCGCGAGCTCCTTTCGTACCAGCTGCAGGCCCGGGGCTTCACCGGCTTTCTTGAAGAGGAGACGACGCTGCATTGTTTCCGCCCGGAGAAGGGGTGGAATGAGGCTTCCCTCAAAGAGCTGGAGACCGTTGTAGGAGCGTACGCCCCACCACTCTCCCTTTCGGGAATTCATCGCGTCGTCAACGAAAACTGGAACCGACTCTGGGAAGAATCGATCGTGCCGGTGGAAGTCGGCGAGATCTTCATCATCGCTCCCTCATGGCATCCTCCCGCGGCCGCCGCCGGGAAACTCGTCATTACGATCGACCCGAAAATGTCGTTCGGGACGGGCTACCACGAATCGACGCGACTCATGCTCAGGCTGATGGAACGGCACGGCAGGATGAAGGCTTCGGTTCTGGATGTGGGAACCGGCACCGGGGTTCTGGCAATCGCGGCCGTCAAGCTCGGTGCCGGAAGAGTGATCGCCGTTGATGACGACGAATGGTCGTACCTCAACGCAGCGGAGAACCTGGGAAAAAACGGTTGTGGAGGCGCTGTCGACCTGAGACTGGGATCGCTGGAACAAGTCCCCGAGAGGAACATGGACCTCATCCTCGCAAACCTCACGCGAAACACAATTCTCGAGATGATGCCGATATTGCTTTCAAAGCTCGCGGCGGCGGGGACGCTGATCTGTTCGGGGCTGCTCATCGAGGATCGCCCAGCGGTTGAAGACGCCATGCGCCAAGGCGGCTGCACAGTCCTTTCCACCCTCACCGAACACGAATGGATCGCCGTTTCGGCGCGGGGGCGATAGACGATGCGGATAAGCGTCATCGACATCGGGACGAATACTATCCTCCTCCTTATCGCTGAGGTGGAGAAAGGGCGCATCGCGAAGGTTAACCACGACGAGCAGGTCATCGCGCGTCTGGGGAAAGGAGTCGACGAGCGAAGAGTCATCGCGGACGAGAGCATTGCGCGCGCTTCGACGTTCCTTGAGGCGTACCGACGTACCTCCTCGGCGTTCAAGGCCGAGCGTATCGTCGCTGTCGGGACGAGTGCTCTGCGGGACGCCTCGAACAGAGCGGAGGTGCTCACGGCGATCCTGAACGCCACTGGCATCGGTGTTGAAGTTCTGAGCGGGCAGGATGAAGCGGAGTGGACCTATCGGGGAGCAATCGGCGCGGATGACCGGTACACCGGGGATTATACCGTACTCGATATCGGCGGTGGAAGCACCGAGATCATCTCCGGAACATCTGCCCGGGTGGCGCGGAAAGTGAGTCTGGATATCGGATGCGTGAGAATCACCGAGCGCATCCTCAAGGCTCATCCTCCCACGAGAGATGCGATTGAAGAGGCGCGCTCGCTCGTCGCCAAGGCTCTCCTCAACGCGGATCTCACGGCGGTGAAAAGTTCGAGAGCAATAGGCGTCGCGGGGACCGTGACGACGCTCGCGGCCATGATGCTCGGCCTCGACGAATACGACCCTCAAAGGGTGGAGGGATTCGTCCTCCGCGCAGGCGACGTGTCAAGGACGCTCGAGCGGATGAGCGCCATGAAACTGGAAGAGATAAGAGAGATCAGACAGATCTCACCCGGGAGAGCGGATATCCTCCTCGCGGGCATCCTCATTCTTAGCGAGTTCATCTCTGCGGGAAGGCTTGACGAACTGCGGGTGAGCGACCGCGGACTTCGCTACGGGATCATGCTGAGAGAGGCCGAGAGGCTTGCCGGATCCTACTGAAACTGTGCAGCGACAATCCTTCCTTTGCCAGTCGAACACGCCACGTCGAGCTTGCCCGGGCTGATCCCGGTAAGCGTCTCCTGCGTTTTCGCCGACATGTGCATCGGAATCTTGCATTGCTTCACGGCGACGAGGTCCCCGTTCGCATCATAGTACGCAAACTCAAGCGTTACCGATGTAAGCCGGAACGTCGACTCGTTGTTCAGCTCCACCGAATGGATGGGGTTGAGGCCGTCGACGTTGCTCGTCATCGACTGGTCGAAGATCGAGAGTTTCTGGATCTCCTCTCCACCGGGGGCCTTGGGAAGCATCCCTGCCTCAATTTCGCCGATCTGCTGAAGCTTCATCTGCGCCTGCTTGTAGAGAGGGCTCTCCTCCGGGATCTTCTCATAGTAGTACTGGGCAACTTCGTACTGCTTTGCGTCGAAGTACTCGTCCCCTTTCTGGAGATTGACGGGGGCGCGTTCGGCTGTGTTGTCGCAGCCGAGCATCATGAGGAAGGCGAAGAAAGGGATGAACCGTTTCATGCGAAGCTCCTTTTGCGATTCTTAGTGTACGACCGCGGCGCATTTCGGGAGAACTTCGCGGAGGATTTCCACGACCCGATCCAACTCCTCTTCCGTCGTCGTCTTGCCGAAAGAAAAACGAATGCTCGCCCTGGCAGTCCTGACGTCTCTCCCGATCGCCTGCAGGACGTGAGACGGTTCCATGCTGCCGGAAGAGCAGGCCGAGCCGCTTGTCACTGCCACCCCCGCGAGATCCATGTTGAGGAGGAGCGCCTCCCCGTCGAGATCGAACCACTTGCTGTCGAACGAGACGCTGAGAAGATGCGGTATACGGTTCGACTCATCGCCGTTGAAAAGAACTCCTTCAAAGCCTGCCTCAAGAAGGGCACGAAGGTGCGCGCGGAGTGCCGACAGACGCGCCGTTTCTTCAGCAATCCCCCCACTGCTCAGCTCAAGTGCCTTTGCAAGGCCGACAACCAGGGGGAGACTCTCCGTTCCTGCGCGTCGATTCCGCTCCTGTGCGCCGCCGTGCACGACGGAATCGATGTCGACTCCCTTCCGGAGATAGACGGCTCCGACTCCTTTCGGTCCATAGAATTTGTGTGCCGACAATGAGAGGATATCAACGCCCAGGTCGTCGACGTTGACGGGAATCTTTCCGACCGATTGGACGGTGTCTGAGTGGAACGGTACGCCGCGGGCGTGAGCAACTCCGGCCAGCTCCCTTATCGGTTGCAGCGTCCCGATCTCATTGTTGGCGTGAATGATGGAAACGAGGGCCGTTCTGGCGGTCATCGCTTTGTCGAGGGTGCCCGGGTCGACCCTTCCCTTGCCGTCGACCGGCAGGATCGTTATGTCGAAGCCGTTGGCGCCAAGGTATTCCGCCGACCGCAGGACCGCGTGGTGTTCGACGGCGGAGACAATGATATGGTTCTTCCCGGCGGAGCGCCTCGCCGCAAATGCGGCGCCGATCACGGCGTAGTTGTCCGCCTCCGTTCCCCCGCTCGTAAAGAACACCTCTCCCGGTTTGGCCCCCAGCAACGTCGCCACCGTCTCCCTGCTCTCCTCAAGAGGGATCTTCGTCTCCCGGCCGTAGGAATGGATGGAAGATGCGTTGCCGAATTTTCCTGAAAAGTATGGAATCATTGCGTCGAGCACGACCGGGTCGACCGGAGTCGTTGCGCAATAATCGAGGTAAATGCGGTCCTTCTTCATCCTGCGAAAATATATCAAGTCCCTCTTGAAGAATCAACCGAGCCATCGTCACCGTCAGGCCTGCACCGTGCCGGTACCGTCGACGCGATGAGGTACAAAAAAAGAGTGAGGACCACCGAGGCCTCACTCTTCAAGCCAGCACAAGAGCGTTGGTGCTAATGATCCCTGATCCTGTCCCGCTGGACGTCCCGCACAGCCTGTCGCAGCTCGCGGATGAAGTTACGCTCGAAGACGATGTATTCGGCGATCTGCTTGTTCGAGAGGATCTCTTTCAGCTGGTTGAGAAAGTTTTGGCGCTCGTCGGCAATTTTCTTGTCGATCTCGAGGAGGCCGGCGTAAACCTCGTCGAACGCATTGTCGGCCGCATCCGCACGGGCGAGCGAATCGAGTCTGTCGATAAGCTCGTTCCTTTCTTTATCGTATTCGCGCATGACGTCCTGATGCGTGTCGTAGCGGGTGACGAACTTCACCGAGTGTTCTTCGTCGAGCTTCAGCGCCTCCAGCATTCTTACTTTCTTGTAGCTTTCGATGCGATCCGGCCACGGTCCCCGATTTCCACCGCGAGGCTGCGCCATGACCGTGCCCGTCGAAAAGACCAGTGCGGCGAGGAGCATTGTAGCAAAATATTTCATAGTGACCTTCTGCGTAATTGTATTATAGGGAAGTCTGATCGAGTTTCTTGATGATGAGGTCGACATCCTCTTCGTTGATGTCTTCCACCGGACTGTCGCCGGCAAGAAAAACGGTGAAGGAATGCCCGTGCTGCAGCTGGTCCGAGACGAGATCGCGGTCGACGTTTTGCGAGAGGCTCGCCGGGCTTGCCACGGTCTCGAGGAGGCGCTGCGACGGTTCCATGGTGCGCGTCAACGGTCCGCTGTATGAAACCGATTCCGCGACCTGCTCGAGGTCCTCGCGGGGTACCTGCGAGACGAGCTGTTGAAGGCCGCTCGTCGAAGGGTCGAACGACGGAGCGAGAAGAAAATAGAGGCCCACGATCGAGCCGAGGACCGCCGCCGCTGACCCGGGAGCGATGAGCCGCTGGATCCATAAGGGAAGAGGGACGCCCGCGAAGCCGCGCGAGCCCTCATCGATCCGCCGGTGGATTCTCGGGAGGAGGTTTGTAAAGTAGTGGTTCGGGACCTCTTCATCGCGGACGTCGCGGAGCGCATCGAACGTGGCGCCGATGAGTTCGAAGTCTTCGCGGCATCCTCCGCATGTCGCGAGGTGCCCGTCGAGGATCTTCTCATCCTGCGGCGAAATCGATCCTTCCCGTTTCTCCAGGACCAGCTGGCGAAATTTCTCACAATCCATGTTTGACATACTCTCCTATCTTCTTCACAGCATGAAAGTAGTTCGCCTTCAGGCCTCCGACGCTGGTCTTGAGGATCTTCGAAATCTGATCGTACGGGAGCTCCTCATAGTATCGGAGGATAAATACTTTCTTCTGTTTTTCCGGCAGGCGCTCGATCGCGGCCTTGATGAGCCGGGTCTGTTCTTCTTTTTCGAGCTGTTCGACCGGGAGCGGATCGGTCGATTCATGCTGCATCGTTGAATCGTCGAGCGAGAATGTTCTCCGGGTCTTCTTTCTCCGGATCTCGTTCAGCGACAGGTTCATCGCAATCCGGTAGAGCCAGGTATAGAAACTCGAATCGCCCTTGAATGATCCGATCGACCGGTAGACCTTGACAAAGACCTCCTGCACAACATCGTCCGCCTCATCGTGGTCCGGAAGCATCCGCCGCACAACCCAATAGATCTTTTCCTGATAACGGAGAACGAGGAGATTAAACGCGTTGTTGCTGCCATTCTTAAACTCTTGGATGAGCTCAAGGTCGCTGCGTTGATCCATTGGGTCTATCGTGGTACGATTATTGGACACGCGCGTGGCGGCCCCGTTTAACGCGCTTCAGGGTCAATAGATGTTGTACCGAACAGCGAGAAACGCGTCGATCCGCCCGGCATAATCGCTGCTGAGCCTGGGATACTGAAACGTCCCCGGGATGTCTGCCTGCTGAGTATACCGTGAAACAAGGATCTTTCCCTCAAGAAACATGTCCCGGACGATCTCATAGCTTCCCGACACGCCGTATGCCTGGCGCTTCATGACCGGACCGTAGAGAAACGTAGGCGACGGAAGCATGTACTGGAATCGCGTCGAGTCCTTTCCCCCCTTCCTCAGAGATTCGAACTGCACACCGAGCTTCAGGTCCCGCCGCGGGCGATAGTTGGCCTCGAGGTAGAGGTCATCCGCATTCTGCCCGATCCAGTCGCCGAGATCGTACATGTGGCTTTGATAGGTGTCTTCGACATATTTGTGATTGTACACCCACGGGTTGATCCGCGTGTACTCAACGAGCACGTCGGTGTTCGGGTGGATCAAATCGTAGGCACGAATCCCCCCGGTGAATCCAACCTGGTTCCGCTCCTTGGCCGGGATCCAGAATTCAGTCGGCGAGAATTCGTCGATGAAGAGCGTTCCGTAAATGTTGAAGTTCTTCAGGGCGTTGATATCGACGCTCCCGAAAGCCTGCTTGTTGTCCTCGTCCTCGTTATAGTGCTCTGCCGCGAAATAGAACATCACCGGCAAGAGATAGATCAATTCCGGATTCCGTCCGCCGTAGATTTCCGATTCGCCAAGAGAGAGATCCACGCCCTTCGCGATGGATGCCTCGAGCATCTGCGCCGCCATGTATTTTTGCTTGTAGATCGTCCTGACACCGAGGTGTGCTGGAGCAAATCCGGGCACGAGGTAGGAATTAACCGAATCCACCACATCCGAGCTAAGCCATGCATGGACGAACGTGAAATCGACATCTTTTCCGAGCCGCGCCTTCATCATGAGCTGGGGATACGACGGCGGCTTGTCCGAGAGGATGAGGTTGCCGTTGTAGCCGGCTCCCCAGACGTTGGGCATCTTTTCGATCGAGAATGTAAAGATCGAGGCATCAAGGTTAAACTGAGCATCGGCAAGGTCGTACTGAATCGTGTTTCCCTTGGAAGCAGATTGTATCTGTCCCTGGATCGGCGTCATGTCTTTGCGGACACTCGTGTAGGTACCGTACTCTTCATTGTCCCTGAAGTAAAGAGACATGCCCAGAAAGTTACTGGTGTATCCGTAGGCCATGAGCCCGTTCGAGCGGATCTTCGTGTTCGTTTTGGTTGGATTCGCCTCGGCTGAATATCCTCCGACCAGATCGACGTTGTATTCGTTCCCCTCGCTCCGGTACGGATAGAGGTGCCAACGCTCCTCGGGTTTGTCTTTGCTGTCGTTGAGCTGTCCGAGCTCCAGGTAGAATTCTTCCCTGTAGAAACGGAGTTCGTCCTGCTCCACCTTCGTGAGCTCCCCCTCATGCTGCTCAATGACGATGAGGAACTTGGCCACCTGCTGACGGGTGATAGGTTTCACGGCGTCGCGGTAGCCGGAGATGATCTGTTTCCCTTCCATACGCTTGAGGAAGTCGTACACTTCGTGGGAAGGATGAAGGTAGACTGACTGGGGATAGATAGCCGACGTCAGGGCAATGCAGACCATGGCCACGGCAAGTAGTCTTATCTTCATTCAGTCTCCGTAGTAGGTGGAATATCGGCAGACGTTCAAGGAACAAACCGGGTCTGCGCTAACGGCTGGTCGGCTTGAGAACGACCGAAAGGACCATCGAAGCGACGAGAATGCCCCCGACAACAAGGAGCGAGCTCGCGACGTTCATTTGATAAATGTTCATAATAAGCATTTTTATGCCAACATAAGCAAGCACGAGCCCGATGCCGTATTTCATGTAGACGAATTTCCGCTGACTTTTCTCCAGGACAAAATAGAGAGAGCGGAGCCCAAGGATTGCCATGATGTTGGAGGTGAAGACAATGAGCGGGTCGGTCGTGATGGAGAAGATCGCCGGGATCGAATCCACGGCAAAGAGGACATCGGTCGTCTCGAGGATGATGAGGACAAGAAATAGCGACGTCGCAAAAAGCCTTCCGTCTTCCCTGTGAAAGAAGCGGCCGCGATCCGCGGTCTCGGAGACCGGGATGATCTTGCGGACCAGCGTGAGCACCGGATTCTTCGCCGGGTTGATCTTCCTCTCCCTCCCGACAAGAATCTGATATCCCGAGTAGAGCAGGATGGCGCCGAAGATGTACATGATCCAGTGGAACTGGTGCACGAGCGCCGTGCCGAGGAGAATAAGAATCCCGCGGAGGATTACCGCACCGATGATACCGTAGTTCAGAACGCGCCGCTGCTGCTCCGGCAGAACGTTGAAGTATGAAAAGATGAGGAGAAAGACAAAGAGGTTATCGACGCTGAGGGACTTCTCGATGACATACCCGGTGAAGAATTCGAGCGCTTTCTGATATCCCAGAACGAAGTAGACAACAAGGTTGAGGAGCAGCGAGGCCGTGATCCAAATGATGCTCCAGAGTATGGCTTTCCGAGTGCTCATCACCAGTCACAAAAACCGTCAGAGAAGAATTCCCCATGGACGCCGGCACGAATAAAGTCGATCTCTCGCAAAGAGAGAATGCTTGCGGAGCAGAGCTTTCCATTCCCGGGGGATCGCCCCCGTCCTGAGGTTTGAAAGAGATACGCCTCCGGACGTCAAAAGATACGAAATCCGGCCGTGAGAACAAAGACGGGAAACTTCCTATCATATGCTGTGCTCCGCGTCGCGTGGGTGGGATTCGTGGTTGTGAGTCCAAAGTCCTGAGCCCAATGCCTTGAGTCCAAAGTCCTGAGCCGAAAGTCTTGAGTCCAAAGTCCAAGGTCGCGGGTCTAAGGTCCTGGGCTGTTCGACTCGCACTGGCACTGACCACGAAGTGTGCCCGTCTTGCATCTTCTATCTTATGTCTCATTTCTTGCATCTTGTTTTTCTGTCTGCTTTCTCCTGAGTTCTGAGTTCTGTGTTCTGTGTCCTGTATTCTATCTCCGATATTCTCTCCCTTGATTTCCTCCTCATCATCCATTATCTTTTATTGTTATCCGCCCGAGTGGTGAAATGGCAGACACACTGTCTTCAGGAGGCAGCGCTCGCAAGGGCATGGGAGTTCAAGTCTCCCCTCGGGCACAAATCTAAAGCTCACCTGTTGTAAATCCCCGACTTTTTCCCGAACTCTCGTTGATTGGTAACTCAATTGGTAACTAATCGAGGGAATTTCTGTTTTCCCTCGTCGAGGGGAAAAAAGGTTTTTGGTAACTCTGGCATCGGGGCACTGACGGACGGGAGTGCGACTTTTCTACTAAGCGCGGATACAACGATGATGCCATGTAAAGTGCAGAGGAATTCACTACCACGTCGAGAATCGTTGCATGCAACAACCGGCAATGGAAAAGGAACTACAATGACCGTTGTGTTTAATTCGACAAAATACTAAATTCATCTTAACACACTCGCGACAAGGGGCTTCATTTCTTCTCATACACGATAAGCGAATCGCGCCGTTAACATCTCTTCCTGGATAACCCGTTCAGGCAGTAACGATTGTCGCGCTGCATCGCTTCGACTGACTTCAAGAATAGTTCGCCTCGGGATTCTGCACTTCCAACACCAATCACGATCCACGCTCCGGGACGATCTACGGACAGAAATCTTTCGGACTGGAAGAAGCGGCCGAGAAATGCTCATCCGGCAAGCATTCATCACTGCAGGAGGCTTCAAGAACTACTGTAGTTCTTCCGGCACGGAATTTCCATCGTGACTGGTAGAATCGGTCCTTCACATTTCGAGCCCTCGCCTCATCTTGAATATATCTCCGGTTTTACCGGGATCAATCTTCGTCTTATCGATCAATCGAGCAGGACAAACAAAAGCTCTTCCGAAATTTACCATGCGACAAATGAAGCGAGTGATCGTCATGAAGAAACGTTGCTATTTTCTCATCATTGCTTTCGCAGGAATCATTGTTATCGATGAAGCGGTGGCTCAATGGAAACAAGCCGACGGCCCCTACGGAGGGAACGTGGCTTCTCTTGCAGCAGATCCGGCTGACAGTACAGCGATATTCGCGGCCTTGACAAAGGATAATGGTTCTACCAATAGTATCTGTTTGTCCACTGACGTTGGAACAAGCTGGAGCCAAGTAACGACCGGCCTCACACTAACATACCCGCCGGTGATAGCAATGAGCCATTCCAAGCTCTATATGGGAGTCACCTACCCCGGTTTATACATGTCGACGGACAAAGGAACAAGTTGGAGGATCGTCTTGGGCGCCAGTCCGTTCAATTCCCTGTTTGTCAGCGGATTGAGAGTCTGGGTAGGATCATTTGGGGCATTCTATTACTCTGCAAACGTCGGGTCCGACTTCTCCAGTTCACATTGGGCAAGGGTCGACACACCTTTCGCCAATATGAATGTTAATTGCTTTAGTCCCCTCGACTCGAACATCTTCGTAGGAACGGATAGAGGCATCTTCCTTATGACGGGCGATAGCTCGGCATGGAGGCTCATCGATACCGGACTGACCAGCTTGAACGTCAGATGTCTTTGTACGATGGATTCCACTGTCTTTGCCGGAACGTCCACAAAGGGAATTTTCCGATGCACAGACAAACAAAACCACTGGTCTCAGGTTCTGAGCGATTCCGGAAGCTTGAGCGTCTCAACATTCGTAACAACCGGAGGTTATCTCTACGCCGGGACGTCGAATGGACTCTATCGTTCTACCGACGGGGGAGTTCATTGGGAGTTGGTGAACAGCGAAATGTCAAAACTCGGCATCTCTTCAATGACAACTGCAGGCTCAGCAATCATCGCCGGCACCTCTTACGGTGGAGTTCATATTTCAAAGGACAACGGTGATAGTTGGATTCAGGCGAAAGGGAGCGTATTCAGACCGACGATCTTTTCGTTGTCGACCTTAGGTTCGAACATTTATGCCGGCGTTGCAGATGAAGGAGTCTCTTGTTCACCCGACACGGGGAATACGTGGAACCGCCGAGGGCTCATCGGCGACTATGCCACTTCTCTCATTTCGAACGGATCGAAGCTTTTTTCAGGAACCAATACTGCGGGAGTATGTGTCTCTTCTGACAGCGGCGCGCATTGGACCGCTGCAAATATTACCTACACCTACCCTTCCGTTGCCTGTCTCGCGGCGCATGGTTCGAAGGTGTTTGTGGGCTCTTATTATGACGGGGTCTTTCGTTCCACAGACGAAGGGACGACATGGGTCCACACCAGCGTTGGCCTTTCGAACCCGTACATATTCACTCTTGCCGTAAATAACGCCAGCGTTTTTGCGGGGAGCGGCGGCACGATCTATGTTTCCACAAACAACGGTGGAAACTGGTTACCGGTCAGCAACGGTCCGCAGAACATTTACAGGCTGGCGACGTGCAAAGCAAATGTCCTTGCTGGAACTTTCGACGGCTACATTTGGATTTCATCCGACAACGGCTCCAGCTGGAAAACGGCAGCGACCGTTCCGAACGACGGGATAGAGTGTTTCGCAACAATCGATTCACTTGTTTTTGCCGGCACAACATTTGGGAAGGTCTATCTTTCAACTGATAACGGCAGCCATTGGAGGACGATTGGCAGTTCGTTCACAAAGGCAAACATCTCCGGCCTTGCGATCTGCGATTTCAACCTTTTCGCCGGAACGGCAATCGACGGAGTGTGGCGTTGCCCGTTCTCTGCGTTTCTCGGAAGTGTACCTGCAGTTCCGCGGCTTATAAGTCCAGGCGATGTCACGTTCGAGGTCCCGGATTCGACAACTTTGAGGTGGAGCCATGTCTCGGGAGCGTCGTACTTTACTGTCAACATTTCCTACGACAGCTTGTTCACGAAGATTTTGGTTAACGCTCAATCCAGTGATACCTCCATCTCCGTAAGGCTCGGAGGAGACACCACCTATTATTGGCGCGTCAACGCCGTAAACTCGGTCGGCCCCAGCAGCTGGTCATCCACCTGGAGCTTTACTACTGCCGCGCCGACATTGGTAAGGGAGCCTTCAATGATCCCCGGGGTGTCCAGGCTGTATCAGAACTTTCCAAATCCTTTTAATCCTGCCACGACAATAAAATTTGACCTCAGTAATGAAGCGACTGTAAAACTCAACGTCTTCAACATACTTGGACAAAAGCTCATAGAAATGGAGTTGGGAAGACTGGAAGCGGGATCGTTTGACCAGAAGCTCGACATGTCGCATTACTCCAGCGGCGTTTACATCTACAGAATTGAGGCCGTCGGCAGGGGCGGGGAATCGTATGTTTCGTGGAAGAAAATGATCTTGACAAAGTGAACTCCATCTCGCTATGACGGAACTAGGATATTAGCATGAAGAACCCTCGTTTACTTATCGCGATTGTACTATTGTGCAGTGCGGACAAGGCAGAAACACAATGGATAAACGTAAGGGGACCATTCTCCAACGGGAACGCCTATGCAGTAGCCATGACCGATTCAGCGTTTTTCGCCGGGACGTACGGCGACGGCATTTTTTTCTCTTCCGATAGCGGGTCAACCTGGGTTCAAGCGGATAACGGCCTTCAGGACATGTTTATAGAATGCGTTTCGATCGCAGGGCCGAATGTTCTCGCGGGCTCGGCGAGAAGCGGTATTTACCTTTCAACGAACGGCGGGAAAGTATGGACCAAGCCGACTGGCATTGGCCAAAATGTGACCGGCTGCTTCGTTCTTGCAGCCTACGATTCGATCGTGTTCGCACATACGAACGATGGCCTTGAGATATCAACTGACCATGGACTGACGTGGAAACAACCCGCAGATCGCCTGCTAGACTACGACGTCGATTGCTTTGCGTTCGACGACTCAGAGGTTTACGCTGGAACCTGGAACGCGGGGATCTTCCGCTCGACGAATAACGGAGCATTCTGGTCCGAAACGAATCATCCATTGTCCTTTCAGATATCAGCCCTCGCAATATATGGGAAGAAGATTTTTGCGGGCACGTATTCCGGCATCTCGGTTTCGGTAGACAACGGGGCATCATGGAAGGAGGCGGACTCAGGTCTCACCAGCGTCGAGGTCCGCTGCATCGTGCCGGATGGCCCGCTGCTTTTCGTCGGAACATGGGGAGGAGGGGTCTATGTCTCGGCAGACAGCGGGACCACATGGAAACAAACCAATATCTTCGCAAATAATCCAAAAATATATTCTCTTGCTGCAGATGGATCAATCATTTTGGCGGGGACCGGCTACAACGGAGGAGTCTACCGCTCGCTCGACAGTGGAAAGACTTGGACCCAACGCAACAACGGTTCCAAAAATCTCCCCGTGCTTTCAATTGCAGTCGACGGAGCGAGGTTGTTGGCCGGCACTCAGGGGGGAGGAATCTACGCAACATCCAACGGCGGAGAAGACTGGTCACAGAGGATCAACAACCTGCAGAGTTCTTCCATCGGAGTTCTTGTCGTCAACGGCAACGAGGTTTATGCAGGCTCCAATCAGGGAGGGGTCTCCCTCTCGACAAACCATGGCGGCGCCTGGAGCGACTTTGGTCTTCGTGCTGGAACAACAAATATCCAGAGTTTGATTGTTCGCGATTCGACTTTGTATGCTGGATTGAACAATGGACTCGCCACCTCGTCGACCTCTTCCGCCTCGTGGTCCTACTTGGTGAACGGATTAACGAACTTCGACGTAAGAGCCCTGGCAGCGAGCGGTCCATATGTGATCGCCGGGACCTGGGGAGGCGGAATATTCCGCTACGGCGACAATAGATCCTATTGGGTGACTGTAAACAACGGCTTGACGTATCTAGGGGTCTCTTCCCTCGCACAATATGGATCGCAGATGCTCGCAGGTACTTTCGATGGCGGTGTGTTTTTATCGACCAATCAAGGAACAGAGTGGGCACAGTCAAACGGGGGTCTTGGAAATTCCAATATCCGTTCAGTTCTGGTGACTGATTCATATATGTTCGCCGGAACCGAAGGCGGACTTTACGTCTCGACGAGCAGCAACCTCCACTGGTCTCTGGCAGGACTTGCCGCCGATACTATTTATACGATCGCTCTTGGCGATACAACAATTTACGTCGGAACATACAACGGCATCTATCACACATCTCTGTCCCAACTTGCAAGGCTGTTTCTCGCTATACCCGAGCTGTTGAGTCCCCGGAACGATTCCTCCGGCATCAGCCAGCCACTGAAGTTTGTCTGGGGCCCGGTATCCGATGCCCTCGCTTACAGGCTTCAAATCTCATTCGATACCGGGTTTGTCCATCTTGCACTCGACACTTCTTCCATCGTTACCCCTACGTGCATCTTTAGCATGCTGAAGAGCGACACGGCATATTATTGGAGAGTATGTGCTTGGGATTCAGCGTGCACGGGAGGATGGTCGGAAGTTCGAAGATTTGAAACCGGAACTGTCACCATCGCAGAACAACGCTTTGCCAAGCCAACGGAGTATGCTCTTTACCAGAATTACCCCAATCCCTTTAACCCGTCTACAACGATTCAGTTTACGGTGCCGACAGACGGGCGAGCGACTCTCAAAGTCTACAACCCGATCGGACAGGAAGT
>DATJQP010000099.1:0-127776 GCA_035505655.1 Bacteroidota bacterium
CTTGCGCCACGACCTAAGGAACAACAATGCCTGAAAATCATCAGTCGAATTACCCATCAGTCCGGCAGCGGTAGTCGCCGCTAGTCTTCAATCGAATTACCATCAGATGACAAACGGCACCTAACTCCTCAACTCCATCCCCTCACGATATTTCTTCACGCCATAAAATACCACGCATCTGAAAAATCACAATTCCTGTCAATCACGTCGAACTGTCTTCTCTCCATCCGTCGCCATTTCGGTCGCCTCGCACGCTTCGCCGATCCGACTATGAGGTACTACGCCCTCTTATAATAATAGTATTAAATAAGAAAAGAGATTAATTATAATAATATAGGCGTGCAAAGGTGGATAACAATTGTCAACGACGGTAAATCGTTTTGTTGCAGACGATTGGTTCACTCATGACTCATTGTCACGGTTATTCGTGTGTGGATAGGTTCTGATTTATCCACACGTGGACGTTGATTGGGGCAAAATTGATCCTTGCCGGAAATCTTGCACACGAGCCATCCACAGCTATTCACACGAACTCCACAGGAAAATGTGGAAAAAGAAAAGGTCCCGCTCGTGCGGAACCTTTTTGTCTACGCTGAAAAAGAGGATTGCGGTTAGTGGGAAGCCGCTTCGATTTTCTTCCGGACGAGATGCAGAGTCTCACGGTATTTCGTATCGACCTGCATCTGATCTTCGACCGATTGGTATGCGTGGATAACGGTGCTGTGGTCGCGGCCGCCGAAGTGAAGGCCGATCGTCTTCAGGGAACAATTCGTCATCTCTTTTGCGAGGTACATCGCAACCTGCCGTGCGTTGACGATCTCCTGTTTTCTTGTCTTCGCACGGAGAAGGTCGGGCGGGATGTCAAAGAATTCTGCAACGAGCCGTTGAATCTCCTCGACATTGATGGGAGAACGGACGTTGCTGACGACGAGCCGGAGAACATCGCGGGCGAGTTCAAGGTTGATCTCACGGTTTTCGAGCGACGCTTTCGCCAGCAGGCTGATGTAGCAACCTTCGAGTTCGCGGATGTTTGAGGTGACATTCGTCGCGATGAAGTCGAGGACCTCCTGGGGGATCTCGATGTTGTCGTCTTCGCATTTCTTCCGGAGAATGGCCGTTCTTGTCTCGAGGTCCGGCGGCTGTATGTCCGCCGTCAAACCCCACTGGAAACGGGAGATCAAACGTTCATCCAACCCCTTAAGATCTTTCGGCGGTTTGTCGGATGAGAGGACAATCTGCTTCCCCATCTGATGGAGCGTGTTGAAGGTGTGGAAGAAACTATCCTGGGTCTTCTCTTTTCCGGAGAAAAACTGGATGTCGTCGACAATAAGGAGATCCATGCTCCGGTAATAGTTGGAGAACTCCCGCGTTTTGTCCGATTGGATTGCGTCGACGAACTCGATCGTGAATTTCTCGCTCGAGACATAGCAGACACGTCGTGCCTTCCCCGCTTCGAAGGCGTAGTTCCCGATTGCCTGGATCAGGTGGGTTTTGCCGAGACCCGTTCCGCCGTAAAGAACGAGAGGGTTAAACGAAGTCCCGCCGGGGTTGTTGGAGACGGCGGATGCCGCCGCGCGCGCGAGCTGGTTGCTGTCCCCCTTGATGAAATTGCTGAACGTGTAGCGGGGATTCAAAAACGTCTTGATCGGGGGGAGGAGTACCGTGCTCTCATCCGATGGGAAGGATGCAGAACCGTGTGTGGCGGCAGCGGAAGGGACTGCGTCCGCTTTGAGCGCTGCCGTGTGGAGCTCGACCGGCAAATCCGAATCATCCGGTGGCACGACGGCATAGGTCAGCTTTGCTTCGGTGCCGAGAAGCATCGTGATAGTGGACTTGATAAGACCGCTGTAATGCTCCTCAAGCCACTCGTAAAAGAACTGACTCGGCACCTGAACAGTCAACTCACCGTTTTCGAGCTTCGTCGGCTTGATCGGCTCGAACCAGGTCTTGAAACTCTGGTTCGGAACCTGAGACTGAATAGATGCGAGACATGCCGACCATGTCCCTATAGCATCGCTCCCCGGAGCTGAAGTCACAACTCCTGCAAGTTGATCTTGCATACTAATCCTCAACAACTTAGAGAATTATCAACACCATTAAGGGAGTTGTTAACAATGTTATCAACACCCAGGAATTCCAATAAATAATCAGTTAAGACCAATCCGAAAAATATCCACATGAAGCAACCATGTATAAGCCGTTGACAATAGGCCCTCCACCGAACTTGTATACTACTTATCAACAAACCCACAAGCGTCGATCTTCGGTCGAAAAGACAGGATGATTCGACGAGCAGGCAAGCCCAAAAGTTATCAACATGTTGTTCACAGGGATCCCCGCCACACGGACGTGTTGAATATTACAGTACAAAGATTGGGGTTGTCAAGATCTATTTTAAAAAATCGCACTCGCAGGAGGATTTTGAGACGGGGGATGCTCTGAAAAAAGAATTGATTGGCGGAGATCATGCCGCGTGATGAGTCCGAGTGCCCTTGCTCGAACGTTTGAGCGCCCCAGACGTTTGATCACCGAAGGATGCCGGTTGCGGGCGGCAACGAGGCCTTCCCAGGAGATTCGCTATGCGCTCAGAAGCCCTTGTGGGAATCGAGAAAATTGCTCTTTGCTGGCGCGGAAATATCGCTCGGTAACCGATGAATGCTGGACTTCTAGTGGATAGGTCGCTACCGGAAAAGAGCTTTTGTTTCTTCCGATTCTCCCTTTCCGCGACAAAGGTTCAAGCGATCGGATCGCCGATAAAGAGAGAACGGTATCTCTTATTGTCTCCTGTTGATAATAACTTTGAAAGGGAGCCGGAATAGGGAGCAGGCATCGATCCTGATACATGCATCGGTCCGTCTCCAGGTTCAAATATTCCCTTGAATGTAAGCCCCCTTTTGAGTAGATTAATGTCGCTCTATGAATTGAACCGAGCGAAAAAGGATTGCCCCAATCACGGCAACCCTTTTTTGTTTGCAAAGTATCCGGAGACCCCCGATGAAACGCACATACCAGCCGCACAGGCGGAAGCGCAAAAACACCCACGGCTTTCGGGAACGAATGTCGACCAAGAACGGCCGCAAGGTCCTATCCCGTCGACGGGCCAAGGGACGGCATAAGCTGAGCGTGAGCGACGAAGGTTAAGCGGACCGCTTTTCTTCTCCAGTCGTACCATCCTCCCCGGGCGGCCGTCCGTCAACAAAGGTATTCCGTGTGCAAAACACGCTCAAGAAATCCGAGATTCTTCGCGGCTACTCCGTCTTCTCAGACATCCTCAAATCCGGGGAGCTTATTCAAGGTCGGGGTCTCCGCTGTTATTTCAGGATGGTACCTCCCGACAGGATCGATGCGGGAGTCGTCGCGGGGTTTGCCGTCCCGCGCAAGGAGGTCCCGCTGGCAGTGGATCGAAACAGACTCAAACGGCTGATGCGCGAGGCGTACCGCCTGAACAAATCCGCCATTAATGATACAATGCGTGCCCGCGAGGCGGGGCTTCAGATTGTCCTCCTCTTCAGAAAGAAAAAAGACCAGAACGTGCGACTGATCCGATTCACGGAGGTCGAAAGCTCGATGATCGAATTGTTGGATCAACTCAATTCGCAGGTGCGTGGATCCGCATGAACCGCATTTTCATAGGACTTGTCCGTCTCTACCAGATCCTCATCTCCCCGATGCTGCCGCCAAACACTTGCCGGTACTACCCGACCTGTTCGCAGTACGCGATCGACGCGCTGAGGGAGTACGGGGCATGGAAAGGATGCTGGATGGCGGTACGGAGAATCGGCCGGTGCCACCCGTGGCATGAGGGGGGCTATGACCCCGTTCGGTAGGATGAACAACGATGCACTCTGACCCGGAGCAGGAAGTCAATGGATAAACAAACCACGTTCGGCTTTGTTCTCATCGCCCTCGTGTTGATGATCTGGATGTGGTGGAGCTCGCCGCGTCCCTCGCAGCATCCTGCCGCCAAAGAAAACACGGAGCAGCGGAGCGATTCGCTTCAGGCCCCACCGCAAGCTCAGCCGAAGGTGGAACCGAAGACGGCTCCGGAACAATCAACGCCTGCTGAAGCGGACACGCTTGGCAAGTTCTTTGCCCGGTCGGCGACCGGCACCGAACAGTTCATCACGATCGAGACCGATCTCTACACCGCGGTGGTGTCGACGAAAGGGGCGGTCATCCGCTCCTTCGAGCTCAAGAAATACAAGACGTGGGACCAGTATCCGGTTCAGCTCGTCGAGAATACGGCAGTGGGGGATTTCAGCCTTCTCTTCAACACGACCGACGGGAAACTCATCAACACAAAGGGGCTCTATTTTCACCCCGCTACCGCAACTTCCGGCGCGAGGCTCGTCCACAACGACGAGTATTCCGTCGACCTCATCCTCCAAACACCGACCGGCCGCATCGTCAAGACGCTTCAGTTCAAGAATGGAAGCTATTCGATCGGAGTTACGGTAACGATGGAAGGGATGGGGGATGTCATCGCGAACTACGAGTATCAGGTGATCTGGGAGAACGGGCTCCGGTATGTCGAGCACAACAGCATCGACGAATCGCGGCAGGCGCAGGCGTACTTCTATGCCGGCGGGGAGGTGAGCTCAATCGACGCCTCGAAGCCGGGAGAGAATCCGGTCTCGAACACGAGCGGGGTCACCGATTGGGTGGCGACGAGGAACAAGTACTTCGCCGTGGCGCTCCTTTCGGAGGACAAGAAGGCGAACGGCGCATACCTCGAGGGGAAGTGCGAGAACGCCCCCGACCACGGCATCGTCGAGCACTATTCGATCGGCCTCAAGGTGCCGTACAAGGACGGCGCCGAAGAAACGACGAAGTTTACGCTTTTCATCGGGCCCCTCGACTACGACATCATCACCGGGTACGGGCGCGGGCTCGAACACATCATGAGCCTCGGGTGGTCGTGGATTCGTCCGATCACCGAATACCTCTTTATTCCGCTCTTCAAGTTTCTCCGCCTCTTCATCTCGAACTTCGGCATCGTCATCATCGTCTTCTCGATCGTCGTCAAGGTTGCGCTCCATCCGCTGACCCGGAGCAGCATGAAATCGATGAAGAAGATGCAGGCTCTTCAGCCGTTGATGGAGGAGATCCGGACGAAGTACAAGGACGACCCGAATCAGATGAACGTCCAGATCATGAAGCTCTACAAGGACTACGGCGTGAACCCGGCGGGCGGGTGTTTGCCGTTCGTCTTCCAGCTGCCGATCCTTTACGCGCTCTACGCCCTCTTTGCCAACTCGATCGAGCTCCGGCAGGCGAACTTCGTCTGGTGGATCAAAGACCTCTCGGTGCCGGACGTCGTCGTGGAGCTCCCGTTCACCATTCCCTTCTTCGGCGTCCACAACCTGAGCGGCCTGGCCCTCATGATGGGCATTACGATGTTCATCCAGCAGAAGATGACGGTGAACGACCCGCGTCAGAAGGCGATGGTCTGGATGATGCCGGTGATGATGACGCTCCTCTTCAACAGCCTCCCGTCGGGGCTCAACCTGTACTATTTCGTCTTCAACCTTCTCGCGATCGGACAGCAGATGTTCATCAACAAGCAGCACGACAACGTCCCGCTCCAGAAGGTGCCGGAGAAGAAAAGGTCCGGCGGCATCATGAACGCGCTTGCGAAGAACCTCCCCAAACCGCCAAAGAAGTAACGCGGCCGGAACGACAACGGCCTTCGGTGTACAACAAAAGAGGATCCGCACATCGTACGGATCCTCTTTTGGTAGGGAGCTCTCGTCAGAGGGCTACGCCGTCTTCCCCTGCTTCGCCTCCTTGCGTTTCTGCATCTCTTCCCCGATCCATCCTCCCACAAAGGAAAGAATGAAGCCTCCCGTCAGGCCGATGGCGATGATCTCCGGGTCAAGAATCGTGATGGCTCCAAGCCCGTAGTAGATGAAGAGGAAGTTGAGGATGACGCCGAGGACCCCGGCAAGGGCGGCTTCCTTGATCGTCACGCCAGGAGACTTGTAACCGACGATGATCCCGGCAACGATGAAGCTTGCCCCGAGCGAGATAAGAATTCCCGCAACGCCGAACCGGAGGAGTGCGAAAAGGCCGTAGACAAAGATGTTGTTGAGGATGAAGGCAACGACCGTTCCCGCGATAACCCAGGCCCACTCAAACCCTCCGACGGTCCTGGTCTCGGCGGCTCGTTCCTGCGAACCCTGGAGTTCCTCACCGACCCATCCTCCGAGAAGGGAAAGAAGGAATCCGAGAAACGGCGCGGCGATCATCTGGCCTTTGGGTGGATTATAATCGAACACATAGTGAAGGATCCCCAGGGTAAGGATCATTGCGAAGACGCCTCCGATGGCAGGCTCCTTGATCGTGTATCCGGGAGACTTATACCCGATAACGATTCCCATGATGACGAACGAAAGCAGACCGATGAACAGAGGGATATAAAACGTGTGGAACATGTCGGACATGATCTGAAAGAGGAAGGTAGCGAGCACGACTCCGACAATGGTTCCGATGCCGATCCATTTCCATTGCAAGCCGGTGCTTTCCGGGGATTCTGTTGCCATGAGACCTCCTTAGCGCGGGGTTGAGAGCAGAGGGGTGAAGGCTCCAACGACCGGAGAAAATGTCTTGATTTTAATCCTCAAAGTCAAGGAATCGGTACGGGGGAAGATGTGAGGCGGGAGGCGGCAGACAGGAGGCACGCAAGACCGGGGGGTGATCGAGGAGCAGCTTCGAGCTCCTAGCTCGGTTTGTTACTCCTGAAGTGTCCGGTATCGCCCTCCACGGATTGAGCGGGTCCTGACCGCGAGAAAAAACTTGCCGAAAACAGTTCACCCCATTGTTCTCAAGTACCGACAAAAACGTCCGCCGTCTCCAACCGCGGAAACATCGCATCCCGAAGGGCACCGTCTATGCCCTGATGAACCAGCCCTTCTTCCATAACGCGAGGGCAAAAAGAAACATGAAAAGAACGTAACATACCGCGAAGATCAGCGACGCGTTGACCGGACTTGCCAGCGGGAGGAAGAGCGATCGGAAGATGCGTTCCTGGAGAGAGACGAGCGTCCCGTCGCTCATCCTGAAGACGATCACCGAGTCGATCAGCTTCGCGAGAAACTCCGAGAGCGTGTAGACCGCGATAGCGTTCATCCCGAAGATGACGAACGGAGTCGCCCACCGTCGGTACCGCCGGACGTCGATGAGCCAATAAAAGGTCGCGAAGCAGACAAGAGCCCACCCCGCCATGAAAACGGCGTACGACGAGGTCCAGATACTCTTGTTGATGGGAAGCCACATGTCGAGGATCGCGCCAAGAAGGAGGAGGGCGTTTCCCGCGACGAACATCCAGGCTGTTTTCTCCTCCTTCGTCCGATTCCCGCGAAGGAAGCCCCCCGTGAGAACGCCGAAAAGGGTCGTTCCGATCGCCGGAAGCGTGCTGACGATTCCCTCCGGATCCCACGTCCTCGTCTGACCCCACATGTGTCCGGTAAGTACGAGCCGGTCCACATACGCTGAGAAATTGTTTCCCCGCTCAAGGAGCCCGGTTCCGATCCCGGGTGCCGGCACAAGCTTCATGATGACCCAGTACGAGGCCAGGAGAGCGACGAGCCAGACGACTCTTCCCCGGCTGCCCTTTGTCGTCATCATGATGAGAGAGGCGGCGAGGTAGCAGACCGCGATGCGTTGAAGAACGCCGGGAATACGGATGGTGGAAAGGTCCAACGAGGGAAAGCCCGCGAGAAACAGGCCGATCGCGAAAATAATCGCGGAGCGCTTGAGTGCCTGAAGGAGGATTACTTTTCGCGAAACTCCCCGCTCCAGCCGGCCCCCGAGCGACATCGTCATTGCAACCCCGACAATCCAGAGAAAGAACGGGAAGATCCAGTCGGTGAAGGTCCAGCCGTTCCACCCGGCATGCTCGAGCTGAGGATAGATCGCGCTCCAGGTCCCGGGATTGTTCACGAGAATCATCCCCGCAATGGTCGCCCCCCGGAATGCATCGAGGGAAACAAGGCGTTCGTGCGATGGAGCCATTGGATCACCGCGAAATTAATGGGGAGCAGAGCCGACGGAAAGAATCTTGAACCCCTGCGGAGGAAGAGAGACCGGGAAAAACCCCGACGGAAAAACCTCCACCGTCTCCGATGCTCCGGTGATGAGGTCCCGCACCGACACGTGGCCGGGTGCGACAATCTGCGCCGAAGGGATTTTCAAAGATCCGCTGAACGGCTCCTTGCTGAAATTGAGCGCGACAAGAACGCGGTCCGGGCCGGAAATGCGGGCGTAGGCGAAAACCCGGTCGTCACTTGTCGTCCTGATCCTCACCATCGAGCCGGTCAATGCGGGGTGACTGCGTCTCAACGCGAAGAGCGTCGTGTAGAGTTTTCTGAAGTCGTCTCCTCGACTCCAATCGATCGTATCCTTCTCGAAGAGCCTGAGTGGTTTTGCGTTTGCCGCCTCCTGGCCGTTGTAGAGAAGAGGAACGCCGGGAAGCGTATTGACGAAGGCCGCCGCAAGCTTTGCGCCGTCGTTGCCGAGCTTGACAACGTCGGGAGCATCCCACGCGTTCTCATCGTGGTTCGAACTGAATCTCATGCGAAGTGCGCCGGCCGGAAATGCGAGGGCCTCGCGTTTGAGGAGCGTATCCATGTCAGCCGGTTTTCGTTTTCCGTTGATGAGCGGGCCGAGGAGCGAATAGAGATCCCAGCTGTAGGAGAGGTCGAACGCCTTCAGATGATGGTCGGGGCGGGCGCCTTCCGCAAGCATCATCACCGGCTTGATGCTGTCGAGGGCCGTCCGTGCCGCTTCCCAGAAATCCAACGGCACACGCTCGGCAACGTCGCACCGGTAGCCGTCGATCCCGATATCGCGCACCCAATATTTCATCATCTCGATCATGTACCGGCGAAGACCCTGATGAGAGTAATCGAGGCTCGCGACGTCGGTCCAGTCGGGATTGGGTGGAATAATATTCCCCGCGGAATCTTTGGTGAACCACTCCGGATGTTCGGTGATGAGCTTGCTGTCCCACGAAGTATGGTTGGCGACAAGGTCGATGAGAAGGTGGAACCCGAGCTCGTGGGCTCGCGCCACAAGCCGCTTGAAATCGGCAAGGGTCCCGAATTCGGGATTGATGCCGTAGTAATCGCGGACCGAGTACGGGCTTCCGAGCGTCCCCTTACGATGAAGCTCTCCGACAGGATGAATCGGCATGATCCAGAGGATCGTGACGCCGAGCTTCTTCAGCTCAGGAAGTCGCTCCTCGATCCCCGCGAAATTCCCCGCCGGCGAAAATGCCCGGGGATAGATCTCGTAGATCACTCCCTCCCTGACCCAGTCGAGCGACTCGCGGGCGTGCTGGGATGAATAATGCCATACCCTGAGCGAATCAACGGACTGTGCAAGAAGAGACGAGGAGAGAGCGAGAATCGCGACGAGAAGAAAGAGGCGTCGGGTCATAATGCTCGGTCGAATGGTTGATGAAGTCGTGGGCGGCAGACAGCGGAGGAAAAGTAACCAAACTTGACCAGCAACGCAACCGTGGACTTGATTCGGGTGTTCGGAGTTCTGAGTTCGCGGTTGGAGGTCTGTCAGATCATCCGGAGACGATCCTCACTCCAAACAGTTCGTCATGCCCGAATGTTTCTGTCGGGCATCCGGGAAGCCACCGCCACGGCATACGTTGCAGTGAAAAACGCACGACGGCGTGCTCTATTCACTCAGCCCCCGTGAACTGACTGGGCGCGAACCATCCCGACCTCAGAGTGCCGGAATTGTGCATCATGCCCCCGGCGCTATTTCGAAATCTCTCCCATCGCCAGTCTCAGCCGAATGAGGAATGAGTTGTAATCCGCGAGCGCCTGGATATCCGTGATCTCGGCATTTGAGAGGGTCACCTGCGCGTCGGTGATTTCAATAGGAGAACCGACCCCGGAGTTATATCGCCCTTCTGCAAGCCGAAGGTTCTCCTTGGCCTGCACGACGAGTTTCCGCGACGCGCCGATGCGCTCCTCCGCCTCCCGGAGCGAGAGATAATTCTGTTCCACCTGAAGCATGACGACCTCGGTCAGGACGTCGATTCCCGCGCGCGCCTCGTCGACGGTCGCCTCAGCCTGCTCAACCTGCGCAGAAACGGCGAAGCCCTGGAAGATGGGCATCGTGAGACTGAAACCGGCGTTCCATTTGCTCTGGAGGGGAAAGTTGAAACTACTCCAGGTCCAACCGCCGCCGAAAGAGATAATTGGAAGATGTTGACTCTCAGCTGCCTTGACAAAGGCCTCGGTGGCGGCATACCGCGCCCGTGCCGACCGGAGCTCCGGCCGCACTTCGCGCGCGATCGCTTTTGCCGAATCGAGCGTCATGCGAACGAGCGGCACTTCAAGGGTGTCGTGGACCGCGTACACCGTCGTCGCCACCATCCCGATCGAAGTCTCAAGAAGGAGTTTCGCGATCCGCATCTGGTTGCGGCCGCTGATGAGGGCGACGTTCGCGTTCGCAAGGTTGACCTCGGCGGTCGTCACATCGTACTGCGGGCGCGTACCAACTGTGTAGAATGCCTTCGCCTGGGCAAGGTGCGCCTCTGCCTGCTCGACCGCTTCTGAGTCGACCTCCACGAGCCGGATCGCCTGAACGTAGCTGATATAGGCAAGACGGACATTCGCGATGACGCTGTCCTCGGTCGAGGCGAAGTCCGTCTGCGATGCATCCATAAGATCCTTGCTCGCGGAGACGCGGCCGGTGGTTCTTCCGAAATCCCAGAGGGTTTGCTGGAGGCTCACGCCGGTGTTGTAATTGTTATACGTGAGGATGCGGACGGGGAAGGAAGGATTGATCGGCGATGCGCCTCCAGTCCGCGTCCCCGCCGCCGACCCGCTGAGCATGGGGAAATAGTTTGACTCCGCAACAGTTACTCCTGCCGAAGCGGCCCGCGTCGACGCTTCAGCCGCACGGAGCGACGGATGGTATCGCAAAGCGAGCCTCACGGCATCATCCTGCGAGAGCACGTGGGGGAACGGCCCCGCGATCTGGGCCCGAAGAGGAACGGAGAGGACGAGAAACGAAGCAAGCCACCGGTTAGTTCGGAAAGGTCTCACTGCTGGGCGACCTCCTCGTCTCTCTTGAGTTCGCGCTTGAACCGCTCCTCGAAGACGGTATAAAGCGTGGGGACAAAGAAAAGCGTCAGCGTCGTTGAAACGGTAAGACCGCCGATCACCGCAATGGCAAGAGGAGCCTGCGTTGATTCGCCGCCGATCCCAAGAGCCATCGGGATGAGGCCGAGCACGGTAGCAAGCGACGTCATGAGAATCGGCTTGAGACGGGTCCTTCCACCCTGAATAACGGCATCGTGGAGCGGCACCCCCCTCATCCGAAGATGGTTTGTGTAGTCGACAAGAAGGATGCCGTTGCTGACGACGATGCCGACCATGACGATGACCCCCTGGAAGGAAGTCACGGAGAGAGTCGTGTTCGTGAGGAAGAGCATCCAGAAAACGCCGACGATCCCGAGCGGCACAGTGAACATGATGATGAACGGGTCGATGAGCGACTGGAATTGCGAAGCCATGACGACGTAGACGAGAAGGATCGCGAGGGCGAAGGCGAGACCGAGGTCGCTGAAGGTCTTCTTCTGCTGCTCGACGTTTCCGGTTTGCTTCACCTCGAAGCCCGGAGGGATCGTGAGCTTCGACACGCCAGCGTCGATGTCGGCCGCCACGCTCCCGAGGTCGCGCCCGGTAACGTTCGCGGTCACCTCGATGAGGCGCTGCTGATACTTGCGGTCGATCTGCACCGGCGAGGCCGCCTTCTCGATCGTGGCGATGTTGCCGAGGAGGACCTGGTCGCCGTTGGCGGTCGAGACGACGATGTTCTTGAGGTCGTCGATGTTCGACCTGAAGTCTTCGCTGAGTCGTACGAGAATGTTGTAGACATTACCCGTCACCGGGTCGGTGTAGAGCGAGGCGACGGAGCCGTTGATGCAGGTCGTGATGGTGTTCGAGATCTGCGCCACGTTGATGCCGAGCGCCCCGGCTTTGTCGCGGTCGATCCTCACCCGCAGCTCGGGAAGGTTCTCCTCGCGCGACACCTGAACGTCGGTCGCCCCGGGCGTGGCGCGGACGATGGTGGCGATCCTGGCCGCAAGGTCGGCCCCGGCATCGAGGTCGTATCCGCGAATCTCGACGTCGATCGGAGCCGATGAGCCGAAGTTGAGGAGGAACCGGAGGAATCCGCCAGGGGTGATGAAGACCGTCGTCCCGGGGATCGAATTAAGCTTCGGCCGGACCGCCTTGATGATCTCGAAGACCGAGCGCTTCCGCTTCTCGGGAGGGACGAGGGCGATCTGGATGTTCGCGGCGTGACTCCCGGAGTTTCTCCCGATCGTGTTGCCGCTCCGCGCCGCCGGCACGCCGATGTCGGCGATCATCGCCTGGATCTCCGGGATGTTCGACTGGAGGATCTGCTCGAGCTGACGGACGACCGCGCTCGTTTCTTCCACACGGGTTCCGACCGGCAGCTTCACCGTAAGAGAAAACTGTCCTTCATCCTGATCCGGGAAGAATTCCGTCCCGATGAATTTCACAAGAAACACAGAAAGGAACGAGATGGTAAGGATTCCGATGATGATCGGACGGCGATGGCTGAGGGACCAGCGAAGCCGCTTCTCGTACCAGACGTCGAGGAGCTCGATCGTGTCGTGCGCCCGCACCCTCACCCTGTCCGAGAACTTTCTCGACGACCGGTCGAGAAGCTTTTCGGGCGGAAGATAATTGAGACACATAAGGGGCGTGACGGTCCGCGAAACGAAGAATGACCCGAAGAGAGCGACGGCAATGGTGATGGTCAGCGGGATGAACATCAGCTTCGCGACGCCGCTGAGGAAGACGATCGGAAGGAAGACGATGACGGTCGTGAGCGTCGAGACGAAAATCGGCGAGGCCACCTCGCTCGCCGCGGCGAGCGTTGCCTGGATCTTCGTCTGGCCCGGCTTCCGCTCGTTGTAGTGGCGCGAAATCGCTTCGAGCTCGACGATCGAGTCGTCGACGAGGCGTCCGACGGCGAGGGCAAGCCCGCCGAACGTCATGATGTTGAGCGTGATGTTCCCGAACCGGAACATGATGAAGGTGATGAGGATCGAAAGCGGGATCGCGACGATGATGATGAGCGTGCCGCGGATGTTCCTCAGGAAAATCATGATGACGAGCATCGCGAGGAGCCCCCCGAGCATCGCCTCCTGCTCGAGCCCGGCAATCGTGTTCCGTATGTAGAGCGACTGGTCGAACGAGAGAGAGATCTGTGCCGTCGGCGGAATCCCGGTGAGCTTCGGCAACGTCTTGAGAACGTTGTCGACGACCGCGACCGTGTTCGCGCTCGCAAGTTTCTGGACCCTTAGCGTGACGCCAGGCTTCCCGTTGATGCGGATGATCTCCGTCTGCTCCTGGTAGCTGTCCTCAACCGAGCCGATATCCCGGATCCTGATTGCAACGCCGCCGACGTTCTTGACGACGATATCCTCCATCGGTTTCACGACATTGAACTGGCTCTCCGTCTTCAGGGAATAATCGAGCTGTCCGGATTTCAGGTCTCCGGAGGGGATGATGAGGTTCGCGTTCGCCACCGCGTTGAGGACGTTCTGGACCGGGATCTGGAGCGCCTGGAGTCGGTTCCGGTCGAGGGTGACGTGGATTTCCCGGATGCGCCCTCCGAGCACCTGTGCGGAGGCAACGCCGCTGACGTGTTCGATCTGCGGCTCGATGGTGTTGTAGGCCAGGTCGTAGAGGTCGCGCTCGTCCATGTCGCCGAAGACGACAAGGTTGCAGACCGGAAGGTTTGTGATGTCGAACCGGAGTGCGATCGGCTGGCTGACGCCGGTCGGCAGAAGGGTGAGGATACGGTTCACCCGTTGAATAACATCGACAAGTCCCACGTCCGTGTTGGCGTCCCAGGTGAAATTGATGCGGACCTGCGAGATCCCCTCGCGCGTCGACGACTGCACGTAATCCACGTCGTTGACGGAACTCACCCCCCTCTCGATGATCGCCGTAACGGCCTGCTCCATGTCGAGCGGTCCCGCCCCGGAGTAGTAGGTGATGACGGTGACAACGGGGATCGTGATGTTCGGCAGGAGGTCGATCGGAAGCTGTTCGACGGAAACAAACCCGAGGACCACGATGGTCAGGGCAAGAAGGAAAGTCGAAATCGGATAACGAAGCGCGAGTCGGGTCAGCCACATAAAGGAAGTTGCTTTCTCATTGAGATCGGATGCGCCGGGCGGGGTCGCCCCTTGTTAATTGTGCTGAAGCGTTGCCGGGCCGCCGTCGCGAACGAGCTGCTGTCCGATGACGATGACATCCTCGTTTCCGGCGAGGCCCGAGAGGACCTCCATCCGCGATTTCCGCTCGATCCCGATCGTGACGGCGGTTCTTTTCACGGTGCCGTTCTGAAGCGTGTAGACAAAGATGCCGTTGTTGTCGTTGAGAACGGCTTCGGTCGGGACGGTGACGGCGTTCTGGTGTTCCGCGAGGGTGAGCGTCACGGTCGCATACATCCCGGGCTTCAGGCTGTGGTCCTTGTTCGGCACGCCGACCTCGACCGCCATTGTCCGCGTCGAGAGATCGATCGCCTCGCTCAGCCGCGTGATGACGCCGGTGTACTCCTTCCCCGGAAACGCATCGACGATAATCCTCGCGGTCTTGCCGACCGAGATTTGCGGCACATCCTTCTCGAGGATGTTGACAATGACCTTCACGCTGTCGAGGTCCATCAGGGTGAAGAGCGTCGCGTTGCTCGTCGCCACGAGGGCGCCCTCATCGAGGAAACGCTTCGTGATGGTCCCGGCGAACGGAGCGGTGATGCGGGCGTAGCTGAGACGGGTCTTCGCAGTTTCGAAGTTGGCCTGCGCCACCTTCATCTGCGCTTCGGCGTTGTCGAGGTCCTGCTTCGCGACGAGCTTCTGCTCGTAAAGCTGCTTGTTCCGCGTATACAAGACTCTGGCGTTGTAATACGTCGCCGCCGTCTGCTGAACCTGCTGATAAAGCTCGGTGGAATCGATGACCGCGAGGAGCTGGTTGCGTCTGACGGCGGCCCCCATGTCGACGTAGATCCGCTCGATGTTGCCGGTGACCTTGGAGAAGATGTCGGCCTGCTGGATCGCCATGACGTCACCGTTGAAATCGAGCTTGTCGGAGATCGTGCCGATCGTCGGCTTGGCGACCTTTACAAGGGGGATGTTTTGCCGCCGGGTATCGATCGCGGCGTTCGTGAGGATGACCTTGACGGCGACGACTGCGCCGAGAATCACAACAATGATCGCGATGACGATATACAATTTATACTTCTTCATGGAACACTCTTTCCTTGCTGCTTATGTGGAGGACGCGACGAGCATTGTCGTTGTGAGTTCCCGATTCCGGAGGGCCAGGGGAGACTGTCGGAGCAAAAGGCGGCATGGACCGGCTGTCGCGAGGAAACAGTCAACTCAGAGACATCGTTGAAAATACTCAAAGTCGGAATCTGAAGCAACCCTCCGGCCCCAAGGGAATGTTGCACTTTGGATTCTTCGTAATCCCCACAGATGGATTCCCGACACAAACGTTCGGGATGAAGCTGCTCCAGCACTCGTCGAGCCCGCGGATTTTTAGCGGGTCAAAGACTCGACTCGTTGAGCATCCAGGCTGTAACACTACCCGCCCCGGCGGGCATCGTTTCGTGCGAACGCACGCACCGGACGTTACCGGCTTGAAACTCAAAGGCGGAATTTCTACTATTTGAATATTTCAGGCCGGCGATGAAGAACATTTCATTGAATTTTCCCGCGTCTATCTGCGTCGCAATCTGTTGTTGCCTCGCGAGCGTCGTGCTGACCTCGTGCAGGAAAGGGGGCGGCTCGGATGATCCGGTCCTCGAGCCGAAATTCTCCGTCATTCAAAAGAAGATCTTCAACGAAAGCTGCGACGCCTCCTCGTGTCACGGGAGCGGGATGAAAGGAGGTCTCGGTCTTATGCCGGGACAATCGTACGCGCAACTCATTTCTATTCCCGGGACGGCCGACAAACACAACACTCCATCCTTTCCGCGCGTCAAACCGGGGAGCCCCGATTCAAGCTTCCTTCTCATCAAACTCGTCGCTCCGGACTCCGACCAGGGAGAGATCATGCCGAAAGGAAACGACAGGCTCTCGCCCCACCAGATCGATGCTATCAGGCAGTGGATCCTTGCCGGTGCGCCGGAGAACTAAAAGGCCGGGAACCGTCCGAAACCACGGCTTATGTCTCCTTGGATTCATCCCCAAGACTTCGTATATTGATAAAGAAGATCGAGCCCACGAGTTCCCGGAGGGGCGACAACCACGTCGCCCCTCATTTTTTCACCGCGAGGTCATAACAGTCCATGTACGGCAGAGAGGAAATAAGGAACATCGCGATTATCGCGCACGTCGACCACGGGAAGACCACTCTTGTCGACCAACTGCTCCGCCAGACGGGGACCTTCCGGGACAACCAGGTCGTTGAGACCAGGGTCATGGATTCGAACGACCTCGAGCGCGAGCGTGGTATCACGATCCTCGCCAAGAATACCGCGGTCTTCTACCAGCCGAAAAAGTCCAAGTCGAAAATCAAAATCAACATCGTTGATACGCCCGGCCACTCGGACTTCAGCGGCGAAGTCGAGCGGACGCTCAAGATGGTCGACGGCGTTCTTCTCCTCGTCGATGCGGCGGAAGGGCCCCTGCCCGGGACGAAATTCGTTCTCAAAAAGTCCCTCGACCTCCACCTCCAGCCGATCGTTGTCATCAACAAGATCGACCGGAAAGATGCGAGGCCGCATGAGGTGCTCGATGAGGTCTTCGAGCTTTTCCTTTCGCTCGGCGCCACGGACGCCCAGCTGGACTTCCCGACCATCTACGCCATCTCGAAGAGGGGAATCGCGAAACGGGAGCTTGACGAGGAGAGCGACAACCTCGAACCCCTCTTCGATGCGATCATCAAGAAAGTCCCCGCTCCCGACGGAAACGCCGCCGAGCCGTTCCGGATGCTCGTGACGACGATCGACTACAGCGATTATCTCGGACGCCTGGGGATCGGAAAAATCTCCCGCGGGAAGATCAGCTTCGGCTCGCCGATGAAGGTGATCCACAGGGATGGAGGCATCGAAGATGCCCGTGTGACAAAGATCTACACTTTCGAGGGACTGAAGCGGGTGGAAGCTCAGGAGGCGAGCGTCGGCGACATCATCGCCATTGCCGGGATGGAAGACGTCGATATCGGCGAGACGATCGCCGATGCGGCGGATCCGACGCCGCTCCCCTTCGTCGCGATCGAGGAGCCGACGATATCGATGAACTTCGTCGTCAACAACTCACCCTTCGCCGGCCAGGAAGGGAAGTACGTCACAACGCGGAATCTCGGAGAGCGGCTCGCACGGGAACTGAGGTCGAACGTCAGCCTTCGCGTCGAATTAACCGATTCTCCGGACATCTTCCGGGTGAGCGGCCGCGGCGAGCTCCACCTTTCCGTCCTTATCGAGAACATGCGGCGGGAAGGGTTCGAACTCCAGGTTTCGCGCCCCGAAGTGATCTACAAAACGATCGCCGACGTCCTCTGCGAACCGATGGAGCACGTCATCATCGACGTCCCGGACGAATTCGTCGGCACCGTGATCGAAAACCTCGGGCGGCGGAAGGGAGAGATGAAAAACATGATCGCGTCGAACGGCAATACCCGACTCGAATTCTTCGTCCCGTCGCGGGGGCTCATCGGATTCCGGAACGAGTTCATGACGCAGACGAAGGGAACCGGAATTCTCCACCACAATTTCCACGGGTATGAGCCGTTTAAAGGCGAGCTCGACCACCGGACAAAAGGAGCGCTCGTCGCGATGGAGGGGGGCGAGGCTGTTGCCTACGGCATGTGGAAGCTCCAGGAGCGGTCGACGTTCTTCCTCGAACCGGGAACAAGGGTCTACCCCGGCATGATCGTCGGCGAGAACGCCCGGGAACACGATATGACTGTCAACGTCTGCAAGTCGAAACAACTGACGAACATGCGGGCCTCGGGCTCCGATGAAGCGGTCCGGCTTGAGCCGCCGCATCTTCTGACCCTTGAGCAGGCGATCGAGTGGATCGGTGACGACGAATACGTAGAGGTGACCCCGAAATCGGTCCGCCTGCGGAAGAAAATCCTCGACGCCAACGAGCGCAACCGTGCCGCCAAAAAGAAGCCCGATACGGCTACAGGCGAGAATACGCCGAAGGGGTGAGTTTCACGGGGGCGCACACGGCGCGACGTTTGCGATTCACTTCACGTTCTGCTATATTCACCGCACTACCCCTCTTCTTGTTTCCGTACGCGCTGTAGGCCTCTTTACGGAAGGACGGAATCATGCCACCGAAAATCAGCCCAATGAAGCTCTGGAAGACGATGGAGCGGAAGGATGTTCTCCGCCTGACCGTCGCCGTCTTCTTCCTGTTCGGGACGATCGGCCCGTTGAGCATGCTCATGGACTCCTCGATCCTGCCCGGCTCCTGGTTTCGCCTCATCTATCTTACCATCCTCTGCGGGCTCTTCTCCGCGAGCATCATTCTCCTCATCCAGAAACCGCTACGGCTCATCGTCGTCCTCATCGTCATCATGGGAGCGATGATTGTCGTCGAGCCGGTTGAGACGCTGATCCTCGGACGGGCGGAACATGAGATGGTGCTCACGCCGGATCATCTCTTCACCCTCACGCAGGGTGAACTGAGCCGGATCGAGGTCCGACGGCCTCTTTACGGAGCGATTGCCTGCATCCTTCTTGCGACGGGATACGGGCTCTTCATCCAGGTGATCACGACCGAAAGCAGGAAAAGGACAAGGCTGGAGACCGAAATCGCGGTCGCGCGGAACATCCAAAAATCGCTCCAGCCTGCCGCTCCCTACAAGACTGGTTGGTGCGAGGCAGCCGGCGTGACGGTGCCGGCGACGGAAGTCGGAGGAGATTATTTCGATGTGATTCCTCTTTCCGACGACAAGGTCGTCGTCGCCATCGCCGACGTCTCGGGTCATGGAACCGGGGCCGGTATCCTCTCGGCGATGACGAAGAGCGCGCTTCACACTGAACTCCATCACACAACATCGCTCTCGGAGTTGATGGCCAACCTTAATAGCGCTGTCTATGACGTCACCGACAAGAAGATGTTCGTCTCGTTCGCATGCCTCTTCCTCGACGGAAAAAATTCGTCCGCCCGGATCTCGACCGCGGGACATCCGCCGGTTCTCCTGATCCACAAATCGGACCGCCGGATTGAAGAGATCCGGACACCGAACCTCGCCCTCGCCGTGCAGGCTTCCACAAAATATGAGGAGACGACCGTTCGCCTGGAGGGAGGAGATGCCCTGGTGCTCTACACCGACGGCATCACGGAGGCGACGAATAACGAGAGGGAGCAATTCGGCATGGACAGGTTGAAGGAACTTCTCGCCGACACCGAAAGACCTTCCGCGGAGGCTCTGAGCAATTCGATTCTCGCTTCGGTCCGGGCGTTCACCGTGAAGAAGGAATTCAACGACGATGCGACAATTGTCGTTGTGAAGATAAAATCGTAAGCGGTTCTGCCTGCCGAAAGCGAACTGTTTTAGGCTTGTCACCCAAGTCAGGAAATCGCAAAGGGATGTTTTTCACAAATTCCTTGATTTTCTCCGGTGTTTTGAGCTTTCTTCTTGTGGACCTCCTTATTCACCGTTCGATTATCAACACTACCAGGATGATATTATGAAACGCGGTTTGATCATCGGCCTTTCATTTGCATTCGCCATTTTTCTCTGGGGATGCAGCACGCAATCGCAGGATCCGGTTTCCAGCCTTGGCCCTGCCGGCAATGGCGGCGCACCGGCGCTTCATAAGAGTGTAGGAACACCAACGAACGTTTCCGTTGTCGCTACCGGTACATCGGTGACGGCGACATGGGATTCGGTCGCATTTTCAAGCCTGTATCATATCCTCGTCACGATGAACGGCGACACGGTCATCAACGTGTTGGACTCGACCGGAACGAAGTTTATCGCGACAAACCTTCAGCCGGGCAGCTATTCTCTCACGATTGCCGCGATTGTGTCGGGATTCGAGGGATCTCCAACCGGCCTCTTCAACTTCACGATAAGCTCGTTGCTTCCTCCGACCGTTACCGCAATCGCAACCCCGATCGTGAAATGCTTCCGCGAGGGGGAATGGGTAACTGTGGCGTTCAGCGGAGTTGTTGTGAACACAGCCGGCGGAGCGACGTATGTTCTTTCCGATGAGTACAAAAAGATTCATTACGCCGGCACGGTCTCCGCGGGGCCGTACCTCGTGAACCTCAAGCTGAAGGACAGGCGAGCCGGATACGACAGGAATGGTCGTCAGTACACATTCACGATCACCGCGACGAACGCGGCGGGAACGGCGACCGCAACCGTTGTCGTCACCGTTCCGCTCGACAGAACCATCCGTGACCACTGGGTCGACGACGACGATAGCTGGGGGTGGGGCTGGGGTTGGAACTTTGGCCACTGAGCCGGGGTAGAGGTCGATTTTCAGGGCGGGACCGATTACGTCCCGCCCTTTTTATTTTAGCCGGTCGCATCCGGGTTTTCACCCGCCGCTTCCTTAAATCCGCAGACACCCATTTTGCGCCTCCTCCTTGAAAGTGAGGGAGGGAAACATCATATTCCATCTCAGCTTCGTGAAGGGGGACGGGTACGATAGATTCCCGCCCCGGCGAGTCTGATTTTCGGAGGATGCAATGAAGAATGTCGCAACGGCACTCTTTCTTCTGTTGATGCTTTGTACGGGATCGCGCTCCCAAACGGAAAAAGATTGGGAAATAAAACTCCGCTCGATTCCTTCACCCGACACGCTCCGCGAAACCATGCGGCATCTTTCCGCCAGGCCGCATCATGTCGGCTCGCCCTTCGACAGGGAGAATGCGGAATGGATTCTTGCTCGGTATAAGGCATGGGGTTTCAAGGCGCACATTGAGACCTTCGACGTCCTCTTCCCGACGCCCAGGGAACGCGCGGTGGATCTTGTGGCCCCGGTCGCCTACACCGCGAAGCTCGCCGAACCTCCGATCCCATCCGATCCGACCTCGGACGAACTGAGCGAAGAACTTCCCCCCTATAATGCGTATTCGATCGACGGCGATGTCACGGCCCCCCTCGTCTATGTGAACTACGGAATCCCGGACGACTATGAGAAGCTCGAACGACTGGGGATTTCGGTGAAGGGGTGCATCGTCATTGCAAGGTACGGCGCCGCATGGAGGGGGATCAAACCGAAGGTTGCCGCAGAACACGGAGCAGTCGGCTGCATCATCTACTCCGACCCAGGCGGGGACGGTTACACCCAAGGAGACGTCTTTCCGAAGGGTCCGTATCGTCCCGCCGACGGCGTTCAGCGGGGGAGCGTCATGGATATGCCCGTCTATCCCGGCGACCCTCTGACTCCCGGCGTCGCCGCGACGAAGGATGCCAAACGTCTTGCGCTGAAGGATGTTCCCGTCCTCACGAAAATCCCGGTGCTCCCGATGTCCTACGGAGACGCCCAGCATTTCCTCGAGGCTCTCGACGGTCCGGTAGCGCCCGGAGACTGGCGGGGCACCCTTCCCATCACCTACCACATCGGGCCCGGTCCGGCGAAGGTCCATCTTCGTGCGGAGTTCAACTGGGACCGGAAGGAAATCTACGACGTTATCGCCACAATCCCCGGTGACAAGTTCCCGGATGAATGGGTCATCCGCGGGAACCATCATGACGCCTGGGTCAATGGGGCGGAGGACCCGTTGTCGGGACAGGTCGCACTCCTTGAAGAGGCAAGATCTTTGGGAACGCTTCTGAAGGAGGGATGGCGGCCGAAGCGGACGATCGTCTATTGCTCGTGGGATGGCGAGGAGGAGGGGCTCCTCGGCTCGACAGAGTGGGTCGAAGCCCACGCGGACGAACTTGACGCAAAGGGAGTTCTCTACATCAATTCCGATTCGAATGGGAGAGGATATCTCTTCGCAGAAGGCTCTCCTTCGCTCGAGCGATTTATCGGAGATGTCTCACGCGACATCACCGATCCGGAGACGGGCCTGTCGGTGTCGCAGCGGATTCATCTCGCAAATATCGGCTGGGGAGGGTCGCCGGACAGCCGGCGAGAGGCGAGACAGCAGACCGAAATGAAAATCGGTGCCCTGGGCTCGGGCTCGGATTACACGGCGTTTCTCGATCATGTCGGCGTTGCATCGCTCAACCTCGGTTTTGGCGGCGAAGACGGGGGCGGAATTTACCACTCGGCGTATGACGATTTCTATTGGTACACCCGCTTCTCGGACACGGCGTTCGTCTACGGCCGGGCCCTTGCGCAAACGGTCGGGACCGCCGTCATGCGGATCGCAGACGCACAGCTCCTTCCTTTCCGATTCTCAAGCCTTTCGGAGGCGGTGAAGAAGTATACGGATGAGTTGCAGAAACTGCTGAAGAGCAGGCAGGATGAAGCACGCGAACGGAACACAGAGATTGACGAAGGAGTCTACGTTGCGATGGCCGATCCGAAGCACCCCTCCGTTACCCCGCCGCGCGAAGAGGTGGCGCCATTCCTGAATTTCGCTCCGCTCCTCAACGCAGTGGACTCGCTCTCGCGGAGCGCGGAGCGTTACGACAAAACCGCCGCGGCATTCGACGGGAAAAAGAGCCCGGATCTCGGCGCGGTGAATGCCGGTCTCATTCAGTCCGAGCGGCGGCTCCTTTCGCAGGAGGGACTTCCCGGGCGTCCATGGTTTAGGCATGAGATCTATGCTCCCGGGCTCTACACGGGCTACGGCGTGAAAACTATTCCTGGGGTGAGGGAAGCAATCGAGCAGAAGGAATGGAGTACGGCTGAACGGGAGATTGTGAAGGCCGCCGCGGCGATCGATGCCGAGGCATCTCTCATTGATTCGACGGCTGCCAGGCTCAGTCAACTCTCTCACTAAGCGCTCCCATCCCGGGGGACAGGAGGACAACCATGCGCAGTGCACTCTTTTCACTCATCGTGCTCGCCATCGCATTTCCTCTCCGCTCTCAGACCATCACCGCGATCAGGTGCGGCGCACTCATTGACGGAAAATCCGACACACCAACCGAGAACGCGGTCATTCTCGTCGAGGGGAATCTCATCAAGGCGGTCGGGCGGAATCTTCCGATCCCGCCGGGGGCGACCGTCATCGACCTTTCGAAGGCGACGGTGTTGCCGGGTCTCATCGACGCTCACACGCACATCCTCCTCCAGGGGGACATCACAGAGGAGGACTATGCAAACCAGATCCTGAAAGAATCGATCCCGTACCGGACTCTTCGCGCGACGGTCTCATGCAAGACAGCCCTGCTCCACGGCTTTACGACTCTCCGGGACCTTGAGACGGAAGGAGCGATGTACGCGGACGTCGATCTCAAGAAGGCGATCAACAACGGCATCATTGAAGGACCCAGACTGTTTGTTGCGACCCGGGCGATCAGCACCACGGGGCACTACTCACTCAGGAACAGCGCGTATGCCTGGGAACTACAGATCCCGAAAGGTCTTCAGGAAGTAACCGGCGCGGATGAGGCGAGGCAGGCGGTGCGTGAGCAACTTTCATTCGGCGCCGACTGGATCAAAATTTATGCGGACAGGGGTTACTATCAGCTTCCCGATGGCAGCTTCCGGAGCCTCCCGAATTTTTCCGAGGAGGAGCTCAACGCCATCGGGGACGAAGTGCGGCTTGAACACAGGAAGTTTGCGGCGCACGCCGTCACGAGGGACGGCATCATCCCGGCGATCAAGGCCGGGGTGACCTCGATTGAGCATGGCTTCGGCATGGACGACGAGTGCATCGCTCTCATGGTGGAGAAGGGAGTCTACTGGTGCCCGACGATCTACGTGAACTACTACGTCGCCGAGGGGAGAGCCGCGGCCGGGAACCCGATGAACAAGGCATTCAACGATGCGCTCCCGGTTGTCTTTGCGAAGGCCCATAAGGCCGGGGTGAAGATTGTCTTCGGCACCGACGTCGGGGGCTTTGCCTGGACGGAGAACGAGGCGAAGGAATTCTCCTACATGGTGAAGTTCGGGATGTCGCCGATGGAGGCGATCAAGTCGGCTACGACCGTTGCCGCGACGCTGCTCGATATGGAGGGAAAAATCGGAGAAATCTCCCCCGGGGCCTTCGCCGACATCGTCGCCACCGCCGGGAAGCCTCTCACGGATATTTCGGCCCTCGAGCAAATTTCGTTCGTCATGAAGAACGGGACGGTATACAAGCAGGAATGAACAATGGCGGACAGAGAAGGTGATTTTCATCCCCGATTTTCGTATTCTCAAGCACCTCTCACGATCCTCGCGCAGTGAAACTCTGGAGTCCGCACATGACACCCTCTCAGAAGAAGATCTTTGTTGCCGTCGCGGGCAATATCGGTTCCGGCAAATCGTCCCTCACCACCCTTCTCGGGAAACGATTCGGGTGGAAGCCCTACTTCGAGTCGGTCGAAGATAATCCGTATCTCGCCGACTTCTACGGCGACATGAAACGCTGGTCGTTTCATCTCCAGATTTATTTCCTTTCCCACCGCTTCACGAACCACAAGCAAATCGTCGAGTCTCCGGATCCGGTAATCCAGGATCGGTCCATTTATGAGGATGCCGAAATTTTTGCGCGGAACCTTCATGAGATCGGGAACATGGACGACCGCGACTACACGAACTACGTCGCTCTTTATCATGTCATGATGGAATACCTGCGGGCGCCCGACCTTATGATCTACCTCCGCGCCTCGGTCGACACACTGAAGAAGCAGATCTCGAAACGGGGCCGGACGTACGAGCAGAGCATCAAACGAGAGTACCTCGAACAACTCAACCGGCACTACGAGTCGTGGATCGAGCACTATTCGCTCGGCCCGCTTCTCGTCGTTGAGAGCGATCACCTTGACTTCGTCCACAACGAGAACGATTTCAAGACCGTGGAAGACCTTGTCCGTCAGAAGATCGGCGCCTGACAGCCGCGCGAAGGCACGCCGGCCGGCGACCACCAACAGCCTACGAATCGGATGGACCCCGTTGTCGAGTCGATAGGGAAGATACGGCAGGCTCTTGCCGACGAGGCAAAGGCCCGCGCAGTCTATCCGGCCAGGGCGATCCTGACGAACGGGATCCGCGCGGCGGTTTTGGAAGGAAGCGCCCTCTACCGGTTTGAGGTCCCGGAGAATTTCCTCTTCGAGCCGACATTCGACGTCCGCTGTTCAATCGGCTCGAAGCTCCGCTTTTCATTTCCCGCCATCGTTGCGGACACGCATCACCAGTTCGTTTTCTTCCTGTTTCCGTTTGACATGGGGGAGACGATCGGTGAGGTTGCGTGCGAATGGAGTCCCTCTGAAGGCATCGACCGACTCGCCAGTTATTACAAAGGCCTGGACGAAGGCGACATCCTCACGGCACTCGTCGCACGCGACTTCTCGGGGGTTGCCAGGCCCTCGTCGAAAGAACCGATCTTCCCTTCCACCTTTACCCAGTCCCAGCGAGATGCGGTGCGGAATTCCATGTCGAGGCGAATCTCCGTGATTGTCGGAGAACGCAAACGGGGAAAAACGGGTGTCGCGGCGTCGCTGATGTTCAGCGCCATCCGGGAGGGAAAACGAGTGCTCTATCTTACTCCCTCATCGGGTGGGCTCCACGATTGCATGAAGGAAGTGGCCGCGCTCAATCCGGTCGTCGCCGAGGAATCGATCCTCGCCCTCGACCCGGGGCTTACGCTTCTGCCGCCCCTTCCGATGCCTTCCGCTTCGTTGCGGTTCAATGAAAATCCGGCTGCTCTTGAGAACCTCAGAAGGCTGACGCGGGCTGTTTCCGCCGAGCACGAGTATGATCGCGCTGCCGCCCTTGCCGCCCGGGTCGCTGAGAAGCAACAACAGGTGGAAGAAGCCGCGGCCGAGGGGGAGGAGCTCAGGGCGGAGCTTGCACGCCTCCAGGGGGCGAGCATGATCGAGCGGATGAAACTGCGGATCGGGAAGGCCGACATCGACCGGGTGCAGGCACAACTCCAGGACAAACTCGCGCTCGTTGACCGGCTGAAGGAACACGCATCGACCCTTCTTAAGGACCAGTTCAGAAAGGAATCGCAGTTCCCCGTGCCGTTGAAAGAGAAAAGGGAACTCGAGAAACTTTTGTCACAGCCGGCGGCACTCGAGATGGTCTTCCCTCGCCCGCCCGCGGAGGTCCGATGTGTTGCGGCGACCCTCCGGCAAGCGCTGAGCATGAAACGGGAGTTGCTCGGCGCCTTCGACGTCGTCTGTATTGACGATGCTCACGCCCTCAGCCTTGCGGAGTTTTTCTGGGCTGCCTCGAACGCCAAAGGCCAATGCTTCATCCTTGCCGACGCCGCGGAGCAACCTCCTCAGTCGATTTCCCAGGGAGAACCCTCCCGGGTGTGGCTGCAGAAGAATTACCTTGTGTATCTTCAGGGGGACAGGGGAGACCTCGTGCGCTTTTCCGCCGACCAGCTTCCCCCCGCAATCGCGAGCGCACTGACCTCTCCGGAGGCTCCGCGCTCCCTCTTCGTCGCGTCGCTCGAGTCGGCCCTTGACGCCGCGCCGCTTCCACCGGCACTCCCGGGGAGAGTCTACGTCGTCAACACGCAGGACCAGCGGGGAATCTCGGAGCAGTACCTCGGGAAGAAAAAGATCCTCCCCTTCAACGATGCGAACGGGCGCAAGGTCGTGGAGTGCGTGAAGCACGCGCTCCTGAGCGGAACCACAAGCCAGGAAGACATTCTCGTCGTCGTCCCGCCGAGCGGGCAGGCGACATACCTGCGCGAATTGCTCCGGGCGCAACAAATGACCGGCGTCGAGGTGGCCTGCCTCGGCTCGTTGCGACTTTGCTCGAAACGATCGGTGGTGTTCGATACGACCGTCGCCGGGGTCGACTTTACGCTCAGGCATCTGGACGAAAAGAAGCTCGGTCTCGTCCGGATGGCCGATACGCTCAACACGCTTCTCTCGACGGTGCGGGAGGACCTCTACATCGTCGCGGACCTGGCGTATTTCGGCACGCGGTACAAGGATCGCCTCGTGACGAAGATCATCGGACTGTTGAAATACCGCGCGGAGATCGCCGGGAATATTCCGAGTGCAGTGCGCCGGTTCGACGACCTCGCTCCCGAACTGCGGAAGAAGGTTCTTTTTCTTTCATCAGAAGAGAAACAAGGAAAGGACTATGCCGCTCGGATGGAACAGGCGCGTGCGGCCTCGATCGAAGCGGCGAAGTCGGGGACACAGCAGTCGATTGCGATGGCCGAACGGAAGCTCAAGAGCGATGCCTTCTCGGCCGTCCTGCGGGTCATTGCGAAACGGGAGGTCGTCAACACCATCGCTCAGTACCTTGAAGCCTTTCCCCTCTACAGGTCGACCTCCGAGACCATGACGGCGGCCGCGCTGCTCCCCGAGCTTGAATGCGACAACGAGAACGACTTCAAGCGCGTCATGAATTTGTGGAACCTCCTTATCTACGAGACGTCGGACGCCGAGAAAATCGACCATCCCCTCGCCTCGAAAGCGCGCGTGAGTGCCAAGCTTGCGTCGGATATGCAGCAGCTCCATGCCTACTATCATTCCGACCTCGAATTCGTCGTCGAAGTCGGAAAGCATAAACTTGCCCAAAGTGTCCAGCAGATCTTCAACGACTGCATCGGGAAGCGCCCCGTGACACCGTCGGACTGGATGAAAGCCTACCTCGTTTTCCTTGGGAGGATGGAAAAATACCTTGAGACGGTTGTGAATCAGATCAGGAAGTAGAGACGATGGAGGCCGCGACTCGGCCTCGAGAGCATGAAACGAAAAACCCGGCTAAGCGCCGGGTTTTCGATTTTGACCCTTCTCTTTGCGTCAACAGCCGCGGCTTATTCGGCCGACTTCAGCATGGCCACGTAGGCTTTCTTCGCGCCGAGGAGTTTCGCCGCGGTCTGAACCTGGAGGTCGGTGAGAAGGGACGCCTTGATCCGTCCCCGCTCTCCGGTGTACCGGCCCACGATTTCCTGGCGGAGTTCTTCGCGGAGTTCGTCTTTGTGGCGTGAGAACGCGGTCGCCTTTTCCGCGTCGAGCTGTTTCTGCAATTCGCCGAGGGTTTCAACCGCGGTGCTGCTGTAGTGTTCTTTTTCGAGGACGTCGCGGAGCTCCACAAGCTTCCGGTCGGCCTCATCGTTGAATTCGAACTTTTCCTGCTTCAGGTACTCCTCGAATTCCTTCATGATCCCGTCGGTGACGTTGAAGTCTCCGTCACCGGTCGGATGCTGAGCGACGTAATGCGTCGCGAAGTTGAAGAACATCGCCTTGCGGATGAGCTCCGTATAGAGTGCGCTCGGCTCCGGCTCGTTGACGAGCGAATCCGGAGCGATACCTCCCGCGTCGAGGAACTTCCTTCCGTGAGCGGTGGAGAATTCGTGCCTGAGGCTGTCGGGAGTGACGAGGAAGACGCCGTCCTTGTTCTTGTGCATGTAGTCGATCTCCTGGATGCTCCGGCCGCTCGGCGTATAGTACCGCGCCGTCGTGATCTTGAGGGATGCGTTGTACCCGAGCTGGGTGATCGTCTGCACGAGCCCCTTGCCGAACGAGCGGGTTCCGACGATGATCCCCCGGTCGAGGTCCTGGATAGCTCCGGCGACGATTTCGCTGGCGCTGGCGCTGTTTCTGTTGATAAGGACGGCGAGGGGAATGTCGCCGGCGATCGGATCCGCATCGACGGTGTACATCTTTTCATCGTCACTCTGTCTGCCGCGCGTCGTGACGACGGTGCTCCCCTTCGGGTTGAAATCGCTGACAATGTCCACGGCGGCCTCCAGGAGCCCGCCGGGATTGTTCCGGAGGTCGAGGATGATGCCGCGGGGATTTCCTTTTGCCTTCAATTCCTTGATCGCCTCGCGCACCTCGTCCCCGGCCCTCCGGGCAAACCGGTCAAGCCGGATGTACCCGATGCCGTTGTCGAGGTATCCGGAGTACGAGACATTGTTCACCTGGATGACTTCCCGGACAAGGGCAAACTCGAGCGGTTGCTTCTCTCCCTCGCGCTCGATCTTCATCTTCACGACGGTGCCGGGCTCGCCGCGGACCCGACTCCTCACCGAATCGGGGTTCATGTTGAAGATCTTCTCGCCGTTGATTTCGACAATACGGTCGCCGGCGCGGATCCCCTGTTTTTGCGCGGCGTATCCTTCCATCGGCGCGATGACCGTGATGTAGCCGTCGCGCACCCCGATCGATATTCCGACGCCTCCGTACTCCCCGTGAGTGATGAGATCGATCTCCTCCCCCTCGTGATCTCCGTAGAAGACGGTGTACGGGTCGAGAGTCTCGAGCATCCCGTCGATCCCGGCTTGCATGAATTTCGCCGGGTCGATCTCGTCGACGTAGCTCGTGCTGACCTCCTTGTAAACCTGGCCAAAGAGGTCAATGTTTTTGTTGATGCTGAGATAGAGATCGTCGTTGATGACAAACCCGACGCCGACCCCCACGGCAACACCGATGAGGATCCAGAGATAAAGCTTCTTCTTCATGCGTTCAATCCCGGTCTGTTTGTGATGAGGCCCTGCCGAAAAAAGGTAGACTTTATTTTGCCGGAAGTCTATATCCTTCAACACAGAGTCGTTCTATAAAGTTTATCGGATGGATGAGGAAGCTGCTGGAGGCCGAAAATGGATGCCGCGACGAGGCCTGGAAAAAATACCAGCCGGGGCTCTTCATATGACACTCTCCGGAGCAAATCGTTTGACTGTGGATGCCGGTGCGGAGAGGCGAAAAAGGGGACAGAGCGCGCCTTTCTGTTGATTCTCTCTTCGTGGATTCATACTTTGATCCATGATAGAGTTGTTGCTGGCCTCGTGCGCGATCTGCGGCCTTGCGATCGCGTCTTACTTCTCCCTGGTCTATTACGACGTTCTTGAGCCCGACAACCGGTGGATTCCCTCCTTTTGCAGGATGGAACGGCAAAGCTGCATTTATATCCTCAGCACACCCCAGGCCAAGGTCTTCCGCGTGCCGAACAGCGTTCTCGGCGTCCTCTATTACGCGGCGATACTCGTGCTCCCCATTTCGGTTTTTGAAATCTATTTTCTTATCGCCTCGATCTTTGCCGTCGGGATTGGGATGTACCTTGTTCACGCCCTGATCGTGAAACTGAGGACTCCCTGTCCGCTCTGCTACACCGCACACGGCATCAATCTTGTCATCGCGAATCTCCTCATCGTGAGGGAAATCCAGGCCCATTTCGTACAGTAAAAAAGGATCTGTGGCCGATGCCAGGAACATTCTCCCGGAGAAAATTTCTCAAAGACACCGCGTTCGGTCTCATCGTTCTCTCCGCGGCACGCTTCATTCCCCTCGATCGCGCTGCCGCTGCGCTGAAAAATCTCCCGGATCAACTGAAGTTCTTCTCTCCGATGGAGTTTCTCATCATGGAGAATGTTGCGGGACGGATCGTCGGGACGCCGGCCCCGGGGATGGCATCGGTGGAGGATGTCGGAGTCGCGCTTCGTGCGGATGCGTTCCTCGCCGGCGCGGAGCCGGAGATCCAGAATCAGTTACACGAACTCCTTGCCGTTTTCAACGGAGCCCTCTTCGCCTTTCTCTTCGAATTTCAGTTCTCAAGCTTCGTCAATATGTCGCCGGAAGATCAGGACGCGTACCTCAACGGCTGGATGACAAGCTCGCTGGCGTTCCGCCGGACCGCCTTTCAGGCCCTCAAGCGGCTGAGCCTGACCCTTTTCTACACCGACCCCCGCGCATGGGAAGAGATCCGTTATGACGGAATGTTCCTGCCGTGGGAAAGAGAAAAGAAACAGTAGCATGGAATGGCAATGATCCTGCAGGGTAAAGACGTCACAACACCGGTGCGCGAGAATGCGGATGTCTGCATCATCGGTTCGGGATGCGGCGGGGGCGCTGCTGCCAAGGTCCTTGCAGAGGCCGGACGAAGGGTGGTCGTCCTCGAGGAAGGTGGCTACTATACCGCCTCCGATTTTGATATGACGGAGGAGACCGCGTACAGGAATCTCTATCGCGAGCGGGGTGGGCAAGCGACGGACGACCTCGCGGTGACGGTTCTTCAAGGACGGTGCGTCGGGGGAAGCTCGACGGTGAACTGGACGACGTCGCTCCGGACTCCGGAATTCGTTCTCGACAGATGGGAACATGTCTTCGACGTGAAAGGCCTTTCACTGAAGGAACTCGAGCCGTATTTTGAAAGGATCGAAAAATACCTCAACATCCATCTGGAGCCGGAAGAGCATCATAACCCGAACAACCGCATTATTCTGACGGGGGCTCAGAAACTCGGCTACCGGGCGCGGGCGATCGGGCGCAACACACGCGATTGTCAGGAAGCGGGGGCCTGCGGTCTTGGATGTCCGTTCGATGCAAAGCTCTCCGTCAACGTGACCTATATTCCGGACGCGGTCAAAGCGGGAGCCGTGGTGTGCGCGGATTTCAAGGCGGAGAATATCGAGGTGATCGGGAACACGAAGCGCGTTTACGGGACCGTTATCGACCGCGCGACGAACGCCCGAAAGACCGATTTTGTTGTCGAGGCTCCCGTCGTCATCCTCTCGGCGGGAGCCATTCACACTCCCGCGCTCCTTTTCCGGTCCGGCCTCGCGAACTCCAGCGGCGAGGTCGGGAACCACCTGACCCTTCATCTCACCTCGGCGGTGCTCGGAATGTTCGAGGGCGTCGTGTATCCCGCCGGCGGAATCCCGCAATCGGCGATGTGCGATGAGTTCCTCAACACCAACAACGACGGCGGCGGGTTCTGGATCGAGGCGGTGCCGGCCTACCCCGTGCTCGCGAGCCTGGCGCTTCCCGGGTTTGGCGACAGTCACAAGGCGCTCATGAGAGGGTACAAACACATCGGCGCTTCGATCGTCCTGGTGAAAGAGATCGATTCGGAGGGAAGCGTGGGCCTTAACGAGTACGGCCGGCCGGTGATCTCTTACAACATCGGGGAGAAAGATCTCGACTGCATGAAGCGGGGGCTCAAAACGGCGGCAAGGATCCACTTTGCCGCGGGGGCGAAGAAGGTCCTGACACTCCACGCGGAGAAAAACGAGTTCACTTCGTCGGGGGAGCTTGATGAAGGCTTTGCAAGGGCGAGGTGGGGACGAAACGAGCTGTCGCTGTACAGCGCTCACCCGCTCGGCACCTGCCGCATGGCCGAACATCCTCTTCGCTCCGTCGTGAATTCTCATTGCGAAACGCACGATATCGGCGGACTCTTTGTCATCGACGGGAGCGTCATGCCGACATCGCTTGGAGTGAACCCGCAATTGACGATCCTTGCCGTTGCGGAGAAAAGTGCCGAGTGGATCGCCGAGAACTTTCCACGACCGCAATAACGGTAATAGCATTCATCCAGACCCCGGGCCCGCCCCGGCGCCATCCCGGGGTCCGTTCGATCCTTGAATTTTGTTCGGAAATTCGGTACATTTTGAGATAGAAACTCACAACCCTAACGCCAAAGGCGCACCGGTCTTTGGCTGAGCAGTTGCCTCTCAAGGAGATCTCCATGAAATTTTCCGTTACCAGCAGCGAACTCCAGAAAGCGCTCTCGAAAACCATCGGTGTCGTCCCCACGCGCTCAACCCTCCCCATCCTTGAAAACCTCCTCTTTGAGATCTCAAAGAACGTCCTGAAAATCACCGCGACAGACCTGGAAATTTCCATGACCATCGCGGTCAACGTAAAGGGGATGGAAGACGGCGTCATCGCGATCCCGGCAAAAAGGATCGTCGATACGATACGAGCGCTGCCGGACGTCCAGGTGGTCTTCACCATCGACACCGACAACAACAAGGTGAAGATGGTGACCGAGAACGGAGAGTACTCCCTGACGGGCGAATCGAGCGAGGAATTCCCCACAATCCCTCAGTTCAAGGGGGAAAACGAGATCGCTATCGACGCGGAGATGTTGCGCCAACTCATCGGCAAGACCGCCTTCGCCGTGAGCACCGACGAGCTCCGGCCCGCGATGATGGGGGTCCTCTTCCAACTCAAGGAGACCGAGATCCGCGCCGTGGCGACCGACGGACATCGTCTCGTGAGGACGATCAACCGCTCGTATTCGTCGCCGAAATTCAAGAAGGACATCGTCATACCGTCAAAAGCGCTCGGCCTGGTCTCGAAACTCGCCGAGGAGGGTAAGACCAAAATCCTCGTCAACGATTCCCACATCATGTTCCAGTCCGAAGGGACGACCCTCATCTCGCGGCTCATCGAGGAGAACTACCCGAACTACGAGTCGGTGATCCCCCAGGACAACGACAAAGCCCTTGTCGTCAGCAAAGATCAGCTCCTCTCGTCGGTCCGGCGCGTGTCGCTCTACTCGAGCTCGACGACGCACCAGATACGACTCACGCTGAAGAAAAACGAATTGACGGTCGCCGCCGAGGATGTCGATTTCGGGAGCGAGGCGCGGGAGACGATCCCGTGCGAGTATTCTTCCGAGGAGATGGAGATCGGATTCAACTCCGGGTATGTCGTCGACGTGCTCACGCACATCGAATCCGACGAGGCGGTCTTCAAGTTCAGCTCGCCCACCCGGGCGGGTATTGTCTCGCCTCGTCCGCAGAGGGAGAAGGAGGACGTCCTCATGCTCATCATGCCGGTGAGGCTGAACAATTAACACGGGCACGCGGACGGTATGAGAATAGTGCGTGCACAGCTCCGGCAGTTCCGGAACCACGACTGCACGAAGCTGGACTTCGGAGCCGCGACCAATGTGCTGGTGGGAGACAACGGACACGGGAAAACAAACGTTCTCGACGGGCTCTCGTTCCTCTGTCTCACAAAGAGTTTTTATGCCGGTTCCGACCTCACGGCGCTCCAGAAAGGTAAGGAGTTCTTCGAAGTCCAGGGGACGATCCAATCCGACGTCGCGATCGAGCACGACGTCCGCGTAGTGTACGATTCCCGATCAAGTCAAAAGAGATTCTTCATCGACGGCAACGAGCCCGAGAGCTTCTCGTCGGTCATCGGGCAGTTTCCGATCGTCGTTCTGTCGCCGGAAAACGCCGCCATCACGTTCGGGGCTCCGGTCGAGCGCAGGCGGTTCGTGGATATTGTCGTCGCGCAATCGAGCCGCGGTTATCTCCAGGATATGCTGGAATACCGGCGTGCGCTCCGCCAGCGCAACAGGATTCTTTCGGAGGCAACGCGTGGAGCGATCGATGTCTCATCCCTGGAACCGTGGGATGACGTGCTCTGTGCACGCGGGTCGAAGCTCTTTCTGAAGCGCGCCTCGTTCTTCAGTGAATTTGCGCCGTACATCCTCCGCGCGTACAGGACCCTCGCGGGCGAAACGGAATCGCCCGCCGTCGAGTACACGCCGCAGATCCCGGTCTCCTCCGGCGAGAAACAAACGGAGGTGGAGCAACGGTTCAGGGACAAAATGGCCGCGAAGCGGCGGGAGGAGTTCAGGCTCGGGACAACGCTGGTGGGACCGCACCGCGATGAAGTGGCATTCTCGCTCAACGGGCTGCAGCTGAGGGCGTACGCGTCGCAGGGACAGCACAAGACGTTTCTCGTGGCGCTGAAGATCGCCGAGTTTTTCTATCTCAAGGAGCGATGCACGGAAACTCCGGTGATCCTCCTCGACGATGTCTTCACGGAACTCGACGAGGGCCGGACGAGGAACCTCCTGAAGCTTATCGATTCGCTCGGCCAGACCTTCATCACGGCGACCGACGAACACGTCCTGGGGAACTCGGTCCGGTGGGACGACGACCGTCGAAAATTTTCGGTGCTCAACGGATCCGCCGTCGACCATCGTCATGAGGCAGCAGCATGACGGAGAATTCCCCTCAATCGCTCGGCAGCGTCATCGATGCCCTTGTTCAACGGCTCGGGCTCGCGAAGAGGATCAGACAGTACGACATCGTCGACCTGTGGCCGGATGTCGTCGGTAGCCAGATTGCCCAGGTGACGAGCGTTGAGAAGGTCCAGAACAACGTCCTCGTTGTAAAGGTGAAGGCGGCTCCCTGGCGAACGGAGCTTACCTTCCGGCGTAAGGAAATTCTTGCCAAAGTGCACGAGGCGATGAACTCGGAAACGATCACGGACATTCGATTTCGATAACAACTGAACGGACGCAACGGTGGCTGACGCTACGACAAAAACGAGAGTGAAGAAGACCAACGGCGAGTACACGGCTGAAGATATCACCGTCCTCAAAGGGCTTGAAGCGGTCCGTCGTCGCCCGGCGATGTACATCGGCGACGTAAGCGCGCGGGGTCTCCATCACCTCGTCTACGAGGTCGTCGATAACTCGATCGACGAGGCGCTTGCGGGCTTTTGCCGGAACATCCAAGTGAAGATCAACAAGGATGGGAGCGTCACCGTCGTCGACGACGGGCGTGGAATACCGACCGACATGCATGCGGAAGAGAAGCGCTCGGCCCTCGAGGTCGTCATGACGATGCTCCACGCCGGCGGAAAGTTCGACAAGAACACGTACAAGGTCTCCGGAGGACTCCACGGCGTCGGCGTTTCGGTCGTCAATGCCCTCAGTGAGTGGCTTGAGGTGGAGGTCCGCAGGGATGGAAAGGTGTTCTACCAGAAGTACAAGAAGGGAGACCCCGTCGCACCGGTGAAGGTGACCGGGAAGGCCGAAAAAGGAGTGACGGGCACGACGACGACGTTCATGCCCGACGGGACAATCTTCAAAAACCGGACCTTTAAGTTCGAAACCCTCGCCGAGCGTCTCCGCGAGCTTGCCTTCCTCAACAAAGAGGCTTCACTCGAGATCACCGACCTTCGCTCGAAGCAGGAGGAGACGGAACACTTCCACTTCGAGGGAGGGATCGTCGAGTTCGTCCTCTATATCGACGCCACACGGCCGTCGGTGATGAAGAAGCCGTTCTACGCCAAGGGCGGGGAGAAGGATGAGAACGGCCGGATGGTCGAGGTGGAGGCCTCGTTTCAGTACAACGATCAGTACTCCGAGAACGTTTTCTCGTACGTCAACAACATCAACACCCACGAGGGAGGGACCCATCTCGTCGGCTTCCGCACGGCGCTGACGCGGACGCTCAACAACTACGGCTACAAGAACAACCTCGTCAAGGAAGACAAGCTCACGCTCACCGGAGACGACTTCCGCGAAGGCCTCACCGCGGTCGTCAGCGTAAAAGTCCCCGAGCCGCAGTTCGAGGGACAGACGAAGACGAAGCTCGGAAACAGCGAGGTGAAGAGCATCGTCGAGTCGGTTGTGGGTCAGGAACTCGCGAACTGGCTCGACCAGAACCCCGGCGACGCCCGGCGTATCATCGAGAAGAGCCTGCGGGCGGCGGAAGCGCGCGAAGCGGCGCGGAAAGCCCGCGATCTCACGCGGCGCAAAAACGCGCTCGACGGAGGCGGTCTTCCCGGAAAACTCGCAGACTGCTCCATCAACGATCCCGAGCACTGCGAGCTCTACCTCGTCGAGGGAGATTCGGCAGGCGGCAGCGCAAAGCAGGGACGGGACCGGAGGTTCCAGGCGATCCTTCCCCTGAAGGGAAAAATCCTCAACGTCGAAAAAGCCCGGCTCAACAAGATCCTCGAGAACGAGGAAATCCGGAATATCTTCACCGCGATCGGCGCCGGCGTGGGGGACGATTTTGACCCGGCAAAGATCCGGTACAACAAGATCATCCTTATGTGCGACGCCGACGTCGATGGTTCGCACATCCGCACACTCCTTCTGACCCTTTTCTTCCGTTACATGAAACAGCTCATCGAGCTCGGGCATGTCTATATCGCCCAGCCGCCGCTCTTCAAGATCAAAAAAGGAAAGCAGGAATTCTACGCCTTCGACGAGGAAGAGCGGGACGAGATTCTGAAGCGGTTAAAAAGCGAGAAGAAGAAGGACGAGAAAGAGGAAGAGGCAGAGACCGAGGTTCTTGAAGAGGGGGCCGTTTCAAAAAACGGATCGGTAATTTCACGTTTCAAGGGGCTTGGCGAGATGAACCCCGAGCAACTCTGGTCGACGACGATGAATCCCGAAACGCGCACGGTTCTTCAGGTAAGCATCGAGAGCGCCGCCGACGCCGACCGGACATTCTCAATTCTCATGGGCGACGAGGTCGAACCGAGGCGACAGTTCATCGAGAAGAACGCGAAGTATGTAAGGAATCTGGATATCTAGAGAAGTAAGGAGTAAGGAAAAAGTAGAAAGAAAAGAGGCGGAGAGAGTGCTTCTGATTTTGGGCGAAGGGCATAGGGCATAGGGCATAGGGCACAGAACCCAGAACTCCGAACTCCGAACTCCGAACCCAGAACTCCGAACCCAGAACCCAGAACTCCGAACCCAGAACTAAGAACTCAGAATACAGCGCATGGCCACATCGAACGAGAAAGTTGTCCCTGTTGACATAGAAGACGAGATGCGGGGGTCGTATATCGATTACTCGATGTCGGTCATCGTGGCGCGCGCCCTCCCGGACGTTCGCGACGGGCTCAAGCCGGTTCACCGGAGAGTCCTCTACGGGATGAACGAGCTGGGCCTGGCGTCGAACAGGAGCTATAAGAAGAGCGCACGCGTCGTCGGCGAGGTGCTCGGCAAGTACCATCCTCACGGCGACTCCGCGGTCTACGACACGATCGTTCGCATGGCGCAGGATTTCTCGATGCGGTATCTCCTCGTCGACGGTCAGGGGAATTTCGGATCGGTCGACGGCGATTCCCCCGCGGCAATGCGGTACACCGAGGTGCGTCTCTCGAGAATTTCGGAGGAGATGCTCCGCGACCTCGAGAAGAACACCGTCGAGTTCACGCCGAACTTCGACGACACCCTCCAGGAACCTTCCGTTCTCCCGGCGCAGATCCCGAACCTCCTCGTCAACGGCGCGAGCGGCATCGCGGTCGGGATGGCGACGAACATTCCGCCCCACAACCTCGGTGAGGTCATCGACGGCTGCGTCGCGTACATCAAGGACCCCGAGATCGACAACGCCAAACTCATGAAGATCATCAAGGCGCCCGACTTTCCGACCGGCGGTATTATCTACGGTTACGACGGCGTCAAGGAAGCGTACACGACGGGACGCGGGCGCATCGTCGTGCGGGCGAAGGCGAACATCGAGACGGGAAAGAACGACCGGCAGAGCATCGTCGTCTCGGAGATTCCGTACCAGGTCAACAAGGCGAGCCTCATCGAGAAGATCGCCGACCTCATGCGGGAGAAGAAGCTCGAGGATATCAGCGACATCCGTGACGAGTCGGACCGCGACGGGCTCCGCATCGTCGTGGAGTTGAAGCGCGACGCGAACGCGGAGGTGATCCTCAACAACCTCTACATGCACACGCAGATGCAGACGACGTTCGGCGTCATCATGCTCGCCCTCGTCGAGGGACGGCCGCGCGTTCTCACCCTCCGTGACACGATCGAGAAGTACATCGGCCACCGGAACGATGTCGTCGTGCGGCGGACAAAGTTCGACCTCGATGCCGCTGAAGCCCGGGCGCACATCCTCGAAGGGTATATCATCGCCCTCGACAACATCGACGCCATCATCAAGCTCATCAAGGCTTCGAAAGACGTCGAGGCGGCGAAGACCGGGCTCATGAAGCGGTTCAAGCTCTCCGAGATCCAGGCGAAAGCCATCCTCGACATGCGGCTCCAGAAGCTCACGGGGCTCGAGCGGAAGAAGGTGGAGGACGAGTACCGGGAGACGATCAAGCTCATCACGAAACTCAAGGCGATCCTCGCGAGCAAGCAGCTTCAGCTTCAGATCATCCGGGACGAGCTTCTTGCGATCAAGGAAAAGTATGCCGACCCGCGCCGGACGGAAATCGTCTACGATTTCGAGGAATTCCGTATCGAGGATATGATCGCCGAAGAGGAGGTCGTCATTACGATCAGTCACGGGGGCTTTATCAAGCGGTTCCCGGTGAGCGGTTACCGGCGGCAGACACGCGGCGGAAAGGGCGTGACGGGAGCGGCGTCGAGGGAGGACGATTTCGTCGAGCACATGTTCATCGCGAGCACGCACGACTACATCCTTTTCTTCACCGACCACGGGCAGTGTTACTGGCTCAAAGTATTCGAAATCCCCGAAGGCGGGCGGACGGCGAAGGGAAAGTCGATCGTCAACCTCATCGCGAAGGAGCCGGAGGAAAACATCAGCGCGTTCCTGACCGTGAAGGAGTTCAGCGAGAAGAACTACGTCGTCATGGTGACGGAGCAGGGGCTCGTGAAGAAGACGTCGCTCGCGGAGTACGGCAACCCCCGGAAGAACGGCATCGCCGCCATTTCATTAAAGAAGAAGGATCTCCTCAAAGACGTCAAACTCACCGACGGAACGAGCGACCTCATCATCGGAACGCATGAAGGTCTTGCGATACGGTTTCATGAAAAGGAAGTGAGAGAGATGGGACGAACGGCCGCCGGCGTCCGCGCCATCAGGCTGGAGAAGGGAGACCGCGTCGTCGGTGCCGTGGCGCTCAAGCGTGCCTCGACGACGATCCTCATCGCGACGGAAAACGGCTACGGGAAACGCTCGGAGGTCTCCGAGTACCGCGTCAGCCACAGAGGCGGAAAGGGAATCTACACCGTCAACGCGACCGACAAGACCGGCAAGATGATCGCGATCAAGGAAGCCCTCGACAACGACGATATCGTTGTCGTCACGTCGCAGGGAATGGTGATCCGGCAGGATGCCACGGAGGTCCGTCTCAGCGGCAGAAATACCCAGGGCGTCCGCCTCATCCGTCTCGAAGAGGGAGACAGGATCGCCGACGTCGCCGTCGTTACTCCCGAGGAGGAAGAGGAAAACGGAACACCGGAAAAGTCCGAGGCACCGGTTCCATCCCCCTCGAACGGAAAGGGTGAACCGGTTTCCGTTCCGTCGGGGGCGAAACAGAAACCTGTTCCGAAGAAACCGCAAGCGCAGAAACCCAAGGCCGCGCCGAAAAAGAAAAAATAGCGAAGAGCGTACCATCGGCCTGCCTTCCCCCGCGGCGTCCACGCACGAGGTAACCATGGAACCACTCCCCGTGCGCCTCCGCGGCACCGCCGTCACGCCATATTCCACCCTTCCGTATCATCGCTATTTTTTTTCCTCCCACTTTACAAGTTGTTTTCTACTTACTACTTTCTCCTGTCTACTTTCTTCTTTCTTTTCTCTTCTCTCTTCCTTTTCTCGCCTGCCCGCTTGCTTCTCTGGCCCGCCTTCGCTACATTGGGCGAGACAAGCACCCCCCCCACGCCGAAATACAATACCATCGATCAATCACAAGGAGTCAGCATGAAAACGGTTTCGGTTCTGTCTTGCTTCATCCTGGGCGCGATCGCGTGCGGCTGTTCTTCGTTGACGCTGTCGCCGGTGGAATACCAGTGGCCCGTCGAGAGCGTTCTCAGGGTGGACGAGAAGGGTTCGGTCGAAGAGCCGCGGTATAACATGGTGTTCAACGTGAAGCCCCTCCTCTTCGAGGAGACTGCCGATTCCACCCATGTGAGCGGCGTCCAGCTTCGCGTCATCCGCGACATGAGCGGATACTATTTTATCACCGCGCCGAAATTCAAGAACGTCTACGTTTTTGCCTCGGACGAGGGAAAGCTCAAGCTCGAAAAGAAAATCCTTATCAATGAGAAGGGGCTTGCCTCTCCGGCGTTGAATCAGGCCCCGCCGTTCATCCACCTGCTTAACGGCAAGGAGAAGCCAATCGTGCTCTCGAAAGACGGCATCCAGCAAGGAGGACAAAAATGAAGACTTACCGAACCCTGATCATCGTCGCCGCCCTGGCGCTCTCGTCGCTCCCCGCGCTCTCCCAGGAACAGTCCGACTACGAGATTTCGCAGAACTTCAAGAAGCAGTACGCCGAGCTGACGAAAGGGATCGAGGCCGCTCAGACCGTCCAGGAATGCGCCGAAATCAGCGTCAATATCGATGCGCTTGAGAAGGAATTCGCTTCGCACAAGGCCCTCCTCGACAAGACGCTTTATCCCGACGACTTCCAGAAGAAGATCGACATGATCCACGGGCAGCTCGCCTATGCGCAGAACAAGCTCGGCATCATTCAGGAGAGCGTGACGAAGATCGCGGCGCTGGAGTCGCAGGTGAAAGACCTCTCCGCCCAGGTTGATAAGCTGACGAACGAGAATACGTCGCTGATGTCCGAGATCCAGTCATTAAGGGCCTCGAAGGCGCAGGATCAGAAGTCCCTCGACTCCCTCAGGACCCTCGTGGCAAAACTTCAGACCGGGATCCGCGACAGGGACAAGATGATCTTCGCGATGGTCGACAGCATTTTCCTCCAGTACGACAAAAACGTCGACGCCCTGAAGGACGTCGAGAAGCAGAAGATGGCCGCCCATATCGAGCGGAACGGCGTCATCGGCAACATCAAGAAGTCGGTTGTCGACAATGTCGCGTTCCTCGAATCGACCACCCTGACCGGAAAAGATCTTGCGACGATGGTCGGCGAGCAGAAGAAGTTCGCGACGGAATGGAAAGGGCTTGGCCCGAAGCTGGCGACAATCTATGTTGCCCAGAAAGAACGCGGGAAGGAAGTCGCGATAATCGACACGATGATCGCCGCATGGGGCGTGAAGGTCGACGCGGCACTCTGGAAGTCCCTCAACGAGCTCTTCACGAGCCATAACCTGACCGTGAAGCCGTTCAACAACGGCGGCGACTTTCAGACGAACGTCGTCGGTTTCATCGACGACGAGATTCAGAATGCGAACCAGCGAACGGAAGCCGCGCGGGCGCAGGTCTACGACGTTTTTGTCGACAGCGTCTGGAACGCCGATCTCTCGACGACCTGGATGCCCCTCATGCGCGATAACGGCATGGTGACCGAGGCGCAGTTCGGAGTGATCAAAGCGAAGGTCGATGCGTGGCATTCATCGATCCAGCCTCCGCACACGACGCTCTATGTCATCATCGCTCTTGTCGCACTCGTGGTGTTGCTCCTTCTCTACCGGCGAATGAAGAAAGCGCCGAAGCCGGCGGCGCCATAACGAATGGAACTCGGGTAATGAACGACGAGGTGAGGAGGTCGGAGTGAGCGAGAAGACAGCGCAGGGCCATACGATGCCGGACGAACCGGTACGCGGAAAAAGCTATCAATGGCTTCTCAACGGTACGCCCCTCTACGAAGCCCGTGTGCGCGACGTCATGGGTTGCTGGGCGACCGTGGAGGTCCTGCGCCCCCTCCCCGGGCCCCATGAGCAGAATTACAGGTCCGGACAAACCTTCGACATCCGCGTCAGTTCCTACACATTTCGCGAGAAGACGTAGCAAGACGGAAAGAATGACCGAACAACGGCGGTCTCCCCAAACGAGGCCGCCGTTTTCGTTTCCGGCCCCGCCTTGATTTTCAAACAGCATTGTTCGATATTGTTCGCGACATCCGGCCCCTTCCACCTTGTCAGTCTCGATCGCTCCGCCCATCCCGGAGAGACATACGCAGTATGCCAACCACGGGCTTCTCTCTTTCTTTGCGGCCATAGGGGACTACAGCAGCGCCTTTTTTGGACACCTCGGCAGGTACTGCTCCGTCATGTGGTGGATGATTCGCAACGTCCACAACGCCAGGGAGTACTCCCGGAATATCTACCAGCAGATGGTCATCATCGGAAACGATTCGATTCCGATCGTCGTCTTCGTCAGCGCCTTCGTGGGAATGGTCACGGCGGTGCAGTCGGCGTATCAGCTCTACGACTGGATTCCGCGGGCCGTCGTCGGAAGCCTCGTCGTGAAATCCGTCCTCCTCGAGCTTACACCCCTCATGACAGCTCTCGTCCTTGCGGGGAAAGTCGGTGCCACGATCACCGCCGAACTGGGGACGATGCGGGTGACCGAGCAGATCGACGCCCTCGAAGCCCTCGCGTTCGATTCGATCTCGTTTCTTATCACGCCGCGCGTTCTTGCCGGCATACTGATGTTTCCCGTGCTCATTATTTTCGGCGACCTCGTCGCAATCCTCGGCGGGCTCATCGGGTCGGTGACGGTGGCCAATATTCCGGCGACGGCGTTTATCAACGGCATGAAGAATTCCTTCGAGACGCGGGATGCACTGTTCGGCATTATCAAGGCGAATTTTTTTGGATTCACGATTACTTCGGTCGCATGTTACGAGGGATATTTCGTCGAGGGGGGCTCGGAGGGGGTCGGAAGGGCCACGATGGGGACGGTTGTCCTGACGTGTCTTGCCGTCGTCGTCATGGACTTCGTCCTCGCATCGGTGTTGTTGTAACGTTCAGGTCGAACTCCCGCTCACGCGCGTGATCCGCATTCAAAATATCTGGAAGAAGTTCGGCGACAAGTCGGTTCACCGCGGCATCACGTTCGACGTTCTTGACAAGCAGACGACGGTGGTTCTCGGGCGAAGCGGGGGCGGGAAGAGCGTCCTTCTGAAGATGATCATCGGCCTCATCAAGCCGGATGCCGGGACGATCGAGGTGGACGGGAAAGACGTCACCAAAATGGGGTACAAGGAGCTACGCGCGCTCCGGTTCAAGTTCGGATTTCTTTTCCAGGGCGCGGCGCTGTTCGATTCGATGACCGTCGGGGAGAACATCGCGCTCTCCCTGCGACGGCACACCGGGTGGACGGAGAAACAGATCGCGGAGAGTATCCGGTACGCTCTCCATGTTGTCGGCCTCGACAATGTCGAGCAGATCATGCCCTCCTCTCTCAGCGGGGGGATGAAGAAACGGGTCGGGCTCGCGCGGGCGATCGCGCTCACTCCGCGGTACATTCTCTACGACGAGCCGACGACGGGGCTCGACATGGAAACGGCGGATGGCATCAACCTTCTCATCAGGGAAATGCGGACAAAGCTCGGAATCACTTCGATCGTTGTCACGCACGATATTCACAGCGCCTTCGTTGTCGGGGACCGGTTCGCGATTCTCGAAAACGGCGCCACGCTTCTCACCGGGACGAGAGAGGAGATCCAGAACAGCGAGAACGAAGAGGTGCGGAAGTATATCAACAGCTCGCTACCAATACAGGATGGACGTCACTCATGAAGCTCAGCAATGAAGTCAGGCTCGGGATGGTGATCTTCGCCGCCGTCATCGTCTTCGTCGGAGGAGTGATTTATCTCAAGGGAGTCGATTTTCAGAAGCGGGAATACACCCTGACCATCCTCTACAACAACGTCAACGGCCTCCAGGAGGGGAATCCGATCACCGTGGCAGGGATGGCGGTGGGGAAGGTGCAGGACCTGAAGCTCATCGGCACCGCGATTGCCGTGACGGTGCAGGTCCAGAACAAGGTGCAATTCCCGATCGATTCAAAGGCCTTCATCAAGAGCTCGAGCCTCATGGGGGGAAAACTCATCGCGATCACCCCCGGCGTCGACAGTGCGATGCTCCACAACGGCGATACGCTGACGGGATCGTACGAAGCGGACCTCACGGAGTTGACCGCGACCCTGGCACCGATCTCCTCGAACGTCCTCGGAATCCTCGAGCGCGTCAACACGACGTTCGACGACAAGACGCGGCACAACATTCAGGGGATCCTCGCGGACGTCAACCACTCGTCGGAGGAGCTCGAACACATCATCCATGCGGAGGGGGAACGGCTCGACTTTGCCATCGGAAATTTCGGAGTATTTTCGTCCAACCTTTCCCGGTTTGCGCTGAACCTTGACACGATCGCGCTTTCGCAGCGCACGAACCTCGACACGAGTATGGCGTCGATCCGCGTCGTCGCGGAAAACCTTCATCAGGCATCGGAGAATCTCAAGTCGACGACGCAGTCGCTCGATGTCGTGCTCAACAAGATTCAGAAAGGACAGGGGACACTCGGCAAGCTTGTTCACGAAGAGAAACTCTACGACGATATCGACAGCCTTGCCTGGAACCTCAACCTTCTCGTCAAAGACCTTCGTGAGAATCCGGGCAGGTACGTCAAAGTGAGTGTGTTTTAGTCCCGGCGGTTTTGTGAAGAGGAGTGCGGGTGCAGTTGGGTTGTCCTAATCAACGCACATCAACATATCGTTCACCACTCAACATACAGGAGAACATCGTGAACATCTTTGTCGGCAACATTTCGCGTGATGCGAGCGAGCAGGATCTTCGCCAGGCTTTTGAAGCGTTCGGACAGGTGGCAACCGTCAGCGTCATCATGGACAAGTTTACGCACGTCTCGAAGGGTTTCGGCTTCGTCGAGATGCCGGAGAAAGCCCAGGCCGACGCGGCAATCGCGGGACTCAACGGGAAAGATCTCAAGGGACGCCCGCTGACCGTCAACGAGGCACGGCCCCGTGAAGACCGGGGCGGGCGCGGAGGCAGGACGGGCGGTACAAACCGGAGGTCATGGTAAGTGGTATGGATTCGGAAGGGTTTGGCCCGGCACTCCGCCGGGCATGAGTTCAACGGCGACGGAGAGCTTCGATGACCGGTTGCCCGATCTGTTCAGACCGGTCAGTCAAAAAATCTCTCTGCAAGGTGAGCCTCACGTTCGGGACTGAATTCGACCTCGTGGAGTGCGGAACATGCGGGGTCATCTATTTTGATCCGATGCCGACGGAGGCGCAGCTCGCCGAATTCTATTCCGCATCCTACTACGATTTTGACCGGGGGCGCGAAGAAGGAAAAGGGATGGCCTTCGCGCACCGGCTGAAGAAATGGAAGAAGAAGGGGCGCTTCGTCGACGTCGGCTGCGCCACGGGTTTCTTCATCAACGGCATCAGGAATAACTCGGAGTGGGAGGTCTACGGGACCGATTTCGGCGAGAGTGCGATCCGGTACGCCCGGGATGTCCTGAAGCTCAACGTCGTTCAGGGGGACCTCGCGGATGCCCGCTTCCCCGATGCGTTCTTCGACTACGTCCACGTCAACAACGTCCTCGAGCACGTCCTCGACCCCCTCTCGCTCCTCCGGGAATGCAGGAGGATCATCAAACCGGACGGCGTGTTCTTCCTCTCGGTCCCCAACGGGTACAACGACAGCCTCGACCTGATCGATTTCTTCCGCGCTGAACACGTCCCGGCACGGAGCAAGAACGGGCACATCTTCTTTTTCCGCGCGAAAACGCTTCAGCGGCTCTTCGAGACGTTCGGGTTTGCCGTCGAGAAACAAAAGACCTACAGCATGAAAAGGGGCCTGCGCAGCTACGGGATTCTCCCCCGAAAGCGCGATTGGAAAACAGACTATTTTCCCCGGACCAAAGCACCCGCCGAAGCGTCATCCGAAGTCCGGGTTCCGGATCAGAAGCGCAAGCATTCGAGTTTGTATTACCACTATCGCTTTCTCCAGGGCAACCTCCAGATGATCCCGGGCCTCTACGACTTCGGTCTCGATTTTCTCTTCATCCTGCGCCCCAGGGGATAAAACCCCGGCGTCGGCCCTTCACGATGAGCCCGCGTTCCACACGGCGGGTAAACCCCGGAAGCGGGTCGCCCACCTCCGTCAAGCTCATAAAGGCGTTCCTATGTCTCAGAGAACAATCCCCCGCATGTTTGAAACGAGCGTGGAGAAGTACAGCGAAAACGTTCTCATGTGGGAAAAGAAAACCGACACGTACACCGGCACGACGTACCGTGAAATCCGCGAAGCGGTCCACGCTGTCGCCGCGGGCCTCCTGAGCCTCGGCATCGAACGCGGGGACAGGATCGCCCTCATTGCAGAGGGACGCAACGACTGGGTCGTCAGCGAACTCGGAATACTTTTTGTCGGAGCCGTCAACGTCCCGATCTCCGTCAAGGTCAACGAGCCGGCGGAGCTGAAATTCCGTCTCGCCCATTCTGGATGCAGGATGGCAATCGTCTCGGGAACGCAGGCCGCCAAAGTCCAGCAGCTGCGTAAGGACCTTCCCGACCTCGAGAAGATCATCATGCTGGACCCGTGCGAAAAGTACGCCGAGGATGAGATCTCCTTCCGGCAAATCTCGGAAGAGGGGAAGAAGTTCCTTGCCGACCACCCGGTGGCGCTTCGGGACAGATGGCAATCGCTGAACGAAAACGACCCGGCAAACATCTGTTACACTTCGGGGACGACCGCCGATCCGAAGGGAATCATCATCAGCCACCGCAACTATACCGCGAACGTCGAGCAGGCGTCCGCGCTCCTCCCCATCCCCCAACATTATTGCTCGCTCCTCATCCTTCCGTGGGATCATTGCTTCGCCCACACAGCCGGCATCTACACCCTCATGAAGAACGGCGCGTCGATGGCTTCCGTCCAGGTGGGGAAGACGCCGATGGAAACGCTGAAAAACATTCCCCTCAATATCCGTGAATCGAAACCGACGTTTCTTCTGAGCGTCCCGACGCTAGCGAAAAATTTCCGGAAGAATATCGAGAACGGCATAAAGGAAAAAGGGGCCGCCGTCGAGAAGCTCTTCGCAAAGGCTCTTGCTATCGCCTACGAGTATAACGGCAACGGCTTTGACCGGGGGAAAGGACTCCGCAAACTTAAAAAGCCCCTCTATTTCCTTTTCGACAAGATCCTCTTCGGCAAGGTGAGGGAAGCGTTCGGCGGCCGCCTCGAGTTCTTTATCGGGGGAGGCGCGCTCCTCGATATCGAGCTCCAGCGGTTTTTCTATGCCATCGGAATCCCGATGTACCAGGGGTACGGCCTTTCGGAATCATCGCCCGTGATCTCGGCGAACGTGCCGATGCGTCACAAGCTCGGTTCCTCCGGGGCGATTGTGCCGAACCTTGAGGTGAAAATATGTGACGATGCCGGAAATCCGCTTCCCGTCGGGAAGGAGGGAGAGATCGTTGTGAAGGGAGAGAATGTCATGACCGGCTACTGGAAGAATGAAAAGGCGACGAGGGAAACGATCCGTGACGGCTGGCTCTACACCGGCGACCTTGGATATGTCGACAACGACGGATTCCTCTACGTCCTCGGCAGGAACAAGAGCCTCCTGATCGGGAACGACGGCGAGAAGTACAGCCCGGAGGGAATTGAAGAGACCGTCACAGGTCACTCGCCGTACATCGACCAGATCATGCTTTACAACAACCAATCGCCGTACACCGTTGCCCTTGTTGTGCCGAACCGCGAGGCGATTCTCGCCGCCCTGAGATTGCAGAACCTCACGTGCCATACGCCCGCAGGGCAGGAAAAGGCGCTTGAGCTGCTGGAAGCCGAGATCGAGGCATACCGGGGGGGCGCGCATGCAGGAATGTTTCCGGCGAGATGGATTCCATCGACCTTTGCCGTTCTGGGCGAAGGTTTCACGGAGCAGAACGGTTTCATGAACAGTACGCTGAAGATGGTGCGCGGCCGGATTACGGAGTTCTACAGAAGCCGCCTCGACCACCTCTACACTGCGGATGGACAGAACATCCGCAACCACCAGAACTTCACCATCATCAAGAGGCTGGAGGAGTAGGAACCGGCTGGCGGTCCATTCCTCATTCCCAACGGGACGTTGGGAATGAGGTGATCGAGACGCCGGGAACTATAGGAAAAGAACGGGGTTTAAAGCAGAGCTTCAGAGGGATTCGTGTCCAACGAAATGATGGGAGCGAGGTGGAAGTTCCCAACAGGACGTTGGAACAATCTTTACTGTCTTCTGTCTCCTGTATTCTTTCTTCAAGAAATGCATCCGACCCGACAGAATCTTCTTCTGGGTGCTCACATGTCCGTGAGCGGCGGAATTCACCGCGCAGTAGATCGCGCGACTTCCATTGGCTGCACCGCGCTCCAGGTCTTCACAAAGAACAACAACCAGTGGAACGGCAAACCGCTGCGGGATGAGGAGATCGCGGACTATAAAAGGAAGATCACCGGTTCAGGAATTGCACCGGTCGTGGCGCACGATTCCTACCTCATCAACCTCTGCGCGGTTGACCCTGGCATCCTTGCGAAATCGCGCGAGGCGCTTGTCGATGAGCTCACACGGTGCGAACAGCTCGGCATCCAGCTCCTCAATTTTCATCCTGGAGCTCATGGGGGCGCGGGCGATGAGGAAGGGATCAAACGCGTCATCGAGAGTCTTAACATCGTTCACGCGAAGACCGGGGGGTTCAACGTGAAAAGCGTTGTCGAAACGACCGCCGGTCAGGGGACAGCGGTCGGACACCGCTTCGAGCACATCGAAAAGATCGTGAGCGGGGTCGATACGCCGGAGCGTATGGCGGTGTGTATCGACACCTGCCATATCTTCGCCGCGGGGTACGAATTAAGGACCGAGAAAGGGTACGAAGAGACATTCCGGGAGTTCGACGCAATCGTCGGCATCGATAAGCTTGCGGCATTCCACTTCAACGATTCGAAGAAGGATCTGGGCGGGCACGTCGACAGGCACGAGCACATCGGGAAGGGAGCGATCGGCTTGCAGGGGTTTTCATTCCTCATCAACGACGAGCGGTTCGTGTCGATTCCGAAAATCCTCGAAACGCCGAAAAGCGAGGACCTTCATGAAGACGTGGAGAACCTCCGGGTGCTGATGGGGCTCCTCGACGCAGAAAGGGACGAAGGAGATCCCTCCATGACGCCGGGTCAGATGAAGAGGTGAAGCAATTCCTTGTTCTTTTCGAACTCCGGCAGAATTTCCTGGCCCAGTTCAAGCGCCGTCTGTTCGGCAAACCGCGGGTCTGCATTCCCGAGCACTTTCCAACACTGGTCTTCCTCGATTGAAAATCCCTCCGGCTGTTCCCCGACTCCGTATCCCCACTGTTCCGTCAGCAGATCCGCAAACCGCACCGCGGCATTGAGGACCGGGTCAACGACTGCCCCTCCAGCTTCGTGATGGCATTCCATCACCTCGACGTATTCCCTGGGGATCGACCACTTCTCTCCCAGCTGGGCGCCAATCTCGGTGTGGGAGATCGCGAGGGTCTGCCGCTCCGCCTCGACATCCTGCATCGCGAGCTCTTTGATCATCTGCTCCGTCACCGTCAGCGAGTCCGGAAAGTACTGGATGAGGACAAGTTTCCCCATGTCATGGAGAAGTCCGGCGGTGAACTCTTTTTCCGCAGTCTTGAAATTGAAGTGGCGAGCGACGAGTCTGGCGACGCTCGCGGTGGCGACAGAGTGCTTCCAGAGAAGCTCCAGGCTTCCCCACTGCTGCATGTTCAGGAAAATGAGCCGCTGTTTCATGTGGTAGGTGAGGAGAAGCCGGCTCGTCTCCTCGAGTCCGATGAGGTTGATCGCGCTCCCGACGCTGCTCACGTGCCCCCGAATTCCGTAAAAGGGGGCATTGGCAGCGCGGAGGATGTTGGTGGTTAACGCTGCGTCCGACTCGACAAGCTTCGTTATTTTTCTTGTGGCCACGTCGTCGTTGCGAAGGGCCGTGAGAATTTCCGTTACCACAGCGGGAAATGGAATGATCTCGTTGATCTGGTCTATTTCACTCCGGATGTCGCGCATGGATGATAAGGATGATCAGTGAGTGTTCGGTTTCTGGCTTGGGGGGCAAAAGTCTGCGTCTCTGTCTTCCGCCGGGCAAACTCCTTGTCAGGACGGTTCGAGGGCTTCTGCAACAATGATTCCGGTCTGACGCGGATTCCTCGCAAGGTAGTCGTGGAGTGTGAGCCGGGAGATCTGGACTTTCTCTCCGACGTCCGGGGCGTGGAGGAGATGAAGCTCGCCATTCTCCGTTCGGACCGCGATTCCGGTGTGTGAAACGTCGAGACCCGGGACGTTCGTCGTGATCCCGATGATGGAGCCCGGCTTGACCTGCTTAGCGTAGAGGTGAAGGTTTCCTTTCGGAAGGAAGGCCATCTCCCGCCTGCTGAGCGCCGCCTCGACCTTCACGATAGCGTCATAGGTCTTCGCATCCCCAAGTTGCCGGTACGAACCGCGATGGGTCGACATAAAATTGATCGGCGTCGGGATCCGGTGGACATTCTTCTCTCCGAAGAGCTCCTTGGTGACGACCTTCAGGATGCCCCGTTTCTCATCGTCTTCCCAGTAGTCGGTCGTATAATGAAGCCGGCTTGCATAACCGTCTATGACTCCTCCGCGGTATCGCAGGAGCCGGAGCTGCACCTTGAAATCGTCGAAAGTCGTCTTCCCGAGCTTTACGCAGCGTGCGAGGGCCAGAGTGTTCTCATAGAATGTCACGCAATCGAGCGCACGCAGGTTCACGACAAGGTGTTCCGGCCCCTCCGCGTCGAGGAGGTGTTCACCGTACTGGGTTCCGATGAACGATTTCCCGATTGCGACGATCGCGTCGGCGATAGGCTTTGCCGCCAATTCATCCCGAAGCGCTAAAGAGAATTTCTCGCCGCAGAGCGTTTCGTCCGTTGGTTCGGTGGAGGGGGTGAGGAGCGATCCGTACGAGGTGTTGGACATGGAAGCCAGGGCCGGGGTCAGCGCAAGGAGCGCCGTGCGGCCGATAAAATCGCGTCGGTTCATCCTGGTCTGCACAGATTCTTCCGGCGTCAGCGCAGATGCCGCCGGCACTCTTTTTTAGAACGGCGTTTCGCCCGGCGCCGGTGGCGTGTACTCTTCGAAGGTCGGTAGAGCAAGGTTTTCGAAGCGGGCGAATTCTTTGATGAAAGAAAGCTGGACGTCGGCGGTGGGGCCGTTCCGCTGCTTGCCGATGATGATATCGGCGATATTCTCGACCGACTTGTCCCCCTCGATCTTGATCCCGTACATCTCCGGCCTGTGAACGAACAGCACGACGTCCGCGTCCTGCTCGATGGCGCCGGACTCGCGGAGGTCGGCGAGGACCGGGCGTTTATCGGTGCGCGCTTCGACGGCGCGGTTGAGCTGCGAAAGGGCGAGGACCGGGAGGTTGAGTTCTTTCGCGAGGGCTTTCAGCGATCGGGAGATCATGGAGATTTCCTGCTCGCGGCTCTGCGCGCTCTTCGGTCCCTGCATGAGCTGGAGGTAGTCGACGATCACCATCCCGATATTGTGCTCGACCTTCAGGCGGCGCGCCTTCGCTCTCAGTTCGAGGATGCCGAGGGCGGGGGTGTCGTCAATGAAAATCTTCGCTGCGTGGAGCTTGCCGATGCGTGTGCTGAGCTGTCTCCATTGGTCGTCCGGCAGGCGCCCGGTGCGGACACTGTGGGCGTTGACCCGCGCTTCCGCGCAGATGAGGCGGAGGACAAGCTGCTGCGCCGACATTTCGAGGCTGAAGAAGGCGACCGGAACCCCGTGATCGATCGCGGCGTTGCGGGCCGCGGAGAGGACGAGCGCGGTCTTTCCCATGCTCGGCCTCCCGGCAACGATGACGAGGTCCGAGTTCTGAAAGCCGCCGGTCCAGTTGTCGAGCTGTGAGAAACCCGAGGGGACGCCGGTCACGCCGCTGTGTTTCCCGTGGATGCTCTCGAGCATTTCCATGGTGCTGAAGACCGCGTCGCGCATGGAGAGGAAGCTCTTCTTCATCCGCTTTTCGGAGATCTGGAAGATCTTCTGTTCGGCGTCGTCGAGGAGGTCGAGCGCGTCTTCGGTTTCGTCGAACGCCCTGCCCGTCACCTCTGTGCTTGCCGAGATGAGGTTCCTGAGCAGAGCTTTCTCGAGGACGATCTTCGCATGGTACTCGACGTTCGCCGCCGAGGTCACGCGCATTGTGAGCTCGGAGATATAGACGGGGCCACCGATCTCGTCGAGCCGGCCGCGACGGCGGAGCTCCTCGACGATGGTGATGGAATCGACCGCCTCGTTCTTCTCGAAGAGCCCCACCATCGCCTTGAAGATCTCCTGGTGCGCCGGCTTGTAGAACGACGTCTCATCGAGAATCTCGAGGGCCTTGGAGATCGCCTCCTTCTCGAGGAGCATCGCCCCGAGGACCGCCATTTCAATCTCGACGGCCTGCGGCGGAACCCTTCCCTCCGATTGAATCTCCGCGGAGGTCGCTGTATGTCGGAGAATTTCAGCCATGGTAATACCTGCTCGGTTGACTCTTATCCCGTGTTGTTGACGAAGGGGAAATGGATCCTACCGTTTCTTTGTATCGTCGTACATCTTCCGCAGTCTCTGGACATCCTCCCAGGTGGGGCGCTTCCATGCGGGATTCCGGAGGAGCGCCGCGGGATGGTACGTTACGAGAAGAGGGATACCTCGGTAATCGTGAACACCCTCGCGAAGCTTCGTCAGCGAATCGGTCGTCTTCAGAAGCACTTGTGCGGAAATGCGGCCGAGGCAAAGGATGATCTTCGGTTTGATGATCTCGAGCTGTTTCCAGAGGTACGGCTCGCACTGCTCGACCTCTGCCGGGAGCGGGTCGCGGTTGTTCGGCGGCCGGCACTTCAGGATATTGCAGATGTAGACCTCTTCACGCTTGAAGTTGATCGCCTCGAGAATCTTGTTGAGGAGCTGCCCGGCCCTTCCGACAAACGGCTCCCCCTGGGCGTCTTCGTCCGCTCCGGGCGCCTCGCCGATGAGAACGATGTCGGCGTGCGGGTTTCCGACGCCGAACACAAACTTGTTTCGCGTCTCTCCGAGGGGACACTTCCGGCAGTCGCAGATCGACGAGTTCAGTGCGTCCAACGTTCCCGCCTGGACCCACGCCTCCTGCGGATAGCCGGCTGTTCCCGGCCCCGGGCTTTCCTTCCCTCCGGAGCCTTGCCCGGCGGGGGGGTAGATGATATTTCCGAAGAGGTCCTGTTCCTGCATAAGAAGACGCTGGGCGTCCGAAACGATTCGCGCGTACTCCTGTGACGGTGATTCATCCGCCTTCGGCGGCGGGACTCGTTGATCGGACATGAAAGGCTGAACGTGACGGGATCGTTCGGGCCGGCGTCAGAGGAGCTCTGCGACCCGGTTGAGTATTTCGACGGCGACGTCGAACTTCGGCATTTTCGGCAGCTTCTCCGCCCTCCCATCCCTGCCGATGAGCGTGACGACGTTCGTGTCGCTCCCGAATGCCGCCCCCTCGTCGCGCGTACTGTTGAGGACGACGAGGTCGAGATTCTTCTTCTTCAATTTCTCTTTCGCGTTCTTCAGCTCGTCCGCGGTTTCGAGCGCGAACCCGACGAGGACGGTCCCCTTTTTCTTCCCTCCAAGCTCGCGGAGAATGTCGGCGGTCGGTTGCAGCCGCAGGGTCAGCCCGGTTCCACTCTCCCCCTTCTTGATCTTGTTCTCCTCGGTCGTCACCGGAGTGAAATCGGCGACGGCGGCCGACATGATGACCGCATCGACGTTCTTCATACTCCGGAGGACCGCACGATGCATCTGTTCCGCCGTCTCGACATCGATTCTCGTGACATGCTTCGGGGTCCCGAGACTCACCGGCCCGCTGACAAGCGTGACATCGGCTCCCCGTTGCGCTGCGGCGTTCGCGATCGCGAAACCCATCTTGCCCGACGAGCGATTGCCGATGAACCTCACCGGGTCGATCGGCTCGTACGTCGGGCCGGCGGAGACGAGGATCTTCCTGCCCCGGAGGTCGAGAGAGGTTTTCGAGATGATAGCTTCGATGAACGCGACGATCGCCTCCGGCTCGGGCAGCCGCCCGGGGCCGCTGAGACCGCTTGCAAGTTCACCCTCGGCCGGTGGAAGGACATGATGGCCTCTTTCGCGAAGGACGGCAAGATTTTCCCGGGTGGCGTCGTTGAGATACATGTCGACGTCCATCGCCGGGACGACGAGAAGCGGACACCGGAGGGCGAGGACGGTGGAGGCAACGATATCGTCGGCTATTCCGTGGACGATCTTCGCAATCGTATTCGCCGTGGCGGGGGCGACAACCATGACGTCTCCCCAGAGGGCGAGGTTGACATGTTCGACTCCGGAACGGGTCGAGGAGCTCTTCGACTCCGGCCAGAGGGAGGTGATGACCTCTTCCTGTGATAGGGTGGAAAAAGTGAGCGGCGTGACAAACTGGGTCGCGGACTGCGTCATGAGGACGCGGACGTGAGCCCCGGCTTTCTTCAGGAGGCGGACGACCGAGCAGATCTTGTACGCCGAGATTCCCCCCGTGACGCCGAGAAGTATTTTTTTGTTTTTCAGCACGCGCTCACCGGGGCGAGGTGCGGGACGGTCTTACTGCTCGTTCTCTTCCTTGTAATGATGCTCAAGCTTGTCGCCCATCAATTCGTCAATAGCGACCTCGGTCGGCTTCTGGCGCTTCTCGAACTCGAGGCTGATCTTCAGCTGATCGGGGTTTGCGTCGACCTCCTCTTCGTCGCCGTTCGTCATCGCCGGGATCGTTGCGATGGTCTCGAGACGTTGATTGAATTCGATCTTCGTCTCCTCATTGATCTGCCGTGCTCGCTTCGACAGGACAACAATCGCCTCATAGACGTTTGCCGCCTTCGATTCGAGGGCCCGTATCTCCAGTGGTTTGATCGCCATGAAATCCTCTCAACGTGTTATGATGATAGTTGATGAACAACAATCTTGTCGACTTCGTCAATCGCTTTTGGGAGCGAATCGTTGACGACCCTGAAATCGAACTGCTTCCCGATCTCGAGCTCGGAGGCAACACGGGCCATCCTTGTCTGAAACGTCTTCTCGTCCTCGGTGTTCCGGCTCCGGAGACGTTCTTCAAGGATGGTAATGCTTGGAGGCTCGATGAAAATCAGCACCGCGGCGGGACCGTAGAGATTCTTGATCGAGAGCCCGCCCTTGACGTCGACGTCGAAGAGCATGCACCGGCCGCCGTTGAGGGCGCGCTGGATCTCGCGTTTGAGGGTCCCGTAATAGTTTCCGTAAATCTCCTCGTGCTCCGCGAACGCGTTCTGTTTCAGCAGGAGCTCGAATTCCGGCCTCTTGAGAAAAAAATAATCTCTCCCCTCTTCTTCGGTTACCCGCCGCGGGCGCGTTGTCGCTGAAACGGAGAATTCGAAATCGGGGTGGCGCGTTAAGACGGCCTTCACGATCGTCGTCTTGCCGCCTCCGCTGGGGGCAGAGACGACGAACAGTTTCGGGTTTTTCATGAGCCTTGCACTGCGGGCAGACGGATCATTCAATGTTCTGGAGCTGCTCGCGTATCTTTTCCAGGTCTTCTTTAATCGCGACGACTTCGTGAGCGATGCCGGTATCGCTCGACTTCGATCCGATGGTGTTCGCCTCTCGGTTCATTTCCTGGATGAGAAAATTCAGCTTCCGGCCGGCCCCCTCGTCGTTCCGGAGAGCCTCAAGGAAGAACTTGTTATGCGATCTGAAGCGAACGCATTCCTCGGTCACGTCGAGCTTGTCGGCCAGGAGCGCGATCTCCAGCTCGAGACGCTGCGAATCAACGATGCTCTTGTCGTCGAGAAGCTGCGAAATCCGCTCACGGAGGCGCGTGCGCTCGTCGGGAATGCGCTGGCGCGAAGAGGCCTCGATCGACTCGAGCCTCCGCTGAATCTGTTCCACGCGCCCGATCATGTCCTTCGAAATCTCTTCCCCCTCTTTCGAGCGCATCTTCTGCAATTCCTTCACGGCCGCCTGCACCGCCCCCTCGAATGCTTCCCACTCCGCCGCCGCTTCATCGTCGCTCTCACCTCCCTCAAATAGCTCGGAAAACCGGAGAAGATGCTCCAGCTTCACCTTCTCCTTTAACTTCAGCGACTTCCGGAGCTGGGTGAGAAGCCTGTAGTACGATTTCGCGGCTTCGGTGTTGATCTGAAGCGGAACCTTCCCGTTGGCGTCGTTCTGGAGCGACACCGTCAGCGATACCTTGCCGCGGAGAATCTTCGCCCTCACAATCTCTTTGATCTCGTTCTCCCTGAGGGAGAGGGAACGCGGGAGCCTTGTGCTCAGTTCAAAGAACCGACTGTTGACACTACGGAGTTCGACGACAGCCAGGACGCCCTGCTTCATGGTTTCGCCCCGGCCGTAGCCGGTCATGCTCTGAATCATACTCGCGTCAACGCTAAAAATGGACTTTTCAGACTAAAAATACGAAAATCGGCTGTGGCAGGCAAGGGAAAGTTCTTGACAGATTACGCACCCACTTATCCACAAGTTATTCAGCCGAATTTTGCTTTTGGGGCGTTTTTTGATATATTTTTCCACACCGTGTGGATAACTGGAAATGATCGGCAATTATTTCACTCTTCTCAACATCGCCCGGTCTATCCACAACCGATGCGCCGGTCAGACAATCTCTGAAATCTACTCGCAGCAGAAGCAGCAACTCTGCGTCGTTGTTGAAACCCGCCCGGTCAGCACGATGATCGTATCGTGCGTGCCATCACAACAGTACCTCTGTCTACGAGTTGGAAATTTCCGTGCCCGGAGAAATTCGGTGGACCTCTTCCCGGAAGCGAAAGGGAGGCGTGTCCTGGGGGTCTCGTGCGATCCCGACGACAGGGTTGTGGTGATTTCCATGGAGGAGAATTTCCGGATGGAGTGCGAGCTGTTCGGGTCGAGGGCGAACGTCCACTTATGGAAACGGGCCGAGGATGACCTCAACGAATCGCTCGTCGGAAGCTTTCTGGGAAAGAAAGAGCGCGACGACTTCCGGCGTCCGGTAAAGTCCCCCGTCTCCTCTCCCTCGTATCAAAACCTCCTGAGGAGCGGTGAAGCATTCACCGGGGCAATGCGGGCCGGTTCAGACGAGAACATCCTTCGCTCGCTGAAACGAACGATCCCGGTCCTCGGATCGATCCTCGCCGAGGAGATCCTTCTTCGGGCGGAGATCGAATCCGACCGTGCGACCGAGCGGGTCACCGATGAAGAACTGGGAAGACTCCGTACGGCTGCCTACGCCCTTGTCGACGAGTTGACATCGGCGGACGGAAAGCGGGGAGCGGTCATCTACTCCGAAGAAGGAGAGGCGGTCTGTTTTTCTCTCGTCGAGCTACGGTCCCGTGCGCGGATGGATGCGGAGAGGTTTGACGATATCTCCGAAGCTATCCAGCGGTACGTCGGGATGCGGCATTCAGCCTCGAAGCTCGACGATGAAAAGGGGACGCTTCAGTCGTGGATTGAGAAGGAATCGGGGAAGGTTGAAAGGGTGCTTTCAAAGATAGCCCAGGAGCGGGGGGAATCTGACCGCGCCGCCCTCTATGAATTGACGGGGAAGGTTATCACCGCCAACCTCCACCTTCTTCGGAACGGGCTGTCGGACGTGCGGCTTGAGAACCCCTTTGCCTCCGGTGAAAACGAAAGGGAGATGAGGATACAATTGGACCCTGCCCTTTCCCCGGCCGCGAATGCGGAGAGATACTTCGACAAGGCAAAAAAATCGAGAGTTGCATCCCAGGAAGCGGCAGAACGTGTGGCAACCCTGAACCGACGTTCGGGGGCTCTGAAAGCTCTCGAAGAGGAAGTGGCGGGGATCACATCGAATGATTCGCTGAAGGAATTTATTCAATTGAAGAAGGATGAGTTGCGGGAGCTGGGATTCCTGACCGAGAAAGAGAAAGAGGACCTTCCCCCATTCCGCATTTTTACCGTTGAAGGAGGCTTCCAGGTGATGGCGGGGAAGAGCAGCGAAAACAACGATTTATTGACGATGAAATATGCGAAGCCGAACGATCTCTGGTTCCACTGCCGCGGATCGAGCGGATCGCATGTCATCCTGAGGATGAAGAGCGCACCGGGAGAGCCCTCGAGGGGGGCGATTCGTGCGGCCGCCTCCATCGCCGCTTACTACAGCAAAATGAAGAACGCAACATCGGTCCCCGTTGTCGTCACGGAAAAAAAATATGTGCACAAGCCGAAGGGCGCACCACCGGGGACCGTAACACTCGACCGGGAGAAGGTTCTGTTCGTCGAACCGAAACTTCCCCCTTCCCATTCCTGAGACTCCACGACCATGTCGGAAAAGATCCTGGTCGTCGATGACGACCATTACATCAGACTCATTTTACAGAAGCGCTTCGTTTCTCACGGCTACACCGTGCTCCTCGCGGAGGACGGAGAAAAAGGGCTTGAGGTGGCAAGGGCTGAAACGCCCGACCTCATTGTTTCGGACTGGATGATGCCGAAGATGGACGGGCTCGAATTCTGCCGCCACGTGAAGCAGGATGAAAAACTGCGCTACACCTATTTCATTATTCTCACCGCCCGCGACACCCAGGACGACAAGGTTGAAGGAATCGAAACCGGGGCGGATGATTTTGTCACGAAGCCCTTCAACGACCGCGAACTCCTGACACGGGTAAGGGCGGGCCTTCGCATCAACGCACTCCAGAAGGAACTCGCGCATCTCCAGCACCAGCAGGCGATCACGGAGCTCGCGATGGCGCTCGGGCACGAGATCAACAACCCGCTCGGCATCATGATGCTGGTGCTGCAGGTACTCCAGAAACGCGCGGACACCGACACGATGGCCGACATCCGGAAGGAGCTGAGGACGGTCGCCGAGAACGGGAACCGCATCGCCGAGATCGTCAAGAAACTCTCGAACCTCGGCGACCCGCAGGTCAAGCCGTACCTGAAGAATTCCGAAACGAAGATGGTCGACCTCACCGGAGATCCGTAGCGCCGACGGTTCCGGAAGGACAACCCTAAGCGCACTCGTCACAATCACAAGGATACAGATGACAGACCTTCGCTATCCGATAGGAAAATTCCAACCTAAACCTTTCATTGACGAGTCCGAGCGGGCTCTCGCCATCGAAGCTATTGCCGCCACTCCGGCAAACCTGAGAAAAGCCGTGAAGGGGCTTACCGAGGCACAGTTCGACACTCCGTACCGGGAGGGAGGCTGGACTGTGCGACAGGTTGTCCACCATCTGCCCGACAGCCACATGAATTCCTACGTCCGGCTCCGGCTGGCGCTTACCGAGAATGAACCGACGATCAAACCGTACGCGGAAGACCTTTGGGCCCGGCTCTACGATGCGCAGCATGCGCCGGTCGAGGCATCCGTCGTGCTTCTTGAGCGACTCCACGAGCGATGGGTGATGCTTCTTCGCTCCATGTCTCCCGCCGATTTCGCCCGCACCTTCCGGCACCCCGAGCGGGGTGTCCAGAATATCGATTGGCTTCTTCAGCTCTATGCATGGCATGGCCGCCACCACGTCGCCCATATCACGACGTTGAGAGAGCGGATGGGATGGTGACCGATGCCTACATCGATGACAGAGCACAGCCTATGACCTCACTGAAGAACAAAGTCGTCTTCATCACCGGCGCCAGCAGCGGCATCGGCGCCGCATGCGCGGTCCGGTTCGCGAAAGAGGGAGCGTCGCTGCTTCTCGCCGCCCGGCGGATCGAACGGCTCGACGTATTCGCCGAAGGGCTCGGGAAAAACCATGGAGTCAAAGTGAAAACCCTCCACCTCGACGTCCGCAGACGCAGCGACGTTGAGCACTCGCTGGCTGCCCTTCCCGAAGCATGGCAACAGATCAGCGTGCTCGTCAACAACGCGGGGCTCGCGAGCGGTTTCGCCGCGATCCAGGAGGGGGACGTGGACGACTGGGAGAAGATGATCGACACGAATATCAAGGGACTCCTCTACGTCACGCGGTCGGTCGTTCCCGGGATGATCCGTCGGGGCGAAGGGCATATCATCAACATCGGGTCGATTGCAGGAGATCAGTTTTACCCGAAAGGGAATGTCTACTGTGCCACAAAGGCGGCCGTTGCCGCCCTCACCAGTACTTTGCGCCTCGACCTCAACGGCTCCGGCGTTCGCGTCAGCACCGTGAACCCCGGGCTGGTGGAGACAGAATTCAGCATCGTTCGGTTTCACGGAGACAAGGGGCGGGCGGACAAGACCTACGATGGGATGACGCCTCTCACCGGCGACGACATCGCGGATGCCGTCGTCTATTGCGCAACGCGGCCCCCCCACGTCAATATCCAGGAGGTGGTCCTCACGCCGACGGATCAGGCATCGACGACGATCGTTCATCGCAGGCAATCCTCCGGTGCCTGAGGGGACGGGGGAGAGAGCACGAAAAGGACGAAGGCAGAACGGGCTTTCGTCCTTTGCTATTTGAGGAGAGAAGTTCCTGTGGACGCTGAGATTCTTTCGGGGATTGCCGTTTGATGAACTACGACCTAAGCGCTATCTTTTCAACAGCCTTTCCTTCCCCCAGTAGAGAGTTGGAGAAAGTCCTGCTTGGATACCATCGATCGTCTCAGGAAAAAGCTCGCACACTATGATCGCCGCGTCATTGCCGCCGGTACGCTGACGAAGTCGGCAGTGCTCATCCCGATCACAAAGAGGACCGAGGGACTGGAACTCCTCTTTACAAAAAGAACCGACAGAGTCGAGCACCACAAGGGGCAGATCTCTTTTCCGGGAGGAGCGTGCGATCCTGCGGAGACCACACCCGCTGAAACCGCCCTGCGTGAATCGCAAGAGGAGATCGGACTTCCTCCGTCTGCCGTTGCTCTTCTGGGAGCGATGGATGACATCCGGACCCCATCGGGATTCATCGTCACTCCCGTGGTAGGGTACATTGAGACACTTCCGACGCTGCATCTCAACGACGAGGAGGTGGCTGAAGTTGTTTTCGTTCCCCTCGAAAAGTTCTTCGACGAGGGCGTGCGGCGCTCAAAGTTTCGAGAGGTAGAGGGGAAGACCACCGAGGTCTTCTTCTATGACGTCTGGAAGGAACCTGTCTGGGGGGCCACAGCCCTCTTTGTGAAAAGGCTTGTCGATCTTCTGAGAAGCCCGGAGTACTCTTCCTGAGGCACCACGCACAACTCCCTTCGCCAGATCTCCTTTCTCGCTTCCGCCCGAAAAACACCGCTCATCGACAGCGAAAGGGTGCTCTCTTCGCCTGAATCCTGCCGCCCCGAGAATCTTCGTTGATTTTCAGACGGGTATTTTATACTTTTATAAACTCGTGCAGTATCCACCGGCAAAACCTGAGACAAAGGAGACGTCATCTATGCAATGCCGCATCTATGCTCTGTTCCTCATCCTAGGCTTCACGCTCGCGGTTGCGATGTGGGGTTGTGGTTCGCAGGAAAACGCCGTCGTCGCGACCGTCGGCAACGAACATATCACGCTCGGCGAGTTCAACGCTCAGTATGAAAAAGGAAACGGCGGGAAAGAGGGAGCAAAGAAGGCGACCGTCGAGGACCGGCAGAAATTCCTGGACCTCTATACGATGTTCCGCCTGAAGGTCATGGATGCCTATGCTCAGGGGTACGATCACGACCCGGATATTCTGGCAGAGCTTCGGCAGTACCGGCGAAACCTTGCCGTCACGTACCTCATCAACTCCGCGCTCACGGAGCCGGCATTGCACAGGATGTACGAACGGCAAAGCACGGATGTTCGAGTCAGCCATATTCTTCTCCAGGTCTCCGCCGGAGCGACCCCGCAGGATACACTTCTCGCCTATGAAAAGGCGATGAAGATCATCGACTCTCTCAAAAACGGGCGGTCGTTCGAGGAGCTGGCGTTGAACAATTCGATGGACGCCAACGTCAAACGAACAAAGGGGGATCTCTATTATTTTTCGGGGGGCATGATGGTGCCGGAGTTCGAGGATGCGGCCTATTCAGTCCAGCCAGGGACGGTGGTACCGTACCCCGTGCGGACGCGATTCGGATACCATATCATCAAGGTCACCGGGCGTGAGCCGAGCCCCGGCTCCGTCAGGGTCAGCCACATCATGATAAGGCTGACACCGAAATCGACCGGCGAAGACTCCGCGAATGCGATGACGCAGCTTGAAAATATTCTCGACTCGCTGAAACATGGTGCGAAGTTCGAAGACATGGCGATGCGCTATTCTCAGGACAACTATACCAAAGGGCGGGGCGGAGATCTCGGTTTTCTCACACGCGGCAGGACGATCCCCCAGTTTGACACCGTGGCGTTCAAGCTGAAACCCGGCGAAACGTCGGGAATCGTGACAACTCCGTTCGGCCTCCACCTCATCCACGCGACCGACTACAAGCCGGTCCAGTCGTACGACGAGATGGTCCAACAGCTCCGGACTCAATACGAGCAGGTAGGTTTCCAGAAGGATTTTAACGCCTATGCCGCCGGTCTCAAGGCGGAATATCATTTTGCGGAATCGAACGATGCCATCGCGGCATGGAGGACGTCGCTCGACAGCGTGCGGATGCGGACCGACACCCTCTGGGACACCCTTTTTACCCAGCAGACGAGGGCTATGACGGTCTATTCGTTCGCCGGCAGAAATTTTTCCGTGGACTCCGTCATCCGCTGGATCAAGGCCGACCCCGAGCTTGAGCAGCTTCCGGTCTCGAGCCCCATGTACGTGTCGGAGCTTCTGAAGAGGGCATCGGACAAGATGGTCGTTGCGTACAAGGCGGAATCGTTGGAGTCGACCTTCCCGGGTTTCGAACAGACCATCAAGGAGTACGAAGAGGGAAGCATGCTTTTCAAAGCCGAACAGAACGCGGTGTGGAACAAAATCGTCGTCAACGATTCCACCCTCCGGCCCTACTTCGAGGCGCACCGGTCGGAGTACCGGTGGCCGGACAGGGTGAGCTTCCGGGAGATCTTTGTCAATTCGGACAGCACCGCCCAGGTGGTATCGTTCCTCCTGGACAAACAGCATCTTCCGTTCGACTCGGTGGCGGCACACTACAACTCGCGCCTTTCCACGAAATCATCGAACGGTGAATGGGGGCTGAACGATACGGCGGCGAACGAGCTCTATTCCCGCGCCGGCAAGATGAACGTGGGAGAGGTCTCGGGCTTCTTCCCGTACGAAAACGGCTTTTCGATCATCAAAGTGATCTCAAAGGACCCGGCAAGGACCAAAACTCTCACCGAGGCGGGTCCGGAGGTATCGAGCGCGTATCAAGAGGCCGAATCCAAGGCTCTCGAGAGTGAGTGGGAGAATGCCCTGCGTTCGAAATATCCCGTGAAGGAGTACAAAGAACTCCTCGGAAGCGCTCCCGCTACGGCATCGGCGAAATAAGGTCATTCGTGAACCGTGCAGCACATTTTTCAGTCTCCATCGCGGCATTCGTCGCCCTCTCCTGCTCGCAGCGGACCGGGCAATCGGAGGAGATCGCGCGCGTCGACGATCAGACTCTGACGAGGGAAAAAATCCATGAGTTCTTCGACTCGACGGCGGGGATCTCCGAAGTGCAGATGAGAATGTTCGCGCGCGACTGGGTGAACAACGAGATTCTCTACCAGGAAGCGAAGCGGGAAGGGCTCGACCACTCGGATGCGGTCCTGAAGAACCTCGAGGATGCGCGCCGGCAGCTTGCGATCAATGCGCTTCTTGACAAGGAGGTATTTACCGAATCGCCTCAATCAATCTCCAACGCGGAAGCGGCCGCCTACTTCAAAACCCACGCGGAGGAATTTGCTCTCCGGGACGACATCGTCGAGCTTTCTCTTGCCGTCTTTGCGGAAAGAGAGCCCGCGGCCTCGTTCCGTGAAACGGCGCTCGAAGGGGGCGGATGGCAGGCGGCTGCGACGGCCGCTCAGGCCCCCGTTGGCGGCAAGACGGCGCTCGTGACGAAGACCGATTCCGCGTTTTTCACCCAATCCTCGCTCTTTCCGCCAAAGCTCTGGAAAGTTGCCACCGCTCTAGGACCCGGCGAGGTATCGTTCCCGGTCAAGACGAGCTCCGGGTACTTTGTCCTCATGCTCATCGGGAGCTATGCCCACGGCGCCACTCCACCGCTTGAATACGTGGCGGACGCCATCAAGTCGAGGCTTGTCATGCAACACCGCCAGGAGCGCATCGCCGAGTTCCTCGAGGCCGCCCGGAAGAGGCACACCGTGCAGGTGAACATCTCCGGAGGCCCCTCCGGGAAGGATACCACATCCGCACCGGGAGAATAGGAGAAGACTCAACAGACCGTGAAGATCAACCGCATCGTTATCATCCTCGCATTTGCCGTTTCGCTCCTCGCATCTCCCGCAGGAGCACAGACGGTCATCGACCGTATTGTCGCCATCGTCGGGAAGGAGATCATCACGCTCTCCGACCTGAACCTCACCATCCAGTCGATGGCGTTGCAGAACAGAATCGACCCGAATCAGCCCGGACTCCGGGACAAAGTTCTCGACGGGATGATCAACGAGAAGCTGATTCTCGCGCAGGCCATCCTCGACAGCGTCGTTGTCACCAACGACGAGGTGACCGAGCGGCTCGACAGGCAGATTAAAATGCTCGTCCAGCAGGCGGGCTCGGAGCAGCGTCTCGAAGAAGCCTACGGCATGCCCGTTGCGCGGATGAGGAGGGATTTCCGGGACCTCATCCGGAATCAGCTCCTTGTAGAAAAGGTCCGGCAGACGAGACAGCAGGGGATCTCGGTCACGCGGCGCGAGGTGGAGGAATTCTACGATGCCCACAAAGACAGCCTCCCGACGATCCCAAAGGAGTACGAGCTGAGCCACATCTACATGAAGCCGAAGCCCGACACGAATGTCGTCCTTGCGATCCTCAAGAAGGCAACGCTCGTGCGGGACAGCATCCTCGCCGGCGGTGACTTTGCGGCCTTTGCGAAACGGTACTCGTCGGATCCGGGCTCTGCGTCGGCCGGGGGAGACCTCGGATGGTTCCGGCGAGGGGTTTTCGAAAAGGAGTTCGAGGAAGCGGCCTTCGCGCTGAAGGACAGCGAGATCTCCCAGCCGGTGAGAACCTCGTACGGGTACCATATCATCCAGCTCGTCGAGAGGCGGGGAGAGTCGGTGCACACACGGCACATTCTCTTCACCATCCAGCAGTCGACGGCCGACGACGATTCAACCGTCGCGCAGCTTGAGAGGCTCCGTTCGCGCGCGCTCGCGGGGGAAAATTTTGCGGCTCTTGCCCGCCAGTACTCCGAGGACCAGGAGACGAAAGACATCGGAGGCGATCTCGGAAAGGTCGGCGTCGACCAGCTCGAGCCGACGTTCCTCGACGTCCTCAAAGGAATGAAGGCCGGAGAGATCAGTGAGCCGGTGAAAGTTCCGGTCGGAAACTCGTACGGTTACCACATCGTCTGGGTTCGCTCCATATCTCCGGAACACGCGATGAACCTCCAGGACGACTACCGGCGCCTGGAACAGTTCGCCCTTCAGTTCAAGGTGAACGAAGATTTCGAGAAATGGGTGGAGGGGATGAAGAAGAACATCTACTGGGAAAAGAAGCTCTGAGGGGACACTTCAGCCGAAGGCTTCCTTGCAAAAGAGACCGGATTTAGGTATATTGTTACAGAAATCACACACACGCGAAGAATAAAGGGCACAGGATGGCACAGCACAAATCGGCTCTGAAGCGAATTCGTTCATCGGCGAGGAGGAAAACCAGGAACACCGCGCAGGAATCTGCTCTCAAGACGCTGGTGAAGAAGGTGAGACAGGAAAAAGAGAAGGCGAAGGCGAATGCGTCGCTGAAAGAAGCGGTCTCTCTCCTCGACAAGCTCGCTCAGAAGCGGGTCATCCACCCCAATAAAGCGTCCAACCAGAAGTCGAAGCTTACCAGGCTCGTCAACAAGCTTTCGTAGAACTCTGCGGGCGGGGCTTCACCGGCCTCGCCCCGCTAGGTCCCATCAAACAGCTTCGCCTGCAATTCCTTAATCCGCTTTTCAAACCTTTCACGCTCGCCCGGCTTCGAGAGCAGCAGAATCTCGTACGCTTGGATCGCCGCGCCGTATTCCCCCTGAGACGCATAGATCTCTGCAAGAGTCGGAGTGATAACGGTTGAATCAAGAGACGCGCTCTCAGCTTTGCGGGGAGCAGGTTCGGGTTCCGGGGGTGTAATCCGCTCCGCGGTCTCCAGCTTTGCGGCGATTGAGTCGATGTCCGCCGCGGGATGCGGAAGTGGGGCAGTAGCAGGAACCGGTGCGGGGATGGAAGGAGGAGCCGGAACGGCGCCGGCAAGGTACTCGTCGAGCGAAAGAAGCTCCCCGGCCGACACCGCATCGAATTTTTGCTGGATGTACTCCTCGACTCCCGGAAGCGCCCCGGCCTCGCCGGCTGGAGTTACCTCCTGCGGGGGTGGATTCTCGAAGACTTGTGTCGGAGGGATCTCCTCGGCGGGAAGCTCCGGAGCGGGAATCTCAATCGGCTGGACGGACGGCTCCGGGAAGGCAGAGAATTCAGGAGTGGGCTCAACCATCTCCGCGGCGGGTTCCTGAATCCCGGGTAGAGCTGAGAATTCCGGAGAGACCCCGAGGTTCTCGGCGGCGGTTTCCTGAGACTCGGGGAGCGCCGAGAATTCCGGGCTCACTTCGATCATCCCGGCGGCAGCCTCTTGCACAGATGGTGCCGGAGCGGAGGGCTCCTCCTCCGCCGGAACGACGGGCGGCTCCTCTGACGCAAACGGAATTTCGTCGAGTAGCTTCCTCGCCAACTGGTTGAACGGCGCGAGATGGAGCGCCTGGGAAAACGCAAGGCGCGCCTTCGAATTCTCGTTCAGCGCAAGATAGCATTTCCCCAGCACGACGTACCCGGTGGCGTACGATGAGTAGGTCTGCACGCCGGTCTCGCAGAGCTTCAACGCTTCCGATGCCTGGTTTTTCGAGAGATAGATGTCCGCGAGGCGGGCAAAGAGAGGAGACTGGGGGTTATCGGAGAGCTTCTGGGATAAGAAATCGATGTCGAATTCCGAAAGGTCCATGCGCGCGATGAAAGAAAAAGAGCCGGCGGAAAACCGTCGGCTCTATAATAACCCACACGACTCTCAAAATCAAGCGTGCGCGGCGGCCGGATGAATTTCCTGCTCGGCCTTGAGTTTTCGGGCCTGCCAGGCCTGCTGGATCGAGAGATACGAAACAAACCCAAACCCCATGAGGAAAAGGAGCTGGAATGGAATCGCCGCAATCTCGAGGTAGTAAAGGGATGATACGACGCCGAAGAGGCAGTAAAGCGCAAGGGCAATCTCGAGAAGGACGGTCCAGTTGAATTTCACCGGCACGTACTTCTTGTTCACCCACGAATCCTTCTTCTCTTTGATGCTGTACTTCGGAGTCCGGACGAAATCGCTTTTTCGCCGGAAGAGACCCTCGAGGACGGCCTTGCTGTTGTTCACCGCGAACCCCATACTTCCCGCCATGAAGAGCGGGAAGAGGAAAATCCGGCGCCGCCAGTCGGGATAGACATCCTTCTGCGAGAACATGTAGAAGAGGAAGGAGCCGATGAAAGCAAAGACGAAGACCGACATGACGTCGAAATACGACTCATATCCGCCCGCATGCTTGATGAACATGAGCGGGATGTTGAGGATGCCTGCGATGAGGATGAACGGGAAGACAATGTTGTTCGTCAGATGAAACGTCGAATGCCACTTCAACTTGAACGGAAGGTCGGATTTCCACACCGCGGGGAGCATCTTCCGGGCCGTCTCAATCGCCCCTTTCGTCCAGCGGAATTGCTGCGATTTCAGCGCGTTGATCTCCGAAGGAAGCTCGGCCGGCGACGTGACGTTCTTGAGGAACTTGAATTTCCATCCGCGGAGCTGGGCGCGATAGCTCAGGTCGAGGTCCTCCGTGAGCGTATCCGAGTGCCAATTCCCCGCGTCCTCAATGCACGATTTTCTCCACACTCCTCCGGTGCCATTGAAGTTGATGAAGAAGCCCGCCTTGTTCCGTATCGACTGCTCGATGACGAAGTGGCCGTCGAGAGCCATCGCCTGCGTCCGTGTGAGGAGCGAATATTCCGCGTTGATGTGCTCCCATCGGGTCTGGACCATACCGATCTTCGGATCGGCGTAGAAATGTGGGAGGGTCTTGAGGAGAAATTCCTCCCGGGGAACGAAGTCCGCGTCGAAGATGGCGATGAAATCCCCCTTCGCGTGCTCGAGACCCGCTTTGAGAGCGCCCGCCTTGAACCCTACGCGCGATCCCCGGCGGATATGCTCGATGTTGTGTCCGAGGCTTTTCATTTCCCTGACGATCGATGCGACAAGCGCGACAGTCTCGTCGGTTGAGTCGTCGAGAACCTGGATCTCCAGCTTCTCCTTCGGATATGCGATGGCGCACGACGCCTCGATGAGGCGCCGGACGACGTACAGTTCGTTGTAAATCGGAAGCTGCACGGTGACGGGGGGGAACTCGGGCAACGGCAGGTTGTCCGCCTCTTCGGTGTCCCGATGCTTGAAATAGTGGAAGACCATCACGAACCCGTGCGAGCCGAATGCAAAAAGGATGAGAAGGGAAATGAAATACGTAGCCAGAATTATATCATTCATTGTTGTTGTCTGTCAACCTCGTAAGATTTGAGTGTTCGATGCAACTACCAACCAGAGACAGTCTCGATAAGAATATCTTCTGTCACTTTTCCCACCGCCTGGGTAATGGCCACGGCACGGGTTTCCGTCCCGAGGCTGTACTCTCCCCAGTTTGAAAAATTCTTTTCCCACACTTTCTTCCGCAGCTTGAGGTCCTGAAAGACGACGTGGACCGTCACCGTGATCCGGCGCTTGCTCACCTGCTCGGAAGTCGACCCCGGCACTGGGGGGGCGATGACGGACGGAGCATCCTCGACGCTCACGACCGAGCCTTCGAGGATCGAATCCGCGGTGTTCCGCTCCGCGACCTCGAGGCTGTTGTCGTTCGTAAAGAGCGTGATGAGATTCTGCGTCAGGCTCTCCTTCAGAGTCGGCTCGCCGAAACCGCTCTGGTCCTCGAAGAGGGGGATCGCGATCGTCTTCAGGTGCTTCGGCACCGACGAGCCCGAGAACGAATACGTGCACGCCGAGAAAAGTAAAAGAACACCGACGGGGGCCACGAGGGCGATCTGGAAAATCCCGTCTCGGAACGATTGACGCTCTGCGGACGCCGCGCGAATCATTACTGTAGTCCGTACTCCTTGATCTTCCGGTACAGCGTACGCTCGCTGATCTTCAGCGCATGGGCGGCGAGCCTGCGGTTCCCTTCGTACTTCTGGAGCGATCCGATGATCATTCTTCGCTCCATTTCTTCGAGCGACACGTTCTCGTCCTCCGCCGGCCGCTGATGAACGACCGTTCCGCCGTGAAGCTCGGCGGACCCCGCAACATCCCTGCGCACGATGGCCGTCGATCCGCCGGCGGCGCTCGCGAGGAGGTTCTTCATGTCGAGGATGTCGGTTTTCAGGTCGACGAGGGCGCGGTAAATGAGCTCGCGCTCGGCGAACTCGGTCTGTTTGGGGACATAGACCGGCAGATTCCGGTCTTCACCGTTCGTCTGGGATCCCTTGAGGTACTTGCGCACCTCGTCTGCGGTGATCTGTTTTCCGTTCTCGAGGACAAGCATGCTCTCGACGACGTTCTTGAGCTCGCGGACGTTTCCCGGCCAGAAATACTGAGTGAGCACCTCCATCGCCTCGTCCGTGATTCCCCGGAAGTCGATGGAATTTTTCTCGGAGACGTCCCGGGCAAATTTGTGGAAGAAGACCGGGATGTCCTCGCGCCTGTCGCGGAGCGGAGGAATGCGGATGTTCACCGAGCGAAGCCTGTAAAAGAGGTCCGGGCGGAAATGTTTCGTGTAGACTTCCCGTTCAAGATCCTTGTTCGTCGCGGCGATCACCCGCACGTCGACTTTCTTCGCGGTCGAGGAGCCGACACGCATGAACTCGCCGTTCTCGAGGATGCGGAGAAATTTCACCTGCGTGGCGAGTGGAAGTTCCCCGATTTCGTCGAGGAAAATTGTTCCGCCGTCGGCGATCTCAAAGTACCCTTTCCGCGCCTCGCTCGCTCCCGTGAACGATCCTTTTTCGTGGCCGAAGAGTTCGCTCTCGATGATTCCCTCGGGAATCGCCCCGCAGTTGACCGTTACCATCGGTTTCCCGGCACGTCTGCTCGCGCCGTGGATGGCCTGAGCGACAATCTCCTTCCCCACCCCGCTTTCGCCGGTGATGAGGACGGTGATATCGGTCGGAGCGACCTGCTGGATCACCTCGACGATTTCCTGCATCTCCAGCGAGTCGCCAACGATGTTGTGCTCTCGTTGAAAAGCCGCTCTCTCCACGCCGTCGTCTCCGTCTCGCACGTTATCTGGCCACGATGATTGATTCAATGTTGTACTTCGACTTGAGTTCCGCGATGGTGTTGCGCGCCTCCTGCTCGGTCGTAAATCCTTCGAGCGAAACGACGTAGAGCGTCCGGCCGCCGCTCACCTTCGTCGATATCATCGCCTTTTTGCCGATGGTCGCAAAAAAGTCCACCTGTTTCCGCGCATTTTGATCGGTCGAGAACGCTCCCGCCTGGACTGCAAACTTGCCCACCGGCGGAGCCGGCGCGGCCACGACGGCCGCGGTATCGGTCGGAGGCTGGACGGTCACTTCGGCGGGGGAAGGTTCAACGGCCGGGGCCGCCGATGTCGTGTCGGGCTTCTTCGGCTCGGGAGCGGGTTCCTGGTGAACGACACTCGCCTTCTGCTCCTCCGCCAACCCGACGACATAAAGGGAATTCGGATACTGTTCCTTCAGCTGCTGGAACTTCTCATCCGCCGTCTTGTAGAGGCCTACCGAATAATAGTACTGGTAGACCTTGTAAAGCGCATCGTCGGCCCATTCGTTCTGCGGGAACTGATCGACGATGGTTTGGAATTTTTTCACGGCGGTGACTCCGTCGGTCGTCAGGATGGCGTCGAGATATGCCACTCCGGGATCGTTCGGATACTGTTTCTGCAGCGTCGGCAACTCGATGCGGACCCGCTCCGCCTGCCCGTTGTAGATGAAGTCGAGCCGCTTCCGAACCTCCGGCTCGGACAATTGCGCAAAAACGGGGGCGGTGAGCGCGAAGCTCAGCACGAGTGCAAGGAGCGCGAACTGAAAGGATGTCTTCAATACGTTCATGGCGATTCGTCTTCTTAACTGTTCACTGCGAGACGGAACGTGGTTATCCCGGCCGATTCACCGGCCGGTTTTCCGAAAAGCGTGGCGGAATTACATCGCTCCACAAGAATGCTCACCGTCTCGCCGGGACGGTAGGAGCCTTTGGGGAAAACTGCAACTTTGTTGGTGTCGGTGCGCCCCATCCACTCGTCCCCCGATTTCGCGCTCTCCCGCTCCACGAGGATCTCCGCGACCGTCCCGACTAGAGCGCGGTTCTTTTCGTAGGAGATCGATTGCTGGAGCTCGATGATCTCGTTCAGTCTTTCCGTCTTCGTTGCGTCCGGGACGTCGTCCTTCATCTCCCACGCCTTCGTGTTCTCCCGCGGCGAATACTTGAAGGTGAAAGCACCGTCGAACCCCACCGTCTCGAGCAGCCCAAGCGTCCGGCGGTGATCTTCATCGGTCTCGGTCGGGAAGCCGGCGATGATGTCGGTCGAGAGGGTTACTCCGGGGATCGTCTCGCGGATTCTCTTCACGAGTCCGAGAAAATGTTCGACGGTATACGATCGGTTCATCAAACCGAGGATCCTGTCGGACCCCGACTGGAGCGGAAGATGGACGGACTTGCAGATGTTCTCGTTCTCCGCGATCGTGTGAATCAATGCGTCGGACATGTCCTGCGGATGAGGGGTCATGAAGCGGATGCGCATCGACCGATCGACGGCACCGACCCGGGCAAGAAGCTCCGCGAAATCGTGTTCGCCGTCGTGGTACGAATTGACATTCTGGCCGAGCAAAGTGATCTCTTTGAACCCCCGTTCGCTCAGTCTTTCCACCTCCTCGACGATGCTTGCCAGGAGGCGGCTTCGTTCCCGCCCACGGGTAAAGGGGACGACGCAGAAAGTGCAAAACTTGTCGCATCCCCTCATGACGGAAATCCATGCCGTAATTCCTTCCGTCCTGAGAGGAAGGATATCGTCGTAATTTTCGACGCGCGAAAGCCTCACCGCGATTCCCCGCTCACCGTCGAACGCCCCCTCGACCATGCGGGGAAGCTTCCGGTATTCGTCGGGACCGACGACAAGATCGACGACGTTTCCCCGGTCGATCAGCTCTTCGCGGAGCCGCTCGGCCATGCACCCCAGGACGCCGATGACGACTCCGGGCCTCTGCCGCTTGTAATTCTTCAAGGTGCTGATCCGCTGGTGCACCTTCTGCTCAGCGTTATCTCGCACACTGCAGGTGTTCACAAGGATGACATCCGCCTCCGCCGCCTCCCCGGTAATGGCGTAGCCGCCATCGGTCATGATGCTCATGACCACCTCCGAGTCGGCCACATTCATCTGACAACCGTATGTCTCCACGTAAACCTGTTTCTTCACTCTTCCATCCTAATTTCAGGCACAAAATATATCCATTACCTGACAGATAGTCAACGGGTTGGAATTTCATTAATGAAAATTAATCAAAACAAGGTGATTTTTGCATTTTTTCGCCGGATTTGCTTGCCATTTCGTCACACATTGACATGCAAATTATTGAATCTGAGGCTAGTTTGAACTATATTTTCTTCGCTTCAACAGCAGCTCAAATCCCGATCGCGTCACAGTAATCAACGAAACCGAGCAATCTGAAAATGAACCCAAAGAATTTCATCCCGGATATCCAGGAAAAAGCAAAACAGCTACACAAGACGATCGTTCTTCCCGATGCTCTCGATCCGCGCGCCATCAAGGCCGCCCGCATCGTTGCCGACAAGGGGATTGCCGTCCCGATCCTCGTCGGAGACGAGGCCCAGATCAGGGGGAAGGCGGAGGCCGAGGGAGTCTCACTGCAGGGAGTTCGAGTCGTGGACCCGGTGAAGTCCGACAAGCTCTCGGACTTCGCCCATATCTATTTCAACGTAAGAAAAGCGAAGGGGCTTCAGTTCACGGAGGCGCAGGAGGTCATCAAAAAGCCCCTCTTCTTCGGGGCGATGATGGTCCGGGAAGGAATGGCTGACGGAAGCGTTGCCGGTTCCCTCTCGACGACGGGCGATGTGCTGAAGGCGGGATTACAAATCATCGGCGTGCAGGAGGGAATCAGCGTCGTCTCCAGCTTCTTCGCGATGGTCTTTCCGCTGCGCGTCTATTCTTTTGCGGACTGCGCCGTCGTCCCCGATCCGACCGCGGAACAGCTCGCGGACATCGCGTTGACGACCGCTGAGAACCATCGGAAGCTCACCGGCGAAGAGCCGCGCGTCGCAATGCTCTCCTTCTCGACAAAAGGAAGCGCAACGCATCCGCTCGTGGAAAAAGTGCAGCAGGCGACGCAGATCGCTCGGAAGAAGAATCCCGGCCTGAAGCTGGACGGCGAGTTACAGCTCGATGCGGCGATTGTTGCGGCGGTGGCGAAGCAGAAAGCGCCCGGGAGCGAGGTTGCAGGTGATGCAAACGTGCTCGTCTTTCCGGAGCTCAACGCGGGGAATATCGGCTACAAGCTTGCGCAGCGGCTCGGCGGGGCGGAAGCGGTCGGCCCCATCGTTCAGGGATTGCGGCGGCCCGCATTCGACCTCTCGCGCGGGTGCAGCGTGGACGATATCGTCAACGTCGTTGCCATCAACGTTGTCATGGGGGCGGCATAATTTCCACCGTGCGGCCCGCCGTTTGGTGGGCCGCACGATGACAAAGTCTTACTTCTTCTTCCACGCGGTGATGAGGTCCTCGATCTCCGAAGCATTGAAGTTCGGACTCGCGGCCTTTCCGACCGAGATCGCTTTCTCCGCCGTTTCGATCGCTTCCTTCACTTTTCCTCCCTGGGCGAGAAGCTCCGCCTTCATCCGGAGGTTGCCCGGATTCTGGTTCAGGCTGATCGATTTCTCCACGGCATCCATCCCTTTCTCCCAATTCGTCTTCGTGTCGAGACAGTACTGCGCGTAGTTGTTGTACGCCTGCCACTGCTGCGCCGCCGCGGCTTTGATCGCCCGGGTGAAGTTCGCTTCGGTATTGGCGTCGATCGGGAGGGCGACAGAAACTTTTTCCCACCGGAGAACGAGGTTCACGCTGTTGCCGGTGAGATCTTCGAAGGAGTACGAAAGCCGCTCCTCGTTCGGTGCAGCTTCCGGCTTCACCGGGACCCTCACGACGTCTTTTGTGGAATCATACCGGAACGCACCCCACTGCTTTCCCTCGGCGTTGAGGATGAGAGCCCAGTCTCCCTCTTTGCGGGGAAGGACGAAGAAGCCGTAGGTACCCGCCTTGAGCTGCTTCCCGCCGACGATGACGTCATCGCTGAACGTGACAGTCGTCGCTTCATTCGCTCCCGCCCGCCATACTTTGTCGTACGGCACAAGCTCTCCCCAGATCACCCTCCCTTTGACGCCCGGACGGTGATACGTCACCGAGATGTCGGTGAGGCCGACTGTCTGCGAAAGCGAGGCGGCCGGGCTGAGCTGGTACGATTTCATCTGTGCAAAGGCGGGGACCGAGAGCGAGACGACGGCCGCGACCAACAAGACGGCGCAACCGAGAATCCGGACAACGTTTCTCATGCTGATGCTCCTTTCTGTGTGAATGAATGAACAAGAGACTACTCGTGCGGGTTGCGATTACTGAGCAGCAATTCCCTTCCAGACCTGCCACCCGAGGAGAAACCACCCGAGGAGAAAACAAAGACCGCCAAACGGCGTAATCATCCCGAACGACGATACTCCGGTCAGGGCGATGGCATAAAGGCTCCCTGAAAAGAGGACGATGCCGGCTACGAACGACCACCCTGCCGCTCCCGCCGGAATATTCCACGTATGGATGGCCCATGCGACCACGAAGAGGGCGAAGGCATGGTACATCTGGTAGCGAACGCCGACTTCGAAGACCTGAAGCGCATCGGGCGTGAGCTTCTGCTTCAGCGCATGCGCACCGAACGCGCCGAAGGCAACTCCGAGGAATGAAAACGCCGATGCAATAAGAAAGAATGTCCTGGCCATGCGGGTCTCCGGAAGGATGCCGGGTTCACTGTAACGAAGTTACCCTCTCCGCATCGGTGACGCGGAAGGTTGAGCGATGATGCCAGCCTACAGCATGCCGCTTCTCTTTCTGAGAAACCACTCTATTCCGAATAACGCAACAATAACCGCTAGAAGTGAGGGAAGGTTCCATAGCTCGGTCTCGCTCGTGGAGCTCACCTTCTCAGGCTTCATGAACGGTCTCAAATGAAGATCCTTCATGAGCGATGAAAAATCGGCGGCGTCGGCATACCTGCCGCCGGAGGTAGAGGCAATCTGCTCCATGAGGGGCTTGTTCATCTTCGTGTCGAGAAACTCGATCGATTGCTCCCCGACGGAGAAACGCCCCTCCGTTTTTCCAAGCTGTGTTTCCCCCGACTTCGCGGTTCCCACAAAGGCATATTCCCCTTCCGGCAAGGCCTCAAGCTCCCCTTCGTAGCGTCCGTTCTCGAGCGGGCGAAGAATCGCCTCGAACCGTTGGTTCAATGAGGTTGATGTCACCTCGACGCGAACCTCCGCATCGTCGACGGGGCGGTAGTTCGCGTTGTATGCCTGTCCGAGAAACCCGATCGGTTCTCCCTGTGCGAAGTTTTCTTTTACCGGATCGATCCTTACATGCTGGCTCTCATCAAGGGTTGTAAGCCACCGGATAACGTTGGAGATCCATGGATCGAAGAAATTCTCGGTCTCGCGGCTCGCTCCGCCGAGCAGTTTCCATCGCCAGAGACCGTAGCCGAGGAGCGCAACGGACTTTTCTCCCATGATGGAACCTGCCACGAGAAGCGGCGTGTTGATCCCGATCCCCTCGATCTTTGAAGTTGAAAGGAGGATCGCCTCGGGTTTCGGTGCGAAGGTTCCCAGCGGCGCATAGATCGGCGGAAGCTTATTCCAATCGAACGGAGCGTCTTCGCCGACGTGAACGAGGACATTATCCGCCTCCTCCGCCGGGACGTTCGGGAAGACGAGCTGCTCATCCATTCGCTCCGAGGAGATCTGAAAGGGGAGCACCGGAGTCAATGTGCGCAGGAGCCGGAGGTTGAGTGTTCGGCCTCCGATGAACATCACCGGCAACCTGCGGCTTGTGACGATCCCGAGCAGAGCGTTGACCGACGACGCGGTCGTTGTTGCGGAGGGATACCCGATCAGCACGACACAATCGACCGAAGAGAAAGGGATGGCCGCGGAAAGCGCACGGTTCCCGAAGTCGCCGTTCGGCTGCTGGACCGCCAGCGTCGCCTCGATGTTTGGGTCGGCTCGGAGCGCTTGCATCATCGCTGAGACATCCGCCCCCGGTCCCGCGGCAATGACTGCAACGCGCATTTTGTTCTTCAACACTTTCACCAACACAGATTTGCTATTGTTCTTTGTCGTCACCTCTCCGGGTTGTGCCGGAGCGCTCACCGTGTACTTCCTGATCCCGCTCTTCTCGGGGGTGAAGGTAAAATGGACGGTGTATTCGCCGACCCTGTTCCCAATTCCGGGCGGGAGCTGGATATACTCCATGCCGATTTGCCGTCCTTCGTCGAGGAGGCGTACGGGGAGCTTCTGGTTTTCAAACCCTGAGACCTTGACCGTTGCGTCGAGCGGAACGGAGGATTGAAGATACGCGACCGAGTTTGTCGAGAGCTTCTCGATGACGATATCTTTCTGGTCGAGCGAATCCCCGATGCCGACGGTGAAGACGGGGAGTCCCAGCTTCTCCGCTTCATAGAGAGGGCTCTCGCCGGAGTTATAATCTCCGTCCGAGAGAAGGAGCACGGCCTTCAACGCCGCAGGGGCCTTTTCCCTGAGCTGACGAAGGGCGCCGGCGATGTCGGTGGTTGTTCCTGCGAAGCGGAGCGAATCTCCCGAAACTCGCCGCATCGAGGGAGAAAAGCCGTAGAGTGCGAGCTCCGCCTCATCCGTTTCAGAGCGAAGCGCGTCGCTGTTGAGCAACGAACGGAGCGTCTTTTCCCTGCTGCCGTTTCCGTCGGTCAGCGTCATGCTCAGTGAATTGTCGGCAAGGAGAGCGATGACCGGCTTTGTCACGGCGGTATGAGACCTGCGGAAGAGCGGCTCGAAAATCGCGGCGAGAAGCAGGATCAGAGCGAGGCTGCGAAAGATGCTCAGCACGATCCGCTTCTTGGTGGTGACCGGCGGAACGGTGTACCGATAGACGTAAAAGGCCAGGGCAATGAGGAGAACCGCGGCGAAGAGAACAAAGAGCCACGGGATTTGAAACGAGAGAGACAATGCTACTTCAGGATGACGAGTTTCTTGACGGCCTCGAAGTCACCCGACTTGAGACGGTAGAAATAGACACCGCTCGCAATGCCGTAGGAGTTAAACCGCACGACCGCATGCGTTCCCGCGGCCTGGTAAGCGTCGACGAGCGTCGCGACGACACGTCCAAGCACGTCGTAGACCTTCAACGTGGTGTACCCGGATTTTGCCAGCGTGTATTCGATCGACGTGGCAGGGTTGAACGGGTTTGGAAAGTTCTGATACAACGTGTACCCTGTCGGGATCTCGCCCCCCCGGACAAGCGCCAGCTCCCCGTTAACGTCGAAGAGGCTCGAAGGGGCTCCGTACGGAGTGACGCGTGCGACGTTGGTGGAATCCGTTGCGGTGACATAGAACTTCACGTCGGCTGCGCCAGCCTGCGGGGGGATCGTCGCGGTATACTCGCCGCAATTCTTCGAAGAATCGACGTACTCCGTCAACGTCATCGGCACCGCAGTGAATGAGCCGCCGGCGTTTGTGGAGTACATGAGCTGAACGCTGCTTTTTTTCACCGTCGAATTCGAGACGACGAAAACACCCACCGTGGTCGAGCCGTCGATCACCTGTGTCACATCGGGGTCCGTGCTCAGCACCATTCCGGCGGAGAGCATCGCCTTGAAGGCATTTATAATTCCCCATCCGAGCGTGTCATTGGGGGAGGCGGCGTTACTCGCACTGTTTCGCAGCGCGTCTCTCACCTGAATCGGGGTGAGCTCAGGATGGGCCGAAAGGATAAGGGCTGCCGAGCCCGCGACGAGAGGCGTCGATAATGAGGTGCCGCTGAAAAACCCGTAGAGTGAATCGGCGCCTCCCTGGAAAGCATCCTCGTCAACGTTCGCAGAGTACGCATCGATTCCCTGCGCATCGACGTCGGGCTTCGTCCTGCCGTCCGAGGTCGGCCCAACCGAGCTGAATTTCGCGATCGTGCCCGCTGAGGAGACTGCTCCGACGGAGATGATGCTGTCGGCGTCGGCCGGAGAGGTGAGATAATGCCAGGCCGAAAGCCCCTCGTTTCCCATCGCACTGCAGACGACAACACCCAGCCTCGCCGCGATGACTGCGGCCTTCGATGTCGTTGCCGTCCGGCCGTTCATGTCGGCATAGGTGTAACTGTGCTGGGGATTGCCGTTGGCGTCGGTCGCGTCGAACTCACTGTAGCCGAGCGAACTGCTCACGACGTCGACGCCATGCTGCTCTTCCCATTCGATCCCCGCCACCCAGTTGTCTTCCTCGATATTTGTCTCCGTCGGGTAGTACTCGGTCTTCGCAAGGATGAAGCTCGCTTCGAAGGCGGGAGCGACGAGCTGCCCTTCATAATGACCACCGACGGTCGAGAGGGTGATCGTTCCGTGCTGATCCTGGAGGTTGACGTCGACGGGAGTTTTGTTCGGCTCGTTCGAGGTCACCGAATCGTGCTGGATGAAATCGTACTCCGCGATGACGTTCATATGCTTCGTCGACTGCTCCGTTCTCCATCGGAACCCGTCATCAAGCATTCCCACAAGAACGCCTCTGCCGGTGATCCGGAGGTTGTGGATGTCAATCACCTTGATCTGGTCGAGCTGTCCGAAGGATAAACCGTAGTCGTGAAGTTGGGTGATGGATGTAGCCGCGCTCTTCTTGAGGGAAAGGTGGGGAGTCTGCGGGACATCGCTTCGTCTGAACGCGCGCACCGGCTTGATCGCCGCCACGAACGGAAGTGCGCCGACACGCGCGACCTGATCGGATGTCAGTTCCGCGGTGACGGCGTTGAACCACCGGGAGGTATTAATGATCGCGACGCCGGCCTCAGTCAGCCGGTCGAGGTATGATTGCGTAACAGGGATATCAAGGTCCGTAAGCAGTTGTCCGGCGGGCATGACTTTCGCCCTGCGGGTGAGGGCCTTTGAAGAGATCCCGATTGAACCGGCGATATCCTCCTGCGTCCGGGTTCTGGAGAGCGCCTGGTACTTTGTAGTTTCCTTATCCTTGAAGTAGATCCAGCATCGCTGGGGTGTGTCGGCGAGACACACCAACGTCCCGGCGACGATGAGGAATGCTGCAATTTTTATCCCGTGGAACACTTGTCCTCTTTTCTCTGAGCGGGTGGGCGTCCCTCCTCGCCTCAGGATCCGCTATTTGTCGGAGAGAAGCTTCTCGATGATGGCCACCGTCGTCACGCCGTCCGCCTCGGCGTTGAAGTTCGGGATGATCCTGTGCCGAAGGACGGCAATCGCCATGGCCCGGACATCGTCAACATCCGGATTGAAGCGGCCGTAGAGGATTGCCCTCGTCTTCGCGCCGAGGATGAGATACTGCGAAGCGCGCGGCCCGGCTCCCCATGTGAGCCACTCCCTGATGAACTTCGGGGATCGCTCGTCTTTCGGGCGAGTCCGGGCAGCGATCTCCACGGCATATTGCACCACCGAATCGGCCACCGGCACACGACGGATGAGTTCCTGAAAACCGATGATCTCCTCCGCGCCGAGAATCCGCCGGAGAGAGGGCGCATAGGGGCTTGTCGTCGACTTTACAATGTTCACTTCCTCGTTGAAGGAAGGATAGTCGAGCCAGACGTTGAACATGAAGCGGTCCAACTGCGCTTCAGGGAGCGGATAGGTCCCCTCCTGCTCGATCGGGTTCTGTGTCGCAAGGACGAAAAATGGCTCCGTGAGCGTGTACGACTGGCCGGCCGCGGTCACCTTGTGCTCCTGCATCGCCTCGAGAAGCGCCGCCTGCGTCTTGGGGGGCGTTCGGTTGATCTCGTCTGCGAGGATGATGTTGCCAAAGATCGGTCCCTTGACGAACTTGAACGCCTTCTGACCTGTCGAGACGTTCTCCTCGATGATCTCCGTCCCGCTGATGTCGCTCGGCATAAGGTCGGGCGTGAACTGGATTCGGCTGAACTTCAGCTCGAGGACGTCGGCGAGGGTCTTGATGAGAAGGGTCTTCGCGAGACCCGGGACGCCGATGAGGAGGCAATGACCGCGGGCGAGGAGCGAGACCAGCAGCTGCTCGACGGTCGCGTCCTGGCCGATGATGACCTTCGCGATTTCCTTCCTGATCGATTCGTACGACGACGCCAGCCGGCGTGCGGCGTCGACGTCGTCGGTGTTCGTTACGGGAGAACCTGCAGAGATCGTAGTGGGCATTTGTGCTAACGGAAATGAACGGCGTGGATGTAATTAGACGAAACTTGGGTAAATAATCAAGGTGGTGAACGAGGAGAGAATACAGGGGACAGTAGACAGTCAAGAGGAAAAGAGAAATCAGGTGGAAGCTCGTGGCCGGAGAAGACACCCAGAGTCATTCATATCACTGTGTGATTCCCGGGTCGATTGGCAGGGTGTTTCGGGAAACGCGGATCCTGCGAAAGGGAGCGCCTCGTGGGTAGCGCTCATCCGGAAAAGTCCCGGCATCGAGGGCGTCTTTGTGAAGGTATGAATTGTCGCCAAGGGTGTGCGAGGATTACGAGACGGGGTGGAACACGCATGCGAACCGGGAGCTGCGAAAGACACTCACCCTGCTCGTCATGCCCGCGGCTTGTTAGCAGGCATCCAGAAAACTCCCGCTATCAATAACGCTTCTGTCAACGATGGGTCCAGCCGAAAGTGGCGAGATCTGAGAAGAACGTCAAGCGGGAGAAATGAGGATGCACGGCAAGAGAGAGACCTTACGTCGCAGGGGGTGTCGCGCCCGGTTCTACATCGAAACGGACTGTCTTCTCCCACTTATGCTCCCCCTTGCTCATAAAGTCGGTGTATGCTGCCTTCACGACAATGTAGATCCAAAGCTGGCAGTACGAAAAATACATCAGGACAAGAAGCCCGATCCGGCCGAGACTGTCCTCGTCGTCGTACGAAATCGCGAGCATGATCTCGAAGAGGAAAAGAAAGAAGGCCATGATCCAGACCGTTGTGTACGGACCGGGAAGCGAAATACTCACGAGGCTCAGGCCGCTGAGGATGAAGAGAATGTCGGAGATGATGATGGCGGCAAAAAAGATATAATACAGCGCAAGAGTATAGAGAAGGTCGAACGCAAGGCGTTTGTTCTTGAACTGGGGGATGTGCCTGAGGAATTTCGTCACGACATAGTTGTTTCCCCTCACCCACCGCATCCGCTGCTTGATCCACACCTTCCACTCCTGCGGCTCCTGCTCGTACGTAATGGCGTAGGGGATGTACTTGATTTTGTACCCCGCCTCGTAGATCCGGATGCTCAGCTCCGAATCTTCGGTGAGCGCCTCCTCGTCCCACCCGCCAAGCTCCTGGATGAGCGACCTCCACATGACGAAATTGGTCCCGGGCAGGGTCGCGATGTTCTGCATCTGCCAGCGTCCGGCCTGGAGCATCGACTGGAAACTGAGGGTCTCCACATTGATGAACCGGGTGAGAAGATTGTGGCTTTTGTTCACGGTCCTGAATTTTCCGATCACTCCGCCGAGCTCCTTGTGGAGGATGAGCTGAGCGACGAGATACCGGAGAGAATGGACGTCCGGAGTGTTGTCCGCGTCGTAGATCGCTACGATATCCGCAGTGGCGTGCTTGACACCGAGGTTGAGGGCACGCGATTTTCCCTTCCCCCCTTCGCCGGGACGGATGTTGAAGAGCTCGACCCTCTTGTCCTTCTTCCGGTACCCTTCGACGACCTTTTTCGTCGAGTCGGTCGACCCGTCGTTGATGACGATGATGCGAAGCTTCTCCTTTGGATACTCGAGCTTCAGCATCGACGCGACGGTCGCTCCGATCACCTTTTCTTCATTGTGAGCCGGGATGAGGATCGCGCACGTCGGGTACTCGAGCGCCGTTTCGTCGACCTCCTTCTTCTCCCTCATCGACTTCACATAGTTGATGAATCCGAAGACCGTCAGGACGAACTGGTACGCGATCATGAACCAGATGAGGATGACGGCGATGACGAAGAGGAAGCTCAGATCGACTTCGAGTACGGTCATGGGCTAGACGGCCTTCCGGGTATGTTCACCCCGTTTGACGACTTTGAGGACGAGATACATCAGGAACAACGACGTGACGCCGATGAACCCAAAAATGGCAATCGCGGTCGTCGACCAGAGAGATGTGACGTTGACGCCGAACGAGAACTGATCCCCGGCGACGAGCTCCACGAGATGCCGCCCCGGCGGAAGGAAAATGCTGAAACAGTCGTTTCCCTTCATCACGGTGAAGGAGTACGTCTCATGATCGACTTTCACGGCCGAAGGGGCCACGTTGAATGAGGCGATCGTCCTCTGGTCCGATTCGTACTCGAAGGTGATGTCCCGGAGCCCGTGGGCGCTCGAAAGGAGGTTGCCGGTGATCGACATGATTTTCGCCTGGAGCTCGTTCGTCGAGAAGGTGTTCACCGGATTCCGGTTGAGCGTCAGCTCGTGGCTCCCCGCGGGGATGACGTAGCAGTTGTCGCGGAACGGCGAGAGGGGACTTCCGTCGATGTTCACCTGCGACACCGCCTTCGGCATCTTGCAGACGAACGAGTAGGGGGACGATACGTCGTACCCGTTTCCGTTGAACCGGTACTCCACCTTTGCGGCGAGCGCGTTGGCGAAGAAGCTGATGTCCTGCGGGTTCACGCTCGATTCCGAATAGATCGTGAGCTTCGGGGCGGCAAGGGCTGCCTGCCTTAGCAGGTAGAAACTCTCCGTGCCGGTCTGGATGAGGGTCGGGAAGGGGATGATCGCTTCCTTCTTCCTGAAGGTTAGGATGTTGAGGTCGAGGGCAAGGGAGCTGTCTCCCCCGAGGAGCGGGGCGTACCGCTTTCCGATCTCGCGGTATCGCACCGGGTCGGTCGACCAGAGGTTCTCGGGATCCTCCACCTGGAGGGTGAAATTGAATTTCTTCCTCAACTCGATCACCTGGCTCATGTCGACACCGAGGAACTCGCGCAGCTCGGGAGACCCATAGCTGTCCATCGCCGTGACGATGATCTTGAACCCCGGCTTCTCGGCCGCGAGGCGCGAGAATGCCGTCAGGAGCGTGTCGTAGGCGATCGTGAGCTGGTTCACCCGGTATTCAATCACCGCGCTTTTCGCCGCCGGGTTCGTCTTCCAGTAGTACGGCGACTGCGGGTTGAAGATCGATGCGAGGTCGATCCCGTATTTCCGCTTGACCTCGCGCTGCGCTGAGGGGTGCATCGGGGTGAAGAGGAGCGGAGTCTCGAACCCCCTCCCCGACTCAAAATAGAGCTCGGCGAGATTGACCCCGTCCCAGTCGTACCCCTGGAGGATCTTCATGTACTCCCCCCGCATCGCGGAGAGACAACTGTCATCCTCGAGGGCGACGGCGTAGCGCCACAGCGGAGGGATATCTTCCCCCTTGTAATTCTTCTCGCGCCACTGCGGGTTCTCGTCCCAGAACTTCTTGCTCACCTGGGGAGGTTCGAGCCAGAGATAGACGAGGATCCCGTTGGCATGGGCGAGCGTGATGAGCCGCTTGTAATCCCACGTATATTTCGGGAACTGATTCCATCCGGCGACGTCGACCGCGCGGATCCCCTCCCTCACCCACTGCTTCACGAGCGACTCGATACTGTACGTCTTCCTGTAACCGGGGTCGAAGTACATCTCGAGGTTCTCGCGCCGGACGATCGGCCTGAGCCCGAAGTACTTCCTCACGTATTCGAGAAGGTACGGATACTCGCTGTACCCGTGCTGGGAGTACGAATCGAAGCGGGAATTGAAATAGATGACCTTTCCCTTGCCGAGACGTTTGCCGATGACCATCGGCGTCTCGGTGACGTCGTCGACGCAGAAGACTTCGTCGACCCCCTCCGTCTCGAACTTCGTCACGAGCTCCGGATACCGCCAGGCGATCCGCTCCTCCGGGAAGTACCGGTCGCGGATCCTGCTGACACGAACCTGCGTCTTCGTGAAGCCGATGCCGAGCTCTTCGGCGAGGTCGTTTCGGGTGTCGGTGATGATGTTGCCGCCCCCTTCGACGAAGGCGTTGATGACGTCGTAATCGGTCTGCCTGAGGGAATCGACGAACGCGTAGGGGACGATGAGGAGGTTGTATGGCGAAAGGTTGAGCGATTGCCCGATGAAAAAGGTGTCGACGCGGACATTGACCGACCGGAAGACCGAGGCGAGCGACGCCTGGTCGTTGAATGCCGCCCCCTTGACGTGGTGATTCCAGAGGATCACCGGGCGGAGGTCGCTCCACGCCTCGTCATGGGCGAAGACGTTGTCGTAAAGCTTCTCGACGCTGTAGGCGGTCCGCTCCATAAACGAGAGAGGACGCTCGCGGAATTCGGTCGGCTCGGCCTTGTAAAGCTCCCCCGGCTCAAGCTCGACATACTTCGAGTAGCTTCCCTTGATCCTCCGGTCGGAGATCGACTTCCGCTCGATCTCCCCGGAGTGGTCAAAGTACGACTCGGTGAGATACTGATCTTCGAGACGGATCGTGTAATTCTGACTCCCGGTGAGAATCACCCTGTCCTTCATCTTCACCCAGTTCTTTTGCTCGCGGAGGTCGATGTAGGTGTAGCCGAGCCCCTGGATGCCGTCGACGAGCTGCTTCAAGAGGTCGAGGTCGAGAAAGGGATGGAAGAAGACGGAGGCGAACCCGTCGCGGACGTAAAGGTTCGTCTTCGCGTTCCTGATGATTGTCTGGATGTATGCCTCGCTCTCGGCCTTGTTTGGATTGAGGGGGACGTAGCCGAGGTTCTCCGGGTAAATCTTCTGGCCGAAAAGGTCTTTGTTGATGATGTACGGAAAGTACTGGCTGTAGTCGGCATCCTCGATCGAAAGGCGCTGCTCCATCGCCGTGCTGAAATACTTCGCGATGGTGTTGTAGAGCGTAAAGGAGGCTGTGTAATGCGGCGTCTCCCAGACGAGGGGCGAGAGGCCGTTCTTCATGAATTCGGAGAGCCCCATCTCGATCCGCTTCGCGTCCCCTTCCGCGGTCTCGTCCCTGATCGGCTTGTCGGTGCTCTCGTCCCAGAACTCGTAATCGACCGCCGTGGTCCCTTTGTACTGGTGGGTAATGCCGTGCATGACGATGGTGCCGCCGTTCTTCACCATGTACTTGATTGCGTCGACAAAATCCGGCTTGTCGGAAAGACTCACGCGGATTCCCTCGGACGGGTCGACGTAGAAAGGAATGACGCCGACAAGGAACGGTATCCCCCGGCTCGAGAGGATGTCGGCGATGTCCCTCAACTGGTCGGGGTTCTGGAGCGGGTCGACATCCTCGATGCGGATGAGCGCAGAATGAGACTCTTCATGCTGTTCGTGGAGGATGTCGTGAAGCATATCCGCGAAGAGGAGATACCGGTCGTTCTCCGTCGCCGACGCGAACGGAGAGTCGGCGATGTACATCAGGTTCTTCGTCTGGATGATGTAGGGAATCTCTTTGCGCTTCCTCGAGGAATAGGCGACGGCGAGGACCTCGACACTTCTCCGGTTGGAGATCTCGATGATGTTGGCGTTCGGCTCCCCCTTCGTGAAGACCCGGTTGTTGGATTTGACGTAGTTGAAGTCGTCGAGAGAATCGAGCGTCGGGACGCTGAAGCCGAACTTCCTCCGGAACGCCCTCTGCTTCGAGAACTCGATCATCCCGGTGTTCATCCAGATCACCGGCTTTGCGGTCGAGAAGACATCGTCCGTGAATTTTTGTGGAACAGGATCGCGCGGGTAGAAGCCGATGTAGAAGGTGTAGTCGTAGGCGTTGAGCTCCCCCGGGATGTACCGGTTGACTCCCTTGACGGTCACCGCAGTGTTGAAATGTCCCATGAGATCGGCGAGCTGCCGCCCGTCTCCCATGGCGTAATTCTTCAGGTCGGAGCTTCCTTCGACGAGGATGAGGATCTTTTTGAGGGGATACTCCTGGCCGGATGCGAATGGAGTGAGCGACAGGAGGATGCCGAAGAGCGCGAGCGACCGGAGGAAGTTTTTCATCTGCCGTGGGACCTGCCTGGCCTGAATTCGCGCACCTTCGTTCGTGTGAGCCCGAACTCATTGGTGATGATCCTCACGGTTCTTTCGGCCGCGCGCCCGTCGCCGTACGGATTCGTTGCGGATGCCATCGCGCGGTACGCGGCCGGGCTGTCGATGAGCTTCTTCGCCGCGCCGACGATCGTTCTTTTGTTCAAGCCGACGAGCTTCACCGTACCGTACTCGACCGCTTCGGGGCGTTCGGTAACCTTTCTGAGGACGAGGATCGGCTTGCCGAGCGCCGGCCCCTCTTCCTGAACGCCTCCCGAGTCGGTGATGATGAGGTACGACCGCGCCATGAGGTTGACGAAGTCGAGATAGTCGAGCGGTTCGAGGAGATACACGTTGTCGAGCGACCCGAGTGTTCCGTACACCACCTCGCGGACCAGCGGGTTGAGATGGACCGGGAAGATAAAATTCATGTCGGGATACCGTTCCGCAAGCTCCCTCACCGCCTCGCACGCGCTTCGCATCGGCTCGCCGAGGTTCTCACGCCGGTGCATCGTGAGGAGAACGATGCGCTTCTTCTGCGCCGTGAGCGTGTTGAGCGCGTGGATCCCGAAGGTGTAGTTCTTCCGGACCGAGATGTTCAACGCGTCGATGACGGAGTTGCCCGTGACGAAGATCCGTTCCTTGCCGACATGCTCGTGGAGGAGCGCTTTCTTCGCCGTCTCGGTGGGAGCGAAATGCAGGTCGGCGATGCAGCTTGTGAGGCGCCGGTTGATCTCTTCGGGGAAAGGATTCGCCTTGTCGTGCGTCCTCAGGCCGGCCTCGACATGCCCGACCGGAATGGAGCGATAAAACGCCGCGAGACTCCCGACAAACGTCGTCGTCGTGTCCCCCTGCACGAGGACAAGGTCCGGCATCTCTTTTTCGAGCACGGCATCGAGCGCGGCAACGGTGTTCTGCGTCAACAGGGCGAGCGACTGTTTCGGCACCATGATGTTGAGGTCGTAGTCCGGGTCGATCTTGAAGACGGAGAGGACCTGATCGAGCATCTGGCGGTGCTGGGCCGTCGCGATGGTGATTGTCCGGATGGAGCTTCGCTGACGCTTCAGCTCCAGAATAATCGGGGCCAGCTTGATGGTGTCGGGGCGTGTGCCGAAGATAACGGCGACCTTTTTCAGACGATGCTCCTTAAATCGATTGCCGGGAATTCAATAATTCCCACCAAAATATGAATAATTCGGCTCTCTTGCAGTTAAAATTTATTAAGAATCAGCCGAAAACGGCGCCTCCTCGACGGAACGCTGCCATCATCGCGCTTCATCCGCACGGGGCCCTGAAACCGTTTCGTGAGGGTCCGTATCTGCCTGCCGACCCCGGTTGAAATTGAAGTCCCGACTCTGTATCTTTGAGTGTCCCTTTTCCCGCTGTCACCCAATACCCAGTGTAGAGCACCTGCACGAAAGCCTCTCCCCAGAAAAATAACACCGCCATGAATCCGACGCTCGAAAAGGTTGCAAAGCATCTTCGGCAGGCGGAGGAATTTGTCCGGGCCAAACGGTACTCCGAGGCCCTCCTTGAAGTCGACTATATCTTCCAACTCGACCCGCGGAGCTATCAGGGAAGAACGTTGCAGGAACGGATTAAGGCGCTCCAGAAAAAGGATGAAGAAGCAACGAAGATTCCCGTGCAGACGACCCTCTCGAAGGAAGGCGTCTATCGGCATCTCCGGATTGCCGAAGAGTACTTTCGGATGAATCGCTTCGACGAGGCTCTCATAGAGACGGAGCGGGTGCTCCAGAGCGACCCCGATAATTATCAGGCACGATCGCTCCTCGACCGGGTCCGCGCGGGACAGAAAAAATTGGAGAGCGCGTCGCAGATACGCGCCCAGTCGCAGGCGATCTCTCTCGACAGAAGAATCCAGCTCATCTCTCAATTCCTGCAGGAGGCGGACAAGTACATCCAGGTTCAGCAGTATCAGCGGGCGCTTGAGCAGGTGGCGAAAGTGTTTACCCTCGACCCGACAAACCACTTCGCGCAGGCCTACTCCCAGAGCATCGAGATGCTCATGAAGAAGGAGTCGACCCCCGCGCAACAACCCGCGGTCCCTCCGCGGCCGGCTCGCGTTGTTCCTCCCGCTCCGCCGAAGGTCTCCACCCCTGCTCCACCTCCTCAACCTGCGGTGGTCAATGTTCCTCCGCCGGCTCCACACCCGGCTCCGAAGGCCGCGCCGCCTGCACCGCCCGCTCCTGCGCCGCCGCAAACGCAGGCCCCGGAACCGTCGCACCCCGCAACACCTCCGATCCCTGAGCTTGCACCAAGACCGATGCCGACAAAGGCACCCGCGGAGCTCGAAGGGCGACTGAAGATGTACCGGGAGATCCTCAACGAGATGTGGTTTGACGGCGTTCTCACTCCAAAGGAGAGCGCAGAGCTCGAGAAAGTACGCGGGCTGTTCAACATCACGATGGAGCAACACGCGAAGCTCGAGAAAGAAATCAAGATGGATGCGTACGTCGAAGCCCTTCGCATCGTCCTCCATGACGGCGTCGTGAGCGAGAACGAAGAGAGGGTTCTCGATCTCATGCGGAAGCGGTACGGCATCACCATGGAAGAGCACAAGGACGCCGAATCGAAAATCCTCGAGGCGAAACGAACTCCGGCTTCGCTCGCCAAGATTCTCATCGTCGACGACGAGAAAACGATTCTTCTCACCTACGCCGCAATCCTGCGGCGGCACGGGTACACCGTTTTCACCGCGGAGACCATCCACGAGGCGATCGCTCTTCTTGAAAAAGAAACGCCCGACCTTATCCTTTCGGATGTCATGTTCCCGACGCCGAATGAAGACGGATTCGAGTTCTACAATCGGGTGAGGAATATGCCCCGATTCGACAAGGTCCCGTTCCTTCTCATGTCCGGTATCTCGGACGAATTTGTCGTCCGGGCGGGGATGAGGATCGGGATCGACGGCTACCTGACGAAGCCGTTTGACAACGAGCTTCTCCTCGCAACGATCTCCGGAAAGCTAAGGCGCTGACCGGCGGCGCGTTCTCCCCTCCTCACCCCGTCTCCCCATTACTGAACAACCGGCAAGCCAGGCCGGCCTCTCGCTGCTCTCCCTTGCTCTCCTCTTCCGTCCATGCAAACGCTCGAGAGTTCGCCAGGGCACGGTTACCTGTGCGATCCCTCTCTTCTCTCGATTGACCTCACATACAACGGCCTTTTATCGAAGAAGGGGGAAGATGAACCTACAAACGATGATCCTGTTCTCCGTCGTGGTTTCGGGTCTCGCGGCAGCGCAGACTCCGGTGGTACACTATCCTTACTTTGAGGGATTCGACAGCGTCGCACCCCCCAGGCTCCCGGCGGGATGGTCGACATCGACCGGCAAATCTGCGACCGGAGATTTCACGACCTCGTCGAGCTCCCCACACAGCGGAGCGAACGATGTTGTGACGTCGGATGCGAAGATCGTGCAGACCCTTCTCTCCCCCGTCTTCGACTTCGAAGGAAGGATTCCGTCCACGCTGCAGTTTTATGAAAGGCGGTCGTCGAGTTTCAATGCGGGGGTGGCAGTCGATGCAGTGACTGACGGCGATACCGCATCGGCGCTCCTCATTGCCGACACGCTTCGGAGCAGCGGAGCGACAGGCTACGTTCAGCGAACCCTGGCGCTCCCCGCTTCGCTCTCAGACAGGCAACATGTCCAGTTCCGGTGGCGGACAGCGGGGGATGGAACGGGTTCGACCGGGACGATGCGCATCGACGATGTTTCGGTGACGGTGAAGAAACTAATCGACCTTGCCGTCGCATCGATCGCCGCAAGACCGGCACGTCCCCGGGGCGGAGAGAGTGTCGGGATCCAGGCGTGGGTTTCGAACAAGGCAATGGGAGGCACCTTCCAGTCTCTCGTCCGGCTTTTCGATCTTCACGGTGCCGACACTACACGCTCGTCATCCGAATTGATCGATCAGGAATCGGTTTCATTATCGCTCGCCTCCGGCGACTCCACGACAGTCGTCCTGCATTACCCTTCGATCTCATCCGGCACCCATCGTCTGACGATGACCCTGGACTTGACAGGCGATGAAGATACCACCAACAACACCGCTGCGCTGAACCTTTCGGCTGGATACCCCCCGCGTAGCATCGCGATCAACGAAATTATGTACGCTCCTCAAATCGGACCGGAATGGATCGAGTGCATGAACCTCCTCCACGACACCCTCTCACTCTCCGGGTGGAAGGTGGGAGACGCGACAACCGCCCGCGTCGAGTTCGCGACATCCGGAGGGAAGGCTGCGCCGGGCGAGTACTTCATCATTGCAAAAGACACCTCGATCAGGTCGGCGTTTCCAAACGTGAAAGGAGAGATCTTCAAAGCCTCCTTTCCATCCCTCAACAACGACGGAGACGCAGTCGTCATCTTGGACCCGGCCGATTTCATGATCGACAGCGTCGCCTATCGTTCTTCGTGGGGCGGTACCGGGGGAAAGTCGCTGGAGCGGGTCGACACCGGTGTGTCATCCCTTGAGATGCTCAACTGGGGAAGTTCCCATGACCCGGCCGGGGCGACGCCGGGGTTCGTGAACAGCCTGACGAAGAAAAACCTGGACGTCGCAGTCGAGCGGCTCTCTGTCTCCCCCGTCGCTCCTGTTGCCGGCGAGCAGATCCAAATCGGCGCGACAATCAGGAACGTCGGGCGGGAAACTCTCCGGGGAGTTCTCGTCTCATTCTTTCAAGGGATCGGCTCCGATTCTTTGCCGCGGCCCGAAAACCTCTGGCGAACCGTTGCGATCGGGACCCTGGCTCCCTCCGATTCTCTTGTCTTGCAGGAGGTGCTGGCAGGACAGGGTCAAGGCCGTCGATGGATCATCGTCCGCGCTTCCATATCGGGAGACGAAGACGCAACGAACAACTCCTCCGCGATTTCACTTCTCGTTGGTGTGAAACCCCGATCGGTCGTCATCAATGAAATCATGTATGCGCCTGTCGGAGCCGAACCTGAATGGGTGGAACTCTACAACACCGGGACCGATACGGTCGACGCCGCCGGATGGAAAATTTCGGACTCGAATGTGAAGAATAAAGTACCCTTCAAAGGCTCCAAACTCTGCATCGATCCCAGCGGATATCTTCTTGTGTCGCCCGATTCGACCGTTCGCTCTTTCTTTTCGATCTCCTGTCCACTTGCCGTGGCGGCATTCCTCCCGCTCAACAACACCTCTCCGGATGCTGTCGTCATTTATGAAAGTGGGGGCTCGACGATGGACAGCGTTTGGTACAAACCTTCGTGGGGCGGAACCAACGGACAATCGCTCGAGCGGGTGGACTACGGCGCATCGTCGGTCGATTCGAGCAACTGGATAAGTTCACTTCCCACTCCGGGGCGCGAGAACAATGCCGCGCGCAAGGATCTCGACGTCGGCATGGAATATCTCAGAATTACACGCGAGACCGGCGGCTTCCTGATCTCCTCGATGCTCAGGAACTTTGGAAGGAAGCCGACTTCATCTTTTACTTTCCGGCTCTCTGATGATCGAAACAACGACAGCACGGCATCTCCGGAAGAGCTTTTTGCAACCGTAGCAGTCCCGTCGATATCCCCCGGAGATTCTCTCTCCATTCTCTATCACTGGAAATGCACGATGAACGGCAAGAGAGTGATCATCGGGAAGGCGGATCTCGCGGGAGACGAGCGTCCGGAAAACAACCAGCTCCTGGCGTGGGCGGAGGCTGGATTTCAGCCGATGTCGGTTGTGGTCAACGAAATCCTTTACGATCCTCCGGCCGGGGGATGCGAATTTGTGGAACTATTCAATCGTACCGCGGACACGCTCGACCTACGGTGCTGGGAGATCATGGATTCCCCTTCCGGGAGCGGAGGCAGACACACCTGCACGTTTCCGGATCGACCTCTCGTAATTCTCCCTCACCATTATCTCGTTCTCGCCGCGGACTCTTCAGTCTATGTCATGTACTCACGGCTGGCAACATTGCCGGCCGGCTCGGTGATTGTAGCGAATAAGGACCTTTCCCTTAACGATAACGGCGACGATGTTATCCTTCACGACCTGACCGGCGCACCGATCGACAGCATTCACTATTCTACGGGTTGGAACAACCCCGTTCTGAAGACATCGGCCTCGGGCAAATCGCTCGAGCGGATCAACCCTTCCGCCCCGGGGAACGATGCAGCGAACTGGACCACATGCGTTGCCTTCGCCGGGGCGACTCCGGGCGAGCAGAACAGCGTCTTCGCCCCCTCCATCCCCGCGTCGGCCCATCTTACTCTTTCGCCCAATCCGTTCTCACCCGACGATGAGTCCCTCTCGCTCTCGTATTCGCTCCCGGCCAGGACCTCGATGATCCGTGTCCGTTGTTTTGATGCAGAGGGGCGATTGGTTCGCACGCTCGCGAACAACCAGGCCGCCTCGTCAACCGGTGTTCTTTCATGGAACGGCCGGGATGAGAGAGGCCGTCGTGTACGAATCGGAATGTACATCATTTACTTCGAAGCCCGCGACGCCTTCGGGAGCGCCGTTGTGACGCTGAAGGATGTCGCGGTCGTCGCCCGCAAGCTCTAGCGCGATGCTCGCGGTGCCGTGACTGGAGAAATTGTCGTGACATGCGATGTACACCGAACGGCGCCTGTTTGTAAATCCCCGGCCCCTTCTTTATATTGTCCTACATTCTTCTCCCTCATCTCGCACAGTGACAATCAAAGAGCGGTTCTCCTCCGAAACCGAAAAAATCTTTCGCCACCATCGCGACGGAGCCGACGGCTATGCGGTTGCGTCGTCTCTTGCCTCGCTCGTCGATACGACGCTCTCCGCACTCTGGCTGTCGACGCCGATCAACGCCGACTTTCTTGTTGTCGCGCTCGGCGGGTACGGGCGGTGCGAGGTCTGCCCCCATTCCGACGTCGATCTCATGATCCTGGCGGAGAATGAAAAGTCGAAAACGGCCGGATCGGCGGAGATCCAGACGTTTCTCCGCACACTATGGGACGCGGGATTCAACGTTGGTCACAGCGTGCGGACGATCCAGGATTGCCTCAGCCTCTATGAAACCGACGTCGATTCCTGGGCCGCGATCCTCGAAAGCCGCTACGTCGCCGGGAACCGGAAGCTCCTCCAGCTCTACGGGGATGCCGTCTTCAGACAGATCCAGAAGAAATACGACCTCGTCTTCGTCAAGGCGATCATGGTCGGCATGGATGAGCGACACGAGAAGTACGGCAACTCGGTAAAGCTCCTCGAGCCAAACGTGAAGAACAGCGCCGGCGGCCTCCGCGACCTCCACAACCTCCTCTGGGTCTACCGTTCGACCGACATCGAGTACTTCACCGAGGCCCCGTTCCAGAATCGTGAGTCCTCCTGCAAGCTCATGCTCGACGACTTCTACCGGAAGAATGTCATTTCAAAAGAAGAGTGCGACGCGGTGACAGCGGCTCTCGGCTTTCTTCTCCGGACGAGGCACGAGACGCACTTCTATGCGAAAGCCATCCACGATTCGCTCGACTTCTCGATGCAGCGTGAGATCGCCAGAGGGCTCGGTTTCGGCGAAGATCCGGAGCTGAAGTATGTCGAGCGCTTCATGCGCGAGTACTTCCTTCATGCACGGAGCATCTTTCGGCTCAACCAGCGCCTCATCAACCATTTCCGGAAGAGCGTTGAGCCTTCATCGTGGAGGAAGCCGAAGGAACAAATCCTCGATCCGCTCTTCGCAGCCCGCGGCGACGAGCTTCAGCAGAGAAACATGGCCGTGGAGATCTCGACGCCTGCCGAAATCCTCAGGGCATTCTACTGGTGCGGCAGGCAGGGATGCACGCTCGGGCATTCGCTCCAGACACGCCTCGGCACGCTCAGCCGTTCCGCTTCGCTCTTCAACGATCAGAGCATCGCCTCGGAGGATGCCGCCGCGGCATTTCTCGACATCCTCCGCCTCGAGTCGAACGTCGCCGCCACGCTGACGATGATGAACGATTTCGATATTCTCGGGAAATACATCCCGGAGTGGGGAGAACTCGTGGCGTTCGTCCAGCACAGCATCTACCACTATTATACGGCCGATGCCCACACACTCATTGCGATCGAGCATGCGGAGAAGCTTGCGGGTGGGCAGGGTCTTCTCGCCGCGGTCTACCAGCGCCTGCCGCGGAAGGAGGTCCTCTATCTTGCGCTCCTCCTCCACGACATCGAAAAGCCGCACGGGATCCAGGAACACGAGATCCGGGGCGTCGATGTGGCGAAAAGGGTTCTCGGCCGGCTTCATGTCGTCGACGAGGGGGGCGACATCGCATTCCTTATCCGCAACCATCTCGTGATGGAGCAGGTGGCGTTCCGCCGGAACATCAGCGACCCCAAGACCGTGGCGGAATTCGCCGAGATGTTCGATCGCCCGGAACAGCTCGACCTCCTGTTCCTCGTGACCTACTGCGACCTCTCGGCGGTCAACAAAAACGTCTGGACGAGCTGGAAGGAGATGCTCCTCGAGGAGCTCTACGTTAACACGCGCCGCGTCCTCGAGCGGAAGCTGCCGTACCCGGAAGCGGTGTCTTTCCAGCGGGAACAACACGAAGAGCTGGTCCGCTCCCTCATCCGGTCGATCTCGAAGGAGGTGCCCCGCGAAGAAATCGAGCGCCACCTCGCGTCGATTCACAACGAGGCGTACGTACAGATCTTCTCGGCCGGGGAGATAGCGGAGCACCTTTCGCACATCCGGAAGCTCGGCGATTTTTCATCGATCATCGCCCACGAGGACTCTCACAGCTCCGTCACGGCAATCACCCGCGACGCTCCCTTTCTTCTCTCGAATCTCTGCGGCGTTCTCACCGCGAACGACGCGAATATATTCGATGCACAGATCTTTACCCGGGATGACGGTGTCGTCATCGACCGGTTCCGGGTCGTCAATGTCGTTACGGGGGGAAGGTTGCTCGGCGAGCAGGAGGAAAAGATCAGGCAGGATTTCCCCGAGGTCCTGAGAGGGACGCTGACGATCGAGCACCTCCTCGAACGTCATCATCGCCGGTGGAAGCGGCGCGCAAGGCCGATCTTCCATCCGAGCGTCCGCGTCGACGTCGAGTTCGAAGACACGCCGGATTTCACCATCGCGGACGTTTTCGCTCCGGACACGGTGGGATTCCTCTACAAAGTGACGCATACGTTTTCACAGCTCGGCCTCAACATTCATTTCGCGAAGATCGCAACGCGCGTCGACGGGATCGTCGATTCGTTTTACATCCTCGACTCCGACGGCAAACCGATCAGGAGCACCGAGCGCAAGGCGCAGATCAGGGAGAAAGTGCTCCACAAGATCTCACAATTCCTCAACATTCAACTTTCTCCTCCATAAGATATGAGCGCGCATCGTCCGATCGGGGTGTTCGACTCGGGGATCGGAGGGCTGACCGTTGTCCGTACCCTTCTGCGGCGCCTTCCCAATGAAAATATCGTTTACTTCGGAGACACGGCGCGGGTGCCGTATGGCCCGAAGTCTCCCCAGGTCGTGAGGGAGTACGCCCGCGAGGACGCGGAGTTCCTCCTCTCGAAGAACGTGAAAATGATCGTCGTCGCCTGCAACACCGTCTCGGCGGTTGCCCTCGACGTCGTCCAGAAAGCCGCGCACATACCGGTCGTGGGCGTCATTGTGCCGGGAGCCAGGGCGGCGCTCGCTGCGTCGAAGAAGAAGCGCATCGGCGTTATCGGAACCGTCGGAACGGTTTCGAGCAATGCGTACGCCAACGCGATCAGGATTTTTGACAAGGAGGCGAACGTCTTCAGCCGTCCCTGCCCGCTCTTCGTTCCGCTGGTCGAGGAGGGATGGACGGATCATAAGGCGACCGAGCTTGTCGCGAACGAATACCTTTTCCCCTTCATCGCAGAGAAGATCGACACCCTCGTTCTTGGCTGCACACACTACCCGTTGTTGAAGGATGTGATCTCCCGGTCCATAAAAGGGAGCGCCCTCCTCATCGATTCAGGAGAGGCAACGGCCCTGGAGGTGGAAGATCTTCTTTTGAAGGAGGGGCTGAAGAATCCGAGCAGTGAGAAACCAAACCTGCAGTTCTTCGTGAGCGATATTCCCGCCAAGTTTACCGAGATCGGGGAACGATTCCTCGGAGCGAAGATGGGGGTGGTGAAGAAAGTCGCGGTGGGAAAGGTGTAGGGCGCCACAGGTTGGCGTGAGGGGCCAGGATAAGGGGCAAGAGAAAAGAGAGAAGAGAAAAAAAGGGAGGAGAAAAGATGGAGCCGGACTACGGAGGTAGTGCCGGCTTTTTCGTTGCGGCATATACCGAAGGAGAGCTGCAATCGTTTCAGCAACAAGGGGAAAATATCCAGTCTGAGAGATATTGGATATCTTGGGAAAAATCTCTATCATTGCCAGCAGCGGAGACAACTGCTCAAATCCCACTGCCCACGGATTCTGAGTCTTCGTCATCATCCCATAACTCTTCTCACTGACCGTGTTTGAGACACTGAGAAAGCACGTCAATAGTCAGCTTGAAATGTCGGACGAAGAGTTCAGGCTCGGAACGACGTTTTTGACTCCAAAGAAGCTGAGGAAAAGGCAATATCTTCTCCAGTCAGGAGAAGTTTGTAAGTGGATAGTGTTCATTGAGAAAGGGTGTTTGCGCCTTTATTCGCTCGATGACTTCGGAGCAGAGCGCATTCTCGGATTCGGGATCGAGGGCTGGTGGATGACCGACCTCGAGAGTTTTCAGGCAAAGAAGCCGGCAACCAGAAACATCGATGCCCTCGAGGACTCTGAACTGCTCATGATTGGACCGGAGTCTTTAGAGAAAGTGTCTGCGGCAGTTCCTAAATGGGATCACTACTTGAGGGGGGTGCTTGACAAAGAATACAAAGCGGCTATCACGCGAATATCAGATTTTGTCGGCGCCTCCGCCGAGGAACGATATATCCACTTTCTAAACCTCTATCCCGATCTGTTCCAGCGAATCCCTCTTCACCAAATCGCCTCCTATCTCGGCATAACGCCTCAATCGCTCAGCCGAATCCGCAAAGAACTCGCCACTCGAAAGTAGTCCTTTCCTTACCATACGTTAAGCGGTTTCCTTACCATCGATTCAGGTAATTTCTTACCCGTTTTGAATGCGCTGGCGTTTGTTCCGTTGTAATTTGTCGATGTATTGCAACGGTGTCAATCACGCAGGAGGAATGATCTTGAAAAAGACAGTCGCAATTATTGGTGCAACGGAAGCGATGGGATCGTCAATCGCTTATCGTCTCGCGGAAGCCGGCTACTGTGTCCTCTTGACCGATGGTTCGGATCTCCATCGCACAGCGTTGTTCGGAAAACTTCTCGCGTTGTTGACAAGAATCAAACTGAGGCTGCGACGGGCGCATGTTCGAATCATCTTTTCAGCAAGAGAGGCGTGTTGGGAGGCCGATATCATCGTTGCGGCTCTCCCATCTCAGGCGCTGCCGGACCTGGCACACGAGATCAAAGAGGTCGTAACAGGAAAGATCGTTCTCAGCATCATCGATCCGCTGTTGAAAACACGGAAGGGCCTCGGAACCTGCGCGATGAGCAGCAACGTAAACGAACTCGCGCAACTACTTCCCCATTCGAGGGTCATCAAGGCCTTCATTGCTATCCCCTCCGAAGAGATCGAGAATCGGAACGTGAGAAAACCCGCGGATGTCTTTATCGCTGGAGACGATGAGGCGGCTGTGACGACCGGAATGGAGATCGCCAAAGAGCTGCGGATGCGTCCGCATATCGGCGGCAAGCTTGCGATGAGTCATGCACTGGAACAGATGATGGTGGCGGCATACGGCCTTCGCCTGCCGGAGCCGTCGCACATTCTCGCCGCGGAACCTTCCGGAGTTGACACTGCCCCGGAACACGTAGTCGCCCGGACTGAAAACAACTGAGGACTGAAAGGACCTACCCATGGGTACCGAAATGCTTTCCACATATCATAGCGTCGCCTGCGAACCTCGCAGACAAGACGGAGGTTGGGAAAATGAATCGGTGGAGTCACCCGTTCCCGGAGAAGACCAACACCGCTGGGGAATTATCCTCGCTGGGGGGGACGGACGGCGTTTGCAGCACTTTCTGAAAGTCCAATACGGCCTGGAGTCTCCGAAACAGTTTTGTGCGCTCGTTGGTACCCGATCTATGCTTCAACACACAATCGACCGGGCTCGATTGGTCATCCCCAACGAGCGCATCGTCACCGTGATCACGAGACATCATCTCACGTGCGCAGCCGGCAGCCTCTCCGATCGGCCCGCCGGAACGCTCATTGTCCAGCCCCAGAATCGAGAGACGGGCCCGGCCATTCTTCTGCCGCTCCTCCACATTTATCGATCGGACCCCCAGGCCCGGATCGCAGTCTTTCCGTCAGATCATTTTGTCTACAAGGAGGAACGGTTCATGGAGTACGTGCGCGCCGCGTTTGACTGCAGCGACACACTCCCGGGATATGTCTATTTGCTCGCAGTTCCTGCACGCAAGCCGGAGGAAGGGTATGGTTGGATCGTGCCGGGAGATCCCCTTGAGGACTGCCCCGGAACAGGGCTGTATCGGGTGAAGCGATTCGTCGAAAAGCCGTCTGCGCAAAGAGCTTCTGAGGTTCGCTGGAGCGACTACTTCTGGAACACGTTCACCATGGTAGGTCGCGCGTCAGCGTTTGTGGATCTCGCGCGCCTGATGATGCCGTCGGTCTATGAGCTGACAGAAAGAATCGTCGATGCGACAGGAACATCGCATGCGGAGGAGGTGGCGGAGGAAGTGTACCGAACTCTGCCCCCCGTCAGTTTCTCACGGGCCGTTCTTGAACAGAGCGCGGAATACATTTCAATGATCCCGGTCCGTGGTGTCTATTGGAGTGATTGGGGCGTCGAGTCCCGCATACGATCTGATTTTGAAAAGTTTCGCCTCCCGCATCCTTCAAGGCCGGATCTTTCGGAAGTTCGACCGCATGCGACGGATGAAAATTGGCACTGCAAGAGTGAAGTGAGTCAGGAGTTGTGTCCCTCACGTCCCTCAGAGATCGTCACCGACCAAGTTCTGAAACTATCTTAATTGAACAAACATCTTTCTTCAGGATAACACTATGAACCCGACAGATCAGCAACAGCAGCAAGAGAGTAAATTTGCATGGCCTCCTCCTACAGCATCTTCCAACAACAGGCCCGAAAGTTCGCAGAAGAGCGCCACCACAAAAATGCCGCCGCGAGTTGCATGGATCTGGTTCCTGCTTATGCTGCTGGCAAATTTCTGGTTAGCAAGGGTCATCATGCGAAATGCGGATGAGCCGGTGACGATTCCCTATACGCTCTTCAAGCAGGAGGTCGCGAGGGACAACGTCCACGCAGTGTACGGCCGGGGCGAGGAAATTTCCGGCCGCTTTAAGGCCCCGGTCTTCTATCCACCGGACTCCGAAAGGACTGCAAGCACCCGCGACATCCGCCCGGCCGTGAAGTCGTTTACAACAACGCTTCCTTCCTTCCTCGAGCCCGGACTGGAATCCTTTCTCATCACTCATGGGGTTGAGATCAGCGCGAAGCCGATCCAGGAAGAAAAGAGTCCGTTGGAAACTTTCCTCTACAGCTTTGGCCCGGCGCTTCTCTTCATTGGATTTTATGTGTGGATGTTCCGCAGGACCATGGGACAGGGAGGCGGGTTCGGCGGAGGGATCTTCGGCATAGGCAAGAGCAAGGCGCGACGATTCGACGGAGAGAAAAGTACCGGTGTGTCTTTTGACGACGTTGCGGGGATCGATGAAGCCAAGAATGAACTTGTGGAGATTGTGGATTTTCTCAAACTCCCTTCGCGATACACGCGGCTCGGGGGTACTGCACCCAAAGGAGTCCTTCTCGTCGGTGCGCCCGGCACCGGAAAGACGTTGCTGGCAAAGGCAGTAGCCGGAGAGGCGAAGGTCCCCTTCTTTTCGATGAGCGCTTCGGAATTCGTTGAGATGATTGTCGGAGTAGGTGCGGCCCGGGTGAGAGATCTCTTCAATCAGGCACGCGAACAGGCCCCTGCTATTATCTTCATCGACGAATTGGATGCTATTGGCCGGGCAAGAGGACAGGTTTCGATCGGAGGATCAAGCGAGCAAGAACAGACTCTGAACCAAATTCTCACGGAGATGGACGGCTTCTCCGGAAGGGAGGGCATCATCGTGCTGGCTGCAACGAACCAGCCGGAAGTTCTCGACAAAGCGCTCCTGCGCCCCGGAAGGTTTGACCGTCGGGTGGTCGTAAACCTTCCCGATAAGAAGGGGCGGGAGGCTATTCTGGGGGTGCACACACGAAGTGTGCCGCTCGCAGCCGATGCCGACATCGGAGAAATTGCCGCCATAACTCCCGGATTTTCCGGCGCAGATTTGCGAAACCTGGTCAATGAGGCAGCTCTGATGGCCGCCCGCCGCGGGGAAGATGAAGTGAACCAAAAGGACTTTGCCGATGCTCTGGAGAAAATCGTCCTCGGTCCAGCGCGGCCGTTGCTCCTCAGCCACGCGGACAGGGAACGCATCGCGTACCATGAGAGTGGACACGCCATCCTGGGTCTTGTCGTCCCCGGCGCCGACCCAGTCAATCGGGTCACCATTGTGCCCCGTGGAATGGCACTCGGAGTGACATATCAGAGGCCCGACTGCGATCGATACAACTACTCGGAAGCATACATGAACACAAGGATCATTGGATTGATGGGCGGCCGTGTCGCGGAAGAGCTCGTGTACGGAACGAAGACCACGGGGGCCGAAAACGACATCGAGCAGGCTACCGATCTGGCTCGTCAAATGGTGACCCGCTGGGGCATGAGCGAAAAGCTTGGGCTGGTGCAATTTGCATCCAAAGGGAGCTCCTTTCTCAATGGGGCGGGTGGATACCCATCCGAACGGCCGTATAGCGAGGAAACGGCAAAGGCCGTTGATGCTGAGGTCTTGGGGATCATCACGAAGAATTACAAGGAGGCAAAGCGCTTGCTCAGCATCCATCGCAAACACCTTGATACACTGGCCAAAGCGCTCGTTGTCCGGGAGACTCTCGACCAACAAGAGATTCTGAGTGTCACGGGACTCACGCCGAGACCCGCGGCAGAAGTCCTCGATCTCCAATCGCCGGCATTATTCTGAAGGAAGAAGCGCTTATGAGGACGGTCAAAGCTGCACTAATACCGATCATGTCCAAAGCGAAAGGACGAATCCATCGTTCCTTGCTGACGAGCATTGAGGAGATCTCAGGAGACGGAGAAAGAGCATCGACGCGGCGACCACAACCAACTCTTCGCCGAGAGAGGACTGACATGGACTTCACCGCCTCCCGTCGCAGGAAGATGTCGAACCGCTTCATCGACGACAAAAACGGAACCAGTGGAATGAAGGCGACATCGGCGGCACAGCACAGACCCGTGGATGCATCGGGAGCAACCATCTCACACGTCGGGGTGCCGGAATACAGAAAACTCGAGAACTACATTTTCGGAAGCTCGGCCGCCATCATCACAAACGTCAGCCTTATCGTGGGATTGGGGTCGGCAGGAGCAGGTAAAGGGCCGATCCTCGGAGGATTGCTGACGATGGCCGTAGCAGACAACATCTCCGATTCCTTGGGGATTCATCTCTATAAGGAGAGCGAAGGGTTCGGGGAGAGTCTGTCCTCCCTCGCCACGGTACTGAATTTTCTTTCGCGTCTCTTCGTCTCATTGAGTTTCATCGCGATTGTGCTGGCCTGTTCTGTTCATCAAAGCATTCTCGCCGGGATCGTGTGGGCTATCTTGTTACTGAACATCGTCAGCTATCTGCTCACGAGAGCCAATGGCAATAATTCTGCCCTGGAAATCATCAAACATGTGTCGGTTGCAGTCGTCGTCATAGCCTTGAGCCGGTGGCTGGGATGCATTATCGCCGACCACTTTTAGCAAAGATGTTTGTGACCATCGAGTATTGAAAGATTGATCGCATTGGGCCCTTGCGAAGGGCCAGGAGGTAAACGTGAAAGCAAGGAATAGTTCCGAAACCGGGGGGAAAACGGGGCAAACATGGAGGTCAGCGTACGAATGGAAAGCATTCCGGGGAGCTGCCTCGCCCCTGCTGCAGCGATATGGGTTGCCAACCCTGCTGGTCGCTGCCTCTATGGCAGCATCCTCCCTGTTGCGCCCGTATGATTTTCATACGCCGCTTCTTCTTCTCTCTATTGTCATCTGCGCATTGATGGGTGGAATCGGACCCGCTTTCATTGCTGCGGTCTTGTCTACAGTGGCAATCATACTCTTCCCCGGCTCGTCTGAGTTCCAGAAGGACAGTCTCCAAACCATCACGGATATGGTGCTGTTCCTCATCACGGGTTTCCTCGTGGGCTCATGGAGCGACCGACGAACACTTGCCGAGGACATCCTTCGGGCGACGCGTGATGAGCTTGAGACCAAGCTCCGGTTGCGGACGGCTGATGTGGCTCAGATGAGCGACACTCTTCAGAAGGAGAAGATAGAGCGGGAAAGGATCGAGAACGCGATTCGGACCAATCTCTCTCGCTTGACCTCCGCCGTCGCCGCCGCAAACCTTGGTCTCTGGGAATGGGATCTTGATTCCGGGGATGTGACGTCGATGGGACACTTTGACAAGATCCTTGGCCTTGCTCGAGGAGAATTTGACGGGACACTTTCAAGTGTCGAGAGCCATGTTCATCCCGACGACGTGTCAGCGTGGAAGGAGATATTGAAATCAGCCGCCGATGAGAAAAAAGAGTTTACTCACGAGCATCGCGTCGTCTGGCCTGACAGGAGCATCCATTGGGTTGCAGGTACCGGAAGCTTCCGCACAAGGGAAAACGGCGGCCCTTCGGCAATGTTCGGTGTGTTGACGGACATTACCGATCGCAAAATTGCTGAACAGAAGTTGCGGGAGAACGAACGACTTCTCCAGCAGGTTCTAGCCACGTTGCCGGTAGGAGTCCAGGTCATCGACCGGGAAGGAAACATCATCCTTGCAAATGACGCATCGAAGGCTTCCCTCGGGGATTCAATCACGTCCGGTCGAGGACGAACGGAGCGAAGCGTGGCTTGTCAGCACGGCACCGGAAAGAGGATTGAAGCCGATGAATGGGGGTTCAGGAGGGCATGCTTAAAAGGGGAAACAATCACTCATGAAGTTGTTGATATCGATGTTCCGGAAGGCGACCCCAGGACAATTGAGTATTCATGCGTGCCTCTCTATGATATGTCCGGCAACGGCACCGGTGCCGTCATCGTGAGCGTAGATGTGACGGAGCGACAAAGGACGGAGGGAGCTCTGCGAGAAAGCGAAAGTAAACTGAAGCAGGCCGAGGAACTCGCTTCCATCGGCTACTGGGAACGAGACCTGTCAACCGGTCGTATCACCGGGTCCATGGGAACGGACCGCATCCTCGGCTTGGCATCCCGCGTCGACCCTCTTACTCAGGCAGACCTGCAGAAACTCATCCATCCCGACGACCGAGAGATCCAGGAACGGGCTCTCAATGATGCCGTGTGCGGAATTCGGCCCTATGAAGTAGAATACCGTATTGTCCGACCGGACGGTGAAGTGCGCTACATTCATTTGAATGACAGGGTTGAATATGATGCTTCGCATCACCCGATACGGTTCTTTGGTACGATGCAGGACATCACAGAGAGAAAACTGGCGGAAGAAAAAGACCGTCAGCGATCCATGTGGGAACAAACTCTCGCAGCGGTATCAAACGCGCTTATCGAATGCCCCCCGAGTGTTCAGGCGAAACTTCAGGCAATTGCCCGACAGATGGCCACTTTCATGGACGACGGCTGCATGATTTGGCTGCTGTCAAGCGACAGGACGCACTACAGAGCCGTCGCGGTCCATGATGCCGATCCGAACATTATGCAACTCCTCGAATCGGCGCAAAACGAGATCACACTGGCGCCCGTCGGCTCAGGATGGCACGAACGGATCATACGAACCGGTAATGGACTCCTTCTCCCTCGTGTCACCGCTGAGCAACTGACCGAGGCCCCTCACGATGCAATCCGGTCAATGATCAAGCGCGCCGGGGTGAAGAGCATTCTTGCCGTCCCCCTCCGTCATGAGGGGAACGTCATCGGTACCCTCACCCTCTTCCGGACAAAGTACGATCACCCGTACACGGAAGACGATCAGGTGCTCCTCCAGGAGGTAGCTGACAGGACGGCGCTCATCACCCAAAACGCGCAGTTGTTTGAGCAATCTGAGTCGGATCGCAAGAGGCTGGAAGCCCTCTCGCGGCGTTTGCTCAACGCTCAGGAGACTGAACGCAGGGCTTTGGCGCGTGAACTCCACGACGAACTGGGTCAGCAACTCACGGCGATCAAATTTGGGCTCGAAAGGCTGAACATTGAGATCCAGAACAGCCGCAGTCGGTCAACATTGAAGGACCTATCCGCATCGGTGGACAGACTCCTCCAGCAAATCCGATCACTTTCGCTTGACCTGCGCCCGTCGATGCTGGATGAATTCGGACTGATGTCAGCCCTCCGATGGTTCATCGGGCGACAGGCACAACTCGGGAGTCTCAAATGGTGTGTGAAGGGGAAGATTGGGGACGAGAGATTCCTGCCCGAGATCGAGACAGCCTTTTTCCGCGTCGCGCAGGAAGCGATGACAAATGTTCTCAAACATGCCCATGCCACGGCTGTGGACGTCGTCCTGGCACGGAATGAAGGCAACCTTCATCTTAACTTCAAGGACAACGGCAGTGGCTTTGAGGTGTCGGCAGCTCAGATTGCGGCATGGCAATCGAAGAGCCTGGGTATCATCGGAATGCAAGAGCGGATGCAGGCCCTCGGGGGTTTCTTGGAGATCGCGTCCAAGCCTGGTCACGGCACTCAGATTCAGGCCAGCGCTCCTCTGTCTTCGGCATCCCCCTCGGCCGAACCGTAGGGGGCGGCAATGAAACCGACGAGAATAGTCCTCGCAGATGACCACGCAATCGTTCGATCCGGCATTCGATTGATGTTGGAAAGGATCCCCGGTGTTGAGATTGTCGCAGAGGCAAGAGACGGACAAGAAGCTCTTGAGATGATCAGAAAACATCAACCCGACATTTTCGTGACGGACATTGCGATGCCCTTCCTGAACGGCATTGAGGCGGCCAGAAGAATCCAACAGGAGTTTTCTCATGTCCGGGTCCTGATTCTCTCGATGTATGGGACGGAAGAGCATGTTCGTCAGGCAATGAACGCCGGTATTTCCGGCTATGTCCTCAAAGAGTCGGCGCCGGGGGAGTTGGAGATAGCTCTCCGTGCTCTCTCAGAAGGGCGGACGTACCTTTCACCGCCGGTCTCACAGAAAATCGTCCGCGACTACCGAAAAAAAATTAGACAGAGGGAAAACCCGATCGACTCCCTCACTTCGCGTCAGAGGGAAATCCTGCAGATGCTCGCCGAGAGTCACTCGGCGAAGGAGATTGCTCAGAAGTTGAATATCAGTTACAAGACAGTCGAAAATCATCGGACCGAGATTATGGAAAGGCTGCACATCCATGACCTTCCCGGCCTTGTCCGCTTCGCAATTCGCCATGGAATGGTCTCACCCGATAACTAAGCCGGTGGGCGGACAGTGGCTGTAAGAACCGCGAGCTTCCTTCCTTTGCGAGTCTTACTGCAACTTTTTCCATCCACCTCCGGCCCGAGCTCTCCGCGGTTCGTGTAGGTGTTTTTCCAGGTCGAATCAGGAAGTTTTCCTATTCCATTTGAATCCGCTTTTTGCTCATTTGGAGTGGAAAAGGGACCATCGGTGAATCTCCTAAATCCTACAAGGATGGATCTATTGTGCGAAACTATCGATCGGCGGCATGCGGTCCAGATGGAACCTTCGGTTGGTGTGCCCGGGGAACGCTCCCTTTTTTCCGAGACCGCATTCGAGAGGGGAGCACAAGTCGCGAGCCGCCCAGATCGAACAGAGAGAAGGAGCACGGCCACGGAATTCATTCGCATTTTGTTGGTTACAGACGATCAAAGCACGCTTTACAGCTTCGAACAGGCTGTCGCTGAATCCCGCTATATGGAATTAGTGAGTGCCCGGACACTTCCTGAGGCCCGTTGTCGTGTTGCCGGAGAGCAGTTTGACGCCATTTTCGTCGATGTGAAAGGCCATGACAACGCACAGGTCAATGAACTGGAAGGATTCCTGCGACTTGAATCGCCATTGCCGGTCATCGCTCTGGTTGAGGCGAAAGAATGCGAGGCCGCATTATCCGCCCTCCGACAAGGGGCTCATCACTATCTCGTGAAAGGAGAATTCTCTGACCATTTCCTTGCCCGGTCTGTTCACTATGCCGCCGAGCGCGTGGAAGCAGAGGAACAAATGAGGGAACTTACGAAAGCCGCCGAACAGAAAGCAGAGGAGAACGTTGGGACTGCTCACAGCGAACTCAGGAGAGTCTTTGATAGCTTGCCCGAGGCCATCTTCTCCTTCGACCTTGCCCACGACAGACTATTGCACGTTTCCCCCGCTTGTCAGGAGATCTTCGGTTACTCGTCTGAAGAGCTCTCCAAAGAACCAGGGCTATGGCGCAACGTCGTGTCTGATGAGGATGCACCCATCCTCGAAGTCTGCCAGAATTGCCTGAAGACAGGCCGGCCATTTCGCTACGAGCTCAGAATCGTTCAGCGCAGCGGCCGAAGGAGGTGGGTCGAAATTCGACTGCAGCCCACGCTCGCTTCAGATGAAACGCTCGTGCAAATCGACGGCATCGTCATCGATATCGAAGAACGCAAACGGACAGAAAGCGCGATCATCGAACAGACCAGGCAACTACGGGCGCTGGTAACGTCACTCGACGACATAGTTTTTGAGATTGATGAAAACGGTATGTATCTGAATGTATGGACCGCCGATGAGTCCTTTCTGGCGAGGCCGAAGGGAGAGCTTATTGGCCGAACCATCCCCGAGATTTTTGGGGACGTGGGGCACGGGATCGTGAGATCGATCAGAACGGTCTTACAGACTGGGGAATCAGCGACGGTTGAGTATCCGATTGAGATGCGGGGCGTCACGAGATGGTTCTCGGCTGTGGTGAACAGGGTGGAATCCGGTTCTCAGTCCCGTCGATCGGTCTCCGTCCTTGTCCGCGACATCACCGATCGAAAGAAAGGAGAAGAGTTGATCGAGCAAGCCGAGTGGCGATACCGAAGCCTCGCCGAAAGTGCTCATGATATCATCTTCAGCCTTTCCAGGGACGGCAGCATCACAAGCGTTAACCCCGCATTCCGATCTATCACCCAGTGGGATGAAAACGAATGGCTCGGCAGGAGGTTCACAGATATTCTCCATCCCGGAGATCGATCGTTGTCGCTTGTTGCACTCGGCGAGCTGATTCTCCGAAGGAGAACCTCTTCACGGGAGTACCGTGTGCTGGCCAAGTCCGGCGACTACCTCACGATCGAAATTACTGTGACGCCTCAGATCGTTGGGGGAACAGTCTCGGGCGTCCTTGGCATAGGACGCGATCTCACTGAAAGGAAGAAGTTACAGGAGTACCTTCACCAATCACAGAAGCTCGAGACCATCGGTACTCTTGCAGCGGGCATCGCCCATGATTTTAACAATATCCTTCATGTCATTTCGGGGCATGCCACGCTTCTGCAAAGTCACCCTCACGAGGCCGAACTTGTCAGAAAGCGAGGCCGGGCGCTGCTCAAGGCTGTCGACCAGGGGACGAATCTTATCCGTCAGATCCTGACGTTTGCCCGCAAGCACAATATTGGCGAAGAGCTCGTAAACGTCAACGCGCTCCTCAGAGATCTGTCGGGCTTACTTGCAGAGACATTTCCACGATCGATCGAGATCTCACTGGAATTGGACGATTCGGACCCGATCATCCTCATCGATCAATCCCAGTTTCACCAGGCTTTGTTGAACCTGTGCATCAATGCGCGCGATGCGATCGAGGATGCTTCTCCAGACGGAATCGCGCGAGGCAGGATTCATCTCCAGACTGCGATTCGTTCACGCGAACAATTGGGCGCCGAGGTGCCGCGCGGCAGCACATCCTCGCACTTCGTATGCATCGATGTCTCCGACACAGGCGTTGGAATGGACGAGGCAACAAAACGACGCATCTTTGAGCCCTTTTTCACCACGAAGGTTGTGGGGCGCGGGACCGGACTCGGACTTTCCGTGGTATTCGGTATTGTTACCTCGCACCATGGGTCCATTGCCGTCGAGAGCATCAAGAACACGGGGACGACATTCAAGTTGTATTTCCCTCTGGACTTCCGGTCCCCGGGGCTCTCAAAGGCATGCGCTGATTCATTCAGAGATGGCCCCGGGGGTTCCGAGACGATCCTCATCGTCGAAAGCGACAAGAGCCTCCTGGAGGCGATGAGGCTGGTTCTGCAGAACAAGGGCTACACAATCATTGCGAAGCGTGATCCGGCCGAAGCATCGAACTCTATTGCCCGCCCGGACGGCGAGGTAAGCCTGGTTCTTCTCGACTTCGAAACATCCGGAAAGAATACTCGGGAGTTTGTCGCGTCCCTCCTGGCACGCGAAAAAGGCCTGAAACTAGTGGTGTTGAGCGGATACATCGAACCCACGATGAAAGCTCAATTGTTGGCAGACGGAATCAAATCTTTCGCACCGATGCCGTGCAATCCGCACGATCTTCTCCGCATCATCCGGGATGTTCTGGATGGCGGGAAAAAGCCCGCTTGATGGTTTCGTCCGTCAAGCGGTGCCGGGCTCTGCCTTTGACAAGTAGGAAAAATCGATGACAAACGCGGGAGAGGTTCCGACAGTACAAGAGAGAGAATCGAATATTCCGGACGGCCACCGGATTCAGGTCGCCGTTGTTGATGACCAACCGATCCTGCGGGAGGGGCTCAAGAGCATGGTGTCGTCACAGCCTGACATGGCGTTCGTCGGGGAATCAGGAACGGCAGAAGATTTTCTTCAGTTGATCGCCGCCAGGAATGTAGATGTCGCCGTTGTAGAAGTGATCCTCGGTGACCACGGCCCTGTGAACTTTGTCCGTGCAATAAGAAGTCTTTCCCCAACCGTGAGGATTCTCGTGCTGAGTTCGGTTCCGGAGAATCTTTTTGTTGGACGCCTCCTTGTCGCAGGCGCAAACGGATTCTGCAACAAGCGGTTTGCCGTTGAACACGTTCTCGAGGCGATCAGAAAGCTCGCCTCCGGCGGCAGCTACGCTCACGAAAGTCTCCTGGAAAGCCTGACTGATGCTCTTCGGCATCCGGCAACAATTCATCCCCAGGAGCTGCTCAGCGAAAGAGAGTTTCTCGTCCTTACCAGGGTTTGTCTCGGCAAGTCCACCAAAGAAATCGCCGAAGAGCTCTCGTTGAACCCAAAGACGGTAAGCACGTACAAGGCACGAATTCTCACCAAGATGAAAGTGAAAAGCGTCCCACAGCTGATGCACCACGTGATAGCGTGGCGACTGCTGGAATAACCTGCGAAGATTCCGAACATGAAGACGTTCCGCGAAAAGGCAACACAACTTTGGCCGACATCGAGGCCGGAGATCTCCAACGCGCGGACGAATGGCTGCTTTGATGAGTCCATTTCATATGATCATGGGTAAACAGTTTCACGCAACCGCAACAATTCCTGGCATGACCAGAAATGAAACACATTCTCGTTGTTTGAGCGTTGGGAACTGTGGTCAAGGCCGCCGGGAACACCATTTTCTTTGACAACGTACATATTGACCATAAGGAGAATAACCATGCAATGGTACTCTAACCTCAAGTTGAAAACGAAGTTGCTGTCTTCAAACTTCGTGCTTGTTCTGGTAGGAATGGCCATCAGCGTCGTCGGAATCATGGAGATCCAGAAGCTCAACGAGGCCGATACCTTGATGTACGACTCGGTGACGGTGCCTCTGGTGCAACTTGGCAGTATTGAGTCCGACGTTCAGGCCACAGCCGCGCAAGCGTATGTTATCTTACTCTCAACAAACGCTCACGAGGATGAAAGGAGCTTTCGTAAGATCGATGAGCTGTCGCAACGCGTCGATACGAATATCCAGCAATTTGAAAAGACTATTGCCGGACAGTCGATTCGTGATGCGTTCAACGAATTTGTCGGGGCTCGCAAGGAGTACATGCCGATGCTGAGGCAATGTCTCGACATGGCGGGCTCAGGAAAGAAACGGGAAGCATACGTTTTTGCCAGAACGAACGTTGCGCCCTTTCGACAAACAATGGCCGATGCACTTGACAAGCTGGCCGGGCTTAAAGTATCCGCGGCCAAAGAATCGGCCGAGCAGAATACGGCATTGACACGGCGCGCAACGTTGACGATTCTTTCGGTCTCGGTCATCGGCGTGCTTGCCGCCCTGGCCCTGGCGCTCTATATAGCTCAGGCTACCGCGCTCCCCATAAAGAACCTTTCAAGTCAGGCAGAGAAGGTCTCACAGGGTGATCTCACGGTAGAGGTTGAGCAAAAATCCCTCGACGAGACGGGACAACTGGCAGGGGCATTTGCCGCGATGGTTGACGCTCTGCGGGAGACACTGGGGCAGGTCACGGAGGCTTCGTCTGCGGTCGCCAGTGCCAGCAGTCAAATCAGCAGCAGCACGGAACAGATGGCCGCCGGAGCTCAGGAACAGACATCGCAGGCCGGAGAGGTGGCGGGCGCGGTTGAGGAAATGACCAAAACGATCATCGAAAACTCGAAGAACGCAAGCAACACCGCGAACACGGCAAAGAAAGCGAAAGAGGCTGCGGAGGGGGGAGGAAGGGTCGTCGAGGAGACGGTGACCGGGATGAAACGCATCGCGGATGTCGTGAACAAATCCGCCGAGACTGTCAAAGCTCTTGGCAAATCGAGTCATCAAATTGGAGAGATCATCAGTGTGATCGATGATATCGCCGATCAAACGAATCTCCTCGCGCTCAATGCTGCGATCGAAGCGGCCAGGGCTGGCGATCAAGGGCGGGGTTTTGCGGTCGTCGCGGACGAAGTTCGAAAGCTCGCCGAACGAACGACAAAAGCCACCAAAGAAATCGCCGGCATGATCAATACCATCCAGACAGATACCTCTGAAGCGGTGAGCTCCATGGAGGAAGGAACCAAAGAGGTGGAGAACGGAATCAAACTTGCGGATCGTGCAGGGACGTCGCTCAGGGAGATCGTACGGATGATTCAGGATCTGACGGATATGGTTTCGCAAATTGCCGCCGCGAGCGAAGAACAATCGAGCGCAAGTGAACAGATCAGCAAAAACGTTGAAGCAATCAGCTCGGTCACCAGTCAAACGGCAAGCGGCACTCAGCAGATCGCTAAGGCGGCAGAGGATCTGAACAGACTGACCGAGAATCTCCAGCAGTTGGTTTCGAGATTCAAGTTAACTGACGGCGGCGGAAAAGCGAAATCGGTCGTTTCTACAAATCATGCGAAAATCCGGAAGACCGGACTCTCCAATCGTGAGAATGGCATGCTCTCCTCTGGCGGAAGTGCCCGGCTCTCCGAGGTTCTCGAGACAGCTCAGTGAAGAGAGCGTTAACGGTCTGGAATTCAGGCTGAACGAGGGAATGACGGTTGAATTACTTGGAGGAAGACCCAGCCTCCGAACAATTGACAGACCTCCAACCGACGCCAATTGTTCATCCTTTAGCGTAAATCGGGGAGCCGGGAGAAGAGGATTGCGATGGAGAATGTGAAGCGGGTTTTTCCTGGCTCCCCGTGCAATTATAGGACCCCTGCGAATGGATGATTTTCAATTCGACAAGAAGAACACAACCGAAAGCTCAGCGAACGGCGAGTTGCTTCAGCTTGTGAGCTTCAGGATGGAAAACGAAGAGTTCGGGGTGGATATCCGGAACGTTCAGGAGATCAACCGTATGATGGAGGTAACGCGTGTTCCCGGCTCGCCCCCAAGTATTGAAGGAGTCGTCAATCTGCGGGGCAAAGTGATCCCCGTGATGAACCTTCGACAACGACTTGGGCTCGAGAACAAGGAACATGACCAACGTACCAGGATCATGGTGATGGAATTGAGCGAACGTACGGTAGGCTTCGTCGTCGACGCCGTAAACGAGGTGCTGCGCATACCGAAGAGCACCACTGAGCCGCCGCCGGAGATGGATATCCAAACCAGAACGGATTTCATCATGGCGGTGGGGAGGCTTGATGACCGGCTCTTGATCCTGCTGGATCTGGAGAAACTTCTCAATGAGAGCGATCGAGAAAACCTGCGTCTGATCACCGATACCGTCTAGGCTTGCATTGCGCACAATGGCGTGATTCCGGTTCTGCCCAACGCAGAGAAGATGATTCAGAGGTTCATTTGACAATGCGCTCTTGATTCCTTGGCATTTCTCCGTCCTGGATCGGGGCATGGTCTGCCAACACTTTTCCCGAGACGCGATCGTTTTTCTTTGATGTCAAACGAAACTCGGTCAGCGTTTCAAACTCTGGCTCGTCCGCGCGTTCTACCCTTGCCACACAAGTCACGGACCCCGGCATCCTCTCAAATTCTACTTTCGAATTTTGCCTCAAGCGCCTTCCTGACGTCCAGCCATTCTGCGTCGATAACGCTTAATATAGACGGATTGGCGGATCCATTCCCCCCTGACGGGTCGTACGGTTATGCATGATCCCTTCTTCCTTTGCCCCTGCGCGTAGAGACACCGCCGTACGCGGACGTTCATCGAATCTGTTTTGAACTCAACTCGGATGCACCCAGGCGTGTCAAAGATATAGGTGAGGAGGCGATACTTTGCCACCGTATTGGCGGGCGTCCTTTGCCGCGGGCGCGCGATCCATCTCGACCCTATTTCTAAACACCGATAGTTCCCATCGATGATCCCGAAACGCCTCACTTCGACCGCCCTTGTCGGTCATGGCAAACGGAAGAGATCTCCCCTCGCCGCCGCCTCAAGTGCCCTAATAAGGAGAGTGCCACGAGCGCGTATCTTGCATCTCCGCCGCGGGTTGCATTCGGCTGTAGCTTGTAACTCACTCACCAAAGTGATATATTTTTGAAAAGGATGGAATGTTGATGCGTTTGTTCATAGGCAGGAAGGCCGCCGTCGGTCCGGCATTGCTCGCCCTGGCGGCGTTAGCCTCTTGTTCCTCCCCCAGGGAGGTTCAAAAACCGGCAGCGACGAAAGTCGAGGCGAAAACTTCGAACGACCAGAAGTCGATAGCGCTGCAGCACTTCATCGACGGGTCGCTCTACGAGAGCAAGAATCAGTACGCTGAAGCGATCATCGAATACCAGGATGCCCTCCGATTCGATAACGACCCCGCCATCTACTACGCCCTCGCGAAAGACTACTCGGCTCTCAACAAGCAAGCCCTGGCGGCGGAAGCTGCCCTGCAGGCGGTGAAGCTCGATTCCACGAACATCACGTACCGGGAAACCCTTGCCGACATCGACATCAAGGGAATGCAGATCGACGATGCCATCGCCCAATACAGGGCGGTCCTGAAGCTCGATTCGACCCGCGTCCAGAGCATGTTCAACATCGCGCAGCTCCTGGCCCCCAAGTATCCGACGCAGGCGCTCGAGATGTACGAGAAGATCCTTCAACGCAACGGGCCGGACTGGGAAGTGCTCTTCAAGATTGCCGAGCTGAATTCCTCGCTCCATCGCTACGACAAAGCGGCCGCCGCGTTCGAGCAGATGGTGAAGATCGACCCATCAAACGTCTCCCTCAAACAGAACCTCGGCGAGATGTACGTCCGCTCCGAGCAGTACGACAAGGCGCTCGGCATATTCAACGATCTTCTCGATTCCGATCCCGGCAACCTCGAGTTTCGCGGAGCTCTGGCGGAGATCTACATCCAGCAAAATAAGTGGGAGGATGCGCGCGCCCAGTTCGACACGATTCTTCAGAGCGATTCGATCTCGGCCGACACGCGGTTCCGCATTGCGATGGCGTACCTCGGTGAGAGCCAGAAGGACTCGTCCCTTGTCGACAGCGTCAAGGATCAGTTTCAGAAGTTCCTTACGCGGTTCCCCGACGACTGGCGCCCGATGTTCTACCTCGGCCGGCTTGCGATCGTCGAAAAGAACGACAGCCTTGCACTCCGGTACTTCGACAAGGTGACGAAGGTCGCCGGTTGGAACGCCGAGGCGTGGTGGTATCTTGCGTCGATTCTCTTCGACAAGAAAGACTACGCCCAGGCGGTGACCGTGCTCGAGAAAGCCCACGAGATCGTTCCGAATGATGGAGGGATCAATTTCCTCCTCGGGTACGGATATACGAGAGTCGACCGGAACGAGGATGCCATCGTGCCTCTTGAGCGCGCGATTGAAATCAACCCGAAGGACATCAACGCCGTCGCGACCCTCGCATCGACCCTCGATGCGCTCAAACGCTACAGCCAGAGCGACACGACTTTCGAGGCCGCACTGAGACTCGATTCCCTCAACGCGATGGTGCTCAACAATTACGCCTACAGCCTCGCCGAACGGGGCGAACAACTTCAGCGTGCGTTTGAAATGTCCAGGCTCTCGCTCTCGAAAGACTCGACAAACGCCGCGTATCTCGACACGTTCGGCTGGATCTACTACAGGTTGGGGAATTACACGGAGGCGGAGCACTACGTGAAAATGGCAATCGATGCGGGGGAGGCAAGTGCCGTCGTCTACGAGCATCTCGGAGACATCTACTCACGACTCAGTCAACAAGACAAGGCCAAGGAGTATTGGACAAAAGCTCTCGAACGGGACACGAAGAACGTCGGGTTGAAGGAAAAACTCGCGCGCGGTTCGCTGTAACAGGGGCGTTCGTCGCTTCCCTCCTGTTGATTTCGGGTTGTGCTCCCACGAAGGAACTCCACCGGCCTCCCGCCCTCCGTTCGGCCGCCGAGGTCATCGAAGCGGTCAACAGCCACCGGTCGGAGGTGGCGACGCTCGACGCAAAGGGGTCCATTTCCGTTGAAACTCCCACCATCGTTAATTCAGGATCGTTCGAACTCTGGCTGAAGCGCCCCGATTCGGTCAGGGTCGACGTCGAAGGACCGTTCGGCATCCGCCTCGCGTCGGCTCTCTTCGCCCACAATCGGTATGTTCTCTACAACAGCTTCAAAAATGAAGTAGTCGACGGCGTTTTCGACGAGAACAACGCCCCGGTGTTCATGGACATCCGCATCGATCCGAAGGATGTCGTCGACACTTTTTGCGGGACGCGGGGATTCCAGGCCGGAGAGACGACGCCCGACAGTTTCTCGATCGGCGACGACGGATACTCGCTCCTTTTTTCCCACAATCGCGGCCGGACGCGGTACTCCGTGGACGGCGAGTCGCTGAGGCTGACGGGGGTCGAGCATATCGATTCGACGGGGGAAGTCTCAAGCGAGGAGAAATACCGGTATGACCAGGGACGCGACGGAACGGTGAGGCTGCAGTCGATCGAATTGACTCAGGAAAAGATGCAGTCGACCGTCATGCTCTTTTATGACCATGTTGAACTCAACGCGCCGGTGGCGGCGATGCTCATCGAAATTCCTCCCGATGCACGCCACATAGAACGGTGAGACGACCGATGAAACGTGCAGGTCTCCTTCTCGCATTCCTTCTGATCCTCCCCGCCGGCGGCCGGGCCGGAGAGCAGGATATCAAGAAAAAGGAGAAGGCGCTTGAACAGCTCCGGAAGGAGATCGACGATTACGAGCAGCGCATCGAGCAGAGTGAAAAGAGGGAAAAGGCAACGCTGGATCGCCTCGACAACTACGAGAAGCAGAGCAACCTCGTCCGCGCCCTCCTTTCGGATCTCGTCGATGAGGAAGAGCAGCTCCAGGCTTCGATCGCACTTGCTTCGGACAACATCGCTTTTCTGGAAAAACAGATTGGCTTCCTGAAATTCCACTACGCGAAGTACGTCACCGAGGTCTACAAATTCGGCAGAGTCTACGACCTCGAAACGCTCCTCTCCTCGAACTCCATCAACCAGCTCTACATTCGCATCGAATACCTGAAGCGGTTCTCCGAGCAGCGGAAAAGGGACCTCGAGAAAATACAGGACAAGCGTGCGCTCCTCGAGACCGAGAAGTCCGAACTTCAGGAGAAACTCGATGAACAGCAGGATGTCATCGCAAGCAAGGAACGGGAGGACAAGTTCCTCCAGGTAAAGAAGAAGAGGCGGAGCGAGACGCTCAAGGCGATCAGAAAAGACAAGGCTCAGATGAAGAAGGAGCTTGTCCGGAAGACGGAGGCGGCGGAAGAGCTCGAGAACCTGATCTCCGACCTCATCGAGAAGGAGCGGATCAGGAAAGAACGCGAAGCGGAGCTCGCCCGGCAGCGTGCCGCGGAGCGCGAGCGGTTGAAGCTCAAGGAAGTGGAGGAGACGCCGGCGGAAACCGGCCCGTCGTTTCAGTCGCTGAAAGGGAAGCTCCCATGGCCCGTCTCGGCCGGGGAGATCGTCGCTCATTTCGGAAACCACATCCACCCCGTTCTCAAGACGGTGACACAAAATACCGGTATCGATATCTCGATCAGGACGGGAAGTCCGGTGAAGAGCGTTGCGGACGGAGAAGTCGCGATGATTCACTGGCTCCCCTCGTACGGCAACCTCGTCATCCTTCGCCATGCGGGAGGTTTCCATACTGTCTACGCGCATCTTTCCGACATCACGGTGACGGAGGGTGAAAAGATCTCGAAGGGGACGGAGATCGGTCGAAGCGGGGATTCCGTTTCGGGAAGCGTTCTTCACTTCGAAGTCTGGAAAGAGCGGGAGAAACAGAATCCCGAATCGTGGCTGAGCCGCCGGCACCGTTAGCGCACCGCAGTTTTCCTTCCAACACTATCCACAAACTTATATCTGTTATTGTAAGACCGTCGTAACACCCTCTCGCAACGGATTGTTTGCCCCTCGGCTTCACCAGCCGCGTTGATCCCTACCAGATCGTCCATCAATGAAACGTTGACGAAAGAATTTCAACATGAATGACCGTCAGTCATAATTTTCATTATTATATATTTTGTGCTTGACATTCCATTCTGGTTTTGCTATACTTAAGTGTAATTTATGACTTGAGGTCATTTCCAGACATGGAGAGCTAAATGGGCATTACCGAGCGGAAAGAGAGGGAGAAGGAACATCGGAGGGAAGAGATCATCGATGCGGCGCAGACGATCTTCTTTCAGAAGGGACTGCAGCTGGCGACGATGGATGAGATCGCCGAGGCCGCGGAACTGAGCAAAGGGACCCTTTACCTCTACTACAAAAGCAAAGAAGATCTCTATCTTGCCGTCCTTGCGCGCGGCATGGACATCCTCTACGACATGTTCAGCACCGTCGTTGCGGAGAGCGAGCCGATCGCGAAGAAGATCGCTCACCTTCTCGACGCGTACCTCAGGTACTTCAAGGAGCAGAGAAATTACTTCCGGATGTTTTTCTTCTTCGACAACCCCCAGGTTCATAAACAGGTCTCCGAAGAGATGCTTCAGGCGTGCGCCACGCACAACATGAAAGTGTGGAACATCGTCATCGGACTCATCAGGGAAGGAATCGAGGAGGGAGTGATCGATCATAGTATCGACCCAAAGCAGGCGGCCGTCATCCTCTGGGCGAGCTCCAGCGGGCTCATGCGACAGATGGACCGCGAGGATCACTACTGGAGCGATGTCATGGGAGTGAATCTCGAAGAAGCGCTCCGGCGAGCCAATGCGATGATTCTCGCGTCGATGATGACCGAAGGCGCAAAGACACAGTTTCGTGAAGCAGTCGTGTAGTTCCCCCCTGGTTTCAACGCCGACACTCGCGTTACAATATTTTTGACCGTACAACGTCTCGCTGTTGTAGAACGGCAGCGTGTATTCTCTATGAAGAGAGGGATCACCAATGAGACTCGGAAGAACTGTATTTATTTTCATCGCAGGACTCGTCGCGACGGGGCAGGCGTTTGCTCAGCAGAAGCTTCCGCTGACGCTTGACGATGCGATTCAAATAGGACTCGAGAAGAGCAAGGGGATTCATGCATCGCTCATGAGAGTCCAATACGCCGACGCGAGGTCGAGCGAAGCCAGCTCGCTTCTGCTTCCCTCCGTGAAATTCAACGGGACATACTCCCGGCTGAGCGACATCCCGCCGGCGCAGGTCTCGCTCTATCCTCTTTTTCCGGACCCGATCACCCTTTCGCCGACGGTGCTCAACAACTATAACCTTCGCCTCACCGTGCAGCAGCCGATCTTTACCGGATTCAAGCTTCAGAAAAATGCCGACCTCGCGGAGTATTCCGCGGATGCAACCCAGAAGGATTTCGAGAAAGACAGAAGCGATCTCGTCTTCAACGTCAAGAGCGCGTACTGGAACCTCTCTCAGACCCTCGAGCTTCAGAAGGTTGTCGATGAAAACGTGCAGCAGATGGAGGCGCACCTCAAAGACGTCCAGAGCTGGCAGGGGCAGGGAATGATCACCGTCAACGACGTCCTCAAGGTGCAGGTGCAGTTGTCGGATGCAAAACTGCGACAGATCGACGCGAGGAGCAACGTCCAGCTCGCGAGAATCAGTTTCAACAGCCTCATCGGGCTTCCGCTCGACACCGAGGTGGAGCCGACGACGTCGATCAGGCATACGCCGCGCTCTTTCCCGGACCTCCCGGATCTTGCCCGTGAAGCGATGGAGCACCGGCCGGAGCTGCAGTCGATGGAGCTGAAGGTGAAAGCGGGAGATGCCGCGGTCGCGATCGCCCAGGCCGGCTGGTATCCGCAGGTCTACCTCGTCGGGAATTACTACTCATCGCGCCCGAACCAACGAATCTTCCCGACTGAGGATGCATTCAAGGACACATGGGACGTGGGGCTCGGGGTCTCGTTCGATATCTGGAACTGGGGAACGACGATCCACCAGACCGACCAGGCACAGGCTCAGCTCTCCGAAGCCAGAGACGGTCTCGCGGAGCTCAGGGACGGCGTCACCCTCGACGTCACACGAAATTATCTGAACCTCCACAGGGCAAAGGAGCGCATCGACGTTGCGCAGACCGAGGTAAGTCAGGCGGAGGAGAATTATCGCGTCACGGATGCCAAGTTCAAGCAGGGACTCGCGCTCAACACCGACCTCCTCGACGCCGAGGTGGCTCTGCTCCAGGCCAAAACAAACTATACACAGTCGCTCGTCGACTACGAGGTGGCGGAAGCCGGACTTGAGCGGGCCATCGGAGAGTAAAATCGTTTTTTGAACTATCACATTGATGGATGGAGATCAGCATGAAGAAGAAATTGAACGTTGTCCTCGGAGTCGTCGTGGCGTTTGTCCTCGTCATCGCGGTGTTGCTGAACAACAGATCGAAGATGCAGGCGAGCGCGAGGAACGACGTCGTGAAGTTTCTGCCGGTCACCCTCGTCCCGGTCCAGAAGGAGCAACTCTCCGAGAGCCTGACGCTCACGGGGACGATTGCCGCGAACAACGACGTTGCCGTTCTGTCGGAGACCGATGGAAGGGTGACGAAGGTGAAGGTGGAAGTCGGTGACAGGGTGAAAGCGGGCGATGTCCTTGTCCAGGTCGATGACGAACTCAAAGAAGCCGCGTACGCCTCGGCCGAAGTGAACTATGACAAGATGAAGAAGGATCTGGAGCGGTACCAGAAGATGATCAAGGAGGGCTCTGTCTCCGACGCCCAGCTCGAGGGGGCGAGACTCGCCGAGAAATCGGCGGAGACACAGTATATCGTCGCGCGACGGCAATTCAACGACACGCGCATCAAAACCCCCATCTCCGGGATCGTCACCTCCCGAGCCGTCGACGTGGGGACGACCCTGCAAAAAAACAACCTCGTCGCAAACGTCGTCGACATCTCGACGCTGAAGGTAAAGCTCAATGTGGCGGAAGACGACGTCTTCAAGCTGAGCGTCGGCGATCCGGTGGAGATCTCGACCGACATTTATCCGGGAGTGACGTTCAAGGGGACGATCGAGACGATCAGCGCGAAGGGAGACGATCAGCACACCTACCCGGTGCAGATCAGGCTGGCGAACAGCGCCGAGCATCCGCTCAAGGCCGGAATGTTCGCGGGGGTTTCGTTCAACGCCGTCAACCCCGCGAAAGGGCTCGCGATCCCGCGCGAAACGCTTCTCGGCAGCGCGAAGCATGCACAGGTCTACGTCGTTGACGGCGGCATCGCGCATCTCCGGGACATCGTCGTTGGAGCCGAGGTAGGGACGAATCTCCAGGTCCTCTCGGGACTCCGCGATGGAGAGCAGGTGGTGCTGAGCGGTCAGAACAACCTGAAAGACAACGTCGCAGTGACGGTCGTGAAGTGATGAAGACGGACCCAACGATATCCGGAGAAAAGCAATGACACTGACAGAACTGTCCATCAAACGCCCGTCTCTCATCGTCGTGATCTTCGCGGCGCTCGGAGTGCTCGGTCTTTATTCGTACAGCCAGCTCAAATACGAGCTCCTGCCGAAGATCTCCTCCCCGTACGTGACGATCACGACCCTCTATCCCGGAGCATCGCCGAACGAAGTGCAGACCTCTCTGACGAAAGTGATCGAAGACGCGGTTTCGGGGATCGACAAGGTTTCGGCCGTCTACGCCACGTCATCGGAGGGAGTTTCCTTCGTCAACATCGAGTTTCTCCAGTCCGCCGATGTGAACATCGCCCTCCAGGATGTCCAGCGGAAAATCAACGAGGTGGCGTTCAATTTCCCCGACGGGGCAAAGACGCCCACCGTGACAAAGTTCGCACTCGACGAACTTCCCGTCCTCCGCATGGGAGCGACGAGCTCGATGCCGAGCCGCGATTTTTACCAGCTCCTGAAAGACAGAGTGCAGCCGAGCCTCTCGAAAGTGCCGGGAGTTGCGCAGATCACTCTCGTCGGAGGGGACGAACGGGAAATCCGGATCAATGTCGATGCACAGAAACTGCGGTCGTACGGGCTGTCGATCCTCCAGGTCGTTCAGGCGGTGAAGGCATCGAACCTCGACTTCCCGACGGGGAAGGTGGAAGAAGGTGCGACCCAGTACATCGTCCGCATCGCGGGCAAATTCGCGACCGTCGACGACGTGCGGAGACTTGTCATCGCGCAATCGAAGCAGGGGGGCGATGTCACGCTCGCCGATGTCGCCGAGGTGCAGGACGGCCAGAAGGATTACACGACACTGAGCCGGATCAACGGCATCACCTCCGTCGGACTCCTCATCCAGAAACAGAACGACGCCAACGCCGTCGAGGTAAGCGAGGCGGTCAGGTCCGAGCTGCCGAAGATCGAGAAGGAATACAAGGACATCAACCTCAAGTTCACGATAGCGCAGGACGGCTCGACCTTCACGAAAGACGCCGCGAATGCCGTGAAGCACGACCTCACGCTGGCAATTTTCCTCGTTGCCCTTGTCATGCTCGGGTTTCTCCACAGCATCCGCAATTCGATCATTGTCATGATCGCAATACCGGCTTCGATGATCTCGACCTTTATCGGCATGTATGTCTTCGGGATGTCCCTGAACCTCATGACGCTTCTCGGATTATCACTCGTCGTCGGGATCCTCGTCGACGACTCAATCGTCGTTCTTGAAAACATTTACCGGCATCTCGAGCACGGTGAGGAAAAGCGATCGGCAGCGCTCAAGGGAAGGAATGAAATCGGCTTCGCGGCCCTTTCCATCACCCTTGTCGACGTCGTCGTCTTCCTTCCCCTTTCGCTTGTCTCCGGTCTCGTCGGCAACATCATGAGGGAATTCGCCCTCACGGTCGTCTTTTCGACTCTCATGTCGCTCTTCGTCTCCTTCACGGTCACGCCTCTTCTCGCGTCGCGCTTTGCCAAGCTCGAACGATTGACGGACGGGACCCTCCTCGGAAAATTTGCGGTCTGGTTCGAGCGGATGTTCAGGAAACTCTCGGAGGAATATGCGAAAGTGCTCCGCTGGAGCCTCCGCCACCGGCTCAGGATCCTTTTCCTGGCGGGAGGACTTTTCATCGCCGCGCTCGCCCTCGTCCCCCTCGGGTTCATCGGGTCCGAGTTTATCGCCGTCGCGGACCGGGGAGAATTCACGGTGACCCTCGAGCTTCCCCCCGGCTCGACCTTCGACAACACGAACTACATGACGCAAAGGGTGGAAAAGATCATCTCGGAGCTGCCCGAAGTCCAGCGGATGTTCGTCAATGTCGGGGCATCGAGCGAAGGGCTCCTCGGCCAGACGTCGAACAACACGTCGGAGCTCAACGTGACGCTTGTGCCGCGTGACCAGCGCTCGCGCTCGACGGATGATGTGGCGGCGGAGATCAAAGCGAAGACGAGCGGCATTCCCGGAGTCACTGTGCGGGTGAACCCGATCGGAATTTTCGGTACGGCGAATCAAACGCCGATCCAGCTTGTGGTGAGCGGAACGGACTATGACGAGGTACGTGCCGCGGCGGCAAAAATCGCGGACGTCATGAAAACGATCCCGGGTACCGCCGATGTCCGTCTCTCGTCGGAAGACGGAAAACCCGAAACGAGAGTTGAGATCGATCGCCAGAGGATGGCGGCCCTTGGCCTTACTCTTGCGGATGTCGGATCGACGCTTCGCGTCGCTCTCAACGGAGACGACGACTCGAAATTCCGACAGGGAACGACCGAGTATGACATGCGGATTGTCCTCGACAAGTTTGACCGGTCAAAAACCTCGGATGTCGGGAGCATCACGGTGTTGAACCGCAAAGGAGAGCTGGTGGAGTTGAAGCAGTTTGCGACGATCTACCAGACCACGGGGCCGACGAACCTGCAGAGACAGGACCGGAATTTCTCCGTGACGATCTTCTCGCAGGCGGTCGGCCGGCCGAGCGGAAGCATTGGCGCCGATATTCAAAAAGCCCTCGCGAAGGGACTCGTTCCCCCGGGGATGCAGGTGAGCTGGCTCGGCGACCTCAAGAATCAGACGGAGGGATTCGGAAGCCTGGGGATTGCCCTTTTCGCCGCGATTCTTTTCACGTACCTCATCATGGTGGCGCTCTATGACTCGTACGTCTATCCGTTTGTCGTCCTCTTTTCAATCCCGGTGGCGATGATCGGCGCGCTCCTCGCTCTTGCGTTGACGATGAAAGCGCTGAGCATCTTCTCGCTCCTCGGCATCATCATGCTTGTGGGACTTGTCGGGAAGAACGCGATTCTCCTCGTCGACCGCGCGAACCAGATGAAGGAAGAAAGGAATATGCCGACGTATGAGGCCCTTCTCGAAGCCGGAGAGACGCGGCTCCGTCCGATCCTCATGACGACGGTGGCGATGGTCTTTGGGATGCTTCCGATTGCGATGAGCACGGAGGCGGGGGCGGAGTGGAAGTCCGGGCTCGCCTGGGCTCTCGTCGGCGGTCTGACAAGCTCGCTACTTCTGACACTCGTTCTCGTCCCGGTGATGTACACCTATGTCGACGGGCTCAGGGAGAGACTCCCCGCCCTGTTCAGGCATATCCCGGGTTTGCCGAAATTCCGGTCGAACGGTGCGAAGGTTGAGGTTCCGGTACAATTGCAGCCGGAGTGAAGGAAAGTCATAGGTCAAGAGGTCCAAGGTTCAAGGTCCGAGATCGCAGCACATCTCTCGCGACTTTGGACCTCTCGACCTCTCGACCTCTCGACCTCTCGACCTCTTGACCTTGGACTCAGCACTCAGGACTCACCATCCCATCCTCATCCTTATCTCCGCGACGAGCGCGTCGGTCATCTTTGCCATGCCTGTCACGTTCGGGTGCATGTCGCATCCCCAGTCGGTAGCGGCGAGAGATTTCCTCTCGATGCCGACAAAGAAGACGGTCTTTTCTCTCTTCCCCTTTTGCTCCCGTGCGACGACGTTCTTGATGTGGGACCAGCAGGGCTCGCCGATCATCGGCCCGCAGACGCAGAAGATCTCAACTCCCGGATAGAGCCCCTGGACACGATGAATCAGTTGAGCATAGGCATTTTCGAAGACCGCGGAATCGGGATACGGATGGGTCGAGAAATCGTTCGTGCCAAGGTTGATGACAACAGCTTGCGGTATCCAGGATGAAAAATCCCACTTCCTTGTCGAGTCGGCGAAGCATGTCCGGTCATAGAGACTCGGCATCGGATAGCGGGAGACTTTGTTGCTATCCCCATAGTTTCGGACAACGCCCCGGCCGGAGTATGCCACGAGCGAGTATTCCGCGTTCAGCGCACGGGAGGTCATTGCCGCGTACGACATGTTGGCGTTTTCGGTCTGTGGGCTGAAGTGGCATGTGGAACTATCCCCTTCGACGCCGTACGCGCAGGTGATCGAGTTCCCGATGAATTCAATCCGGCGGTCGGGACGCTTGTCCGGCGGGAGGAGCGTGCACCCCTTGTCGAGAACGAATCCCACAAATGTTCCTCTTCCGACGAACGTTTCGGTTCTTTTCTGGATCATGATCGTATGGGGGATGGAGTCGACAAGACCGGATGCGACGAGGAACTCGGTCGACATTGAATCGGTGGTCAGAAGTCGCGGGGCGTGCTGATCCACCACGACGGCGTATTCGCTTGAATCGCGGAGCAGGCGCACCGAGCATTTCGACCCCTGGAACTTTGCACAGATGTAGACACCGGGCCAGTCAAAGAGGGCGTGCTTGGGGTTTGATCGGTCGAACCGTCCGAAGTACTGGATATCCGGATCGTCCGCATCGATTACACCGGTCGGCACGGGTTCGGGTTTGACTCCACTAGCGGAGCACCCGGTGATCTGAAGAAGGATGACAACGCAGGCGAAGAGTGAAAGGAATGTTTTCATACGGGTCGACCTCGGCAAAGGTGGAACGATGTTGATGGCTCTGCGACATACGCGGATTCATCACGGGTATCAAGATTGAACTACCGCCCCGCGGCGTTCCTTGACAACCCTTCTATTTATCAGTACTTTCGTTTACGCGACAGGACTTCCCCCACTTCCACGAGGAATCTCTCCCCGTTTTTTGTGTTTGTACCTATTGTGAACAAGAAGAACGTTTATTTCCATGGCGCTTGAAAAGGTAAAAGAAAAAGAAGCAAAAATCGACACGATCGACTCTCTTCCGACGATCCTTCCGGTGCTTCCCCTGAGAGATGTCGTGATCTTCCCGTATATGATCTTCCCGGTCCTTGTGGGAAGGGAATCGTCCCTCCGTGCCGCGAACTTTGCGCTCGAAGGGGACAAATATATCTTCCTCTCAGCGCAACAGGATCCTTCGGTCGACGAGCCCGGCGCGGACGATATCCACAAGGAGGGGGTTGTGGCGAAGATCATCCAGATCCTCAAACTCCCGAACGGACTTCTGAAGATCCTCGTCGACGGAATCGTCCAGGCGACGATCAAGAGGTTCGTTCCGAACGACAAGTATATCCAGGCGGAGATCGAGATCCACGCCGGCGTTCCGGAAGCGAGCACGGAAATGGATGCCATCATCCGGCACGCATCGACCCTCTTCACGGAGTACGTCCGCTCGAATCGCTCGATTCCCCCCGAGGTCATCTCCGCCTACGAAAACATCAAGGACGCCCAGCGTCGCCTCTACTACATCGCCGCGAATATCGTCCAATCCGTCGAGGTGAAGCAGAAGATCCTCGGCATCCACAGCGCGCGCGAGCAGTTCATGGAGATCATCCGGATCCTCAACAGCGAAATCAGCATGTTGAAGATCGAGCGGGAGATCGACTCGAAGGTCCACGACAATATCCAGAAATCCCAGCGAAAGTTTTTCATCCAGGAACAGATCAAGATCCTCCAGGACGAGCTCGGCGAGGACGAGGCGTCGCCGGAGCTCGCGAAGATCAAGCAGGATATCGAGAAGGCGCAGATGCCGAAGGAGATCTTCGCGAAGGCGATGGAGGAGTTCAACAAGCTGAAGAAGACTCCCGCCATGTCGCCGGAGTTCACCGTCACCCGGAACTACCTTGACTGGCTTACCGGGGTGCCGTGGCACAAGAGGACGAAGGACAACCTTAACGTCTCGCACGTCAAAGGAATCCTTGACGAGGACCATTTCGGGCTCGAAAAACCGAAGGAAAGGATCCTCGAGCACATCGCCGTACTCAACATGGTGAAGGAAATGAAGGGGCAGATCCTCTGCTTCGTCGGACCTCCCGGAGTCGGAAAGACCTCCCTCGCAAAGTCGATCGCGCGGGCGCTCGGACGCAAGTTTGTCCGGATCTCTCTCGGCGGGATCAGGGATGAGGCGGAGATCCGCGGCCACCGGCGAACCTACATCGGCTCGATGCCGGGGAAGATCGTCCAGTCGATGAAGCGGGCGGGGGTGATCAACCCGGTGCTCCTCATGGACGAGGTCGACAAGATGAGCATGGACTTCCATGGGGATCCGGCCTCGGCCCTCCTCGAGGTCCTCGACCCGGAGCAGAACAATACCTTCAACGACCACTACCTCGACGTCGACTACGACCTCTCGCACGTCATGTTCATCACGACGGCGAACGTACGTTTCACGATACCGCTTCCGCTCCAGGACCGGATGGAGATCATCGAGCTTTCGAGCTACCTGGACTTCGAGAAGCGGGAGATCGCCAGGCGTCACATCCTCCCGAAGCAACTGTCGGAGCACGGCCTGAAGGAAGCCGACATCACGATGAAGGATGAGGCGATCAACAAGATCATCCAGGACTACACGCGCGAGGCCGGCGTCCGGAACCTTGAGCGGGAAATCGCGTCGGTCTGCCGAAAGGCGGCGAAGGAGATCGTTCTCGGGAGGCAGAAGAATGGCCACAAGCACCGGGCCGCGAAGAAAAAGGCGACGCCGATTCTCGTCGACGAGGCGAAGGTGGAGAAATACCTGGGTGTACCGAAATTCCGCTCCCGCGCGGCGGAACGAAAACCGCGCGTCGGATCGGTGACGGGTCTGGCCTGGACCAGCGTCGGCGGAGAAATTCTCCAGGTTGATGTCACGATGATGCGGGGGCCCGAACGGCTCACGCTGACCGGGCAGCTCGGCGACGTCATGAAGGAGTCGGCGCACGCGGCTCTCAGTTACATCCGCTCGAACGCGAAGACGCTGAAGCTGAACCCCGACTTCTTCACGAAGAAAGAAATTCATATCCATCTTCCCGAAGGAGCAATTCCGAAGGATGGGCCGTCGGCCGGGATTTCGATGGCGATGGCGATGGTCTCGGCGATCAGCGGCAAGGCGGCGCGGAGCGATGTCGCGATGACGGGCGAGATCACCCTCCGCGGCAACGTCCTCGCGATCGGCGGTCTCAACGAGAAACTCCTCGCCGCGAAGCGGAGCGGCATCAAGACGGTCCTCATCCCGAAAGAGAACGAGAAGGACCTTGTCGAGATCCAGGAGAAGGTGAAGGAAGGCCTGAGGATCGTCCCGATCGAAAAGATCGAGGATGCGATGGGGTTGGTTTTTGAAAGAAAGTAGACAGAATACAG
>DATJQP010000100.1:0-97236 GCA_035505655.1 Bacteroidota bacterium
CGTACATGAAATAAATGAGGGCGACGGCGGCGAAGGCGGTCGCCACGACGACGGCGACCGTCCGCTTGTCGTTCTGTCGGATGAAGTCGGGCTTACCGCCGGGCGACGGAGGCGAAGCCGGAGCTTCGGGTATCGCCGGAGTAGCCGGTCCGCTGTATCCGGAGCCGATCATCGCTCCCTGTTCGACCGAGTACTTCCCTCCCACCATGACGTCAAATTTTCTCAGCACCGCGTCCGGCTGAAGTCCCACGATGAGGGCGTATTCCCGGATGAAGGCCCTGATGTAAGTCTGCGGGAGGATCTCGAAGGAGCCTTGTTCGATCGCTTCGAGGTACTTCACGTTGATGTGGGTCTTGCGCGAGATGTCGGCGAGGGAGATATCTTTCGCGACCCGCTCCTTTCGGAGTTCCTCGGAGAAGGTGTTCATCGTGTACGGAAATAGTGGAGGACGGGAGCTATAGCTCTAGTGCAAAGGTCAAAATGTAAAGCGGAAACGGCAATTTCTGGATACAACATAATGAGAGATGAGAAGGATTGCAAGAGGGAAGAAGGACCTTTGGCTCGAAGTCTCCGGGATGAAGGTCATTGCGAATCCCGACGTTGTTGTCGGGGCGAAGCAATCGCCTGGATTCAGCGTAGCTCTTTGGGAAGCGCGAAGGGGCTTGAAGGCCTATTCCTTCCCGTTCTCATCGAGAACCTCCCGGATCTTCCGGGAGAGATCCTCGATCTGATACGGTTTCTGCAGGAACCCGTCGACCTTTCTTGCGAACGAGTCTTCGCCGAGGATGGTGTCGCTGTAGCCGCTGGAGATGATGACCTTCGCCTTCGTCTTGAGGTGTCGGATCCTCTCGAAGACTTCCTTTCCCCCCATCTCGGGCATCGTCATATCGAGAAGGACAAGGTCGAATTTCTTCTTTTTCGCGAGGATGTCGAGGGCCTCCTTCCCGCTTTTCGTCGACTGGACCGAGTATCCAAGGTCGATGAGCATCGCGCTGATCGTCGAGCGGACAATCTCTTCGTCGTCGACGACGAGGATGTTTTCCTTCCCCCCGACGATCCGCTTGTCGACGTTCGAAGGCCTCGCAACGAACGATTCGGGGAGGCGGGGGAGGAGGATCGTGAACGCCGTACCCTTCTGCAGTTCACTCTGGACCGAAATGTAGCCCCCATGCCCGTTAACGACGCCGTAGACGACCGAAAGACCCAGCCCGGTTCCCTTCCCCTGCTCCTTCGTTGTGAAGAATGGCTCGAACATCCTCTGCTGCACCTCCCGGCTCATGCCGGCTCCGCTGTCGACGACCCTGATCGAAACGTAGCTGCCGCTCCGTGTTTCCCCGGGAACCGTTCCGCGATCGTGGTCGGAATACTGAACCGTCGACGTCTCGATCGTGAGCGTGCCCCCCTCGGGCATCGCGTCGCGCGCGTTGATGAAAATGTTGAGGAGGGCCTGCTGGATCTGCCCCTCGTCTCCGTTGACGACGACGAGATTTCTGGTAAGGTTCTTGACGATCGAGATGTTCGGGTTGACGCTCCGCTCGAAGAGATGGATCGTCTCGTCGAGGATGGCATGGATATCGACCGGGTGGATCTCGACGCTGCTCCTCCGGGCGAACGTGAGGAGCTGACGGGTGAGGGATGCGCCCCGCTTTGCGGCGGTCTCGATGATCTCGACGAAGGGAAACCACTTGTCGCTTTCGCTCATCCGTCGCCGCATGATGGAGGACGATCCGAGGATCGAGGCGAGGATGTTGTTGAAATCGTGCGCGACTCCCCCGGCGAGGTTGCCGATGCTGTCGATCTTCTGCGCCTGCATGATCTTCTGCTCGAGCTTTTTCTTCTCGGTGATATCCCGGACTACGCAGCGCATGAGGATCGGCACGTGGTTGTCGTCGTAGACGAGGGAGGTGTTGACGCTGACGTCGATGACGACCCCGTCCTTCTTCACCATCTGCTCCTCCATCCCTCTGAACTCGTGCCCGTTCTCGAACGCCTTGAGGAGGGTCTCGAGGACATTGAGCCGGTATTCCTGTGGATAGAGGCGCGTCAGCGGGTGACCGGTGATCTCGTGCTTCTGGTAGCCGAGCGTCTCCGCCTCCGTCTGATTGCAGGAGATGATCATTCCCTCCCGGTTGACGAGATGATACATGTCCGGCGAGTGCTCGAAGAGGTCGGCGTACTGCTGTTCCGATTTTCTCAGCCGGTCGAACAGGTGGGCGTTGTTGAGGGCGACGTTGATATGGTTCCCGAAAGCGGCGATGAGGTCGACCTGACGCTCGGAGAAAAATCCCTGGACTGTCGTTGCCAGAAGAAGCACCCCGGCAAACTGGTCGGCGGCCCGGAGCGGTACCGAGACCCACGAGAGGATTCCAGCCCTCGCCACCTCCGGGTCGATGAACGGGGCGTCGGTGGCGACTCCTTCCTTCTGCGTATGGATCTTCTGGATCCACGGGATCGTCTCGATGTTTGCCAGGGCGCCGGCATTGAAGAAATTGAACGATCCGCCGGTGGAGTTGCGGAGTTCCAGCTTCTTTCCGTCGACGGTGTAGAGCCAGCCGTACTCGGTTCGCGCGAGCTCGACGACTTTCTGGAGCATCGTGCTGAGGAGGTAGTCGAGGTCGATCGACTGGTTCACCGACTCCGCCGCCCGGTTGAGCGCCTCGAGCTCGTGCTTCTGCGCCTCGAGCTGGCGGCCGTACTTCAGCGAGAAATAGACGCTCGCGAACCCGATGATGCCGACGGTAATGATGCTGATGAAATCGAAGGGGGTGAGGGTGAGCTTCAGGACGATGTTGGCGGTGATGATCGTCACCATGATGACGACGACGGCCGTCGACGCAACCATCTGCGCCTGCTCGACGAGCCCGAGGCTCTGCGTGAAGGTCCTGAGTCGCTTGAAGAAATTCTTCATCGAGTCACCGGCATTGGTGCTGGGTCAGATCTTCGGAACCTGCTTGATCCTCTTGATCTCGCGGGAGCGTTTCAGTTTCCCCTCGATCGTCGCGATGAGCATCTCGGCGTCGAACGGTTTCGTAAGGTAGTCGTCGACCCCCATCTGCTTCCCCGCGCGGATGACGATGTCCTGGTCGAGCCCGCTCATGAAGATGAAGGGGACGTCGATGAGCCTGTCGATGGCCCTGAATTTCTCGAAGAAGGTGAACCCGTTCATCTTCGGCTTCACGAAGTCGATGTCGCAGACGACGATGTCCGGGGTGACGCTCTCGAGCACCTTGAGGCCGTCCTCCCCGGAATTGACCGCGACGCAGGTGAAGCCGGAATCGGAGAGAAGGTCTTTGACAACGCTGAGGAAGGCGTTGTCGTCGTCGAGGAGAAGGACCGTCCCCTTCACCTTCAGCGATTGGAGGAACTGGTTGATCTTCTCTTCAACGCTGAGATGCTCCTGGTCGCTGATCCTGAAGCGCTTGCGGATATCGACGAAGGAAGTGATGCCGAGCCTCCACGCCTCCCTGATGGCGTTGAGGTATGCTTCGATCCGCACCTGCCGCTCGATCTCCGTGTGTTCCTTCTCCGTGATGGCAAAGGTCTCCGTCATCGAGTCGATCTGCGACTGCTCGTCGACCGTCACGTTCCCGTCGGCCCAGATCTCGGTAAGGAGTGTACGGTACGCCTCGAGCGCGGCGGGAGAATGAGGGAGATGAAGAGCGGAGGCACTCCTCGGCTTCGTTCCCGGAGCGGGGGGAGGCGCAACGGGGGGCGTTTTCTTTTCAGCGACGACTTCGGCGGTCTCGTGGCTCTTCTTCTTTTCGGCTACCGGCGTAGGTTTCGGAGGAGGCGCTGCCTGTGCCTGCTTCTCCGCCATCGCCCGCTCTTTCGCCTCGGCCTCTTTAAGGGCGAGAATGCGTTCGCGGTAGGCCCGGGCGTAGACGTTCCTCTGCTCGATACCGAAGACCTTGTCGATGAACCCGAGGGCTCCGTCGAGGTTATTTTCCTTGATCGCCCGGTCGGCCGATTTCAGCAGCTCGCTGATCGCGCGCCGATTGCTGTCTGTCTCAATCGTCATGAAAAACGAAATCGAAAGATGCCGTTACTTTCTACCCCCTTCAGCGAAGGCCGGTCCCGGCGCGAGAATGTTCGACAACCGGCTCTCGTTTCCCGCACGGTTCACGGCGGTGACCCCATAGTACCACCTTCCCCCTCCGGCGGACGTGTCGCGAAACACCGTCGTCCCCCTCCCGACGATCCCGAGGATACTCTTCGCATCGGCCGGGTCGATCCCGGCAATCGATGAACGATAAAGCGTGAACGAAAGGTCCTCCTCGTCCGCCGGGACCGGTTTCCACGCCAGGACGACATCCCCGTCCCGCTCTTCTGCCGATCGAAGGATCGGCTGCTGGGGGGTTGTCGTATCCTTCCATCTCATCGGCGGGACGAGCGCCCAATAGGGAAACTCCGCGGAGCCGAACCCTTCCGGCTCCTTTTCCATCTCCGAGGCGGAGAAGAAGACCATCCCGACCGCTCCCCGCTCGCGCGCCGCTTCGATCTCTTCATCAATCTCCGACCACCCGAACTTCTCCTCGAGTCCCATGAGAATTCCCGGGAAGACAGGCCTGTCGTACGCGACGCGGGAAGTCCACTCGCTCACGAGAGGACCGAACGGATGCGTTTCGTGGTCCATGTCCCAGTAGACCATCGGGACGACAAAATCCATTTTCCCGAGTTCCATCCATCTCCGGACATCCTGATAGACGCTGCTGTAGGCGGTCCATCCGCTCCCTGAGTACTTTCCGATCACCGACGCGGAAACCTTCACCCACGGCTTCATCGTCGTGATCGCGTTGTAGGCGCCGTACACGAAGAGATTGACCTGCTCTCGCTGCCAGTTCTCCCAGTCGAGGCGATTGGGGTTTCCTTCAAAACTGCTGAAGCGGGCGACACTGACCGGGTCGTGAGAGTAGCCGAGCTTCGGTGCATCCTCAGGATAGCGGACATAGTCGAACTGGATCCCATCCACGTCGTACCGCTCGACGATGTCGAGCGCCACGTTGATGATGAACTGCCTCGCCGCCGGGATGCCGGGGGAGATGTTCACGTAGTGATCGTTGAGCGGCATCGGCTTTCCGTTTGCGTCGCAGACGAGCCAATCCGGGTGAGTGAGGTAAAGCGAACGGGGCGTCGTTTCGATCGGCGGTTTTTTCCCCGACCAAACCGGGAAGGTATTGATCCAGGCGTGGAGCTCGAGTCCGAGGCGATGAGCCTCGCGGAGCGCGTACTCAAGTGGATCCCATCCCGGGTCCTTTCCGAGCGTCCCGGTGAGGAGCTCCGACCAGGGCTCGAAGTGAGAGCGGTAGAGGGCATCCCCAGACCCGCGTACCTGGAAGAAGACCATGTTCAGCTTCGCCGCATGCGCTTTTTCAAAGAGCTCGGTGATTCGGGCCTTTGATCGGGCCGAATCGACCCCTGCGTACTCGAACCTCGAAACCCAGACACCCCGGGCCTCCCGTTTCCCGGAGTAGACTTCACGGCAACCGCTTATTCCGGCGATCGAACCGGCGAAGAGCAAAGCACTGAGAGCCAGCTTCGGCAGAGTGACACTCCGCACGGCTCTTCGACTCCGTAAGCGAAGAGTTTTGACAAACCCCGCCGGGAGGGGAGAGAACCTCAGGGCTTCGCCTCCAGGTACGATTTCTTGATCTCGGGGGAGAGGACCTCGTTCATGCTGCCCGTTCTGTACCCCTGCAGGTCGAGAGTGACGTAAATGTATCCGAATTCTTTCAGCTGCCCGACGAGCGAGGCGCGAAACTCCGGCTCGAGGATCCGGTGGAATTCCTCGGTGCCGATCTCGATCCGGGCGGTCTTGTCGTCGTGATGCCTCACTCTGAAATTTCTGAACCCGGCCCGCCGGAGGAGCGTCTCGGCCCGGTCCACTTTCGTCAGGTTCTCTTTTGTGATACCGAAACCGTATGGGAACCTGGAGGAGAGGCAGGCGAACGAGGGCTTGTCCCATGTCGGGAGTTCGAGGTGACGCGAGAGTTCCCTCACATCGTTCTTCGACATCCCTGCCTCAAGGAGAGGGGAGCGAACGTTGTTCTCCGATTTGGCTCTCATTCCCGGCCTGAAGTCTCCGCTATCGTCGGTGATCGAGCCGTCGGCAATCCAGGGAATTCCTTCGCTCTCCGCTATCCCGGTGAGTTTTCCGAAGAGCTCGGTCTTGCAGAAATAGCAGCGGTCGGGGGGATTCTCCTGGAATTTGAGAACGTCCGTCTCCTCCGTCGCCACATCGATAAACCGGGCTCCAAAACTTCTCGCCAGGCTCACCGCTTCTTCGTACTCGGCGGTCGGATAGGTCTCCGATTTGCCAATGACGGCGAGGGCCTTCTCTCCCAGGATATCGGTGGCAACTTTCAGAAGCAGCGTGCTGTCCACTCCTCCCGAATATCCTATGACCACCGAGCCCATCTCCCTGAGGATGGTCCGGAGTCTCTCGTACTTCCCGCTCGTTTGCTCTGAAAGCATCGTCTTTCTCTCAAATGGTTTGTCGAAAACTTTGCGGCTCATCGATCCGGATCCGGCGTGAAGCCCCACGAGCTGTGCCCGATCACGAAATCGGTCGACGGGGATTCCTGATACAGTCCCCGGTAGGTCGGATACCCGTCTGCCGGTTCGAATTCCGCCCTGAAGACAAAGGAGGAGTTGAACGATCGGCAGCCATCAACGTCCCTCGGCGCCTTGTCATCCTTCTCGAACCTGGTTTACCACGAACAGGCACTCTCTCATCATTGCTTCAACCCGTTCAACACAGCTTTCCGCGCAACATCCAGCGGGAATTCTCGCCCGGTCCATAGTGCGAATGCTCCGGCTCCCTGGTGAACGAACATCTCGACACCGCCGATCGTCTGTGCCCCGTCCCGCTTCGCCCTCCCAAGGAGGACAGTTTCCACAGGATTATACACAATATCCACAATTATTTGATGATTTGAAAATCGGATTTCGTCAGGAAGAGGGGAGGCATCGTCCTTCGGCGACATTCCGACCGAAGTGGCGTTGACGATGAGTGAGGATTGGGCCACAACCTTGGCGAGGTCGCTCCTCTCGCCGAGAGCCTGAAAGTCTCCCTTCGGGAATTTTTTCTGGAAGTCGGCGACGAGCCGGTTTCCCTTCTCCGAAGATCGATTGAAGACGCGAATGGATTTTGCGGCAAAGTTTCTGGCAAGTGTGTAGACAAGCGCCCGGGCCGCTCCGCCCGCTCCGAGGACGAGCGCCGACGCGCCGGCGATCTTTTCGGCTGCGGGGGAAAGCATCGCACGGATCCCCTCAACATCGGTGTTGAATCCCTCCAGCCTTCCTTCCCGGATCGCAATAGTATTGACCGCACCAAGGGCGGAAGCATCCTCATGAACGGAGTCGAGGAGCGGGATCACGAGTTCCTTGTAGGGGATCGTAATGTTGACACCGGCGATCCCTCCTCTCCTGAGAGAGGCAATGAAGGAGGGAAGGAATTCCCCGGCGATGTCGAACAGGCCGTACTTGTAAGGGAGGCGGAGATGCTCGAAGACCGCCGTGTGCATTGCGGGGGAGAGGGAATGCCCGAGGGGATGGCCCAGGACGCCGAAGAGTCGCTCCGAGTGAGAGTCCATGATGTCGTTGCCGTGAAATGAAAAAACCTAATCTCGCAGTTCAGGGATTAGGTTTGGATGAAACAACCGCTCCGTGGAAACTATTTAGCGCTGAAGCAGCGAGGAGAATTCCTTGATCGATTTCACTCCCAGAAATTCCGTTTCGAACCGCTTTCGCAGGTCGGCCTCGAGCGAGAATGCGGATTTGAGGGAGTCGACCGCGTCGAGCATCTTCTTCATCACAAAAAGGACCTTGGCGCGGGTGTAAAAAGCCTCCGCGAACTGAGGGTTGATCTCGATACACCGGTTGAGTGCTTTGTGGGCCTCCTTCAGGTAGCCGAGCTCGAAGAGGGTGTCGCCGTAGTCGAACCATGCTTCGTAGTTCTTCTTGTCGAGCTGGACTACCATCTTGTAGCTGATGAGGCATTCCCGGTATTTCCCGAGATTGTATTCGACATCCCCCTTGGCGTACCAGAGCTCGGGGTAATCCCGGCAGATCTCAAGCGCCCTGTTGTAGTCCTGCAGAGCCTTCTTGTATTGCTCGAGAGTGTCGTAGCAGCTTCCGCGTCCGAAGAACGACTCGTAGTGCTCGTTATCGTACTTGATGGCCTGGGAGAAACACTTGATGGCGTCCTGGTAGTTGCCGAGCTCTTCGTGGGCGTTCCCCATGTTGTGCCAGGCCGGAACGTCTTTCGATTCGTAACGGAGGGTCTGCGAGTAGCACTCGATCGCATCCTTGAACTTCCCCATGTTCGCGAAGGCATTCCCCCTGTTGTACCATGCGGCGCCAAAATCCTCCTTGATGGCGATGCACATGTCGTAGCTGTCGATCGACTTCTCGTACTCTCCCATCCGATTGAGGACGATCCCCCGGTTGTACCAGGCGTTGTAATTGTACGGGTCGAGGTCGAGGTGCTCGTCGTAGCACTTGAGCGACTCGGCGAGCCGGTCCATGAAATCGTAACAGAACCCGAGCTCGAAGAGCGCGTCTCCGTTTTCCTTGTTCTCCCTGATGAGAAACTCAAAGATCTCCGCCGCCTCCTTGTACTGCTCGATCTTCTCCAGCGTCACCGCTTTGTTGAAGAGCGCCTCCTCGCTTCCCGGCTCGATCGTGAGCGCCTTTTCGAAACTTTCCAGCGCCTCGTCCACCCTATTGGCATTGTCCTGGGTGATGCCGAGGTTGATGTAGATCTCCGCCTCGTTCGGGTTGAGGCTGATAGCGTGTTCGTAGCACTCGATCGCCTCGTCGTAGCGGTACATGTTGTTGAGGATCATCCCCCTTCGTACCCACGCGTCGGAGCTGTAGGGGACAAACTCGATCAACTGGTCGGCAAAATGGAGCGCCTCATCGAACTTCTCCTGCTCGAAGTAGAAATCGACGATCTCTTCGAGAGCTTCGATCGTACGGATCCCGTTACCCCCCTTTTTCAGGATATCCTTGTAGCGCTCGATCTCCTCGCTGCGGTCGTTTCGCCGGGGTGGCTGGCCGCCTAGCTCGTCGTCGAAGTTTTCGGAGTCCAAGTGGGACATGCCGGTGCTGTGGGTTCGTGGGGGGTTAGCTAGGTGCAATAAAACAAAAAAGGGGAGTTAAGTCAAGCACCCGGCACCCAAACCGCTAATTCGCAAGCCATATCGAAGAAATCGCTAAACTTCAATCCCAAGTGAAGGACGTTTGGCCCTCTTGCGTATTGTTTTTGAGGGGGTAATCAGCTATATTCAATGTTCAAGCCGCGAATGATTGCCGAAAACGTCAAAAATTTGAAGGAAAGGATTGCCAACGCCTGCCTCGCGGCCAGCAGGACTCCGGACTCGGTCTCCCTCCTCGCAGTGACCAAAACCTTCGGCGAAGGGAAGATCAGGGATGCGATCGGAGCCGGAATCTTCGATTTCGGCGAGAACTATGTTCAGGAGTTGACCGCGAAACGGGAAAAACTCCGCGACGAGAAGATCCGGTGGCATTTTATCGGCCACCTGCAATCCAACAAGGTAAAGTACATCGCCGATTGGATTACGATGATCCATTCGGTGGACAATGATGGGGTCGCCTCCGAGATCGAGAAGCATGGATCGAGGCTGGGACGGACCATCAAGGTGCTGGTGGAAGTGAATACGTCGGCCGAGGCGACGAAATTCGGGGTCAGACCGGCGGAAGCCGGCGGTCTGTTGCGGCGGATTGCCGGGCATCCGCACCTCGAGATCCAGGGGTTGATGACGGTCGGACCGTTCACCGACGACGCGGACGAGTCGCGCCGCTCGTTCAGGTTGCTCAAAAAGATCTTTGATGAGGTCAATTCCGCGGGGATTCTACCACGCGCGATGACGCATCTTTCGATGGGAATGTCGCACGACTTCCCGACAGCGATCGCCGAAGGAGCGACAATCATCCGCATCGGGACGGCGATATTCGGAGCCAGGGCTGCATCTCACGTCAACTGAAGGAGGCATCGATGAAACTGACCCCTCTCGACATCAAGAAGCAGGAGTTCAAGAAGGTCCTTCGCGGTTACGACCCGGTCGAGGTCGACTCGTTCCTTGAGATGATGTCGAACGAGTTCGCCGATCTCCTGAAGCAATGCAAGGACATGAACGACCAACTCGTCGAGTTCGACACACAACTTCGCGACTACCGGCAGATGGAAAAGACCCTCCAGCAAACCCTCATGCAGGCACAGGAGGCGAGCGGGAGGTCGATCGAGAACTCCAGGAAAGAGGCTCAGCTCATCATCCAGGAGGCGGAGTTGAAAGGAAACCAGCTCCTCGACAGGGCCAGGATGGATCTCATGAAGATCAAGGAGGAGATCTCGACCCTTCGTTCGCGAAAGGAGTCGATCGTGAGCCGTCTCAAGGTGCTTCTCAACTCGGAGGTCGAGCTCATCAAGGCTCTCGAAATCGATGACGACGAGCTTGCGAAAGACCTCTCCAAAGGGAGCGGCCGGGAGGGGATTGAGATTGATGAGATTATCAAAAAACTCTAAAAGAATAAAGGAGACAGAAGAAAGTAGTAAGCAAAGAAAGTTCTGAATGCTAGGCCTGTCTGTCTACTTTCTACTTTGTTCTTTCTACTCGTCTCCGAAATCAGCCATGCCCCGCCTCCGCGAACAGATTGACGAAGCTATCAACTTCCTCCGGACGAAGACCTCTGCCACGCCGGCGGTGGGGATCATTCTCGGGACGGGACTGGGAGGACTTGCGAAAGAGATCAAGGCCGAGGTGGTGATCGACTACGGCGAGATCCCTCATTTTCCGTTGTCGACGGTCGAGTCGCATCACGGGAAGCTGATCTTCGGGACGCTGAGCGGGAAGAGTGTCGTGGCGATGCAGGGACGCTTTCATTACTACGAAGGCTACACGATGCAGCAGATCACCTTCCCGGTCCGCGTCATGAAGTTCCTCGGCGTCGGAACACTCCTCGTCTCCAACGCCGCAGGAGGGATGAACCCCGACTTCAGGCGGGGAGATGTCATGCTCATCACCGATCACATCAACCTTCTTGGGGACAATCCCCTCATCGGTCCGAACGATAACAACCTCGGGCCGCGGTTCCCGGATATGTCGGAGCCGTACACGAAGGCGCTCATCGCTCTCGCGGAGAAAATTGCAGCCGATGCGAAGATCGGAATCAGAAAGGGAATCTTCGTCGCGGTCCCAGGTCCGAACCTCGAGACGCGGGCGGAATACAGATTTCTCCGGGGGATCGGAGCGGATGTCGTGGGGATGTCGACGGTTCCCGAATGCATCGTCGCCGTCCACATGTCAATGCGCGTGCTCGGATTCTCGATCATCACCGACGAATGCTTCCCCGATACGCTGAAGCCGGCGAAGCTTGAAGAGATTGTGGCGACTGCGATGGCGGCCGAGCCAAAGCTCACTTCGATCATGAAGGAAGTTGTCAAACAGTTGTAGATGGTCCAATTGGTTGTGTCCTCAGGAGTTGTGAGCGTGGGTTTTCGCCTCATGATTCCCTTCCCATTACGAAATCGCCGATGTTCAAAGAACTGACCGACAAATTAAGCTATTCCGAGCTCGAGAAAGAAATCCTCGCGTACTGGGAATCGAACAAGATCTTCGAGAAGAGCATCGCCTCACGAGACGGGAAACCCCGGTTCACCTTCTATGAAGGACCCCCGACGGCAAACGGTCTCCCCGGCATCCACCATGTCATGGCCCGATCGCTGAAGGATATTATCTGCCGCTACAAAACGATGTCGGGGTTTCAGGTCCACCGGAAAGCCGGCTGGGACACGCACGGTCTCCCCGTGGAGATCGAGGTCGAAAAGATGCTCGGGATGAAGCACAAGGACGAGATCCTCGAGTACGGGGTGGAGAAGTTCAACGAGGAGTGCCGGAAGTCGGTCTGGAAGTACAAGACCGACTGGGAAACGATGACGCGGAAGATGGGGTACTGGGTCGACCTCGCTCACCCGTACATCACCTTCACGAACGAGTACATGGAGTCGGTCTGGTGGGCGCTGAAGAAGTACTTCGACGGGGGGATGATCTACAAGGGGTACAAGATTCAGCCGTACTGTCCCCGCTGCGAAACGCCCCTCTCGTCCCACGAAGTTGCGCTCGGCTACAAAGACGTCAAGGACCCGAGCGTTTACGTGAAGATGAAAGTGAAAGGAGACGAACATACTTCCTTCCTCGTCTGGACGACGACCCCCTGGACCCTCATCTCCAACGTCGCTCTTGCCGTCCATCCAGAGATTGAGTATGTGAAGGTCGAGCTTCTCGCCGGCCAGGAGGGAGAGGAGAAACCGACGGGCGAATACCTCATCCTTGCAAAAGCACGGCTCTCCGTCCTGAAGGAAAAGTACAGGATCGCCGCAGAAATGAAGGGGAAAGAGCTCGCCGGAAAAGAGTACGAAAGGCTCTTCAATTACCATCAGACCAAAGAAAGAGGATGGTATGTTGTCGAAGCCGACTTCGTGACGACGGAAGACGGTTCCGGCATCGTCCACATGGCCCCGGCGTACGGAGAGGACGATTACCAGACTGGGAAAAAGTACGGCCTCCCGACGATCCACCCGGTCAACAAGTCCGGCGCCTTCGACGATTCGGTGACCGACTACAAGGGGAAATTTGTCAAGGACGCCGACGCCGACATCATCCAGGACCTGAAGTCGCGGAACATCCTCTACAGAAAGGAAGCGCATCTCCACAGCTACCCGCATTGCTGGCGCTGTTCTTCGCCGCTTCTTTATTATGCCAGGGATTCGTGGTACATCAGCACGACGAAATACGCCTCCCGGATGATCGAGCTCAACAAGGGAATCAACTGGATCCCCGCCGAGACGGGAGCCGGACGCTTCGGCAACTGGCTGGAGGAGAACAAGGACTGGGCCCTCTCGCGCGACCGGTACTGGGGGACTCCGCTCCCGATCTGGGTCTGCGATAAGTGCGGAGCGCAGAAATGCATCGGAAGCATCGAAGAGTTGCGGAAGGGAAAGAACTTCCCGAGCCCGGTCGACCTTCACAAGCCCTCGGTCGATCCGGTGACGTTCGACTGTGAGAAATGCGGCGGCACGATGCGGCGGACACCCGAACTCATCGACGTCTGGTTCGACTCGGGGGCAATGCCGTTCGCCCAATGGCATTACCCGTTTGAGAACAAGGAGACCTTCGAGAAAGCCTATCCGGCAGACTTCATCTCCGAGGGGATCGACCAGACGCGCGGGTGGTTCTACACGCTTCACTCGATCGGGACGTACCTTTTCAACGCTCCGGCTTTCAGGAACTGCCTTGTCAACGAGCTGATCCTCGACAAGCAGGGGCAGAAGATGTCGAAGTCGAAGAAAAACACCGTCGACCCGTTCGTCCTCATCGGCAAGTACGGCGCGGACGCGACCCGGTGGTATCTCATCGGGAACAGTCCGGTCTGGCGGCCGACCCTGTTCGACGAAGACGGCATCGCGGAGGTGCAGCGGAAGTTCTTCAGTACGATCGTCAACACCTATTCCTTCTTCGCCCTCTACGCGAACATCGACAAGTTTACCTACGCCGAAGAGCGCATCCCCGTTGCGGAGAGGCCCGAGATCGACCGCTGGATCCTTTCGGCGCTAAACTCCCTCGTTGCCGCTTATGCGCGGCACCTCGACGGCTACGACATTACCAGGGCGGCCCGGAGCGTGAGCGACTTCACAATAGATCAACTTTCGAACTGGTACGTTCGGAGGAATCGCCGGCGCTTCTGGAAGAGCGAAAAAGGGAAGGACAAGACCTCGGCGTATCAGACGCTCTATGAATGCCTCGTCGCCCTGACGAAGATGATGGCGCCGATAGCGCCGTTCCTCGCAGAGGAGCTCTATCGGGGTCTCAACGGCGTAACGAAGAAAGAGGAATGCGAGTCGGTTCACCTTTCCTACCTCCCGGGCGCCGAGGCGGGGGCCATCGACACGGAGCTGGAAGAGAGGATGGAACGTGCGATCCGCATCGTCGGGCTTGTCCGGGCAATGAGGATGAAATCGAATCTCAAGGTGCGCCAGCCGTTAAAGAAGATCATCGTCCCGATCTCGGACGAGGCTCAGAAGGCTTCGATCGGAAGGATGGAGGATGTCATCCTCGACGAGATCAACGTCAAGTCGATCGAGTATGTCCACGACGAATCGGACATCGTCAAGAAGAAGGCCAAACCAAACTTCAGGTCGCTGGGTCAAAAGTACGGCAAGCAGGTGCAGGTGGTGGCGGCAAAGGTGCGGGAGATGAGTTCCGCGGATATCTCCCTCCTCCAAAGAACCGGAGCGTTTTCAATCCCTGTGAACGGCGAGACCTTCGCGATCACGAAAGAAGACGTCGAGGTGCTTCACGAAGATCTCCACGGATGGATGGTCGAATCGGACGGCGGGATGACCGTCGCCCTCGACACGGAGATCACCGAAGAGTTGAGGCGGGAAGGGTTCGCGAGAGAGTTCGTCAACCGGGTTCAGAACATGAGGAAGGACGCGGGCTTCGACGTCACCGACAGGATCTCGGTCTACTATACGGGGACAGAGAAACTTCTCTCCGCCCTCGAGGGTCTCCGTGACTACATCTCCAGGGAAACGCTCGCGGTCGGCGTCATCCCGACGCTTCATGCGGGCGAGTTTTCGGCAAAGGATGTCGTGAACGGGGAGGAGTGTGAAATCAGCATCGAACGGGCGCGATCATAAGGAATTCCGGATTTCAAGTCACCTTTCAATCACACCGAAGGATCATTCATGGCCAAGGGAGTTTCGCTGAAGAAAAAGAACGCAGGAGATAAAAAAGGAGCTGGGACTATGACGACAAAGTCGAAGCGGAAGAAGGCTGCCCCGAAGGCGGCCGACAAGACGCTGATCAAAGCGGCGGGCGAAAAACGGCCGGTAAAGGTGAAAGGCTACGGCGCAAAAGACCTGGCGCGCTTCAAGTCGATCATCATGGACAAGAGGAAGGAGATCCTCGACGAGCTCCAGATTCTCAAAGAGAGCATGATGGATGTGACGACAGGGGAGTACGCGAACGAGAATTCCACCTACTCGATGCACATGGAGCAGGGAACCGACGCCATGGAGCGAGAAAAGACATTCATGTTCGCCTCCCGGGAGGGCAAGTTCCTCAACTATCTCGAGGACGCCCTCAAGAGGATCGACAAGGGGACGTACGGATTTTGCACCGATTGCGGCAAGCTGATCGAAAAAGAACGTCTCGAAGCAGTTCCTCACGCGCAACTTTGCATCCGGTGTAAAGTAAAAAAGGGAAGGTAGCAGGTCGTCGTCTTCATATCCAGGAAGCAAGTCCGTGAGAATTCTGTTTGTGACGCTCGCCGTGGTCCTCGGAGATCAGGCCACGAAACTGATGGTGAGAGGTTTTTCGATCCCTTCGCTGGGACTTAACGTCCCCGGCATTCCGCTCGGGTCGTCGGTACCGGTGCTCGGCGATTTTGCCCGCCTCACCTATATTGAAAACCCCGGGATGGCCTTCGGTATCGACCTGGGGGGAAAGCTCTTCTTTTCCCTCTTCTCGGTCATCGCAAGCATCGGAATCCTCCTGTACCTTTACCGGATGCGGAACGAGCGTTTCCTTTTCCGTTTCTCGCTCGCCCTCATCCTCGGCGGCGCAGTGGGGAACCTTATCGACAGGGTCTTCTACGGGGTCCTCTTCAGCGACGGAACTCTCTTTTACGGAAAGGTCGTCGATTTCATCGACGTCGACTTCTTCAACATCAACCTGTTCGGGTATCATCTCTCGCGTTTTCCCATCTTTAACGTCGCGGACTCTTCGGTGACGATCGGAGTCCTCATCCTCCTCATCTTTCACCGGAGTTTCATGAGCATCGAGGAAGGGGCTCATCAACCTTCGCTCGAATCCGCGACCGCCTCGGCCGATACGCCTCCCAAATCCGGTTCGTAGCTCCTCTCTTCCAATTCCCCGAGGGTCGCGTCCCATGAAACGAGAGTTCGAAATCGTGGTGCCTGCGGGGCAAAAAAAAGAACGGCTCGACACTTACCTCACCGCCCGTGTCGAGAACGCCACCCGCACGAAGGTTCAGAGCGCCATCCGTTCCGGCGAAGTGGCGGTTGACGGGAAGAAGGTGAAGGCAAGCCATCAGATCTCTCCCGGCGAGACGATCCACGTCACCCTCGCGCGTCCCGAGCCTCCGGAGGTCCTTCCGGAAAATATTCCGCTCGACATTGTCTACGAGGACGACTCCCTCATGGTGGTCAACAAGCCGGCGGGAATGGTGACCCATCCGGCCTACAAGAACTACTCCGGCACCCTCGTCAACGCCCTCATGTATCATTCCGCCTCCCTTTCGCGTCCCCATCCACTTCGCCCCGGCATCGTTCATCGGCTCGACAAAGACACCTCCGGTCTTCTCGTCGTGGCGAAGGACGAAGTGACCCATCAGAAGCTTGCGCGGCAGTTCGCGAACAAGACATCAGAAAGAGAGTACTGGGCGATCGTCTGGGGAGTCCTGAAAGAAAAGAGCGGTGTTGTGGAGGCATCGCTGGGGCGGAGCAAGAGCGACAGAAAAAAGGTAGCGGTGGTCTTCGGAGGGAAGTTTGCGGTGACAGAATTCGAGCTCATACGGGCGTTCGATTATCTTTCGCTCATCCGTCTCCATCTCCGGACAGGGCGGACGCACCAGATCCGCGTGCACCTGGCCCATATCCATCATCCGGTTTTTGGGGATGAGACGTACGGAGGAGGGAAAACCATGGCGGCGGGACTGACGGGGAAACGGAGAGCGGAGGCGGCAAACCTTCTCGAGATCATCCCTCGCCAGGCCCTTCATGCGAAGAAGCTGGGCTTCGTCCACCCGCTGACGAAGGAGATGATGCGGTTCGACTCGGAGCTTCCGGACGATATGGCAAAAGTGCTGGAGTTTCTTGAAAGAACGCAGGGGGGATGAAGGTGGGGGGCGGAGAGTGCAGAGAGCGTCCAATTGTCTGGGCTCCACTAACCGTTCCGCTGACATTTGTGGCGAGATCCTGCTTGACCTTCCCAAATCTCGTCGGCTGCCAAGCAACAACGCAAAATCCACCAGAAGCACTACTCTCAAGGGCTAGTTCACCAACGGCATTCTCATCTGTAGATTGTTGCGTTTATTTCAAGAACATTAATTTTTTTGTGTCTACGAAATGTCCTGCCGAAAGTCTACAAAAGTAAACGCCGCTCGGAAAAGCAGAAGCATCGAACGTTATTCTGTAACGTCCCGCCGATTTCTCTTCATCAGCCAGGGTCTCTACCTTCCTGCCGATTGCGTCGTAGATCGAGATGTTCACGTGGGACCCCTCCGGCAGATCAAACGATATTGTCGTAGTCGGATTAAACGGATTTGGAAAGTTCTGAAGAAGTGCAAAAGAATTTGGAATTTCGGTCCCGTATCTTCTGATGCCCGTCGTCGTTCCGTCTCCACTAACCATGATCGTATCAGGCGAAGTTGGGTCGTTGGAGGAAATTACTATGAATGCACTTCGTGTCCCCGATGAATCTGGGGTGAAACGGATAGTGTCAATGCTGCCGCGCCCCGGGGCGACCACCATGGTGCTAGGGCGGGAGCTGAAACAGCTCCTCGAGCTGGCTATCGAAGCGATTCTCAGTGTGTCGCTGCCAACATTGGCCAAAACAATGGAAGTGTCTTTATGCATCGAAAGTCTTACGTCACCAAAGACGATTGCAGTTATCGTCTGCAGCCTCGGTAAACCTGAACCGAAGCCCGCCACGCCTATTGTATCTGGAGAGGAAGCGCCATTGCTGAAGATCAGGATGTTCCCGGAGATCGTTCCAACTGCTGCGGGCGAAAACCGAATTGTATCAGCAAATGATCCGTTCGGAGGAAGGTTTCTCGTCGACGGCCGTGCAGAAAACGCAACGTTGGAAATTGTAATGTTGGAAATTTTCAACGTGTCATTTCCTATGTTTGTTATCGTCATAGTGGAATCTCTAAAGGTTCCGATCTTTAGGGTGTCAAATTGAATCCTGGTCTTGTTGCTCTGGAACACGGGTCTGCCGAAGGCATAGGCCGATGTCTTTATTGTGTCGGGAGATGATGCCGAGTTACTAAAGATCAGGATATTGCCTGCCGATAGTCCAATCGCAGTCGGAGCAAAGCGTATCGTATCATATGCGGTCAATGACGGCGGAATAGTTGTTGAGATAGGACGGATGGAAAACACGTTGTTGGTAGAAGTGGTATTCGACACCCGCAACGTGTCGTTCCCGGCGTTTGTAATTGTGACGCTCGAATCTTTGAACTCCCCCAACTTGACGCTACCAAGGCTCACCATTGCGGGTACTCCAACAACTGAACCAAATACGGTGAATCCGTTCGCGAGAACCGTTGTTCCGCCACCCGGCCCCACATTTGTGGCGGTTACGTTTCGAGATCCGATGGTTGCGGTCGCGCCAACCCTGATGTAAGCACCGAGACTGTCTGAGCGGTACACGATGCTGCTGTCCACGCTAATATTCGACCCAAATCCCGCGCTCGTCAAGCCCCGAAGAAAATTTGACCCTTTGACTCTGACTTCCAGAGCCTGTCCCCTCGTTGCCCCCGCTGGCGAAATGAGTGATAACGACGGAACGGGGTTATTGATCGCAAATGTCTGAGCCGTTGATGTTCCTCCGCCGGGAGAGGTGTTCGTTACGGTAAAGTCTCGTGCGCCGGTCGCTGCTGTATCTGCGACCAATAAGCTTGCTGACAAAGATGTTGAGCTGTTCACGGTCAATGAGTTGATGGCAATACCCTGACCAACATTTATTGTGGTCACGCCGCCAATAAAGTTTGTGCCGGTCAAAGTAACAGTGAGTGTTTGCAGCCTGTTTCCCGTGGCAGGGGAAAGATTGGTCAAGGTTGGAACAGGGTTGTTGACTGTAAAGGACTGCGAACCGGACGTTCCGCCGCCTGGCGCCGAATTTGTAACGGTGAAGGTCTGCGAACCCGTGGGTGCGCCCGCCGCTATTGTGATGTTCGCGCTAAGGCTGGTGGAGCTGTTGAGCGTGATTGAGTTGAGCGTAATTCCGGTCCCAAGCACAATGCTTGTGACGCCGCTTATGAAATTGGTCCCCGCAAATGATACGGTGAGCGTTTGTAGGCGATTGCCAGCAGCCGGAACAATACCTGTCAGGGTTGGGGCAGGATTGCTTATTGTGATGCCATTGGACAGCGATCCTGTGCCACCGCCGGGAGCGTCGTTTGTCACAGAGATTGTTCTAGTGCCCGTCGCTGCGGAGGCCGACACGGTGACGTTCACCACGAGCTGAGTGGTGCTGCTCACTGTAACGGAATTGATTGCGACGTCCGAGCCAAAACTCGCCGTCGTGATCCCGCTGATGAACCCGCTCCCTGTGAGAGTTACATTAGCCGTCTGTAGCCGGTTCAGTGTTGAAGGTGAAACACCTGCAATCGAGGGCAGAGGATTGCCTTTCACGGTACCAAATTGGGCGAAGTTGTCTTGGATTATCGTGCCATTCTGAAGGGTGTTGAAATCTCCGCCCGCGAACAGTACGGAATCGTTCGCTACGGCGACAGAATAACTTCCGTCGTAGTTTGGATAGTCGGCATATGGGCTCCACCCATTGGGGATTCCAGTTGCGGTATCTAATCCAGCCAAGTATTTTCTCACATAGCCCCCGATGTTGGCAAATTGGCCGGCAACGTACAGACAGGCTCCTCCCGGTGTGAGCCACTTAACGCTTCCGTCAGCGTTCGGATTCCAACCTTTGAGTGTACCCGTGTTCAGATCTACCGCTGCGAGGTTATTGCGTGTGGCCCCGGCTATTGCATTGAACGAACCGCCTATATATGCCAAACCGTTCTTTAGGGCAATGCTATAAACACTGCCCCCATAGCTCGTAATATTTGGATTCCAGCCGGTTACAGACCCAGTTGTCGCGTCAACGGCGGCAATGTAATTTCGCGCAACACCTCCAACACTTGAAAAAGCACCTCCGATGTAAACTGTTGACCCGCTCACATTGATGGCCGTCGTCCAACCATTTGCGTTAGGGTTCCAGGGAGTAGCGTTCCCCGTCGCAAGATCAAGGGCTGCGATTTTGTTTCGCGGTTGGCCTCCTATGGTGGAAAAGTCTCCTCCGACATAGACGGTGGAGCCGCTAACAGTTATCGCATAAACATAGTTGTTTGCATTCGGGTCCCAAGCCGATAGTGTTCCGGTTGAAGCGTCGACAGAAGCAATACGATTTCGCGTGGTTTCATTAACAGTCGTGAACTCGCCTCCGACATACACATTCGTGCCACTTGCCGTCACTTCCCAGACTCTTCCATTGGTTTGTGGATTCCAGGATGTTGCGTACCCATTCACAGCATCGATGGCCGCAAGATTACTCCGGAACTGCCCGCCGATGCTTCTGAAAATCCCGCCGGCGTAAAGTTCCGTGCTGGCAACCGCAAGCGCATAGACAGCGTCTGTTGCATTTGATGTCCAAGCGGTGGCAGAGCCGGTCGAACCATCTATTGCTGCAAGATGGCTACGACTCTGAGATCCAATGGCTGTGAAGTCGCCACCGGCAAAAACAGTTGATCCGTTCGCGACAATGGATCGCACTGTAGCATTTGCGTTCGGATTCCACGACGTGACCGTGCTTGAGGCAGTATTGATGGCCGCAATCTTGTTTCTGACCTGCCCGGCGATTGTGGTAAAGTCTCCGCCGGAGTAAATCACTGGTCCACTCATCATCATCGCCTCCACCGTGTTGTCTGCGTTCGGGTTCCACGAGGTTGGTGCACCGGACGATGCGTCTACCGCAGCGAGATAGTTTCGCACTTGACCTCCAACGCTGGTGAAACTTCCACCCAAGTAGACAGTGCCCCCAGAGACAGAGATAGCATAGACATGGTTGTTGCAGTTAGGATTCCAGGATGTGGGGGTTCCCGTCGAAACGTCGATCGCGGCTGCGCAATTTCTCTGGTTCGCGCCGTAACCTCCGATCCAACCAAAGTCTCCCCCGATGTAGACGACCGTGCCGCTAACAATAATCGAACGCACCATGCCGTCTGAATTCGGATTCCAGGTTGTAGCCAGTCCACTGCTGACACTCAAAGCAGCAATATTGTTCCTATTCGCTCCTCCAATGTTGGAAAACCTACCCCCTACAAAAACGGTTGAGCCGCTTACGGCGATGGCATCCACGTCGCTCCCGTAACCGTGACTCGCAGATGGATTCCAGTTTTGATCGACTGAACCATCTGACTCAATGTGAGCAATATTGTTGCGAGCTACGCCGCCCACGTGAGTGAAATTTCCACCCACGTACCACCCCCCCGAACCATCTGGTGCAACTGAATACACTGCGCCACTTCCTTTTGATTGGTCCTCACATATTATCGATGGGAACCTCAAATCAGTCTGCCCTGTATTCACGTCAACCACGGCACCGTGTGGTCTATTTGGACCCACAAAGGTGAAAGTGCCCCCGATGTACGTGATTCCTTTCTGATAGGCGACTGCATACACGGTACCATTGGTAACCCATGTGCTATCCCTCGGTGACGACGGCTGTGCAAGTTGCTTATCCCCGACAAGAACCACACATGCGGCAAGCAGAGCTAATCTGATGTACATTTTTGTATCCCTTTCAGGCTAGGCGAAACGGATATCGAAGAAATCCACGAACCCCGGTGAAACCGGGAATGACTGCACCGAAGACTGCATTCGCCGGCCAAATATGAAAGCCAGTTCATCACTCGTCTCATAGCGAAGTGTGGGGTGGGTATCTTCATGATGATCGATGGGAAGCTTGAATTATTGGCACGACCGGTAGATGAAGACTGGACCGTGAGTGCAAGAAATGCGGCCAAAGCAAGTATTGGGGGACTTGAGAGCTCGCGTGGATGTTGTCTCAGACGCAAATTCTAAGGACTCCTTGACCACTTGGAGATAGGTCGCGAGCGAACTGAGACCAAGATTGGTACACTTCTGGAATCATTGTGTTGGGAGCGGAACTTCGTTGGCTGCAAAACTGGCCTCACGAAGCGTTCCCCCCGGACGCTTGGTGAATGCGAAAGGATGAACATGCTGTCAATGTTCGGCTTGCGCGTCAGCACCTTCAGCTCGAAGCGAACCAGGGGTTTCGCGATAATTGGTCCCTCCAGCCCTTCCGACGCAGAACATCAACTCATCCTGCCGGGTACCGGGCCGGGGCAATTGACGTGCTGATGTGCGAAGCGACGCTCGGATGTTTCTCGTGGACGATTTGGGAACACTTCCAATCATAGCGCTCACCGGAGAGACCACAGTCCTTCACAATCCTTTATTGCCTGCGCCCTCAAATCGTGCGGGCGATAGTTTGCGCGCGAACGTCTCTTGATATATTCGCACAACTGGATTCATTTTCAGAATACTCGACATTAAATTGAAAGCGTTAGGCGCGATCCCAAACATCTTGGAGGTCCACTTGTTGATTTTAACAGTTTCTGTGGCTATGTTCAGCGATTCAGGGCCTAAAAATCAATGTCAGGACAAGAGCTTAGGTCGATTCTGCTTTCTCTCCAGGCGGGGGCTGTCTCCCGGCGTGATCTGGCCGAGCTCATTCGATTCTGCAGCGAGAGCGCCAAAAGGCATATTTATGCCCATTTCAATTCGTACCTCCAGCTAAGCCTCTCAAGCGGATACACGCTCGACGATCTGGCCAGAACCTCGGTCTCAGCCCTCTTTTCCCGGTCTGCGCCGAATCATTTTCCCAAGATCGACGAGATTATTGCATCGCTCCCGGCCGCACTGGACCAAACCGATCCGAATCAGCTTCTCGTCCAATTCCAGGGGCGAGTCATCGGCCATGCCCGCACAGAGCTCACGTCGTTGTTCAAAACGATTGACCCGGAAGGCGCCAAGATCGCCCGAAATATCAAAGAACAGGTGAAAAGGGGAGATCAGCTCCGCCTCTCCACGCGATTCAGAGTCCTTTTTATTGAGCCGAAGCGCGAGGATGTTCTCGCGCATCTTCAGGCGATGCCGATTGGAAAAATAGAAAGCGAACTCCGGTCACGCGCGTCCCAACAATTCTCCGTTCCCGACTTTTTACGCGAGCTCCATGGAATCTTTGTCGAGGAGTCGGAACACCGGCGATCGATCGAGTTTTTCGACCTCGTTCGCTTCGTTCGGAATTTCTATGCAGCCGGACACGATTCGGAAAATTCCTTCGAGTTGGACGTCTCCCGGCTCCGGCAGGAAGAACTGGGCGCCCTCCACACGAAGGTCATGAAACGTATCAGTACGAAAATTCGTTTGGACTACTGCGACGAAGACAAAATATCGATTGAAGAGGGGAGAAAGCTGTCGCTTGCGGTCGATGAGATCTTGAGATCGATTTGGGCCGGGGAGGATGGGAAGCAGTCGGTCGCCAAGGTCACACAGAGGCGTTTAAACGTCACCGCGGACGAGTACCGGCAACGATGGCAGACGTACGCCGAATACTTCGTGAAGCTTGCCAAGGAGGAGATGAGGATTCTTCTCCGGGACGATTTATGAAGACTCTCCACCAAAAATTTCTGAGAATCGGCCGAGTCGGCAGAATACTATAATTGAGATGGCACCAAGACAGTTCACAGAAGAAGACTTGGATTTTTACCTCCGCTTTCCGGAACAGCTCTCGACCGAGGATCGCGAGGCGCTCGAAGGATTTATAAGAACGAACACCTTCGCCGCGGAATACGTCGACCGCCAGCGGCAATTCTATGCAGAGTTCGACCGGGAGATGCAAAATCCGCTCGCTGAGGGGGACCTCGCCTTCGCAGACAAGTTGTCCGGGAAAAAGCAAACGTATCTTCCGGGAACGGGATTGCGGAAAGCCGAAAGAGGAGAGATTGCCAACCCGCCTTTTGAGATTCTCGACGAGCGGACCGCTCCCCTCCCGGTTCGCCTGGCCTGGTTTCTGTGGAACCATCCTGTTCCCTCATTCTCAATTCTGGGCGCGATCGCTGCCGCGGTCGTTCTTTCGGTGCACCTCTTGACAACGGAGGATGCAAACCCGGCGTATGCAAAGGTCGCCGATTTCGTGCTCAGTGCCTACAATGCGGAAGGGAAACAGTTGTGGACCCACCCCATGCTTGGCCACAAAAACGAATCGAGCGTGGACGACTCCCCCTGGGAACAGACCATGGTCGTCTCTGATATCGACGGTGACGGTCACAATGAAGTGATTGTCCCGAACGGCGTCGATCGGGAGGAGGACACGCTGAAGTGCTTTAACTCCGATGGGACTCTCCGGTGGAAGCGAGATGTGGGAAGACCAATACTGTTCGGAGCAAGGCATTCGTCCCTCGACGCAATGAAGCACTTCAACGCGTTGATAGTCCTGCAGGATGACGGTGCAAGACCGCGGCTGATTGCTTCAGCGGTGTCGGCGTACCTTCCCTCGAAGGTGTGTGAGATCGACCCGGTCACGGGGAAGGATCTGCAGTCTTATTGGACTCCCGGCGGAGTCTGCGCCCTCGCAGCGGTGGATGTCGATAACGACGGGAAGAAAGAGCTCCTCATCGGCGGGACAAACGACGCGTGGAACCGAGCCTCACTCGCGATTCTCGACCCTTCGAGAATGAATGGCCATGCTCCTGTTCAAGGCGACTATGCCCCGGAAAACTGCCCTCCTGCAAAGGAGAAATTTTATCTGCTGTTTCCGTTTTCACAGTACGGCCAGGTTCTCTCGCCGAGTTTGCCCATGAACCGGCTCGTCTCCATACGGCCGTTGAACAACGGCGCATTCACCGCAGTGGTGAACGAAGTCTACGAAATGAGTGCCTCCCCGGAGTTCAGCGGCAGTATCCATTATAACATCTCCCCGGTCATGAATATCTCGCTGGTTTTTGACAATCCATTCATCACCGGACATCAGCGGCTGGAGCGGCAAGGAAGGCTAAAAGACAAGGTAGGGACTCGGTATGCTCAGCAACTGATTGATTCGATCCTGTTCTGGAACGGGGAGAAGTTTGTGGAACACAAAACACTGGTTCAACAGGTCCCGCGTACGTCTGAATAGGTTTGGGTTGGACGACGGATTGATGCGATGGGGGATGCAAGGCTACTTCTGCGTCTTCTCCTCGAGCCTGAGCTTCTCGAGGTTAGGAAGGAAGTGGATCACGAAGGCCTCTTCGAGTTTCACGAAGTCGACTGCCGGCTCGACCTCGACCTTCTTAAAAAGACTCCCCGGTATCTCGGTGACCGCGGAGACGACGCCGATCTTGATGCCTGAGGGGAAGACGTCGCTGTACTCCGACGTGACGATCGCATCGCCTGGGCGGACGTCGAGTGATTTGGCGATGTTCTTGAGAATGACCGATTTGCCGTCCCATGCGATGATCCCGTCAACGCGGCTCCGCTGATCCTTCGCGCTCGCCCGGAAGTCGACGTTCACCATCACCTCTCCGATCGAATACCCTCCGCTCGTCGCGATCACCCTTCCAACAAGCCCTTCTCCGGTGACAATCGGCATCCCGGCGACAACTCCGTCGTCAGCTCCGATGTTGAGCGTTACCGTGTTGCGAAGGAGGTTGAGGTTTTTCGCGATGACCTTCCCGGCGGTCAGCGGGGTGGTCGTCGATTCCTTCAAGGCAATCATCGACCGGAGTCGCATGTTCTCGAGTTTCGCCTCGCGGAGTTGGTTCACTTCGTCGGCGAGGTTGACGTTCATCCTCCGTAGCAGTTCGTTCTCCCGCTGGAGGACGAAAATATTCGGGACGACGGAAAAGGTCCCCTGGAGCGCCCCGATCGCTCCAACCGTAAGCGAACGGATGCGACGGATCTGATCGTTGTCGTTTTCAGCGAGGAGGGCGATGGAGATGAGGACGAGGGCCGAAAAGATAATGTACTCTTTGAAGAGGAAGTAGAACTGGTAGAGACGCTGCATGCTTCACGTGGTTGCGAAGAATGAACGGCGGCCGGTGCGGATCGCTACCGGGAGATGCACAGTCTGCCGTTCACGGTCAATGGCCTGGTGCCGCTTCCAAAAAGTAATATCGTGTTCTGATTTGGCGCTGGTGCAGTTTGGAGCGGCGCTGTCCGTATTTCAATACAAAATCATTTACTCGAAGGGGCGCTAGTATCTTCTGCTCTTGATGAGGACCTTCGAGTAGTGATTCAGGTTCTCGAGCACTTTGCCCGTACCCCTCACGACTGCCGTGAGCGGATCCTCCGCGACATGGACCGGGAGGTTTGTTTCGAGCCGCAGACGCTCGTCGAGTCCTTTGAGGAGCGCCCCGCCGCCGGAGAGCATGATCCCGCGGTCGAGGATGTCGGAGGAGAGTTCGGGGGGCGTCCGCTCAAGAGTGAGCTTCACGGCGTCGACGATCTGCTGGATGCACTCGTTGAGCGATTCCCGGATTTCCGCGGAACTCGCGTCGGTGGTCTTCGGGATGCCGTTGACGAGGTCGCGCCCCTTTACCTGGATCGTCACTTCTTCCTTCAGCGGCATCACGGAGCCGACCTCGCATTTGATCGCCTCCGCCGTCCGCTCGCCGATGAGGATGTTGTGATTCTTCTTGAAGAACTGGATGATCGCCGAGTTCATCTCGTCGCCGGCAATCCGGATCGACTCCTCGTTGACGATGCCGGAGAGGGCAATGACGGCGATCTCCGTCGTCCCGCCTCCGATGTCGACGACCATGTTGCCGACCGGGTTGTCGACGTCGAGGCCGACGCCGATCGCGGCGGCCATCGGCTCGGCGATGAGGTGCACCTCTTTCGCCCCGGCGTGTTCCGCCGAGTCACGGACGGCCCGCTTCTCGACCTCGGTGACGCCGCTGGGCACGCAGATGACGATCCTGCGACTCGGGAGCCAGTTCGCGTGGATCTTCTTGATGAACTCGCGAAGCATTCCCTCCGCGATCTCAAAATCGGCGATGACGCCGTCCTTCATCGGCCTGATCGTCCGGATGTCGCGGTGAGTCCGTCCGAGCATCTCGCGCGCTTCGTTCCCGATCGCGACGATCTTCTTGGTGTTCCGGTCGAAGGCGACGATCGAGGGCTCGTTGAGGACGATCCCCTTTCCCTTCATGTGAATCAATGTGTTCGCAGTCCCGAGGTCGATCGCCAGGTCTGCGGAGAAAACCGAAAAAATTCCCATTGGCGCTGATGTTTAGAAAATGAGTGTAGTGCTCCAGGACGCTACGACAATCCTGCCATTGTTTCCGTGATGCCAGTCGTTCAATGCCTGAAATGTCTGATTCCGGTGAAAACCATCGCAATGCCGTGTTCATTGGCCGCCTTGATCACTTCCTCGTCCCGCACGGATCCCCCCGGCTGGATGACGGCGGTCGCTCCCGCGTTGACCGCCTCGAGGAGGCCGTCGGCAAAGGGGAAGTAAGCGTCCGAGGCGACGACGGTGTTCCGGAGGGAGAGCCCTGCCTCGACGGCCTTCCTCGCCGCCAGCTTCGCCGAGTCGACCCTCGACATCTGCCCGGCACCGATCCCGATCGTCCGGTCTTTGAGCGTGTAGACGATGGCGTTCGACTTCACATGCTTCGCAACCTTCCACGCGAAGAGAAGAGCCTCGACCTCCTCCTCGGTCGGCTTCCGCTCGGTAACCATCCGAAGGTTCTCCGCGCTCACGCGGGCGTTGTCCGGTGTCTGGACGAGCAGCCCTCCGGTGACCCGCCGCATGTCGAGCTCGACGACCGAACGGGTGTCTCCGACCTGCTGGATGAGCCGACGGTCCTTTTTCTTCATGAGGAATTCAAGGACGTCGGGCGGATAGGCGGGAGCGATGATGATCTCCGTGAAGAGCTGATTCATGAGCTCGGCTGCCGCCATGTCGAGAGGTCGGTTCACCGCGATGATGCCGCCGAATGCCGACTTCGGATCGGTGCTGAGTGAACGCTGGTACGCCTCCGCGATATTATCCCCCTTGCCAACGCCACACGGGTTCGTGTGCTTCACAATGACCGAGGCAGGCTCGGCAAACTCCGAAAGGAGACTCACCGCTGCCGTGGTGTCGATGATGTTGTTATACGAAAGCTCCTTCCCGTGAAGCTTCTTGAAACAGTATTCGAAGTCTCCGTAGAGAGCTGCCTTCTGGTGCGGGTTCTCGCCGTAGCGAAGGTCGAAGGTTTTCTCCAGGGCGATCGTGAGGATCTCCGGAAACTCCTGCGACTCGCCACCGCTCTTCCGGAGGTACTCCGCGATGACCGAATCGTACTGCGCCGTGTGACGGAAGACTTCCTTCGCGAGCCTGAAGCAGGTCTCCTCGCTGATCGAGCCATTCCGCTCCCGAAGTTCGCCGAGGACCGCGCCGTAGTTCTTCGGGTTGCAGATGACGCAGGTAAAACGATAATTTTTTGCCCCCGACCTGAGCATCGCCGGACCGCCGATGTCGATCTGCTCGATCGCCTCGTCGAGCGTCACTCCGTTCTTCCGGATCGTCTCCTTGAACGGGTAGAGGTTCACGACGACCATGTCGATCGGCTGGATGTGGAGGTCGTCGAGCTGCTTCCGGTGAACCGGGTTGTCGCGGATGCCGAGGAGTCCGCCGTGGATGCCGGGATGAAGCGTCTTCACCCTCCCGTCGAGAATCTCGGGGAAACCCGTGACTTCTGAGACTTGCTTCACCGGGATTTTCGCCGAGGAGATGAGAGCATGCGTTCCGCCGGTGGAAATGATCTCCACCCCGAGCCTGTGGAGCTCGGCGGCAAAATCGACGATTCCATCCTTGTTTGAGACGCTGAGAAGTGCCCGCCGGATTTTCAACAACGCGATCCTCTGGGTCGGTAGTTAGGGGTGAAAAGCAACAACGCCGTTTTCGACATGGACCTTGTTCGCCGCAAAAAGCTCCACCGCGCGGGGGAGGAGACGGTGCTCGATCGTGAGAACCTTCGCGGCGAGCGATTCGGGCGTGTCGGTCGCGTCGACGGGGATCGACTCCTGAAGGACGATCGGTCCGTTGTCAAATTCCTCATCGACGATATGCACCGTGGCCCCGGAGACGGGCGCATGGTGTGCGATGACCGCCTCGTGGACATGGTGCCCGTACATCCCCGCACCTCCGAATGCCGGCAGGAGAGCGGGATGAACGTTGAGAATTCTGTTGCGATAGCGGCGGATGATCCTCGGGTCGAGCTTCTTCATGTAGCCGGCGAGGACGATGAAATCGACCCCGTGCGAATCGAGGTTCGCAAGGATCGATTCCGCGAAATGGTCCTGCGTCGGAAATTGCTTCTGACTGAGATGGAGTGCCGGGATCTGAAATGACCGGGCGACTGAGAAGGCGCCGGCGTCCGAATTGTTACAGATGAGCAGGACAATTCTGGCGTCGATGTTCCTCCGTGCGACCGCCTCTGCCAGCGCTTGGAAGTTTGAGCCCCTTCCCGAGGCGAATACCGCTATTGATAACAATGGAAACTATCCGAGCATGCAAGTTTCGTTTTTGAATTTAATCATAAATGACAGGTTTGTCAATCATTTCCGGCGATCTGCGGGGTCATTCTGCGAAAGAAAGATCGCACACGAACGCGATGTCTGTTATGGCGGCGCCCCTCGGGAGGTGGAACATTCTTCTCCTCAACCCGTAACCTATCACGGTAAGTCTTTCAAGTGCCGCAGGGTTCTGTCGAGACAGATATGCCTTCCACGTTCGCAGGAGAATCATCCATGGAAACAAAGGTGAGCAGGAAACGGATCATCGTGGCGACCCTCTTCGGGCTGGCCGTCGGAGTTCTTTGCGCATCAGGGGCCTTCGCGGCCCACTTCCTTCAATTCACGACCGTCAATGTCGTCTGGGTGTTGCTGAACCGCGGGGTCATGGGGTTCGCCATCGGTGTCTCCGGCCTGAGACTGAGATGGGCCTGGAATGGGGTCGTCGTCGGACTGATCGTCGGGTCGGTCTTTTCCTACTTCCTGTTCATGCAGCTGGGGCCGGTCCTTCCCCCATTCGGGAACGCGGTCATGAACGGTCTCTTCGGGCTCATCATCGAGTTTTTCACCACGGTGGTCTTCCGGGCTCCATCTCCCTATGCTCATCGGAGATCCGAAGCCCCGGCCACTGCCTGAAACGACGAGGATCGGCAGGATGGGAGGCAACGTCTATTCCACACCCGCCTCAAGGAAAGAGAGCTCACACTTCCCGGCGTCGATAGACCCCCTGATGCCCACAGGCATCGTTAGTTTCCGCTCGACGTGTCCGTAGCAGAGCCCGGCAAGGACAGGCTTGCGGAGCTGCGAAAGGTGGTCTGCGATGATTTCATCGACCGAAAGGAACGGCTTGGACGGGTCGTCCGGCTTCACGTCCGTCAGCTCCCCGATGAGAATTCCTTTTGCGTCGCGGAGGATCCCGGCAAGTGCCGCATGGTTCAGCATCCTGTCGAATCTGTACGATTCTTCCTCAACCTCTTCGAAATAGAAAATCGAGTTCTTGAAGGAGGGGAGATAAGGGGAGCCGATGATTGACGAGATGAGCGACAGGTTCCCGCCGATCAGCCTGCCGGAGACCTTTCCCCGCCCGATCGTCCGAAAGGGCTTGCCGTCCGGGTTCCCGATCTTTCCCATCTTCTTTGTCGATGTTACCATCCTCCAGAAATTCTCCTCCGTAAACGGATCGATTCCCTTGTACATCTCCACCCCAGCCATGGGACCCGAAAAGCTGACGAGCCCCGTTTTCCGGCAAAGTGCAAGCTGGAGAGCCGTCAGGTCGCTGTAGCCGACAAGGACTTTCGGGTTCCGCCTCACGAGGGGATAGTCGATAAGGGGAAGGAGGCGGGGAGTCCCGTAGCCGCCGCGGAGGGCGATGATCGCGCTGACGTTCCTGTCCCTGAACATCTCGTTGATATCTTCTGCCCTCTCGGCGTCGGTTCCTGCGAGGAAGCCCCGGACGGATCTGACATGTTTCCCCAGCTTTACTCTGTACCCGAGCCGCTCGAGATAGCCGAATCCTTTCTCAATTCTTTCCTGCGACGGGGGGGCGCTCGCGGGAGCGATGAGGCCGATGACGTCTCCGGGCTTGAGGGCTTTGGGTTTGAGGGTTTTCATGATCGATTGGCCTGCGCTCTGTAGGGGGGAGTCAACACTAGTTGTCTGTCGGTTCAAAGAGCCTGAAATCATAACCGACATCCAACTCTGCTCCGCGTGAATTGTCCGCGCGGCTGAAGGAGAGGACCCCGAGAAGTCTCCACTTCACTCCCCAGGCCTCCGTATCGCCACCGGCTTTGGCGTTCGCCAGCCGGTAGACCCCGATTCCCTGGTGACCTGTGCGGCCGGCCGCCTCGAGAACGAGGTTGCACGTCGGAGCGAGAGGAGTGTAGATTCCCGCTCCGTAGATGAAAGTGTCGTGCTGTTCACTGAGCTTCGTCGGGTCACCAAGAATGCCGAGACCGGCGTTGAGGACAAACCTGATGCCGCTTAGGTGCTTCTCCAGAAGAAATGACGAGTAGAAGTCGAACTCGTCAATTCCCAGCCCCGACTCGTTGCTGGCATTGGGCAGTTCCACGCCGAACCTGATTGCGAGCGAGACGGGGTGGGAGTACTCCGACAACAGCTTGAATTTTGTCCAGAGGGTGAAGTCGCCGATATCCCCCGTGACGTTGTTCGTCGTTGCGATTGCGCTGTTGAAGGCAGGCTCCCTGCTCGTCACCTGCAGGATGTCGAGAAGGGTGCCGTCGAACTGGAGCTCGACGTTACCGTCGTACGAAAATCCAAATCGAAGGATGCCGAGTTTCGTCAGGGTCCCTTCGAGTCCCGAGAGGGGAAAGGGCTGGTCGAAGTAGTGACCGACGCCGATCTCGGCGCGGGACATGCCTGCCGGAAGGATCGTGGGGGTCTCGGTGTTGATTGGATATTGTTGGGAATGGAGGGGGATGGCAGTGCAGAGAAGCGCCACACAGGCAAAGAATGCGAGCCGTAGCAGCGATGAACCTGCCATACGGGGATCGTTGGGTTGTGGAAGGAGAGCCCGCGGCTGCGGGCACACGAAGGGCGCCGCGGCCGCTTAGGAAGCGACGGCAACAGCCGCCGGCTTCACTCGCTTTTCAAACTCATCGCGGAACCGACGGATCATGCTCTGGACCGGCCAGGCGGCGGCATCGCCGAGTGCGCAAATAGTATTCCCCTCGATACTGTTGGCGATGTCCATGAGGAGGTCGATATCCTTCATCTGGCCTTCGCCGAGTTCGAACCGCTTCAGGATTTTCCAGATCCATCCGGTCCCCTCACGGCACGGGGTGCACTGGCCGCACGATTCGTGATAGTAGAACTTCGAGATCCTGGAGATGACGCGGATGAGGTCGGTTGTCTCGTCCATCACGATCATCCCCGCCGTGCCCACGGAAGAGCCGGCCGCCTTGAGCGAATCGGCATCCATCCGGACTCCTTCGATTGCCTCCCCGCGCAGGATCATCGTCGAAGAGCCGCCGGGGATCACCGCTTTGATCTTCTTGTCTCCCGGAACTCCGCCCGCGCACTTGTCAATAAGGTCGGTGAGAAGCTCGCCCGTCGGCACCTCAAAGACTCCCGGCTTGTTCACGTGGCCGCTCACTCCCACGAGGATCGGTCCTGGATGCTTCGCCGCTCCGATCTTCGAGTACCATTCCCATCCTTTGTTGATGATGAGGGGGACGTTGCAGATCGTCTCAACATTGTTGATTGTCGTCGGGCAACCCCAGACTCCGAACTGGGCCGGGAACGGTGGCTTCACGCGCGGATATCCTCGTTGGCCCTCGAGAGAATTCATGAGAGCCGATTCCTCTCCGCAGATGTACGCCCCGGCCCCCTTGTGGAGATAGACATTCGTCGAGAATCCGGACCCGAGGATCTTCTCGCCGACATATCCTTTCGCATACGCCGCGTCGAGCGCTTTCTGAAGCATCCTGATCCACTTTCCGTACTCCCCGCGGAGGTAGATGTAGGCGGTCGTGATCCCCATAGCGTAGCAGGCGATCACCGTTCCCTCGATAAGGGCGTGCGGGTTCAACTCGAGAATCTGGCGGTCCTTAAAGGTGCCCGGCTCGGACTCGTCGCCGTTCACGCAGAGGTACTTCGCCTTCGTCGATTGCTTCGGCATGAAGGTCCACTTCAGGCCGGTGGGAAAACAGGCTCCTCCCCGCCCGCGAAGGCTCGATTTTTTGACTTCGTCGGTCACCTCTTCGGGCTTCATCCCGAGCGCTTTCTTCAAAGCGCCGTAGCCGCCGTGCTGCTCGTAGACGTCGATCGCGGAGTAGTCGGGTATGTCGGGGAGAATGTATCGTTCCATGGGTAGTGCGTTTCTTTCGTCCGGTCGCGCCGGCTATTTCAAGGATCCAAGAAGTTTCTCGGTCGACTCCGGCGTAAGCCCTTCATAGTATTCTTCTCCGATGGCGAGCATCGGGGCGCCGCCGCAGGCTCCCATGCACTCGACCTCGCTCACCGTCCATTTCCGGTCGGCGGAAGTCTCTCCGGGCTTCACGCCGCAGTGATGTTCGATCGCCTTGAGGATGCCGTCGGATCCTCTGAGCATGCACGATACGTTCGTGCAGACTTCGATGTGGTATTTTCCCAAAGGCTCGGAATGGAACATCGTGTAGAACGACACGACTCCGAGGACGTGGCCGTACGGGAGGTCGAGGAGCTTACCGACTTCGCGCATCATTTCCTCGGAAATCCATCCCTCCTGTTCCTGAGCGATCCAAAGAACCGGGAGCAACGCCGCCTGGCTGGTAGCGTAGCGCTTCCTTATCTCTTCAATTCTATTGAGATTTTCCTGAGTCAGCATTGAAGCAATTCTGAAAGATGAACTGTTCGTGACGAAGGAACCAGCGGGCAGGAACGCTGCGATGAGCGAAGCCCGCCGGTAGTGCTACTTGTCGGCCTCTCCCATCACAGGATCGATGCTCCCGATGATCGCGACGACGTCGGAGATCATCCTGCCGTTGAGCAACTGCGGGAGGGACTGGAGGTTCATGAAGGAAGGGGACCTGATCTTGAGCCGCCAGGGATGCCCTTCCCCCTTGCTCTGGATGTAAAAGCCCAGCTCTCCTTTGGATCCTTCCACCGCATGATAAACCTCGCCGACGGGGGGGGCAGCGCCGAAGTTGATGAGCATGAAATCATGGATGAGCTCTTCCATCTTCGTGTAGATGCGTTCCTTTTTCGGCAGGACTTTCTTGGGGGCCAGGGCGTTGTAGGGACCTTCCGGCAGTTTGTCGATGGCCTGCTGGACGATCTTCACACTCTCTTTGATTTCGCCGAGGCGGACGTAGTACCTCGCAAGGGAATCGCCGTCGTTGAAAACGGGGATGTCGAAATCGAGCTCGCTGTAGACGAGGTACGGCTCCGCCCGGCGCAAGTCGTGGGAGACCCCCGAGCCGCGGAGGTTGGGCCCCGAGAAACCCATCGCGATTGCCCGCTCCCGGGAGATGACCCCGACCCCGTCAGTCCGCTCGACGAAAATTCTGTTCCGGTTGAGAAGAGACTCGCATTCCGCGAGCCTGGCCGGGAATTGACTGATGAAGTCTTCTATCTTCCGCTTCGTCCCGTCGGTGAGGTCCTGCGAGAGTCCACCGATCCGGGTGTAGCTTGTGGTGAACCTGGCCCCCGTGAGTTCTTCGAAGATGTCGTAGAGTTTCTCCCGTTCACGGAAGGTCCACATGAAAATTGTCACCGCCCCGACATCGAGTCCCAGAGCTCCGATGGAAAGAAGGTGCGACGAGATGCGGGCCAGCTCCGAGATGATGACCCGGATGTACTGCGCCCGCTTCGGCGCTTCGACGCCGAGGAGCTTCTCAACGGCGAGCACGTACGCCGTGTTGTTCATCAGCGGGGAGATGTAATCGAGCCTGTCGGTGTGGGGGATAAACTCGTGATAATTGCAGTTCTCCGCGAGCTTCTCGTATCCCCGGTGCAGGTAGCCGAGCTCCGGCACCGATGCCACAACCGTTTCTCCGTCGAGCTTGATCAACAGGCGAAGGACTCCATGGGTTGCCGGGTGCTGCGGTCCCATGTTGAGAATCATCTCGTTCTCGAGAGGGTCGGTGAACTGGACGCTCGTATCCTTATCTTCGAGGGCCTGGAGGATTTTGCTCTTCTTCGGGGCGACTTCGTAGAGCGGGCTTATGGAGGAGGTATGGTCGGTGCTCGTTCGGGCCACGGGGAGTTACTTTCTTGGCAAGGGGATGGAATCGGGGATCCCCATCAGCGGGAAGTCTTTTCGCAAGGGGAAATATTCGAATTCCTCCGGCATATACATTCTCCGGAGATCCTTGTTCCCGTCAAAAATGATCCCAAACATGTCGAACGCTTCCCGCTCCGGCCACTCGGCCCCCGGCCAGATGGAGGTGACGCTCGGGACGTGAAGGTCCGATTCTTCGGTGAAGACTTTCAGCCGGAGCCGCTCACGGCGGGAAAGCGACTGGACATTGTAAATCACTTCGAAGCGTTTTTCCGGTGTATAGGCATCGGCTCCGCAAAGATCGCTGAGGTAATCGAAGGCGCACGAGGGATCGTCGCGCAGAAATGCACACACTTTGACGATCTCTTCCTTTTTGACCTCTATCGTAGTCTCTCCCCGGAACTCCTTCGCGGCGAGAATGCCGGCGGGGAAAGCAGCTTTGAGTTTGTCGACGACTGCAGTGTTCATGTGATAACGGGGGTGAACAATGGGCCAACCAGCCTTCCGGCGGGCCTACACGGTGAGCTGCACCAGCTGCCTGTCCTTTCGCTCTTCGGCGACGGTCATCGGAGTGCTGCGGCTTTCTCCGCGCGCTATTTTCTCCTGGATCATCATGATGGCATGAAGCAGGTTATCCGGTCGGGGAGGGCAGCCGGCCACGTAGACATCGACCGGCACAAACTGGTCGATTCCCTGCACGACGGAGTAGGTGCGGTACATGCCCCCCGTGGAGGTGCAGACGCCCATGGCGATTACCCACTTCGGGTCGGGCATCTGGTCATAAATCTTCCTGACAACTTTTGCCATCTTGTACGTGGTGGTTCCGGCAACGATGAGGAGATCGCACTGGCGGGGAGAGAATCGCATGACCTCCGAGCCAAACCTTGAGACGTCGAAACGCGGGTCGACGAGGGCCATCATCTCGATCCCGCAGCAGGAGATGCCCAGCGGCATCGGCCAGACCGAATTCTTCCTGCACCAATTGATCGCCGCGTCGATTTTCGTCGTGATGATGCTGTCGCCCAGTGCATGCTCTAATCCCACTTTAGCGCTCCCTTCCTCAGGATGTAGAAGTAACCGATGAGGAGGATGGCGATATAGACCACCATCTCTATATATCCAAACATTCCCAGCGACCGAAAGTTCACCGCCCACGGATAGAGAAAAATTACCTCGATATCGAAGAGGATGAAAAGGACAGCGACCATGTAGTACTTCACCGAAATCCGCTCTTTTGCCGAGCGGACCGGTTCCATGCCGCTTTCGTACGTGGAATTCTTTTCGGGATTGGGCCGGTGCGGTCCGAGCCATTGATGAAGCTTCAGGAGGACGAGGCCGAGAAGCAATCCCGTCCCCATCATCATAATAAGTGGAATGTATTGAACCATACTCTTCGGGGAATAAATCCGAGGAAAACCGGATCACCTACACGCGCTGATCCCTCAAAAATTATCAAAAAAAAGGGGGAAAGTCAATGAAAGGGAGAGAATACAGGAGAAAGCAGAAAGGAGAAAGGGGAGAGTAGAAAGGAGAGAGCAGAACAGGGAGCCAAAAAAAATGCTTTCGCTCTTTCCAGTCTTTACTTTTTTCTTTCTGCTTTCTTCCTACTTCTCGATGGAGGCCTGCGCGCAAAGCTCCTACGCCACATGCCGGTACATCTCATCAATAATGTGAGCGAAGCGGGCTTCAACGATCTTGCGTTTTACCTTCAGCGTCGGTGTCAGCTCGCCTTCTTCGACCGAGAATTGGCGGTCCAGGAGCGCAAACTTCCTCACGCGCTCGAAGTTGGCAAGGTCTTTCTGGAGAGTCTGAATATCCTGCTCTATTATAGAGTAGCATTGCGGATTTTTTACGAGGTCGGTGATTCCGCCGTACGCGATGCTGTTCCTGTCGGCATACTCCTGGAGGGCGTCGAAGTCCGGCACGATGAGCGCGCTGAGAAACATCCGCCGATCGCCGATGAGGACGAACTGGTCGATGTACTTGCTCTGGAGAAAGAGGTTTTCAATCGGCTGGGGGGCGATATTCTTCCCTCCGGAGCTGACGAAGAGGTGCTTCTTTCTGTCGGTGATGGCGAGGTTTCCGCGCGAGTTGAATGCACCGACGTCGCCGGTGTGGAACCATCCTTCCTTGTCGATGACCTCGGCCGTTGCGGCAGGGTTGTTGTAATAACCGAGCATCACGTTCGGCCCCTTCGCGAGGATCTCGCCATCCTGGGCAATCTTGATCCTGACCCCCGGGAGCGGTCTCCCGACGGTGCCGAATTCATAGTGTTCCAGGCTGTTCCCGCACAGGACCGGAGAGGTTTCCGTCAGCCCGTATCCTTCAATAATGATGATGCCGAACGCCTCGAAGAACTCGCCGATCTCCCTGGGGAGTGCGGCGCCTCCCGAGATGAAAAATCTGATTCTTCCTCCGGTTCTCTCTTGCAGCTTGCCGAGGACGAGCTTTTTCGCGAGGAGATGCTGGAGGATGAGGGAGCCCGCCACCCGGCCGTTCTTCCGCGCGGCGGCGTAGTCTCTGCCGATGCTGAGCGCCCAGCGAAAGATCATCCGTTTTGATGCGGGACCCGACTCGACCTGTTTCATGAGCCTGCTCTGGATCCTTTCAAAGAGACGGGGGACCGTCGTCATGACCGTGGGGCGAACCTCGATGAGGTTGTCGCGCACCGTCTCGGCGCTCTCGGCGTACGCGACCGTCGAGCCGCATGCCATCGCGAGGTAGTATCCTCCCATTCGTTCGAATGAATGACAGAGAGGAAGGAAGGAGAGAAAAGTGTCCTTGGGAGAAATGGCTACCATTGCCGTCGACGCCTTGAGGTTCGTCACGAGGTTGTCATGGCTCAGCATGACACCCTTCGGATCGCCGGTCGTCCCCGACGTGTAGATGATGGTGACAAGGTCGGACGGTTTTGCCCGTCCCGCCATTTCGCCGATAAATTCCGGGTTCTCCTTTCGCACTGCGGCGCCACGGTCGTAGACCTGAGACATGCCGAAAACAAACGGCTCCGTGAGGCTCTCGGGTCTGTCGCTCATCATCACGGCGCAGCGGAACAAGCGAACATTTTCCCGGATCTTCAGAACTTTGTTCAACTGCGATTGATTCGAGACGACGGCGACGCTCACTCCGGCGTCGTTGAAAATGTACTCGATCTGTTTTGCGGTGAGGGTCGGATAGATGGGGACGCTCACGGCACCGAGGAGGACAACGGCCATATCCGTGATGACCCATTCTGGCCTGTTCTCGGAAATGATTGCGACCTTGTCCCGGATTTTTACCCCAAGCTCTCGGAGTCCGAGTGCGCATTGCTCGACTTTCGTGCGATACTCGGCGTACGAGATGTTCCGGTATCTTTTCTCGACTTTGTGCATGAGGATCGGCCGCGTCTCGGAGAGAAACTTCCGGGTGATACGGTCGAACATCTCGCTGATCGTCGAGAATTCTGCCTGGATGCCCACAAACGAACCTGCGAAGGAATCAACAATGGCCGGACCGGCTCCGGCACAAATTGCGATGTTGAAAGTATAGTACCTTCGCGAGAAATGCAAGAAGGTCGGCCGTCGGCTTTTCCGGACGACGCGGTTGATCGACGGACGGTGGAGCGGAGGATCTCAAAGTTTTTTACGATGCCTTCGCCGCGACCGATCTCTCGTTCGCTCCGCTCACCTCCGTCTCTCACATCGGAGCGACTTCCTTTCACATCGATATTCGTGAATTTTTATTTTGAGATGGCGAGATCCTTGTCATAACGGAGATACGTGCAAACGGTCAAACGGCCCGGCGGGGGTCCTAAACCTTGTCAAGCCGATTTTTCACACCGATTTTCTTTTTTCATTTTTTACTTGACTTGTATCGCTTAAGCGGCTATATTCACAACCAGTTAGCCCTTGAAATCCCACCGGCTAGTGTTCATCCGAGAATAGGCTGTTCTCTTAAATCATCCTTCGGGACTCCACTCTCCATGGTGCTGCTTTTCTCTGTCTGAAAAGCGGCGAAAGACCTTATTCGGTTCGTCTGTCCAGGAAGGGGAACACATTGTTCTTTTCGCGCGGACACAGTTCAGCTCACATCGCTCACAGTAAGAAGAGGAACGGAGAAATGGCAGACAAAACCATCGCCTTGGCGGAGAAAAAAGGGATCGCGCGACCTGAGAGCGTTCAAATGTCCCGGGGACTTACCTTCCGGCGCTATTTCACAAAACCGGGGGTCCATCCGTTTGAGGAACTTGAGTGGGAATCGAGAACAGCCGTCATTACCAACGAAAAGGGGGAGAAGATTTTTGAGCAGAAGAACGTCGAGATTCCGAAGTCGTGGTCGATGACCGCGACGAACGTCGTTGTCTCGAAGTATTTTCACGGCCGCATCGGCTCCCCCGAGCGGGAGACAAGCGTGCGTCAGATTGTCGAGCGTGTGGCGAGGACGACGACGACCTGGGGAAGAGAAGGAAAGTACTTCGCGACCGACGAGGACGCCGAGGTTTTCTACCAGGAACTCTCGTATCTCCTCGTCAATCAGTATATGGCCTTCAACAGCCCCGTCTGGTTCAACCTCGGAGTCGAAGAACACCCCCAGTGCTCGGCCTGCTTCATCAACTCGGTGCAGGATACGATGGATTCGATCCTCGAACTCGCACGGACCGAGGGGCGTTTGTTCAAGTTCGGGTCCGGGACCGGCTCGAACCTTTCGACGCTCCGCTCGTCCCGCGAACACCTCTCCGGTGGAGGGACTGCCTCGGGACCGGTCTCGTTCATGAGAGGGTTCGACGCGTTTGCGGGCGTCATCAAGTCGGGGGGGAAGACACGCCGCGCGGCGAAGATGGTGATCCTCAACGTCGATCACCCCGATATCGTCGACTTCATCAACTGCAAGGCCGAGGAGGAGAAGAAGGCCTGGGCTCTCATCGAAGCGGGTTACGACGGCGGCTTCAACGTTCCCGGCGGGGCCTATGATTCGATTTCCTACCAGAATGCAAACCACTCGGTCCGCGTCACCGATGAGTTCATGAAAGCGGCACTCGAGGACAAGGAGTGGACCACGAAGGCAGTCCGGGGCGGGAACGTCATGGATACCTTCCGGGCGCGGGACCTTCTCCGCCAGATGGCGGAAGCGTCGTGGCTTTGCGGCGACCCGGGAATCCAGTACGACACGACCGTCAACAACTGGCATACCTCTTCAGGGACGGCCCGGATCAACTCGTCGAACCCGTGCAGCGAGTACATGTACCTCGACGACTCTGCATGCAACCTCGCGTCGCTCAACCTGATGAAGTTCCGGAAGAAGGATGGGGAGTTCGACGTGGAGTCGTTCAGGAAGGCAGTCGACATTACGATTACGGCGCAGGAAATCTTCGTGTCGAATGCGAGTTATCCGACCCCCGCCATCGAACGGAACAGCCACGACTATCGTCCTCTTGGACTCGGGTACGCGAACCTCGGCGCGCTTCTCATGGCGCGGGGACTTGCCTACGACAGCGATGCAGGACGCGAATACGCCGCGGCGATCACCTCTCTCATGTGCGGCGAAGCATACCTTCAATCCGCTCTCATTGCGAAAGAGATCGGCCCGTTTAGAGGTTACGCGGCGAACCGCGAGCCAATGCTCACCGTCATGAACAAGCACAGTCTCTACGCCGACAAGATCGGCGAGAATCAGGTGCCGGGCGACCTCCTCGGAGCTTCCCGCAGCGTCTGGAAAGATGCGATCGCGGTCGGCAAAGAGCACGGCTACCGTAACGGTCAGGCGACCGTCCTTGCCCCCACCGGCACGATCGGATTCATGATGGACTGCGACACGACGGGTGTCGAGCCCGATATCGCCCTCGTGAAGTACAAGAAACTCGTCGGCGGCGGTCTCATGAAGATCGTCAACCAGACGGTTCCCGAGTCGCTGAGGAAGCTGGGATACGATAGCGAACAGATCGAGCACATCACTAAGTACATCGAGAAGAACGACACGATCGAAGGAGCCCCGTATCTCAAGGACGAGCATCTTTCGGTCTTCGATTGCGCCTTCAAGCCAGCGAAGGGTTCACGCTCGATCCATTATATGGGGCACATTAAGATGATGTCGGCGGTCCAGCCCTTCCTCTCGGGTGCGATCTCCAAGACGGTCAACATGCCGAACGAGGTGACCCCGGACGAGATCATGCAGTCCTATATCGAGGCGTGGAAACTGGGCCTGAAGGCAATCGCGGTATACCGGGACGGTTGCAAGCGCACCCAGCCTCTCAGCACATCGCTCGATAAGGCGGAGAAAACCAAGGCCCGTCCGGCCCGCAGGCGCCTCCCCGACGAACGCCAGGCGATCACCCATAAGTTCAGCATCGCCGGCCATGAAGGCTATATCACCGTCGGGCTGTACGAGGACGAGACTCCGGGCGAGGTCTTCATCACGATGTCCAAAGAGGGTTCGACGATCTCCGGCGTGATGGACGCCCTGGCGACCTCCGTCTCGCTCGCCCTCCAGTACGGCGTTCCTCTCAAGGTCCTTACCGACAAGTTCACCCACATGCGGTTCGAGCCTTCGGGGTTCACGAACAACAAGGATATCCCCATCGCGAAGTCGATCTGCGACTACATTTTCCGATGGCTCGGAATGAAGTTCCTCCCCAAAGAAGAACAGCCGGCGACCATCCCGGTGGCGGAAACGAAGCCTCTCGAAAAGACCGACGCGAAGCTCGAGCTCAGGCGTGCCTCGGCGATCGAATCAAACGAAAAGGTGATTTTCCAGACGCAGGCGGACGCCCCCCCGTGCCACGAGTGCGGCAGTATCATGATTCGCTCCGGGAGCTGCTACAAGTGTCTCCAGTGCGGATCGACGAGCGGCTGCTCCTGAGCATCAGAGGATGACCTTCCCCCCAGACGCCGACGAGACCCGTCGGCGTTTGTGTTTGTACAAGGAGGATCGGGGGAACTTCACTTCCCGGATTCTAAAGCGCTCGATTCCCGCCTGCGGTGCGGTCTTGAAAGTCTGTCAAAAATTATGCATACTATCGCAGGGACGTTCGTACGAACGTCCTTATTTTTTCCTCTGAGCGAGGAGGATCACGCATGCGCACCGCAGCCATCCAACGAAAGACAAAAGAGACCAATATCTCGATCACCCTGCGGATTGACGGGAGCGGGAAATATAGTGTTGCGACGGGGATCGGCTTTCTCGACCACATGCTCGAACTCTTTGCGAAGCATGGGATGTTCGACCTTCAGTTGAAGTGCAAAGGGGATCTCCGCGTTGACGATCACCATACGACCGAAGACGTCGCGATAGCACTCGGGAAAGCGTTCGACAAAGCCCTTGCGGACCGGGGAGGCATCGCCCGCTATGGCATGGCGTACGTGCCGATGGATGAGACGCTGGCCAGGTGCGTCGTCGATCTGGGAGGGCGATCATCCCTTGTCTTCAAAGCGGAGTTCAACAGGAAAAATGTCGGAGACCTCTCGACCGAGATGATCCGCCATTTTTTCCAGTCGTTCGCGGACAACCTCAAGGCGAACTTCCACGTGGAAGTGCTCTACGGCGCGAATACCCACCATAAGATAGAGGCGATGTTCAAAGCTCTTGCCCGATCGCTTCGTGCCGCGTGCGAAAAAGATGTGCGGGTGAAGGGCGTCCTCTCCACGAAAGGGAGGATCTAGTCGTAAAGATCCCGACGCTCATGATTGGTATCATCGATTACAGACTCAACAACCTTCGCTCCGTCCAGAAGGCCTTCGAGAAAGTGGGGGCCTCAGCCTTCATCTCCAGCGACCCCAAGGACCTCGCCCGGGCGGACAAACTCGTCCTTCCGGGGGTCGGAGCGTTCGGAGCCGCGATGGGAAATATCGCGACGCTTGGGCTCGAGCCGACGATTCGCCGGCATGTCGAGTCCGGGCGCCCGTTGATCGGAATCTGCCTCGGAATGCAGCTTCTTTTTTCGAGGAGCTGCGAACTTGGCCTCTTCGACGGGCTTGACTTCATCAAGGGAGAGGTGAAGCTTTTTCCGGGGAGCGTGAAGATCCCTCATATCGGTTGGAACCAGGTGGAGCTTCGGGGCGCTTCCCCCCTCATGAAATCGGTGGAGGAGAAGAGTTTCGTCTATTTTGTTCATTCTTACTATGCCGAGCCGAAGGAACCGGTCACGATCGCGACAACGGAGTACGGCTTCCACTTTACTTCGGCAGTCCAAAAGAGCAACGTGTTCGGCATCCAGTTCCATCCTGAAAAGAGCCAGAAGGCAGGGCTCCAGATGCTGAAGAACTTCGCGGAAATGCAGCAGCCATGATCCTCATATTTCCGGCAATCGACATCAGGGACGGAAAGTGCGTTCGCCTCGTTCAGGGAACGCCGGGGACCGAGACGATCTATTCGGACGATCCGGCGAAAATGGCCATCCTCTGGCGTGGCGAGAACGCGAAGACCCTCCATGTCGTCGACCTGGACGGCGCCTTCGAAGGGAAGATGAAGAACCTCGACGCCATAAGGAAGATCGTCGAGGCGGTCGATATCCCGATCCAGCTCGGTGGAGGCATCCGGACGTACGAGGAGGTTCGGGAGCTCTTTGCGATCGGCGTCTACCGTGTCGTCCTCGGGACGGCGGCGATCGAGGATCCGGACCTTGTCGCGAAGATCGTCAAGGACTTCGGCATGAGGAAGATCGCGATCGGGATCGATGCGAAGAACGGGATCGTCATGACACAGGGGTGGAAACACGACTCAGGGCTTACGGCGATCTCCCTTGCCCTCAATATGAAGGCCCTCGGAATCTGTCGTATCGTCTACACCGATATCCTTCGGGACGGGATGCTCACGGGGCCGAACTTCGAGGCGATAAAAGAAATCGCGACGAAGACCGGACTGAAGGTCACTGCCTCCGGAGGGGTTTCGGGATTCGGCGACCTCATCAAGATGCAGGAACTGGAGAAGTTCGGCGTCGATTCGGTCATTGTGGGCAAAGCCCTTTATGAGAATAGGTTCCCCTGCCAGGCGCTCTGGCGTCAGAACGAGAAAGATCTCAAAGACCTTGGTCCCACGAGGCGGATCTAGTGTCGCTTCCAAGAACTCCTGTCGTGCCCTGAACTAGCAATGGTGGCGTTTAGAGCGGCGATGTGCGTATTTGGACTCAAGATCATATAGGAGAAGGGGCACCAGTCTGATCGCGATTGTCCACGGAGCAACTTCAGGAAAAACGTGCTTGCGAAAAGAATCATACCATGTCTCGACGTCGACAAAGGAAGGGTTGTCAAGGGGGTGAACTTCGTCGATCTCGTTGACGCAGGCGACCCGGTGGAGCAGGCCAAGTTCTACGACGGCGAGGGGGCGGATGAGCTCGTCTTCCTCGACATCACCGCCTCATCGGACAACCGGGCGACGATGCTCGACGTCGTGCGTAGGACCTCTGAGGAGGTCTTCATCCCTTTTACGATCGGAGGGGGGATTCGCTCCACGGCCGACATGCGGGAGATTCTCCGCAGCGGAGCGGACAAGATCAGCGTCAACACCGCGGCGGTGAAGAATCCCACTCTCATCTCGGAAGGAGCGGAAAAGTTCGGCGTTCAGTGTATCGTCGTTGCGATCGACGCGAAACGATGCGCGGGGGACATACGTTGGAAAGTCTACACGAACGGGGGGCGCACCGAGACCGATCTTGATGCGCTCGAATGGGCCCACAAGGCAGAGAAACTCGGGGCGGGCGAAATCCTCCTCACGAGCATGGACAGGGACGGTACAAAAGACGGATACGATGTCGAGCTCCTGAGGAAGGTCACCTCCGCCGTTCGGATTCCCGTCATCGCGAGCGGAGGCGCCGGCACGCTGGACCATCTTCGTGGGGCATTCGAGGAGGGGCATGCCGATGCCGTCCTTGCGGCGTCGATCTTTCACTTCCGGGAATACTCGATCCGACAGGCAAAAGAATATCTTCTCTCGAAAAACGTCCTCGTGAGAAACTAATCCGGTTTTGTGAAACGTCTGTACAGAACTATTTTTAAACTGCATGAATACGATCGACCAACTGAAATTTGACGAGGAGGGACTCATTCCTGCCATCGCCCAGGATGAGAAGGACGGTGTCGTCCTCATGATGGCATGGATGAACAGGGAGAGCCTCGCGAAGACCCTGGAGACCCGCCGGGCCACCTATTGGAGTCGCTCGAGGAAGAAGCTCTGGATGAAAGGGGAAGAATCGGGAAATATCCAGGAGGTGAAATCGATCTACGTCGATTGCGACGCTGATGTCGTTCTTCTCACGGTGCGTCAGGTGGGAGGGGCGGCGTGCCATACGGGTCACCGGACCTGCTTCTACCGGGAGATCACCGGAGTGAGCGAGGCATTGAAGGAATCGGGCGACATTCTCTTCGACCCGCAGAAAGTCTACCGGAAGTGATCGATGAAATTCACTGTCATTGGTCATTGTTCGGTTGATGTACACCACGACCCCGACGGATCGGAGAAGCGGAACCTCGGCGGGATCTGTCTCGCCGTCGGAGCGCTTGCAACAATCGCCTCTGAGACGGACGTCATCACTCCCGTTTTCGGAGTCGGCGGGGAAGAAGCCGATGAAGTGAGGGCATTCCTGGCGCGCTTCTCCAATGTCGACGCGGAAGGGCTCTTCGCGCTCGCCGGGAAGACGAACGAAGTTCACCTCTTTCCGGACGGCAACGGACGGGGCATCGAGTGCTCGAAACAGATCGCGCCGCCGATTCCTTTCGCAAACATCGAGCCGTACCTTGGAGTGAACGGCATCTTCATCGACATGGTATCCGGATCGGACATCCTCCTCGACACCCTCGACCAGATCCGGCTGGCAGTCAGACCGAAGGGAACGCCCATTCACATCGACCTTCACTCCCTCACACTGGGGGTCGGAACAGACGCAGCCAGATACCGCCGCCCTCTCGCAGAGTGGCGTCGATGGTGTTTCATGGTTCATTCAGTTCAGATGAACGAGGAAGAGGCGGCCGGATTGACGGTTGAGCAATACTCCGAGGAAGGGCTGGCCAGGCAAATGCTCCCTCTCATGGTCAATGCGTTCTGTTTGACCCGCGGTGAGCGCGGCGTGACGGTCTTCCAACAGCAGCACAAGCACCTCTTAAGGGAAGAGATCGAGGGGGTGCCGGCAGGGGTGGCGAATGCGATCGGATGTGGCGACGTCTTCGGAGCCGCATTTCTCTACGCGTTCACGCGCTCGAAGGATTCGGTGAAGGCGGCGCAGTTTGCGAACGAGGTGGCGGCCGCACAATCTCTCTCTGCCTCTCCGAGGGAGTTCGGTCATCTCTCCCGTTTCAGGATCTCCGAGGGAACGGCAAAATGAAGCGAATTCTCATTTGCGGAAGCAACGGGCTCTTCGGCCAGCGGCTGGCGATGGTGCTCGGCCACGCCAACGAGTACGAGGTGCTCAACACGTCGCATCACCGGACTTTCGCCCTCGACCATCATCTCTTCGACTATACCCAGCTCGACATTACGTCCCGGGGGGATGTCAAGAGCCTGGTTGGAAGTTTCCGGCCGGACATCATCGTCAATGCCGCGGCGATGACCGATGTCGATGCTTGCGAGACGCAGCGTGAGCTCGCGTGGAAAGTGAATGTCGTCGGCGTGGAGAACCTCGTTGAAGTGGCAAGGAAGATTGACAGCCATCTTATTCATCTCTCCACCGACTACGTCTTTGACGGAAGAGGCGGACCGTACCGGGAAACCGACCGGCCCAACCCGATCAACTACTACGGCAAGACGAAGCTTGCGGGCGAGAACGTCATCCATGCCGGGGGGATCGCGGCCACAATCCTGCGACCGGTCGTCGTCTTCGGAACGGGGATCGGGGTGAAGAAGAATTTTGCCCTTTGGGTGATCGGCAACCTCCGTGGCGAGAAGAGGATCCGGTGCGTAGAGGATCAGCGTGCGAACCCGACGCACGTCAATGACGTTGCCGCGCTCGCGCTTCGCGTCATCGAGCGCGAACGGACCGGTCTCTATCATGCCGGAGGAGCGGAAGTCGTCAGCCGCTACCAATTTGCCGTTGCCGCGGCCGACGTTTTCGGATTGAACCCGGATCTCATCGAGAAGACGACGTCGGCGGAACTGCATCAGAAAGCCCCGAGGCCGCTGCGGACGCACCTCGCGACCGAGAAGGCCCGCTCGGAGCTCGAGTACCATCCGATGACGCTTGGCGAGGGATTACAGGCCCTCAAGCGTGAGCTGTACCACCTAACCCTCAACTGAGATGATGACTACCTCGAACGTGATGCGTAGGGCGAAAGCGGTCTTCGTCGCCGCCGTCCTTCTCTTCGCCGTCTCACTCTTTCAGTCGTGCGGTCCGTCGAAGGAGGCTGTCGCGCCGCCGGTCCCGGAGAAGAAGGCAATCACCTCGACGGTGAAGATCCTGACGGTCAACGCCCGCCATTCGCTCAAGGAAAAGAGCGATGTCCGCCGGCTGGCGAGATTGGTCAAATCGACGGCGGCGGAAATCGTGGCGGTGCAGCAGATCGAGCGTCCGGAAGAGGGGAAGGAGGGATTCGACGCCGTCAGGGAGCTCGGCAAAGAGACCGACATGTACAACTACTTCGGGAAAGCGCGCTTCTTCGAAGGGTTTGATTCCGGCAACGCGCTCCTCAGCATGTATCCGATGAAAGGAATGCTCGTCCACGAGCTCCCCGTCGGGAAGGGAAAGGTCCGGCGATCGCTCGCTTTCGGGGAGGTGGATGCGGGCCTCCGGACTGTCGGGGTGGCATCGACCGAGCTTGACGACCAGTCGTCCGCCGATCGCGTTGAGGAATCGTCGGAGATCGCCTCGTTCGTGAAGCAGTACGCGGGCGAGCTCATCGTCGTCTGCGGAGACTTCAACGAGTCTTCGTCGGGGAAGGCGGCCGCGAAAATGCAGGAAGAATTCACGGCGGCGAATGCGCTCCAGCAATCGACTGCAGCAACGTCGCAACATCTCTACACCATCAAGGATGAGAAGCTCCGTCCTCTCTCCTCGCAGAAAGTAAAGGCGGGAAACGGACTCGAGGGACTCCTCGTCACGGTGGAAATCACACAGTAATTTCACCCGCCCGGAGTTCCGCGCGTCGCTCTGCATCTGCGCCGGTGCCGCTCGTCCGGGATCTATCGTCACCGAACCTACAGAAGATTCTTATGCTCGACCTCAAATTCATCCGGGAACATGCCCCCCTGGTCAAGGAAGGGATACGCAACAAGCGCGACGTGGACAACGTCGATGAGATCCTCGCGGCCGATGAACAACGCCGTTCGCTCCTTCAGGAGGGTGAGGTGTTGAAGGCGAAGAGGAACGACGTCTCTTCGAAAATCGGGAAAATGAAGAAGGCGAATGAGGATGCAGGCCCGGCGATCGCAGAGATGAACGGCGTGAAGGAGCGGATTCAGGCGATCGATGAGGAACTCAAGATTGTCGAACAACGTCTCGAAGCTTTACTCCTGACCGTCCCGAACATTCCCCACCCCTCGGTTCCGGTCGGCGTCACTCCGGAAGACAACAAGGAGATCTTCCAGTGGGGAGAGAAGCTCTCGGCTGATTTCGAGGTCAAGCCGCATTGGGACCTCGCCGAGAAACTAGGAATCATCGACTTTGCCCGGGGTGCGAAAGTGGCGGGAGCGGGGTTTCCCTTCTATGTCGGAAAAGGGGCCACGCTCGAACGGGCGCTCATCAATTTCTTCCTCGACAAGGCGGGAGAGAAAGGATACCGGGAAATCGGGGCTCCGATTTTCGTCAATGAAGAAAGTGCCCGGGGAACGGGCCAGATTCCGGACAAAGAGGACCTCATGTACATCGCCCAGCGGGACGGTTTCTATCTTATCCCCACCGCGGAGGTTCCGGTCACGAACTTTCACAGAAAAGAAGTGTTTGATGAGAAAGATCTTCCGGTCCGCTACGCCGCCTACACCCCCTGTTTTCGGCGCGAGGCGGGGTCGTACGGAAAGGATGTGCGTGGCCTGAACAGGCTCCATCAGTTCGACAAGGTCGAGATCGTGAAGTTCGTCCACCCATCCGTTTCGTACGACGAGCTCGAGACTCTCAGGCAGGATGCAGAGGATCTCCTCCGTCAGATGGGATTGCCGTACCGGACGCTCCTCATGTGCACGGGGGATATGGGATTTACGCAGACGAAAAAGTACGACCTCGAAGTGTGGGCCCCGGGTCAGAAGAAATGGCTCGAGGTTTCGTCGTGCAGCAATTTTGAGGCGTTCCAGGCCCGAAGGATGAACATCAAATTCAGATCGAAGGAGACGGGAAAGCAGGAGTTCGTCCACACCCTCAACGGCTCGGCCCTCGCATTGCCGAGGATCGTCGCCGGACTCCTCGAACACTATCAAACGCCCGAAGGGAAGGTCATCATCCCGAAAGTGCTCCATCCGTACACAAAGTTTACCGTCATCGAGTAGGCAAGAAAGAAACAGTGAAACGATCTCCCAGTATCCCGTCCGCTGAATGAAAGCTCTCCTCCGGCTTCGTCCCTATCTTACGAAGTACAAGATGACCCTTTTGTGGGGAGTCTGTACCGTCATCGTCAGCAACCTGTTCGTCGTCGCCATGCCGCTCATCATTGGTAACGCCGTCGATACGATCAAAGGCGGACTGGAAACGGGAAAGCTCAGATCCGGGCTCCTCGCCGAGGATGCGGCGCTCATCGTCGGATTTTCAATCGTCGCAGGTTTCATGACCTTCCTCACGCGCCAGACGATCATCGTCGTCTCGCGGAAGATCGAGTACGACCTCCGGAACGACTTCCTCGCCCATATCCAGAAGCTTTCCCTCGGCTACTTCCAGAATACGCCCACCGGCGACCTTATGGCTCATGCGACGAACGACATCGCCGCGGTGCGGAACACCCTCGGGCCCGGGATCATGTATCCCTCTGACACCTTCATGACCTTTTCGATGGCCCTGACGCTCATGTTCATCAAGGACTGGTCTCTCACGCTCATGGCGCTCGTCCCCCTTCCTCTCGTTTCGTTCGCCGTCTACAAGCTCGGGAAGATCATCCATGAAAAATTCAACGAGCGGCAGGAGCAGTATTCGCTCCTCACGACGAGAGCCCAGGAGAACCTTTCCGGGATTCGTGTCGTCAAGGCGTACGTCCGGGAGGAGTACGAAGCCGGACTCTTCGAGAAGCTGAGCTGGGTCTACCTCAAGAAGAACCTCGTTCTTGCGAAGGCGCAATCGGTGATGTGGCCTCTCATGTACATGCTGGTCGGATTTTCACTGATCATTACCGTCTACTTCGGCGGATTGCAGGTTATCGCCGGGACGATCACCATCGGAACGTTGACGGCGTTCTTCACCTATCTTTCGATGCTTATCTGGCCGATGATCGCCTTCGGCTGGGTGACAAACATCATCCAGCAGGGAGCCGCGTCGATGGAACGGATCGCCAGGATCTTCGATACGGTCCCCGAGATCCGGGACACCGAAGAGACGGACATCCTCATCAAACACATCTCCGGCGAAGTGGAATTCCGGAATGTCTCCTTCACGCACCGGGGTGCGGCCGGCCCCACGCTCAAAGGAATCAACCTCAAAATTCCCCAGGGAACGACCCTCGCCGTCGTCGGACATACCGGCTCCGGCAAGAGCACCTTCGTGAACCTTCTGCCGAGGCTCTACGACGCGACGGAGGGAGAAATCCTCATCGACGGGATCAATATCCGGAAGATTCCCCTTGAGGTCCTTCGCCTCCACATCGGGTACGTCCCACAGGAGACCTTCCTCTTCTCCGAAACGATCTCGGAGAACATCGGGTACGGTGTGGACGAGATGGCCCGGGAGCAGATTTACGAGGCGGCTGAGATCTCGCAGATCTCGAAGGATGTTAACGAGTTTCCAAACCAGTTCGAGACGATGCTCGGGGAGCGGGGGATCACCCTCTCCGGAGGCCAGAAACAGCGGACGAGCATCGCGCGGGCCGTCCTCCGGAAGCCGAAAATCCTCATCCTCGACGACGCCCTGTCCTCGGTCGACACCTATACGGAAGAGGCTATCCTCAAACGGTTGCGGGGAGTCATGGCGGACAGGACGAGCATCATCATCAGCCACCGGATTTCGACGGTAAAGGATGCCGACCTCATCATTGTCATGGACAAGGGGAAGATCGTCGAGCGGGGGACTCACGACGAGCTCGTGGCGCTCGGCGGTATCTATGCCAACCTGCACCAGAAACAGCTCCTTGAGAAGGAACTGGAGCAACTCCAGTGACGCGGAAAGGTTCACGGACGGTCATTGAACAACGGAGAAGGCGTTTCGGTAGAGCATGAACGAAGAAGACGTACTCGGTAAAGCCTACGACGGTAAACTCATGCGGCGGCTGCTCTATTATCTGCGGCCGTACAAGTGGTACGTCGTCCTCGGCATCGGCCTGAGCATGGTAGTCTCCGCCCTCGAGGCAGTGCGGCCGTACTTCACAAAGATCGCCGTCGACGTCAACATCAAAAACCATGACTCCCGGGGCCTCCTCTCGACGGCCCTCCTTTTTCTCACCGTCCTCATGCTCCGCGGGGTGACCCAGTACTTCAACTCGTACCTCACGCAGTGGATCGGGCAGAAGACGATCTACGACCTCCGGATGGAGATTTTCCGTCATCTCCAGAACCTCTCGTTGAAATTCTACGACCGAAATCCGATCGGACGGCTCATCACGCGGGTGACGAACGACGTCGAGGTCCTCAACGACATGTTCTCGTCGGGGATCGTCATGGTTTTCAGCGACGTCTTCATGATCATCGGCATCCTCTGGTTCATGTTCTCGATGAACTGGCAGCTCGCCGTTGTTTCTCTCAGCGTCCTCCCGTTCCTTTTCTACGGTACCTTCCTGTTCCGGAAGAAGGCGCGCGAGGCATACCGGGATGTCCGCGTCCAGATCGCGCGCATCAACGCGTTCATGCAGGAACATGTGACGGGGATGATTGTCGATCAGATCTTTAACAGGGAGGAGCGGGCGTTCAAGCAGTTCGACGAGCTCAACGCCGCGCACCGGGATGCGAACATCAGGTCGATCTTTTACTACGCCGTCTTCTATCCAGCCGTCGACATCATCGGCGCGGTTGCCGTCGGGCTCATCATCTGGTATGCGGGGGGACGGACGCTCGAGGGGACGGTGACGATCGGGACGATCATGGCCTTTCTTCAGTTCAACGAGATGTTCTGGCGCCCGATCCGCGACCTTTCCGAGAAATATAACATCATGCAGACGGCTATGGCGTCGTCGGAGCGGATCTTCAAGCTTCTCGACGACCGCACGCGCATCACCGATTCCGCGGATCCGGTCCGCCTCGACGGAGTGAAGGGGAAGATCGAATTCCGCAACGTCTGGTTCGCCTACGACGGGGAACACTGGGTGCTCAAGAACGTCTCCTTCGTCATCAAACCGGGCGAGACGGCGGCGATCGTCGGGCACACGGGAGCCGGCAAGACGACGATCACGAGCCTTCTCTCGAGGTTTTATGAGATCCAGAAAGGGGAGATTCTCATCGATGACATCAACATTAAAACGGTGAGGCAGGAGGAGCTGCGAAAACATATCGCCGTCGTCCTCCAGGATGTCTTTCTCTTTTCGGGGGATATCAAGGGAAACATCAGCCTGGGCAACGACAAGATCCCGTTTCAGCACGTCAAGGCGGCGGCGCAGTTCGTCGGCGTCGATCAGTTCATCGAAGCGATGCCGCGGCAGTATGACGAAGAGGTGAAGGAGCGGGGGGCGACGCTCTCCGTCGGTCAGAAGCAGCTTCTCTCCTTCGCGAGGGCTCTCGCGTACAACCCGAAGATCCTCGTCCTCGACGAGGCGACATCGAGCATCGACACGACGACCGAGCTTCTCATCCAATCGGCGATCCGGAAGCTCCTTCAGGGGAGGAGCTCGATCGTTATTGCCCACCGGCTTTCCACGATCCAGAACGCCGACAAAATCATCGTCATGCACAAGGGAGAGATCCGCGAGACCGGCACGCATCAGGAGCTTCTCGCCCTCGGCGGTCTCTACTACAAACTGTATCAGCTCCAGTACAAAGAGCAGGAAGTAAGGGATTGAGAAGGCCGTTCCAGGATTCCATCCAACGGCTCACCGGCGCACCGGGCACCCCCCGGATCGGAGGTCGAGATGTCGAATAAAGTCGTCACGATCGAGCGCCACATCATCGAGGGGGAACGTCAGCATCCCGGGGCAACGGGGAACTTCTCCTCCGTCCTTCGAGATCTGGCGATGTCGTTCAAGCTCATCTGGCGTGAAGTGAGCAAGGCGGGGCTCGTCAATATTCTCGGTTCGGCGGGAAAGCAGAACATCCACGGGGACGCCGTTAAGAAGCTCGACGAGTTTGCCGACGAGACCATCTTCAAGGCGATGGACCACGGCGGGCATCTCTGCGTCATGGCTTCGGAGGAGAACGAGGACGTCCTTCACATTCCGGACGATTATCCGAAGGGGAAATACGTCCTTCTCTACGACCCCCTCGACGGCTCCTCAAACATCGACGCGAACGTCACGATCGGCACCATCTTCTCGATCTACCGCCGAGTGTCGAAAGGGGGGAAGGGAACGCTCGGGGATTGTACTCAGCCGGGATATAAGCAGATCGCCGCGGGGTACGTCGTCTACGGGTCGAGCACAATGCTCGTCTACACCACGGGGGACGGCGTGCACGGATTCACCCTCGACCCGAGCATCGGCGAGTTTCTTCTCTCGCATGAGAATATCCGAGTTCCGAAGTCCGGGACGATTTACAGTATCAACGAGGGGAATTACCGGTACTGGGCGGACGGGATCAAGCGGTACATCAAATACCTTCAGGAAGAGGACCCGGCGAGTTCGCGTCCGTACTCGTCTCGGTACGTCGGCTCGATGGTGGCGGACATTCACCGCACGATGCTCTACGGCGGGATCTTTCTTTATCCCGCCGACGCCCGGCACCCGGAGGGAAAACTGAGGCTGATGTACGAGGCAAACCCGATGGCGTTCATCATGGAACAGGCCGGAGGTGCCGCAACCGACGGCACACGAAGGATCCTTGACGTCCCCCCGGTAACGCTCCATCAGAAGACGCCGCTCATCATCGGGAGCGAAAACGACGTCGCGAAGTACACCGAGTTCACCGCACCGCAGCTCAGGCCATGATTTCAGCTGCCGAGATTCTCGAACAGGCTATCCGCGCGACGACGTTCGTCGTCGTGGACGTCGAGACGACAGGGCTCTCTCCGCGCGATGGAGGGATCACCGAGATCGCGATGTTCAAGGTCCGCAACGGGCTGATCTGGGACGAGTATACGACCCTCGTCGATCCCCTCATGCCGATCCCCGATGAAATCACCGTCCTGACGGGAATCGATGACGCGATGGTGGCGGGAGCCCCCACGGCGAAGGAGGTTGCGGTCCCGATCGCCGAGTTTCTCGGAGACGGTGTCTTCACCGCCCACAACGCTCCGTTCGACCTCGGGTTTGTCAACAGCACGCTGGCGAAGGGGAGCCTTGATCCGATACAGAATCCGGTCCTCTGCACATGCAAGCTGGCCCGCCGCCTTCTCCCGAACCTCCAGAGCAAATCGCTTGGCCCGGTCACACGGGCCCTCGGGGTGAAGAATTCCAGCAGACACCGGGCTGCGGGGGATGCCTACGCGACGGCGCAGGTCCTCATTCGTTTTCTCAACAGGCTTGAAGACGAGTTCGAAGTGACCGATGTGAAAGGGCTGATGAAATTCCAGTGACCGGTGGAGAGAAAAGAAAAAGGCCGGCTCGCTCGCGCGTGGCCGGCCTTTTCGTTTCAAACGGGGATCGCTATCTCAGTTTCGCCTGTGCACGCTTGAGGTACTCGCTATTCGGGTATAGCTCGACGAACTTCCTGTACTCGGCCTGCGCCTGTTGACGGTCGCCCAGCCGCTCGTAGGCCTGAGCAATCATGAACTGCGCGTCGTCCTTTTTCTCGGAAATCTTGAATTTCAGAACTTCCTGGAATTGACCGATCGCCGACTTGTATTCGCGGAGGCCATAATCGCAAAGGCCGATCCAGTAGTGACAGTTGTCGGCATAGTCGGACTTGATCCCGGCATCCAGGAGAGACTGGAATTCGTCGATCGCTTCCTTGTACTTCCTCTCTCTCGCCAGAGCAACCGACCCTTCGTAGTGTTGAATCATGTCTGACGAAGAGGCTCCCCGTGTCACTTTCGTCATGGCGGGTCTCGATGCGGCTGTCGCGGCGGTGGTGGGTTTCGTCGCTTTCTCCTGTGCTGCGATCTGAGCCGCTTCCAGGTCGGAGACCTTCGCCATCAGGTCCTTGTTCTTCTGCTCGGAGGCGTCGAGCTTCTGCTGCAGCTGGACGTTCTCGGTCTTGATGTCTTCGATCTGTTGCTGGAGCATCTCCTCCCTTGAGGGGGGCGCCTGAACAACCGCGGTCGTCTCCGGAGCCGCCGGCGTGATGGCGGTCGTGTCATGCTTTGCCATCATCGTGGTGTCCGGATGGATCGCCGTCGTGTCGGTCGGAGCTCCTTCAGTCTTTGCCGTCTCAGAGGAACCCCCACATCCTACCAGTCCGACGAATGCGATGAGCACCATAAGGCCAACGACGTGACGAGCACCTACCCTCGCCAGGTTGGATATCCAGGAATCCATAGATCCTCCGAACATTAATTCAACATGTGGTGTGACTAGAGTAGGAGTGCAACGCGTTGGATGCTAATGTATTAAAGGCACTTTTGAAAGTCAAGTATGCGGTGAGAAATAGTTCCGCTCGGTGACACAACATCTCACGCGCTACGAGGAAAAGCGCGGAGTGTTCGCCACGATCTGAAAACATCCCTTTTCATTGACATTCTTTTCGAAATCAATTACTTTCTTCGTGTATAATCGGTTTGGTCGGGGAAGATTGCCCTGAAGCTGACTCCCTGTTCCTCCCTTTCCACAGATTGCCGGAATTTCTCTAGACACAATTTGTTCCGCCGAACGACGTTCACCGAAGAGTCGGCAGACCTGCCGGTTCCAGGTTGGCCCGGTCGTTCCTTCGTCCGCGAGCCACGGTGCCCCGATCGCCAGGCGGAGCCGTTTTCTCTTCACCTCACATCTTACGGAGTTCTCCATGAGTGAACAATACAAGTTTCTCCTTGACGAACGAAAAATCCCGAAAGCGTGGTACAACATCAATGCGGACATGCCGGTACCGCCGGCCCCAGTCCTTCATCCCGGAACAATGGAACCGGTTACCCCCGATTTTCTCGGCGTTCTCTTCCCGATGAACCTCATCATGCAGGAAGTGAGCAGGGACCGGTGGATTGAGATTCCGGAGCCTGTCCGCGACATCTACAAGCTATGGCGTCCGACCCCGATGTTCCGGGCGGTCCGGCTCGAAAAGGCGTTGGGAACCCCCGCTCACATCTACTACAAATACGAGGGAGCGAGCCCCGTCGGCAGTCACAAGCCGAATACCGCTGTCGCCCAGGCGTTTTTCAACAAGGAGGCGGGGACGAAGGCGCTGACGACCGAGACCGGTGCGGGCCAGTGGGGTTCCGCACTCGCCATGGCCTGCAACTTCTTCGGCCTGGACCTGGAAGTGTACATGGTCAAAGTCTCGTACCATCAGAAGCCGTACCGCCGGATCATCATGGAGAACTTCGGTGCGAAAGTCTACGCGAGCCCGACCGACCGGACGCAATTCGGAAAGAAGATCCTGAGCAAGGACCCGAATTCGAACGGTTCTCTCGGCGTCGCGATCTCCGAGGCGGTCGAGGTTGCCGCGATGAGCGGCGGGGCGAAGAAATACAGCCTCGGCTCGGTCCTCGGCCATGTCCTCATGCACCAGACCGTGATCGGGATCGAATCGCTCGAACAGATGGAACTCGCGGGGGAGTACCCAGACTTCGTCATCGGCTGTGCCGGGGGAGGGTCGAATTTTGCGGGGTTTGCCTTCCCCTTCATCCACCAAAACCTCACGAACGGGAAGAAGGCGCGCGTTATCGCCGTGGAGCCGGCATCGTGCCCGAGCCTGACGAAAGGGAAGTACACGTTCGATTTCGGCGACGCTGCCGCCATGGCCCCGATCGTCAAGATGTACACTCTCGGCCACACCTTCATGCCTCCCGGGATCCATGCGGGTGGCCTCCGCTACCACGGGATGGCCCCAAGTGTCAGCGCACTCGTCGACCACGGCGACGTGGAAGCAAGGGCGGTGAACCAGCTCGAGACCTTTGAAGCGGCGGTGAAGTTCTCGCGCTCCGAAGGGATCATCCCGGCGCCCGAATCCGCGCATGCGATCCGTGTCGCGATCATCGAAGCGCAGAAGTGCAAAGAGACGGGGGAGAAGAAGGTCATTGTCTTCAACCTTTCCGGGCACGGGCATTTCGATATGACCGCGTATGAGCAGTACCACCAGGGGAAATTACAGGACTACGAGTATCCGCAGGAGGCGATTGCGGAGGCAATGACCCACCTCCCGAAGGTCAATCTCTAGCGAGGCTGAAAGGGCGTGATGATTGGTGGGACGGAAGAGCAGCGTCTTGTTGCGGCCTCATTCGCGATCAATTCTTGGATCCTGTGCACGATCCCGTCCGGGACGCCGTCGCGGTGCTTCGATTGCAGGCGCATGTCACAAATCTCGTTGACATAGTCGACGACGACAAAGCGGCCGTCGCCCGCGAGGGCGATTTCCGAGGAGAAGAAATCGAGGCCGCACACTTCCTGGATTGACTTCACGATCGTGCGGAGAACCCCGATTCCGTACTGTTCCTCCTCCTCCCGAGTCACTTCACGGTACACGTGGGTGATGTCGTCCCACCAGCAGGGGAGAATCTCGCCGAACCCATAGATGACGCGGAACCACGCGCGGCTGTCTCCCAGAAATCTCGGCTTCACCGTCTCTTGGAGAAGATACTTGTCGTTCTTGTGGTGCTGTCTCGTCTCGATGACATCCTTCAGCGTTTCGGCTCCGAGGACGACCCCGATGCCTCCCCCCGTCGTGTTCGCCGGTTTGATGATAAACGGCCGGCCTAGTTTTGCAAGCTCCGAAAGACTGAGCTCAGGTTCGCGCTTCTTGCTGAAGGGCGAAACGATGATCGTGTAGGGGACCTGGAGTCCTTTGGTGATGAATTCCAAGTGCATCGTCGCTTTGTCCTTTGCATGCTCCACCCGGTCGGGAGGGTTGAAAAACTGAGCAGACGATCGCGCTACCTGCTTCACAAGAGGCTCAAACGATTCGTCGTCATCAGAAGCGCGATCGAGAAAAAACTCGAACGCGAGCGATCCCTCGCGCAGAAGCTGGAGAGTCTCCTGCACATTGGCCGGCATGATCCGGTATGACGTCACCCCCCTGGCCTCGCAGGCCCGTTCAATCCCCGCGACGAATTCATCGTCGTAGCCCCAGTTCCACGCCAGCCCGAGAGTTCGCAGCTGCATCCAGCCTACTCCAAGGAAATCCGGTTCGTTGACGCCGCCGTCTTCCCGCGCGCACGGCCTCGCTGTCGTTGCACTTCATAAAGAACGACTGCGCTCGCGCTTGCGACGTTGATCGAATCGACCCCCTTCAGCATGGGGATGAGCGTTGTCACGTCGCAAAGATCCAGAACCGGGGCGGAGACACCATCCCCCTCGGCCCCGAAAACAATGCAGCAGTCGGAGCTGAAATCAACTTCTCCGACTTTGACGCTCGTTGCCCGCGGATGTGCAGCAACGATTCTCGCCCCGAATCGCGTGCGAACCTTCGCCAGCTCGTCCGCGAGCCTCGGGGGACGAACAACAGGCAGAGCGAAGACATTTCCCATCGAATTTCTTACCGAGCGTCGCAGGTAGGGGTCGCACGAAGTCTCGCCGACGATGAGGGCGTCGACGCCGAACGAGGCACAGTTCCGGACAATGACTCCGACGTTCTCCGAGTTCATCACCCCATCCACCGCGACGAAGATGTACGGTTTGGAGGCCGATCCGACCGCCTGCTCGAGGGTCACGGAAGGAGGAATGTCGGCGATGGCCATGATCCCTTTGTGCAGCTGGAATCCCACGATCGATTCCATCATCCGCAATTCAGCCAGGAAGACGTTGATTTGTTCTTGTCGGCACTCTATCAGGTTTCGGTAGACCTTCAGCCACTCGTCGGTGAGAAGGATCGACCGGATACGGAGTGAGCTCTCGAAAAGCCGCCTGACCACTCGCTCTCCCTCGGCGACGAAAAAACCTCCCTTCCGGTGTTCGAGCGGCCGTTTGAGCGTCCGGTAGGGCTCAAGCTCCGGAACAAGCATCGAATCGATGCGCTGGATCTGCTGAGTCATGCGAAGGAGTCTTCCTTACGGCCTTGTATGTTAGGGTGATTGGATTCCGGGATATCATAGTACATCAAAATCTCGGAGTTTCAAAGCGGGCACAAGGACGCCATCACCAAAAATTGCGTATGCGCATTCGCCGCTTCCCGAGTAGGTAGTTTGTCCTACAAAGAACATATAAAGCTTTTTGTGAGGTGTTGTTGCCTTCCCCCGCTGAGTTTTGTATATTTTAACCTGAAATTTTGTGCCCGGACCGATCGGTCCGTATCGGGAAAATTGACAAGTCGGGTATTTTTCCCGAAGAATCAAAAGCACCCATAGCTCAATTGGATAGAGCATCAGACTTCGGATCTGAGGGTTGGGGGTTCGACTCCCTCTGGGTGCACAATCATGTCTGTTCCGGTCGTTCACGAACTGACCTTTTGTCGGTTTCCGTCTCGTGGTGCCGCCTCGCGGCGGGTGTTCGTTCTGAAGGGAAAGCAGATGGAGCAGACTGTAGCATCTCGGCCCGAACTTTTTGACCGTCCATCCGCAAAATACTGCCCAAGGTTCTCCGTCCGGCGGTCCTGACAAGGCCGCGGCGAAACAGTGCCTCCTGGCGGCAGACCGCCATCTGAAAGAATCACGTTTCCAGGACGCCCGGGCGGAAATCGAGAAGGCGAAGAAACTCGACCCGGGAAATGTCTACGTCGTGGCGTTCCTCGACCGGATCAACTTTTTCGAGTCGGAAAAGAAAAAAGAAGCGCCACCGCCGCCGCCACCACCACCTCCTCCTCCGAAGCCCGTACCAAAGCCGGCCGCCCCCGCAGCCACACCGGCACCTCCGCCAGCCGGAGCGCCGCCGGCCGCGCCTCTTCACCCGGCCCCCAAGCCGAAGGAATCCTCTCCACCGCCGACGGCAACGGAGCAGAAGGCGATGGAAACGACCCTCGAGGAGATGAAGCGTCAAATCGAAATGCTCTCTCATTCTCTGGACCAGGAACGAAAAGCCAGGGAAGAGATGACGAAACAGCAGATCCAGGCGAACGTTCTCCAACTCCGGACCTCGATGGAAAAGGCATGGCTCAACGGTGCGCCAAACGATCAGGAAGGGGAAGAGCTTCACAAGCTGGCCGTCTCGCTCTCGATACCGGAAAATGTCGAGCTTTCCCTCCGGCGGGAAGTGAAACTGAAAATGTACAGCAATGCGGTAAAGGAAGTCATCTCCAAACGCCAGCTCCTCCGGAGCTCCTCTTCCACCCTTGAGTGGCTCAGGAAGGTTTACCAGGTGACGATGGAGGAGTACCTCGAGTACGAAACCAAGTTTCTTCTCGACCTGGTCGCCGATCAGTACAAGGGGACGCTTCTCTATGTTTCGCCGAACCTCAAAGGGAAGGACGATCTGCTTCCGAGGCTCAAGTCGGCCGGCTATGCGGTGGTCCTGTCCGGCACGCCGGAGGAAGCGCTCGAAAAAATCGAGAAGGTCAATCCGAACCTTATTCTGTGTCACACGGAGTTCGCCCCCGGAAGTCTCAGCGGAATAAAATTCCTCCATCTCCTCAGGGCCTCGCCCAAGTTCAATTTTATTCCGTTCATCCTTCTCTGCGAGCCTTCCGAGGTATCGCAGCTCCAGTCTTCCGAGCTTCGCCAGCATGAAGGATTCCTGAAGAAGCCGGTGGATGCCGATGAATTGATGATTACAATGAACGAAAAATTGACCCACTTCCGGGATTACGTTTCATCGCTCAGCTGAGGCGGGTTACCGAGAGGTCGCGATCCGGTGAAAGACTATTGAAAGGAATGTTGTCATGAGCAAGAAAATACTTTTGGCAGAGGATGATGAGGACAATCGGGACCTCGTATCGTTCGTATTGATGCGGAGCCGCCTTGGCGCCGAACTCATCATCGCCGAAAACGGGCAGGAGGCCGTCGATAAAGCCTTCGAGCATCTGCCGAACCTCATCCTCATGGATATGCAGATGCCCGTCATGGACGGATGGACCGCCATCCCGATCCTCAAGGCGGACAAGAGGACGAAGCACATTCCGATCATCGCGTTTACCGCTCAGGCGAAGCCCGAGGATAAGATCCGGACACTCGAGATCGGCTGCGCCGAGCACTACTCGAAACCGATGGATCCTCAAGAGCTCATCACGCTCATTACTAAATATCTGGCAGAGTGATATGTCGCGGGGAGGGCAAAGTCCGGCCTTGCGTGCATCGGACGGAGAGTCTATACTAGGCAGGAGTTGACCATGTTGAAATCACGGCTTTACTGGCGGGTTCTCGCGAACTTCGCGTTTCTCCTCATCATACTCACGGCGATGACGTTGCTGACACTTTACCTCCTCGCCGAGATTGAGAAGAACTTTGGCTTTGCTTCGGGAGAGATCCGCATGCTTTCCGATGTGGAGAGTATCCGCCACGTTCTCGCCGATGCCCCCGATCTCGCGAACCAGTACCTCCTCACGGGGGATGAATCGGCGAAGCAGGGTTACCGGAACGTCGTGAGCGAGTTTGACGATGCGATGACGGTGGTCGAGCACGGCGCGACGGATACACTTGTGACCTCCTCCCTCCGGGATGTAAAAGACCTTACGTATCAATGGATTACGATGATCGGCGACAAAAAGATCCAGGTCGGCGACGACAGGAAAGGGGGCAAAGCTGTCGACGACGACATCGCCACGCTTGCCCAGCTGGAGGTCCGGTCGCAATACCTTACGCGGGCGCGCCTCATCGTCCGGGATCTGGCCCGCAGGCTCTCGGCATCGCAGGAAAGAAACCTCGACCTTGCGACGACACTCGGGAGGGAGCTCGGGACCTTCATCGGTCTGGTGAACATCCTCCTCGCGGTCTTCGCCGTTGCGCTCGGGTTTGTCCTCACTCGGTCGATCACGAACCCCGTCCGGATCCTCAAGGAGGGGACGCAGAATATCATGGCGGGCAAATTCGACCCTATCAACCTCCACCGCTCGGACGAACTCGGCCAGCTCGCAGCGGACTTCAACAAGATGTCGACGATGCTCGGAAACAATTACACGCGCCTTAACGCGTACTCGGAGCTCGTCACCGCGCTGAACGCCCATGCAGACATCGCGACGGTGGAAGAGCGGAGCATGCAGCTCCTTTGTCACCACGCCCGCGCCTCCGTCGGCGCCCTCTACCTCATGAACGCACAGACTCAGGTCCTCGAGCTCGCGGCGGGGTATGCGCTGAAGAAGAACGAAGGGACGATCAAGACCTTCGGGCTCGGCGAGGGCATACCAGGTCAGTGTGCCGCGGAACAGCGGGTCCTCGAAGTGAAAAACATTCCCATTCTTTCGGGGTTCGACGTCGATACCGGTCTCGTCGAAGTGGCGCCCTATTCGATTCTCGCGGTGCCGATTCTCTTTCAGGACAAGGTTCTCGGCGTGCTCATCCTTGGCTCGATGAACCGGTTCGACGAACTCCAGAAGGAGATCATCAACAATTCGGTTCCTCAGCTCGGCGTTGCGATTACGAACGCAAAAAACTTCGAAGCGTCGCAAAAGCTGACGCGGGAGGTCGCCACGAAGAACGATGAGCTCAACTCCAAGAATACGGAGCTCGAAAAGGCGTACCGGGTGAAGTCGGAGTTCCTCGCGAGCATGTCTCACGAGCTCCGCACCCCGCTGAACTCGATCATCGGGTTCAGCTCGGTGCTCCTCGGCCCGAACGGCGACCCGTTGACGCCGGATCAGCACATGGCCCTCGAAAAAGTTCTCCGGAACGGCAAGCATCTCCTTCAGCTCATCAACGACATCCTGGACTTCTCAAAGCTCGAGTCGGGCCGCATGACGGTGAACATCGAGACCGATGAAGTGGCGAACGTGGTGGCGAATTCGCTCGCGGCCATCGAGGGGCTCACCAGGGGGAAGGAGATCGCTCTGAGGCAGAACATCGGCGAGAATCTGAAGGTCCTCAAGACCGACGTTCTCAAGGTGAAGCAGATCCTCGTCAACCTTCTCAGCAACGCGGCGAAATTCACCGAGAAGGGGGAGATCCTGATCACCGTCACGCAGAAAAACGGGATCGTGGCCTTTTCGGTGAAAGATTCCGGGATCGGCATCGAGCAAAAGAATTACGGGAAGGTGTTCGAGGAATTCCAGCAGATCGACAACAGCAACACGCGGAAGTACAAGGGAACCGGGCTCGGCCTTCCGATTTCGCGGCGCCTTGCGATACTTCTCGGCGGCGACCTCACGGTTGAGAGCGAGTTCGGAAAAGGGTCGACCTTTACTCTCGCAATTCCGTCGGAGTATCCCGAGGAAATCAGAGAAAAGCAGGAGACGCCGGCCGCGCCGAACGCGACGCCGCCTGCTCCCGTCACACAGCCCCCTCCGCCGCCCGCCCGTCCTCGATCGGCGACCCCGCCGACCGCCCCGAAGGTTGTCGGGTCGGGTCCGCGCGTTCTTTGCATCGACGACGACCCCGACGTTATCGAAATCCTCATGAAGTATCTTGTCCCCGAGGGATATTCGGTGGTCGGGGCGAACTCGGGGGACGAGGGGATCAGGCTTGCGCACGATGAGAAGCCGTCGCTCATCACGCTCGACATCATGATGCCCCAGAAGGACGGATGGCAGGTGTTGCGGGAGCTCAAAGCTGACGATGCGCTGAAAGATGTTCCAGTCATCATTCACTCAATCATCGACAACAAGCCCCTCGCGATCTCCCTCGGCGCTATCGACGTTCTCACAAAGCCCGCGGAGCCGAAGCGCCTCCTTGCGCTCGTCCAGCGCGTTGCGAGCTCCGGCGAGAAGTCGGTCCTTGTCGTCGATGACAGTGCGGAATTCACCCAGGCCGTTCAACGCCTGCTTGAGGGGGAGGGATTCAAAGTTTCCGTTGCCAACACCGGCGCCCAGGCTTTCGAGATCCTCTCCAGGACGATCCCTTCGATTATTTTCCTCGACCTCGTCATGCCGCAGATGGACGGTTTCGAGGTTATTCAGAGGCTCCAGCGCGATGAAGTATGGAAGAAGATACCCATCGTCGTCCTCTCGGGGAAGGACCTGAGCTCGGAGGAGTGGGAAAAACTCAATGCGTACGCAAAGGACTTTGTCAAAAAGGCGGAGTTCACGCAGGGGACTCTTTCTACGGCGATCAAACAGATCCTGCAAAAGACGTGAACGCTCTCTATTCACTTAAAAGGTGAGACCATGGAATATCCCGATCCAACACTTCTTGTCGTCGATGATACGGAAGACAACCTCGACCTCCTGGAGTTTGCCCTGAAGCGAAAGCCGATCCGCATGCTCCGGGCCTCGAGCGGCCGTCAGTGCCTTCAGATTGCCCAGGAGCAGAACCCTGACGTCATTCTCCTCGACATCCAGATGCCGGAGATGGATGGTTTCGAAACGCTCATGCATCTGCGGGCGAACCCCATGACCGCGAAGATACCGGTCATCTTCCTCACCGCGCAGCGGAAGGACGCGAGCAGCATCGAGCAGGGGCTGGAGCTCGGGGCCGACGAATACCTCACGAAGCCGATCGACACCGAGGAGCTTCTCGTGAGGTCAAAGATGCTCGTCCGCATCAAGAGAGCGGAGACCGAGCTCGAACGGACGAAGGCGGATTTCATGGCGATGCTGGTCCACGACCTCCGGAGCCCCCTCAACGGCATCAAGAGCGTCATCGACTTCTACAAGGAGCTCCGCGACCAGGGGAAGGTGTTCACGGCGGAGCAACTCGGGCTCCTCGACACCGCAGGCGATTCGGCGAGACGGATGCTCGAGCTCATCAACGACATCCTCGACCTCTCGAAATTCGAGGCGGGGAATATGGCCCTCGACAAGCAGAAGATTCCGCTTCCGATCATTCTCGACACCGTTGTGCGGGAGACGGAGCTCCAGTTCAAACAGAAGGGGATCTCCGTGGTGAAGGAGTACGGCGGGAATCTTCCCGACGTTCTCGTCGACGCCGAGAAAGTTGGTCAGGTGGTCATGAACATTCTCAGCAACGCGCTGAAGTTCACGAAGGCGGGAGGATCGGTGGCGGTGGCGACAGCCGAGGTCACAGAGGCGTCGGGCGGATCTCCGGAGCCGAAGAAGATGGTGAAAATTTCGATTACCGACACGGGCGTCGGGATCCCCGCCGAGGAGATCCCGAAACTCTTTGAGCGTTACAAGCAGGTCTCCTCCGCGAAGCGGACAAAAGCAAAGGGGACGGGGCTCGGCCTTTCCATCTGCAAACTCATCATTGAGTCTCACGGGGGAAAGATCGGCGTGGAAAGCGAACCGGGGAAACAGACGATGTTTCATTTCACGGTGCCGGTGGCGTAGACCACGGAACACATTCATCTTATGAACACACCCGTATGAAAGACAAAATCCTCATCGTAGACGACGAAGACAGCCTTCGGTTGACGCTCAAACTCCGGCTCCAGGGAGCCGATTTCGATGTCAGCGTCGCGAGCAACGGGGAGGCCGCCCTCGAGGCGCTCAAGGAATTCCCGGCCGACCTTGTCCTCCTGGACATCAACATGCCGGTCATGGACGGCATCGAAACGTTGGGGTACATCACAAGGGAGTACCCGAACATCGAGATCATCATGCTGACGGGCTTCGCCGACTTCTCGACCGCGATCGAGTGTCTGAAGAAAGGTGCGAAGGACTACCTCGTCAAGCCGATCGAGATGACCGAGCTCATCACCCGGGTGAAGTCGACGCTTCGGGCGAAGACATCGGAACGCGCCTACCGCGAGTTGCAGCAGAGGTACATGTCGACCTTCTTCCACGATCTCCTCGGACCTCTGACGACCGTCGACTCCACGATCGAGCACCTCATCGAAGGAAAATCGGGACACGTCTCGAAAGAACAGGCGGTCCTCCTCCGCTATGCGGGCGAGCTCACCGACAAGATGTCGCAGCGGGTGAAAGAGATGATCGATCTCTCTCAGTTCGAGGCCGGGATGGTGAAGCTCGAGCGGAAACCGCTCGACGTCGGTATCTTCGTCGAGATGATGTGCGCGCGGTACGAAATCCTCGCGAAGGCCAAGGAGATCAAGCTCGTGAAGAAGATCGAAAAGGGCCTGCCGACCGTCACCTTCGATTTCGACAAGCTCGCCCAGGTGATGAACAACATCCTCGACAACGCGATCAAGTATTCTCTGCGGGACGGCACTGTCACCATCACGGTGGCCCGTACGACGCGCGAGGAGCTCGGAAAGAAAAACCCCTACATCCTCTTTGCGGTGAAGGACAACGGCGTGGGGATCCGGGCGGACGAGGTGCCGCTCGTGTTCAACAAGTATAAGGAACAGCTTACGACAAAGCCGACCGACCTCAAAAAGACGGTGCTCGGCCTGGCGATTTCCAAGCATATTGTCGAGGCCCACGGCGGCACGATCTGGGTCGATTCCGAGGTCGGGAAAGGAAGCACCTTCAGCTTTACCCTGCCGATCGATGAGCCGAAGTAAGATGATCGGTTCCCCCCTTCGGCCTCACGGATTTCGATTCGCGGACAGGAGCGTATGACTCAGCGGACGGCAAGCGAACCGATTCGGTTCACATACAGGTTCAGGTTTGACACGGGGGAAGTCAAGACTTTTGAGATCGCCCTCGACGCGACGACGCTCGAGCTCATCCACGACGCCGATCTGCCCAAGCCCGAGTGGACAAAGCTGAGTTTCTACCCCTGCGATCACTGCCCGCTCGCGGACCATGTCCAGTACTGCCCCATCGCGGTCAACCTTTCGCGCATCGTTACGGAATTCAAGGACTCTGTCTCGCACGAACACACAGAGGTGACGGTCGAAACGCCCGAGCGGACGTACTTCAAGGAAACGACGCTCCAGAAGGGTCTGAGCTCGATCATCGGCATCTACATGGTGACGAGCAACTGCCCCGTGATGGACAAGCTGCGTCCCATGGTGCGATTTCATCTCCCGTTTGCGACTCCTACCGAGACGATGTTCCGGACCGTCTCGACCTACCTCACCGGCCAATTCCTCCTCATGAGGGAGGGGAAGACCCCGGACTGGGAACTCCATCACCTCGTCGACTTCTACAAGTCGATTTCCGCCGTCAACAAGGGGATGTCGCGGCGAGTGTCCAACGCCTCGGTGAAGGATGCCAATGTCAACGCCGTCATCATTCTCCACTCGTTCGGAGACGCCGTTCCGTATTTCATCGAAAACGGGCTCGCGGAGATCAAGCACCTGTTCGACGTCTACACGAAGGGGGAGAAATGACCACCCTGCCGCGGGGAGGATGTGAGTCGACGATCCCCGCGGTGGCAAGTTCGGCAGGCGTTTGCTATATTTTCCCGACCATTTGCTGCACCGCAATCATTCACTAACCGGAGCGACATGCATGGCCAACCCCCTGTTTGCAAAGAAACCCCTCTCGCTGCTGCTGGAGGAAATGAAAGGAGAGAACCGGCTCCGAAGAGTGCTCGGACCTGTGACGCTGACGAGCCTCGGAGTCGGAGCGATCATCGGGACCGGGATCTTTGTCCTCACGGGCGTGGCAGCACACGATAAGGCGGGCCCCGGGCTCGTCCTCTCGTTTGGGGCCGCGGGCGTCGCGTGTGTCTTCGCTGCGCTCTGCTACGCGGAGTTTGCCTCCATGGCCCCGGTGGCCGGTTCCGCCTACACGTACGCCTATGCGACCCTCGGGGAGCTCTTTGCATGGATCATCGGTTGGGACCTTGTCCTCGAGTATGCGGTCGGATCGTCGACCGTCGCACACGGCTGGTCGGCACACTTCCAGGATCTGCTGAAGAGTTTCGGCATCCATATCCCGTACGCCTTCGCGAATGCCCCATTCGACTTCAGTCCGGAGGCGGGAAGGTTTTTTCCGACCGGAGCGTACTTCGATGTCCCGGCGATCCTCATCACTGCGATCATCACGACCATCCTTGTCATCGGCATCAGGGAGAGCGCCGGCTTCAACGCCGGGATGGTGATTGTAAAACTCGCGATCGTCTTCTTCGTGATCGTGGTCGGCGCATTCTATATTAATCCGGCGAACTGGCATCCCTTCGCGCCGTACGGCTTCACCGGCATCAGCTTCTTCGGACATACCCTCTTCGGACAGACCGGCTCGGGAGGGGCTCCGCTCGGCGTCCTCGCGGGGGCGGCGATTATCTTTTTTGCGTACATCGGTTTTGATTCGGTCTCCACGCACGCGGAAGAGGCAAAGAATCCGCGCCGCGACGTCCCGATCGGCATCATCGCCTCACTCATCATCTGCACGCTCCTCTACATCCTCGTCTCGGGGATTCTGACCGGGATGGTGCCGTACGACAAGATTGATATCAACGCTCCGGTATCCAACGCGTTCGCCCAGGTGGGGCTCCCGTGGGCCCAGCGTCTCATCGACGTCGGCGCCATCACCGGCATCACCTCGGTGCTCCTTGTCATGATGCTCAGCCAGCCGAGGGTGCTCCTTGCGATGGCTCGCGACGGGCTCATCCCCACTTCGTTCTTCGGCTCCGTGCACGAGAAGTTCAGGACACCATGGAAGGCGACGATCCTCACCGGTTGCTTCGTCTCGACGATGGCGGCGTTCCTTCCGCTCCGTATTCTCGCCGAGCTGACGAACATCGGGACTCTCCTGGCGTTTGTCATCGTTTGTTCGGCCGTCCTCATCATGAGGAGAACCAACCCGGACGCAGAACGACCTTTCAGGGCTCCGTTCGTACCCGCAGTGCCGATTCTGGGAATCTTGAGTTGCCTCCTCCTCATGTTCTCCCTGCCGGCCGAGAACTGGTGGAGGCTCATCATCTGGCTTCTCCTCGGCTTCACGATCTATTTCAGCTACGGCCGGCGGCACAGCGTCATGGCGAAAATGCGGGCCGCCGAGGCGCTCAAACTCGGTTCGGCCGAGCCGGCAAAGTAACCCCGTTCTCCGTTCATGGGCGGGAGGGAGGAGCGAAGCTCCGCTCTCCCGCCCGGCAACGGCACCACCCCGAGACGATGCTTCTCCAGGGGAACGTGATGCGACCTCGACAACTCCCCCAACCTTCGGAATGCCCGTGTAGTCCAACCCCTATGCAACATTTTCCTTTAGCCTCCCGTATTTAACCTGAAATCCCCGCATGGCTACTTTCAGGCCTACAAATTTCTTCAAGGGTTGGACGATGAAAAAGAAAATTGTCGTATCCACATTTGCCGTCGTCTTCATTACCGCCGGCGCATTTCTCTTCTTCGGAAGCTCGAAGACTTCAAAGGAAACGGAGCTCCCGAAAGTCAAGGTCGAACGAGGGGATATTATAGAGAAGGCGCTCGCCGTCGGGACGATCGAACCCGAGAATGAAATCTCGGTAAAGTCGCAGGTGGGAGGCGTCGTGAAGCAGATCTTTGCCGATGCCGGCACCTTCGTAAACGCGGGGGATCCTCTCCTTGAAGTGAAACCCGACCCCGCGCCGGTCGACCTCGCCGACGCAAAACGCCAGGTCGAGCTCTCGGAAGTGGAAGTGGAGAACGTCTCGAAGGACATGGTCCGCGAGGATTCCCTCTTCAAAAAGCTGCTCATTTCGGCGAAGGAACATGAAGATGCGACGCGGCGCATGCAGGAAGCCAACCTTCATCTCAGCATCGCCAGGGAGCATCTCGCGCTTCTCGAGAGCGGGAAGGTGAGCATCGGGAACACGGAGATCCAATCCGTCATCAAGGCCCCCATCAGCGGGTACGTCCTTAGCAAGTCGGTGGAGGTCGGCGATCCGGTGACTCCAATGACAACCTATCAGGAGGGGACCGTGCTCATGAAGATGGCGAATATGGATCGGCTCCTCTTCAAGGGAACGGTCGATGAAATTGATGTCGGAAAACTCAAGGAGGGGATGCCGACGGAGCTGAAGGTGGGCGCGCTCCCGAGCGACACAATCCGAGGAACGCTGAAAAAGATTTCCCTGAAGGCGGAGAAGAAAGAGAACGCGACGGTCTTTCCGATCGAAATCGCCATCCCCGCGTCGAGCAACGCGACGCTCCGTGCCGGATACTCGGCGAACGCGAACATTATCATCGAGAAGAAAGAACATGTCCTCATGATCCCCGAACGGGTCGTCACGTTCCGGAACGATTCGTCGATCGTCAAGGTCGCCCTCGGACCGGGGAAGGACGAAGAGCGGGTCATCAAGACCGGGCTCAGCGATGCGATCAGTATCGAAGTGACCTCGGGATTGAAGGAAGGGGACGAAGTGTTTGAGAAACCGGTAAAGAAGATCGACTGACGATGAACAACTTCCGGACAACGTTGACGGAATTCATCCTCGACCTCCGGGCGCAGAAGCTCAGGGTGTTCCTCACGGTCTTCGGCATCACGTGGGGGACGGTCGCGATCATCGTCCTTATTGCGTTCGGGCTCGGCTTCAAGAAGCAGCTGACCATCAACATGCACGGGATCGGCGAAAGCATCTCGATCATGTTTCCCGGAAAGACGACGAAGGCGTTCGAAGGCTTCGGGACCGGGAGACCGATCTCGTTCATCGAGGATGACGCGGCGCTGATCGCCTCCCAGGTCCGGGATGTCCGGGCGATCAGTCCCGAGTACATCAATTGGCGGGTTCCCGTCCACGTCGGCCAGAATATCCTCAACCCCGCGATCACGGGGATCTACCCGATCTACGCCGAGATGAGGAATATCATCCCCGAGCCGGGAGGAAGGTTCATCAACGATCCGGACCTCAGGGACCGGAGGAGAGTCGTCCTCATCGGCAACAAGGTGAAGGAGTTCCTCTTCGGCGAAACCGCCGCGGTCGGGAGGATCATTTACGTCGGAGACGTTCCGTTCACGGTCATCGGCGTCATGCAGAAGAAGACGCAGAACTCTTCCTACATGTCGCGCGACCAGGACCGGATCTTCATTCCCGCGTCGACCTTTTCCTCCGTCTTCGGCGACATCCACCTCCGCGACATGATCTTCCAGCCGAAGGATCCCTCGAGGGCCGAGGAGGTCGATAATGAAGTGCGTGAGGTGCTCGGGAAGCGGTACCGGTTCGACCCGGCCGACCACGACGCGGTCTTTATCTGGGATACCAACACGTTCGACAAGTTCCTGTTTTATTTCTTCCTTGCCTTCAATCTCTTCATGGCGCTCATCGGGAGCTTCACGCTCGCCGTGGGAGGCATCGGCGTGGCGAATATCATGTACATCGTCGTGCAGGAGCGGATCAAGGAGATCGGCATCAAGCGGGCGGTGGGGGCGAAGCGCTCGAACATCCTTTTCCAGTTCTTCATGGAAACGTTCTTCATCATCGCCATCGGTTCCGTCATCGGGTTCGCGATCGCGTACGCGATCATCACGGCGATGCAGTTCGTTCCCATCCAGGACTTCGTCGGGACGCCCGTCCTGTCGGTTGAGGTCGCCGCGGCTGCGGTCATCGTCCTCTCCGTCATCGGCTTTATCGCAGGGGTGATGCCCGCCCGTCGGGCCGCCAACCTCGACGTCGTCGATTGCCTGAGGACCTGAGCCTATGTGGATCGAACTTCTGCGAGAATTCTTTCACGACCTGCGTGCCCACCGGACCCGCGCCACGCTCACACTGATCGCGATTACCTGGGGCACGATCTCGGTCGTCCTCCTTCTTGCTTTCGGCGAAGGGCTTACGGACAGGCTCACGAACGGGTTGATCAACGCCGGAAACCGGATCATGATCGTCTACCCCGGTGAAACCGGACTCGTCTTTGAAGGGTTGCCGAAAGGTCGGGGGATCCACCTGATCGAGGACGATGTCGAGCTCCTGAGGGAATCGATCCCGGCGATCGACATCGCGAGCCCTCAATACCGGAGAAACATCACCCTCACGTACAACAAGTTCTCGATCACGACCGAATGCGAGGGAGTGAACTCCGGCTTCGAGGAGATGCGTCGGATGTACCCGGCGGCCGGAGGTCGGTTCCTCAACGCCCTCGACGTCAGCGAACAACGCCGCGTCATCTTTCTTGGGCCGAAGATCGCAAAAGACATCTTCAAGGATGAGGATCCAATCGGCAAAACTCTTCTCGTCGACGGCACTCCGTATACGCTTGTCGGGATCATGGAGGAGAAGCTTCAGACTTCGATGAACAACGGTCCCGACGACCGGCGTGCCATCATCCCGTATACCTCGTTCCGGAACATGTACGGCAATCTCTACGTCAACTCGATCGTCGTCCGGCCGAGCGACCCCGGCAAGCAGACCTTTGTGAAAAGCGAGGTCTACCGGGTCCTCGGCAGGAAATACCGGTTCGATCCTTCGGATGAGCGGGCCCTCGGAATCTGGGACTTTATCGAAGAGGAAGCGATCAACCGAAAGGTCGGTCTCGGCATCTCGATCTTCCTCGGATCGGTCGGATTTCTCACCCTCCTCATCGCTGGAGTCGGAGTGGCCAATGTCATGTACGTTGTCGTGAGGGAGCGGACACGCGAGATCGGCATCAAGATGGCGCTCGGAGCCCGCAAGGCATACATCCTGTTCCAGTTCCTCTTCGAGTCGCTCCTCATCTCCTTCATCGGAGGCTCGGCGGGAATGCTCTTTTCCTGGACGGTCATTTCTCTCGTCCGGACCCTTCCGGCGGACGACGGACCGATGCAGTTTCTCGGTCGTCCGATTCTTTCGCTTAACATCATGCTCCTAACGGCCGGCATCCTGACGATCATCGGTGTTCTTGCAGGTTTCTTTCCGGCCCGGAAGGCTGCGAATGTGGATCCGGTCGAGTCGTTGCGATACGAGTAATCACTCTTCGGGCGTTGAGCACCGACATCCTTTCATCCCTTGAAAAGGACCTCCCGGTTCGCTATATTCTCCGCGTGCCTTTCCACGTCGCAGTCGACTCTGTGACCTCCCCATGATTCGTCCACTCCACCGCTCAACGCAGATATGACAATATTCCGTCACCCGGGGGGAACCGTGAAAACTACCGTCGCATGTATCGTCTGTCTCTTGCTTCTGTCCGTCACGACGGAAGCGCAGGAAGAATCGACCGTGAAGCCGTCAATCATCCCGACTCCGCAATTGCTCGTCGTCAAAAACCTCAGGTTCAAACTCACAGGGGGGACGAAGATCGTCCTCGGTTCTGACGCCGTCTCGGAGCAGTTCACCGCTGAGCAGCTGAACGATGAAATCGCCGCCAGAGGAGGTCAGAGGCTCAAGGTCGCGTTCGAGAACTCTCTCAGAAAGCTCCCCGCGAGTTTCATTTACATTGGGTCCCCTTCGTCCGAGTTCGGACGGGCGCTCCTCAAAGAGCGGAAGGGGATACTGACGCCCGACCTGAAGGAAGAGGGCTACTTCCTCGACGTCGAGCCGGGGGGGATTGTTCTTATCGGCGAATCTTCTGCGGGGAGGTTTTACGCTGTCATGAGCCTTTCCCAGATTCTTCAGCGTGAACGGAGAAGCCTCTATGCCTCCGGCGTCTCCATCACCGATTTCCCCAAAGAAAAGATGCGCGGCATTTCGGATGACATCAGCCGCGGTCAGGTCTCGACGCTCGACAATTTCGAAAAGATCATCCGGTTCCTTGCCCGGTACAAGATGAACACCTATTCCCCCTACATCGAGGATGTCTTTTCATTCGCGAACCATCCTTTGATCGGGAGGGGACGGGGAGCGCTCACGGCGGCCGAGGTGCGAACCCTCGACGCCTATGCGAAGAAGTTTCACGTCGATCTTGTCCCGACCTTTGAGACGCTCGGCCACTGGGAAAACATTCTCGCGAAGCCGGAGTACCTGTCGTATGCCGAGTTTCCGGGGGCGCAGACCCTGAAGGTGGGGGATGAGAAGACATACGCTCTTCTGGACGAGATGATCGGCGAGCTGTCGCATGCCTTCAGCTCTCCATATTTCAACATGGGAGCGGACGAGTCGTGGGATGTGGGGTTGGGATCCAATCGCGACCGGGTGGCAAAGGAAGGGATCGCTTCGGTACACGCCGATCATTACAGAAAGGTCGCCGAGATTGTCAAAAAGTACGGCAAGAAGCCGATGATGTACGGCGACATCATCCTCAACAATCCGGCTATCCTCAAGCAGATGCCGAACGATATCGTCATCGTCGACTGGCATTATGACCCGGAGTTTACCTATCCGAGCGCGGAAGTGTTCCGGAAGGCGGGCTTCCGATTCGTTGCCTCTCCGGCCGTCTGGAATTTCACCGGCCCGTTCCCGGATTTCTTCGGATCGAGCGTCAACATCCAGCGGTTCAATGCCGACGCCTTTGCGAACGGGGCGCTCGGGCTTCTCACCTCGAACTGGAATGACTACGGCGGCGAGGAGCTGAGGGAACTCAACTACTACGGGTACGCATGGAGCGCGGAATGTGCCTGGCATCCCGAGGGGGCGGAGATTGGCGAATTCGACAGCCGGTTTTTCAAAGAGTTCTTCGGGGTTGAGGATGACCGGACGATCCGCTCTGTCTACGGTATCCTCGCCAGCCCCGGCAACGCGGTAAGCTGGCAGGAGATGTGGCGCCATCCGATGCTCCCCCTCCGACCTGAATCGCTGAACGACGGCTACCTTCCGATCCTCGAGAGGGTCGCTAGTATAAAATCGACAATGCCGGTCGCGCTCGCTCTGATTGAAGAAGCGAAGGGGGTCACCGGTCTCGGAGCGGAACAACTTCGGTACCTCACCTTTGTTGCAAAGTTGAACCTATGGTTTGCGGAGAAAATTGAGGCCGGTGAGAAGATCAAGGCGATCTGCAACGATGCGGGAGACGTCGCGCGGAAAGACTCGGCTGCCGCCCTCGTCTCCGGAGTGTGCGACGACGTCGTGAAGCGCCTCCTCTCGCTGAAGGGAGAGTTTGAAAGGCTCTGGCTCGCGACGAACGAGTCGGCCGGCCTGGAATTGCTCCTCGCCCGGTACGATCGTCAGGCCGCGTACTGGAAAGAGACGGCGGAGCAGGTGAAGAGGGGGAATTTCACCGTTGACCCTCAACTGCCGAGCCAGTGGATCTTCGACCCAGCAGCCAACCCAGGGAACGAGAAATTGCGTCAGGTCCAGAGAGCTTGCTTCCGGAAAGTTTTTGTCCTTCCAAAGGGGTCGCGGAGCGCCATCGTGCAGGTTCTGGCAAGCAGCTACGCCAGGATCAGTTTGAATGGAACAGTTCTCGGCGAAGTCTATGTGCGCCGCTCGAACTCGCTGAGCCTTGAAAAGGAAAGAGTGAAACTTTTCGACGTCCTGCACATGCTGAAGGATACGTCGAACACTCTCGGGATAGAGGTGGAATCGTACGAGCCCGGCAGTTCCGCGGGAACGAACGTCTACGCGGAATTCCGGCTCGCGGACGGATCAGTCAGGACACTTATGAGCGACTCGACCTGGAGCGTCTCCGAGAATCCCGGGCCGAACTGGCTGACGTCTTCCGGTGTTGATTCTACCTGGCGTTCGGCTGCGGCGAAGCCTCTCCCCATGACGATCGTGAAACCGAATTTCGAAGCGGGAAGAGGATCGTGGATCGAGCGATAGAGAGATCACGAATTGACCAAAGCATAATCTAAAGGAGGATGAGAAGTGAGAAGAAGCTGCTTGTTCACGTTTCTTGTTTGCTTCTGGATGTCGGCGAGTGTGGCACAGATCGAGCCGGCGGACGGCATCCGCAAAAACATCCCACAGGTCCATGCCCTTGAGAATCTCACGATCGTTGTCTCCCCCGGGAAGCGAATTGAAAAGGGGACGATCGTGGTGCGCGACGGTATCGTCGAAGCGGCCGGCAGAGATGTCCGGATTCCCGCGGACGCACGAGTGTGGGACTGCACGGGGCTTACTGCATATCCCGGTCTGATCGACCTCTACACAGAAATCGGACAGCCCAAGGCGAAGCCGGGAGCTCCGGGTGAAGCGCCTCCGCCTCCTCCGCGCGGATCGGTTCACTGGAGCCCGCAGGTCCATCCCCAGCTTTCGGGGGGAGAGCAGTTCGTGCCAGACAAGGAGCTCGCGGAAAAGTACCGGGCAATGGGGTTCACGGACGCTCTCACCGCTCCGGGCAGTGGCATCTTCCACGGATCGAGCGCCCTCGTGGACCTCGGAGATGGCTCGGCAAATTCTGACGTCATGAGAGAAGGCGTCACCGAGAATGTATCTTTCGCCCACGGTGCCTGGGGGGATGAATATCCCGGCTCGTTGATGGGCGCCATCGCGCTTATTCGTCAGACTTTCATCGACGCAAACTGGTATGCAACCGCCCAGAAGATCTACAGGAAGAACCCCGCTCAGCCCAGGCCCGAGGAGAACGAGGCGCTTGCCGCGCTCGACGCCGCGGCGGCCGGAAAGCAGCCGATCGTCTTTGAGACGACAGACGAACAGAATGTCCTGAGAGCTTCGAAGATCGCGAAAGAGTTCTCGCTTTCGTACTGGATCAGAGGGAACGGTTACGAGTACCGGCGTCTCGATGCCATCAAATCCCTCAATGCTCCGCTGATTCTCCCCGTGAATTTCCCCGATCCCCCGGCGGTCAGCACCCCGGAGGAAGCCCTCAATGTCACCCTCGAAGATATGCGTCACTGGGACTTTGCGCCGGAGAATCCGGCCCGCGTCAGGAAAGCGGGAATCACTTTTGCCTTCACCACTTCCACGCTGAAGGATGTGACGAAGTTCAGGGGGCTCGTTCATACGGCGATTGAAAGGGGGTTGAGTCCCGACGACGCCCTCGCGGCTCTCACGACGGTCCCGGCGGCGATGATCGGCATGGAGCGGAGGCTGGGAACGATAGAGCCGGGGAAGGATGCCAACTTTGTCCTTGCCGACGGGGATCTCTTCGGTGAAAAAACGAAGATCAAAGAGACCTGGGTGAGCGGCGTCCGATATGAAGTGAAGGCACCTCCGTTGGTCGAGCCGCGCGGAACATGGTCGTATTCATTCTCCCTCTCGCCGGCGAAGGTGGACACAGGCACGATGACTCTTACCGGAGAACCCGAGGCATATTCGGCGGTTGTTGCCCGTGGCGCCAGGAACGTGAAAGTCTCCACTGTCTCGCTCGTCGGTGAGGAGCTTGGACTCGTCTTCACCGGAGATTCTTTGGGATATACGGGCATCGTTCGTCTCACGGGCGCAGTGGAAGATTCAACGATGAGCGGGAGGGGAGAGATGCCGGACGGGAGCACCATCACCTGGTCGGCCATCCTGAAAAAGAGGTTCACGGAGCCTCCCGACACCTCGAGGAAGCAGGAGGCTCTCCATGCATCGTTCGACGTCGTCTACCCCGAGGCACCGTTCGGCAGGAAGAGCCTCCCTGCCCAGCCGGAGAACATCCTCGTCAAAGGGGGCTATGTCTGGACAAGCGGTCCGCTCGGGAATCTCGAGAACACAGATATCCTCTATACAAACGGACGCGTCGCGAAAATAGGGAAAAACATCGCACCCCCAAAAGGGGCGTTCATCATCGAAGCGACGGGGAAGCAGGTGACGGCCGGGCTCATCGACTGCCATTCGCACACGGCAATCTCCGAGGGAGTCAACGAAGCCGGCCAGGCGATCTCCGCCGAGGTCCGCATCGGAGATGTCGTCGACGGCGACGATGTGGCGATTTACCGGGAGCTTGCCGGGGGATTGACGGTCGCGAACCTTCTTCACGGCTCTGCGAATCCGATCGGAGGGCAGAATCAGGTCGTGAAACTCAGGTGGGGAATGCTCCCGGAGGAAATGAAGTTCGAGGGGGCGCCGGAAGGGATCAAATTCGCCCTTGGCGAAAACGTGAAGCAATCGAATTGGGGGGACAAGTACACCACCCGTTATCCCCAGACACGGATGGGCGTTGAAGAGATCATCCGGGACGAGTTCCGCGCGGCCCAGGATTACGAACGAAAAATGGAAGAGGCGAAAAGGAATCCCGACATCGTCCCGCCTCACCGGGACCTCGAACTCGAAGCCATCGTCGAGATCCTTCACGGTGATCGATTAATCCATTGCCATTCGTACCGGCAGGATGAGATCCTCATGCTCATGAGGCTGGCGGAGGACTTCGGCTTCAGGGTTGCCACCTTCCAGCACGGGCTTGAGGCCTACAAGGTCGCGGAGGTCGTTGCGAAGCACGGTGCGGGAGTTTCAACGTTCAGCGACTGGTGGGCGTACAAGTACGAAGTGATCGATGCCATTCCATATAATGGGGCGCTCCTCCACGATGCGGGTGTCGTCGTCTCTTACAATTCGGACAGCGATGAACTTGCACGGCGGCTCAACGTCGAGGCGGCGAAGGCAGTAAAATACGGTGGGGTATCGGAGGAAGAAGCGCTGAAGTTTGTGACGATCAACCCCGCCAAGCAGCTCCGCATCGACAAGCGGGTCGGCTCGATCGAGGTCGGGAAGGATGCCGACTTTGTCATCTGGAGCGGATCCCCCCTTTCTCCCTATTCCGTGTGCGAGCAGACCTGGATCGATGGTCGGAAGTTCTTCGACCGGGACGAAGACAGGGCGATGAACGAGGAGATCCAGAAGGAAAGGGCTGTGCTTGTGCAAAAGATCCTCAAGGCGAAGGAGTCTCCGTCCGGAGGAGGTGGGCCGGCTTCTCCCAAAAAGACGTCGTACTCTTGCCATGAAGAAGGAGGCGAGCGATGAACAAGAGAGAAGAAAGAAGGGATATGAGAAAAGAGGCGAGGGTGTGGCGAGTCGTGGTGCTTGTGTCGTCGATGTTGCTTGTGAGTGTGGGGCTTGCCAGCGCTTCGGATCCGATTCCGGCGAAGGCGCAGGATCATCCGATCGCTCTCGTCGGGGGGACGATTCATCCGGTCACCGGACCTGATATTCCAAATGGCACCATCCTTTTCGAAAAGGGGAAGATCACCGGCATCGGCGCGAGTGTCGACCTCCCGGAAGGGACTGAACGGATTGACGTCGCGGGCAAGCAGATCTACCCGGGACTCATCAACGCCAACTCGACACTCGGGTTGTCCGAGATCGAAGCGGTTCGCGCAACCAATGACTTCGCCGAGACAGGCGAAGTGAATCCCAACGTGCGCGGCGAAATCGCCGTGAACCCCGAAAGCGAGTTGATCCCGACAACGCGGGCAAACGGCGTTGTCGTTGCGAACGTCATGCCGCAGGGAGGGATCGTTTCCGGGAAATCGGCTGCGATCATGCTGGACGGATGGACGGCCGAGGATCTCGTTCTGAAAGCCCTTGTCGGACTCGTCGTCAACTGGCCGACGATGACGATCCAACGATATCCGTGGATCACTCAATCTGAGGCCGACCAGATGAAAGAACGGGACCGCCAGCTCAAAGTGCTCCGGGACCTCTTCGACGATGCCCGGGCGTACGCAGTTGCGAAGAAGGCGGAGGAGGCAAAAGGCGTTCCATTCCATCCAACCGACCTGAGGCTCGAATCGATGATCCCGGTCCTCGACCGGGTAGTGCCGGTCTTCGTCAGGGCAAACGAGATGACGCAGATCGAGGCTGCCGTCCAATGGGCGAAAGGCGAGAAAGTTCGACTCGTCATCGTGAGCGGGAGGGATTCGTGGCGTGTGGCCGATCTGCTGAAGGAGAACAACGTTCCGGTCATCGTCGGGCCGATTCTCGACGTGCCGTCGAGGGATTGGGAGGCATACGACAACGCCTTTACCGTCCCCGCGAAGCTGTCCGTCGCAGGAGTCCCCTTCGCGATCTCGGGCGAAGGAGAGGCTTTTGCTGAAAGGAACACGCCGTACCAAGCGGCAATGGCTGCCGCTTATGGACTGCCGAAGGAGGAAGCGCTGAAGGCCATAACGATCTACAGCGCCAAAGTTCTCGGCATCGACGACCGGGTCGGTTCTCTGGAAACGGGAAAGGATGCCACACTGATCGTCACCACCGGCGACCCTCTCGAGATCGAGACGAACGTAACGATGGAATTCATCCAGGGGAAGAAAATCGACCTGCGGAGCCGCCACACGATCCTCTACGAGAAATACCGGGAGAAATACAAACAGCTGGGAATCCTGAAATAATCGCCGCGACTATCCGTCTATTGTGATGGCGGGGCGCACGCGATGACCTCGCTGAGGGCGGTAACCGTGCGCGAAAGGCGGCATTGCTGAATGGTAAATCGCGAGACGGGGATTGCACCATGTCCATAGAGCAAGTACTGATCCAGGAAGTCGTGAAACGATGTGACCACGCTTTTGACCTCATCCAGAGATCGGCTGGACAGTTGGACGATGAACAGTTTTGGCATCGTCCCTCCTCCCGCTCGAACAGCGTCGGGATCATTGTCCAACATCTGACCGGGAACCTTCACCAATGGGTCCTCGCCGGCCTCGGTGGGGAGGAGTACATCAGAGAACGGCCGAAAGAATTCCTCGATGATGCCCGGAAGCCCAGGCAGGAACTGCTCTCCGAGTTCGCCGCGCTTGAGGCAAAGGTCCGGTCGGTCATCGCCAATCTCCCCGGCGGAGAGCTTCTCTCACCGCGGCGGATTCAGGGATTCGACCAGACGGTGCTCTCGACACTTATCGCCGTCGTCACGCACCTGGAACTCCATGCCGGCCAAGTCGCCTACCTGGCGAAGCTTCTCCTCGATGAAAAGTATGTCGAGTCATGGAAGCCGGCCACCACCGAGCAGGGAAGAGGAGCTTGAGAGAAGACATGGGTCTCCCGTTTCCTCTCGTCGAATGTATCTTCACATCCTTCTGACACTCCGCCGCGTTCGCTTTCGCCGGCGGCTGTCCGCTCTGGCCGGAAGGATCCAGCCATAGCGGCAATTTGTGCGCCCCGGAGTGGTGGCGTACAAATGTGATCGGGCGGTAACCAGCGTCAAACGCAAGCCTCAAAACTGCAAATAAATGTCAAACAATATCCGTCATTTCAATAAATCCGCCTCCTCGAAACGGGCGAAGCCCGACGACATCCTCCTCGCGCTGGATATCAAGTCAGGGATGAACGTTCTTGAGATCGGCGTGGGGGGAGGATATTACGTTTCGAAATTCGCTGGGATGGTGGGCCCGTCGGGAATCGTCTGCGGGGTCGACACCGAAAAGGAATTCATCGATCACCTTAGCCAGTTGAACGAGGAGAGCAGGTACCGCAATATCAGGCCGATCCTTATCAGCGGCGTCGAAGATATCCTCAACGTCGGCATTCGCTTCGATGTGCTCTTCACGAGAAATGCGTACCATCATCTGAAAAACCGCGCCGAGTATTTCCGGGCACTGTCGAGGGCCCTCAAGCCGGACTGCATCATCGCCATCATCGACTACAACGAGAGTCTCTTCAGCCTGACGAGGATTCTGGGACACTACACGAAAAAGGAGACGATCGTCGACGAGCAGCGCGCCGCAGGGAACGAACTCGTGCGTGAGGTGTCGATCTTCACAAAGCAAAGTTTTCTTCTCTTCCGGAAGCAATAGAACAGGCGGGGAATCACCATTGTGAAGGAAGGTAACGCATGGAGGTATTCATAGCACTTCTGAGGGGCATCAACGTCGGTGGAACGAAGCCGGTGAAGATGGACAAGCTTCGTGCGGCGTTTGAATCGCTCGGTTACCGGGAAGTGACGACGTACCTGCAGAGCGGCAATGTGGTGTTCAAAGCCGCCCCCGCGCCGACGGAAGCCCTTCGGGGAGAGATCGAGGCGGGAATCCGAAAGGCGGTCAGGTTCGAAGTTCCGGTCGTCATCAGGCGGCTGCGTGAGCTGAAGGGGATCATAGCGCGAGATCCGTTCGGGAGTGAGAAGCTCAGGAAAGGTGAAACGCGTTACGTCACCTTCCTTTCCGGAAAGCCCTCTCATTCGGGATTGATGAAGCTCAACGAGGTTGACGGAGGGCCGGACCACCTGAAGGTGCTCGGAGCGGAAGTCTATCTCTCGTGCGTCAAGGGATACGCCAAAAACAAGTACTCCAACACCTTGATAGAGAAGGTGCTTGGACTCACCGCTACTACCAGGAATTGGGTGACAACGTGCGCCTTGTATGACATCGGGAGGGTGATGGAAGCGGCCGTCGACTCGTAGCAACTTCCTCTTGCCGGATCCCTCCAAAGCGGACTTTTCCTCCACGTTGACGACCCCGAACCGGATTCAGCGAAAACAGCGGAGCTATGACGAAAGAGCGTAACTACCGGAAATTGTTTTTCCTTGCGATGGCGGTCGTCTTTTCCGTCTCCACGCTCACGTATGGCATCGTGTGGATCCTTGACGCCCACGCGGGGCAGGATCTCAGCCCGGTCGAGCTCGGGTTCGACTTCGACTATATCGCGGGGGAGTCAGTCTACCTCGTGAAGGAAGTTTACGCATCGGCTCCCGCCGAAGCTGCGGGGCTCAAGGTCAAAGACAGGATCGACGCCATCGACGGGCACAGAATCGAAAGCCCCTCGTATCTCGATTCAGTCTGGCGAAAACACAACCCGGGAGACAGCGTCCGGCTCAACGTCGTCCGGACCGGAATCGCCCTGCCTTTTCATCTGACTGGGATTTTCCGGGCTCGCCAATCGACCACGGGAGAGGGAGGTGTTGAATGGATTGCGAACGAAGTAAAGAATGTCTACGTCATTCCCTTCATCCTCATCGGATTGACCGTTCTTCTGTTCCGTTTCGACGATCTTCACGCTTGGCTCCTTGCACTCCTCTTTGCCTCTTTTTCATCTGTTTGGGGGACGAACGGTTTTTCGTCGCTACCGGCGTTCAAGAGTTTTGCTCTGGGATACCGGGCAATTTTGAGCAGTATTTTGGGTCCGGTCTTCTACTCGTTTTTCGCTCTCTTCCCCGTTCGATCGAGGATCGACCGGCGCGTTCCATGGCTGAAGTGGGTTGCCTTGGTCTGTGCGATGACCTGCGCCATCACGGGATTCCGAACCGGGGACATGGTCCTTCCAGCTCCTTTCAACCGAATTCTCAAAGAACCGTATCCACACTCAATTCCATTCTTCTTCAGTGCGGGATTGCTGGTCCTCGGGCTTCTCGCTCTCGTCCTCAATTTTGCCGGCACTAATGATGCTCAGGTGCGCCGGAAGATTCGCGTCATCCTCTGGGGTACCGGACTCGGCGTGGTCCCAATTCTTGCCGTGGCGATGGCGGAAAACCTCGTAGGATTTCGCGCTTCGAACCTACTCAACACTGTCCTTGTCCTCCTCCTCCTTCTCTTCCCTACGACGTTTGCCTATGCGGTGGTGAGACACCGGGTGATGGAGATACCGGCCCTCATCAAGAGAAGTGCCCGTTATCTCCTCGTGCAGCGCGGCTTCACTTTTCTCCTCGCCCTCATCAGCATTGGTCTCGTTCTGGTTTTTGCTCTCTCGCTTCCTCAGTACATCAGACCTTTCGTCGACGTCTCTTCACCCCTTGGTGTTGTGCTTGGCTCTGTGTTCGGAACGGTCCTTCTATGGGGCGGCACACAGGTCCACCGACGCGTAAGCGGAACGATCGACAGGGCGTTTTTCCGAAGCGCGTACGATATACGGCAGATCCTCGAGAACCTCGCCGAGCGTTCAGCCTCAATGACGAGCCGGAACGATCTCGCGTCGCTGCTGGGACTCCACCTCAACGCAGCACTTCAGCCCAAACGCCTGATTATCTATATGAGCACCAAGGGGGGCAAGCTGGAGAGCGTGTTGGGTGATCCGCCGACGGAACTACGGAGCCTCAACGCGGACCACCCGTTCCTCACTGCGCTCGCGATTCGGGGAGAACCGGTGGTTGCCTCTTCTGGCGAGCCGAGTCGTTCCGGTTCACCCTCCTTCTTGAAGGCGTTGGAGCCGGAGTGTTTTGTCCCGATGGTGGCGAGGGGAAGCCATCTCGTCGGGCTCATCGTTGTCGGTGCACGCCTTTCGGAGGATCCATTCTCGGGAGAAGACAAGCGCCTCCTCTCGTTGGTCGCACGGCAGGCAGCAAATGCGCTTGACAACATCCGCCTCGCGGAGGAGATCGCCCAACGGATCGAAAACGAGCAACGGGTTGCCCGCGAGACGGAGATCTCGCGCCGGATCCTGGAGGCGGACAACGCCCGAAAGACAAAAGAGTTGGAAGAGGCTCGCCAGCTCCAGCTTTCGATGCTTCCCTCCGGACTCCCCGTAATGCGTAATCTCGAGCTGGCCGTGTTGATGAAGACCGCGACCGAGGTCGGAGGGGATTATTACGATTTCGCCCTTTCGGACGATGGAACGCTCACTATCGCCCTCGGCGATGCGACCGGTCACGGGCTGAAGGCGGGGACCATGGTCGTTGCAGCGAAGAGCCTCTTCAACAGCTTTTCAGGATTGCCAGATCTGCTGGCGATCTTTGAGAGGATGACGGAGGGGATCAAGAAGCTGAACATGAAGCCCCTCTACATGTCGATGCTTCTCCTTCGTGTCAACGATAGAGCGGCCCGGGTGGCATCGGCGGGTATGCCGTGTCCGCTCGTTTACCGCGCCGAATCGGGAGTCGTGGAAGAAATTACGATGAAGGGAATGCCCCTGGGCGCATTCACCGATTTTCCCTACGAGGTGAAGAGTTTCTCGTTGATGCCGGGCGACGTGATCTTGCTTATGAGTGATGGATTCCCGGAGTTGTTTGACGAGAAGGAGGAGATGCTGGGAAGCGGGAGGGCGGCCCAAAAGCTCAAAGAAGTTGGCTCGCGTGAGCCGAAAGAGATTATCGATGCCCTTGTTGCGCTGGGAGAGTCATGGTCCGATGGCCGGGCCCAGGGGGATGATATGACCTTTGTTGTCGTTAAGGCGAGGAAACAAAGTACAGAAGAGAGCGAAGAACTAAGAAGTAAGATTTAAGAAATAAGATCAAAGAACCAAGATCTACAAACTACATACCTTGGCCTTTCGACTCAGAACTCAGAACCCAGAACTCAGAACCCAGAACTCAGAACCCAGAACTCGCAACCCAGAACCCAGAACCCAGAACTCAGAACCCAGAACCCAGAACTCCGGACTCAGTACTAATTCCGCTTCGCCCCCTGATCGATCCACTTCTTGATGAGATCTATCTCTTCGTCCGTCAGCTTCTTTTTTGTCATGAGAGGCATCTGATCCCCGAATGGAGGATTGGGCCGCAGTTTCTCTACGATGAAGCTAGAATCTCCCTTCCGAGGAATCACCGAGGTCCCGTGCTTTCCCCCCTTCACGATACCGTCGTAATCTTCCAGGATGAGGAGGCTTGGGTTTTCGCTGTCCGACGCGTGACAGGGGAGGCACCGCTTCTTGATCAGCGGAAAAACGTCCTTTGAAAATGAAACGGGTTTTGATTTTTCCGACGGGGGTTGCTGTGCTGTAAGAACCGCCGCGGCCGCGAACATTCCGAACGCAGCCACCGTGAGAAGAATTCTCATTCTGAAGATCTCCGTAGTTTTTTCTTCTGGTTTCCCCTTTTGATACTCCGCCCCGTCTCCCCGGTTTTCTGTCGTTTTCCTCTCAGTTGTTGAGCGCGCCCTGATGGATCCAGGCGCCGATCCTGACGATGAGAGAATCCGGAAGGCCCGTTGCCGCGTAGGGTCCTCCCTGGGGCATTCTCAGGCCGATGAGATTATTGCTGCTGCGTATCATGTGCATGATTTGACTGTTCGTCGAATCGAACGGAATGACCACGTTCGCCCCGAACGTCGCGCCTCCCTTCCGCACACCTGCGTATGTCGACGCATTAAACTGGCTTGTCGGATTTGACCCGCTGTGGCATGATGGGATGGCGCAATTGTTCAGGAGGATCGGCAGCACGCCTGTCTGAAAGTGGACGAGGGTGTCCGGAGGAGCCGCCGAGATGAACTGAATACCGTTGCTCGTCCTGGAGCCGACCGAGACCGAAATCGACCCTGATGTTGCACCTGCCGGAACCACGACGACGATCGTGTCGTTCGACCAGGAAAGGATGACCGAAGCGGTAACTCCCGGAGGAAACGTGACGCCGCTCGAACCCTGGGATGGACCGAAATTCGCGCCGCTGATCGTTACCGTGTCACCGGCCGCGGCGGAGTCGGGGTGAATCCCCAGGACCGAAGGGAGCGGAGTCTGAATCTCGACATCGCTCCCCATGTCGGTGCAACCTCCGGCGGTGAGGGAAGCCAAGAGAAGTAGCGTTCTGAGATGCCTTTTCATTCGGTTGCTCCCTCGGTTAGATATAGAAATGGAACATGAGGTCGAACTCGTTGTTGTTGATCTCCACCGGCTGTTCACGGTTGATCCGATAGAGGGGCCGGACTTCCACGCCGCTCATGAGGAAGAACTCCGCTCCGACGGTGATTCTCGTGCTGCTTCCGGTCTTGAGGTTCTTGTCCGGATCGTAGAAATCGTACCCGAGTTTCAGGTCGACGCCGTCGGCAACCCTGTAATTGAGCTCGGTAAATGTCATGTATCCCGTCACATCTGTACCGGAGTACGGCGTCTTCAGATAGTCCAGCTCTCCGTTGAGCGTGAGTTCCCGAAGGACGGTCACGGATCCAAACGCACCGTAGATCGTGGCTTTCTCGGTGGGATCGGGATTCGGGTCGTTGTAGAACGAGACGCCCCCGATGACGTTGATGTGCTCGGACTGAATCGTTGCATCCCCCCTGAAGGAGAACGACTTGAATTTCGTCGCGCCGGTTGCGTTCAATCCGCTGAACGGCGCTCCGTCAAAAAGGCCGGCCTGGAGAGAGAAGATGCTCGGCGCAACTCCCACCTCAACTCCTGTCTGTTCGGCTCTCTCGCCGAAGATGAGTCCCTGTCGGTAACCCGCAATCGCGGGGTTCGTCGGGAAGTAAGGTCCGCCCCTGATAAAGGCGTTGTGATCGTCGATCTTCGTTCCGTACGCCGGGACGAATTGTCCGACCTTCAGGTAGCCGCCGAGCGGCAGGACCCGGGCAAGGCCGAAGAGCTGGAACCCCGAGTAGAGTTCCTTGTCGACAAAAACGATGAATTGTCTGTTGAGCCGGTAGTCGAGGTATAAGTCACCTTGCATCTGGAAAAGGCTCGAACCTTTTGTGTTCTGCTCATAGAAAATGAGGCTGCGGAAGTCGCCCCCGTAGGAGAGGTTGGGAGTGATCGCCGTCGAGTAGTCGTCGATGTTCGTGACGTCCTCTTTCGTCAGCGTTGGCTTGCCGTCCTCGCCGGTGTCCTGGACCATCTTGTACGTATGAATGGGGAGCTCCTCCCGGCCATACGTCGAGCCGAACGTGTTGCGCATGCCGCCGCCGCTCGGGTTCACATGACATGCTTCGCACCTCGCACCGACTCTGCTCGCAAACCTCGGGAGGGCGCGCACCGGGGCGGTCGTAAAGACGAGGAGGCAAACGAGAAAAAACAGTATCCCGGATGTCTTCATACAGGATTCCTCTCATGTGTTCGATGGTGACAACAGGAAGCGACGGCCGGATGGCTCACAGGCCGTGCGACGTGCATCGGAAGAAACCGCGTTCCGGATACGAGACGCTCATTCACGAGGAGAAGCGTTTGCGTCTGTTCCGGATGTAGTCGACGAATATAAACTGCCCCAGGTTGTTGAGCGACGAGTAATAGGCCCGTCCGTGGTTCGCCTTCGTGAGGTCCTCGATGAAGTTGATGAGGTACGGGTCACGGGCGACCATGAACGTGCTGATGGTAATCCGCTCGCGGCGGCAGGCGACCGCCTCGTCGAGCGTCTTGTTGACAATTCTCGGGTCCAGCCCGAATGAATTCTTGTAGAGACGGCCGGCGTCGTCGAACATCGCCGACGGTTTCCCGTCAGTGATCATGAAGATTTGCTTGTTGACGTTTCCGCACCGGCGAAGAAGATTCCTCGCAAGCTGGAGCCCGGCCCTCGTGTTCGTGTGGTACGGACCTACGTTGAGGAAGGGAAGTTCGTTGATGCTCACAAGCTTCGCGTCGTCTCCGAAGACGACGAGGGCGATGTAGTCCCTCGGGTATTTCGTCATGATGAGCTCGCTGAGGGCGAGCCCGACTTGTTTCGCCGGAGTGATCCGGTCCTCTCCGTAGAGGATCATGCTGTGGCTGATGTCGAGCATGAGGACCGTGGCACACGAAGAGAGGTTTTCCGTCTCGTAGACTTCGAGGTCGTCCTCGGTGAGGTTGAATTCGTCGATGCCGGAGCGCTTGAAGGCATTCGTCAACGTCGACGTAAGGTCGATGTTCGTCGGCATGTCGCCAAAATTCCACTTCTTTGTTTCGCTGAGCCGTTCGACGCCCGTTCCGGTGAGCGGAGTTTCGTGCGTGCCCATCGGAGTCTTTTTGAGGGAGGTGAAGATCTCCTTGAGGGCGTCCTGGCGGATTTTCTGAACACCCCTCGTTGTCAGTACCGGGGTATTGTTCACCTCTTCGATGATCCCCATCTCTTTGAGCTTCTGGATAAGGTCTTCCATCGAGAGATTCTCGTCGAAGATCCCGTATTCCTCGGCGAGCTGCCGCAGCCATTCCATCGCCTCCTCGACATCCCCGCTCGTCTGGACGAGGAGATGGCTGAAGAGCTGCATCAGGCTCTGCAATCGCTGTTCATCTGTCTGCGATTGCGGGGTCCACTTTGTATAGAGAAAGCGCATGGGGCGGAGTCAAGAAAGAGAATACAGAATACAGGAAACAGACAAGGATTAAGAAACAAGCAACAAGTAAAATTAGAATAGAATCACCAGCGACTTCGGACTCAGGACCATTAGCCACGAACTAAGAACCCCGAACCCTCAACTCCCGAACCCCCAACCCCCGCACCCTCCAACCCCTGGCCTACCGCTCTCCTTCAAGCTCGAAATCTTCGGCTTCGCCACGTCCGGTAAAGATGCTTCCCACCATATCTTTGTATGTCGTAACGTGCTCGACTTCTTCCTTGGCAATCTTGGAGTTCTGATGGAGCCCATCGAGTGCGAATTCCATCGCCGAGGCCAGCTCCACTTTATTGCTCTCGTCGATCTTCATGTGGCGCTTTGTCAGCTCTTTGAGCCCCTTCACTCTGTCCAGCTCCGTGAAGTACGCCGCGAGGGGCATGTCGTCCGCCACTTCGAGCGCGTTCCCCGCTTCAAACCAGCCGACGATTTTGCCATATTCCGGGTCGTCGTGGGCGGGCTGATTCTTCTGGCGTTTTTGGAGGGGATCGGGAAAGTAGTTCTTGAAGACCGTGCGGACGGCTTTTCCGATGAGGGCGCGGCTTACCTTGATCGACCCTTCCTGTTCCCCCTCGAAGACGAGCTCAATTTTCCCCGTGAGTCCGGGGAGAACGTGCGGCAGGTCGCAGATCCGCGGGACGATGCATTTGTCGTTGAGGAGGATCGCACGTCGTTCCGCATTGCTCACAAGATTCTCCATCGCCGCAATCGTCAGACGCGCGCTGACACCCGATTTCTGGTCGACATACTCGCTTTTCCGCGCTTCGAACGCGATATGCTCGATGATCTCCTTGAAGTACGCGGGCACCCGGGCTTCCACTCCGTTCCGCCGTACCCACGCCTCCTGTTCCGTGATCGAAATCGCATCCTCGATCGTCCTCGGGTAATGGGTGAGAATCTGTGAGTCGATCCTGTCCTTTAGCGGGGTGATGATGTTCCCGCGATTCGTGTAGTCCTCCGGGTTGGCAGTGAAGATGATCATCACATCGAGAGGAATCCTGATGTTGAATCCCCTGATCTGGATATCCTTCTCTTCAAGGATATTGAACAGTCCCACCTGGATGCGGGGCTGGAGGTCCGGAAGCTCGTTGATCGCGAAGATCCCGCGATTGCTCCGGGGGATAAGTCCGAAATGGATCGCTCCTTCGTGCGAATAGTGGAGACGCTGCGTCGCGGCCTTGATCGGGTCGATGTCGCCGATGAGGTCGGCGATCGTCACATCCGGGGTCGCAAGCTTTTCGCTGAACCGCGCATCCCGCGGGATCCACTCGATTTCGGTTGCGTCACCCTCTTTCGCGACCCGTTCGGCGCCGAATTTGCTCACCGGATTGAACGGACTATCGTTGATCTCGCTCCCTTTGACGATCGGAATGAATTCGTCCAGGAGCGAGGGGATTTGTCGCACGAGCCGCGACTTCGCCTGACCACGGAGTCCGAGGAGGATGATGTCGTGCTTTGCCAGGATGGCGTTGATGAGAGCGGGGACGACGGTCTTTTCGTATCCGATGATCCCCGGGAAGAGCTGTTCGCCCTTCTGTATTTTTCTGATGAGGTTGTTCCGAATCTCCTCCTTCACCGGGAGGACCTTATAGCCGCTCTTCTTCAGTTCGCCGAGCGTTGAAGGACGGGACATAATTTCTTGTGCTCCTTATGGGAAAATGGCAGACCCAATATAGGCCGGGAGGGCCGGAAAATCAATTTGCGTTGCAACTCGAAACGCAAAAGAGTATTTTGGAACGACTCTTTCTGCCTCCGCCGTGATCCGAGCGTTACCTAATAAAACAGCAGTCTTCCGATTAAGTTCCATCGGAGACATCGTCCTGACCTCGCCTCTCCTCCGGGTTCTTCGAGCCGCGGCTGGCCCGAAGGCGAGGATCGATTTCGTCGTGAAGAAGGAGTTTGCCGACCTCGTTCGCTTCAATCACCATCTCTCCGTGGTCCACGAGCTTGATGCAAACGAGGGGTTTCCCGCCCTCCAACGGATGAGGGAAACCCTGAGGGCCGAATCGTACGACCTCATCCTGGACCTACATAACAACCTGCGGACGATCTACCTGAAGAACTTTGCGAACACGAAAGAAGCCTACACCGTCGACAAGCGGCAGTTCGAGCGCTGGCAACTGATACACCTGAAAAGAGACGTCTACCGGGACCGCGTCCATGTCGCAGACCGTTACATCGAGTCCGTCCGTGAGTTCGGCATCGTGAACGACGGGAAGGGGCTCGAGCTTTTCATACCCGACGAGATCCAGTTTGCCGTCTCGGGGAGGCTGGCGAAACTTCGGCTCAACGAGTTCGAAACGGTCATCGGCGTCTGCCCGGGGGCAAGGCATTTTACAAAGCGGTGGCCGTGGGAAAAATTTGCCGAAACGTGCACCCGTCTCGCGACTGCTCTCCACGCAAAAATACTCGCTTTCGGCGGGGCGGAGGATCGAAATCTCTGCGCCGACATCGTTTCGTCGATACGGGAAAATGCTGGCGAAAATGCTGCCACGGATTTCTCTGGAGAGATGACCCTTCTCGAAGTCGGTGCGGCGATGGAATTTTGTGACGTCCTCCTCACGAACGATACAGGGTTGATGCACATCGCCTGTGCGCGACAGCGGAAAGTCGTTGCGATCTTCGGCTCGAGCGTTCTTCAGTTTGGGTTCGGGCCTTATGGGACGGACTCCATTGTTCTCGAGAACTCGACGCTTCGCTGCCGCCCCTGCTCGCATATCGGCCGGGACGAGTGTCCGGAAGGGCATTTCAAGTGCATGGTTGAAATCGGCGTCGACGATGTCGTGCGTGCCGTCAAGACAATCCTCTCACGATGAATGTATAAATCCCTTCTCCGGAAGACCTATCGCGCCGTTCTCATCGGCACATCGCTGGCGGTCCTCCCGGCGGTCCCGTTTTATAGTTATACCTTCGACGCTTCTCCCGGACAACTCGCGATCCTTGTGCCGCTTTTTATCCCCGCCCTTGTCGCGATGCTCCTCTGTGACCTGTTGCTGATCAGACTTTATGGAAAGCCGATCGCCGCGGTTCTTTCGCTCCTCGAGGCCGGAAGACCGGCCGACGACCTCTCGCTTGCCAGAGCACGGCAACGCGCGCTGAATTTCCCGGCCTTCGCGGTCGTCAGAGTTTTTCTGCCGCATGCGATTGTCGGATCGGGAGTTTTCAACCTCTGCATCATTCTCGGGAACAAGTACCTCGGCCTCGGGATCGACCCGGGGGATTTCCTCATGTACTGGGCCATTAATCTCACCGTCGTTCCGGTGGCGCATGCGGTCTACGAGTACTTTGCGCTGTCAAAGGCGGTGATCCCGGTTCTCCAACGCATAGACTCCGAAGGCGGAGCCGCGCCGCGCGCCTCCCGACTGAAGGTTATCGCCGTCGGACTCGCCACAAAAGTCATCGTCATCTTCCTGATGCTGGGGATCGCCCCGCTGCTGATCCTTGGCATCAGTCTGAACAAGAAGCACACAAGCCTCCTGGTCGAGAAGGAAGGGAGGCACCTGGAGCGAAAGGTGGAGATGCTGTTGACGATCCTTCCGTCAGCGACGCCGCCCCAACGGTCTGCGATCTTCCTTTCAGCCGCGAGAGAAGGTCTCTCTCTCCTCATCGACAGTGCAGGGAGGAGGGAGTATTCCGGTGCACCCCTCGACAGCGCTGACCGATTGCGGCTTCTTGAGTTCGCCCGGAACGGCGAGCCCGGCCCCGGCGTGATGTCCGACGCGAAACTCCTCGCCGCGAAGTCCCGATCATCCGACGGCGGATTTGCTGTGGCGGCAGCGGCTTCCATGAACGATCTCCTCGAAGAGTCTGCCTCCCTTCGCACGGGCACGGTCTCGATCATCGTTGTGTCACTCCTTCTCCTCGCAGGTCTTCTGACGCTCGTGGCGAAGGATATCAACGACTCGACAAAAGCTCTCGTCGCCGGTCTCAGGCAGGTCGAAGAAGGATCGCTGGATAACGATGTGAGGATCTATTCGACCGATGAGTTTTCGACCATCGGTGACGGATTCAACAGGATGATCGCCGGACTGAAAGAACGGAACTTCATCAAGGACACTTTTGGAAAGTATGTCGCCCCTACCGTGATGGAGAAGATCCTCCGCGAGACGAAGCAGGGGGGAGGTGAGTTCCGGCTCGGCGGTGAGCGTCGCCGGGTGACAATCCTTATCTCCGATATCCGCGACTTCACCCAGCGAACCGAGGAGTCGAGCGCCGAGGCAATTGTCGAGCTCCTCAACCGCTACCTCGAGAAGATGGTGGCGGTCGTGGAACGATATGACGGAACGGTCGACAAGTACATCGGCGATGCTCTCATGGTCCTTTTCGGCGCACCGATCGCGAGGGAGGACGACCCTGACAGGGCTCTGCAGACCGCTTTCGCAATGCGGGATGAGCTTGCCGGGTTGAACCGCGATCTCCGGGGCGCCTACGGAAGGTCTTTTGACCCGATCCGTATCGGCATCGGAATCCACACTGGTGAAGTCGTTGCGGGGAGTCTCGGCTCGACAAATAGACTGGAGTATACGGTTATTGGAGATGCCGTAAACCTCGCATCACGTATCGAAGGGCTGACGAAGGTCTTCGGAACCGACATACTGGTGTCGGAAGAAACGATGAAGGAGCTCAAAGGCCGTTACCCCCTGGAAAGGCTTCCGAAAACCAGGGTGAAGGGAAAGAAAGGTGACATCGTTGTCTACAGGGCCGGCCGCCTCCGTCCTGCCGGGAAGAGACTCTCCTGAATTTCCATCTCCAGCAATACTCCCCAAAACTCCGTCCTTCTGCGCGATTTCACTCTTTTCCCGGATTCCTCCGGTTCGGAAGGCCCATTTTCGTTGACTCTATTTTAGAGATGCTCTATATTGAATCCGTCCAAAAACAGCCTACGGCCGGTGGATGGTTGTCAGCCAGGATACCGCTACTCTTGTTGCCTCCTTGCAGGAATACTCCGGCAGTAAACTCCGTCACGCTGGCGACCTCGCCATCCTCATAGAACTCTCGCGTTCAGGAAATCAACAACAGGTTCTGGAAGACCTCTCCTTCCTCTCGAAATTCCTTGTCAACACTCGCGCCGTTATGGATCGGGTCGGCAAGGGAGGAGAAGGGTATGACAAGCTCTCTTTTCAGTTCACTGAGAACCTGGAGAAAGCTTCCACCTTTGTCCGCCTTCTCGTCAAGGAGTCGCCCGACGAGACCAAGCGGCACTTTACCTCGACATATTTCAGCATGACGCCGGCAGCGTTGAGTTCACTCATGGAATTGTTTTACGATATCAGCTGGCTGAAGAACTGGAACATCGACCACTCTCCGCTCCGCGATGGATGAGCCGCAGAGAGCGATGCTCCTCGACGAGCTCCGTCAGCTGAGAGTCATGCTCACCGTCGCGATCTTGATGATCGGGGTATCCATTGTTGTCGATGCTCCGGTGACGACGATTGGGATCGTCCTCGATGGTTTCGCGCTGGTCCTCCTCCTTTTTGCCGTACTCCGGATTCATCGATCACATGTCAGGTTGAAGTCATCTCCTCCGAATCCATAGCAGGGAGTCGCCGATGGCCCGAAACAAGAAGAAAGCCGCTCGAAAGGTGAAGAGACCCTCACCTTCACGCAGGAAGCAGAAACCCGCGAAGAAGAAGACAAGAGTGATGAAGTCGGCTCCAGCCAAACGCCGCGCCCTCCGGGTTCATCCGCGGCCCGCCGCCGCGCCGGTTCGCCCGGCGGTCGACTCGAAACCGGTGTCCTCGTACGAGGTTGCGCTCCACAACTTCGAGTCCGCCGCCGCGAAACTGCAACTTTCGGACGAGCTCAAACAGCTGATCAAAACCCCGGACAGGGAGCTCCGCGTCGAATTGCCGATGATCATGGACGATGGGAAGTTGAACACGTTCATCGGATATCGCGTCCAGCATAACAATGCAAGGGGGCCGAACAAAGGGGGAATTCGTTACCACCCGGATGTTGACCTCGACGAGATCAGGGCACTTGCATCCCTCATGACGTGGAAGACGGCGGTCGTCGATGTGCCGTTCGGCGGCGCAAAAGGCGGGATCGCGGTCGATCCCAGGGATCTCTCCGTCGGGGAACTCGAACGACTCACCCGCGTTTTCACCCAGAAGATCGACTGCATTATCGGTCCCTCGGAAGATATCCCCGCCCCCGATGTCAACACGAACTCGCAGGTGATGTCCTGGATGATGGATCAGTACGGCCGCCGGCACGGGCACACTCCAGCCGTGGTGACGGGGAAACCGGTTGAGCTTGGCGGTTCGGCCGGAAGAGACGAGGCGACAGGGAGAGGAGTCTCCATCGCGCTCCGTGAGACTGCAAAGGCTCAAAAGTTCGATCTGAAGAAAACCACCGTCGCAATTCAGGGCTTCGGAAATGTCGGCGCGCACACGGCGAGAATCCTCGAGGAAGAACTCGGGTGCAAGGTCGTGGCACTCGCCGACATCAAGGGGGGAGTCTACAACCCTCGCGGCATCGGTTACCGCGAGGCCGCGCAACACTTCGCCGAGACCGGCTCCGTGGTGGGAGTCAGGGGGGCAGCCCGTATCACCAGTAATGAACTTCTTGAGCTGAAGTGCGACGTCCTCATTCCCGCTGCTCTCGGTGGTCAACTCCATGCGCGGAACGCCGAACGGGTGAAGGCCAAACTGATCGTGGAAGCTGCCAACGGTCCGACGACTCACGAGGCGGACGAGATCCTCGCGGCGAAGAAAATTCCCGTGGTGCCGGACATCCTCGCGAACGCCGGAGGCGTCACGGTGAGCTATTTCGAATGGGCGCAGAACCTCCAACAGTTCCGGTGGGATTACCCGCGCGTCATTGCCGAGCTCGAAAAGGTCATGACGAGGAGCTACGGGGAGGTGCTCGCCGCCGCTGCCCGATATGGCGTCACCTTGAGGATCGGTGCCTATATCCTTGCCATCGACCGGGTGGCCCGGGCGACCAAACTCCGGGGAATCTGATCCGCCGGATATCTTTCACGACCGGAAGATTCGCCCATGAAGTTTCTCCGTGTTGTCGTTCCACTCCTGATCCTCGCATTTCCCTGCTACCCTCAGCTTCACCCCCTTGTGAAGACCGGTGTGGACGTTCTTGTCTCCGACGGGTTTGCCGAACTGAAGGGAAAAAACGTCGGGCTCATCACCAACCAGACGGGAGTGACCGCGAACCTTGAAGCCACCGCCGACATTTTTGCGAGGGCAGACCGGCTCAGGCTCGTTGCGCTCTTCGCGCCGGAGCACGGAGTCCGGGGCGAAACACCGGCAGGCCGGTTTGTCGAGTCGTATGTCGATTCTGCGACCGGTCTTCCCGTCTACTCTCTTTACGGGAAGACCACCAAGCCGACTCCTGCGATGCTCAAAGGGATCGACGCGTTGGTGTACGACATCCAGGACATCGGGATCCGTCCCTACACGTTCATCAGCACGATGGTGAAGGGGATGGAAGCCGCTGCCGAGAACGACATCGAGTTCATCGTTCTCGACAGGCCGGATCCCTTGACGGGGGAGAGGGTTGAGGGGAACATTCTCGACCCGAGGTTCAGATCGTTCGTCGGGATGCTGCCGATTCCCTATGTCTACGGGATGACCTGCGGAGAGCTGGCGTCCATGGTTAACGGCGAAGGGTGGCTGAGCGGCGGGAAGAAATGCAGGCTGAAGGTCGTTGCCATGGAAGGATGGAGCCGCACGATGACGTGGAGCGAGACAGGACTTCCGTGGGTTCCCACTTCCCCGAACATTCCGACGGCCGAGACCTCATTATTTTGCGCAGCGACGGGGGCGATGGGAGAGCTCAACGCGATCTCCGTCGGCATCGGAACAACGCTTCCGTTTCAGCTGGTCGGTGCGCCATGGATCGACGGAGCTGTGTTAACGCGGGATTTGAACCGTCTGCAATTGCCGGGGGTGAAGTTCAGGCAGACGTCATATTCCCCCTTCTTTTCGGCGATGAAGGGAAAGCAGGTGAACGGGGTTCAGATCTACCTCACCGATCTGCGAAAGGTCGAGCTTGTCCCGCTCCAGCTTCACATCATCGAGACGATCACCGCGATTGATCCCACCAGAAAAATTCTCGACCACTCCGATTCCGCCGGGATGACGATGTTCGATAAAGTGATGGGGACGGATGCCGTGCGCCTCTCGCTGGCGGCGAACGTCCCCGTCGGGAAGATCGTCGCGGAGTGGAAACAAGAGGTCGAACGGTTCCTTCCAACGAGAGAGAAGTATTTGATCTACAAATAGGGCGTGCGCTGCAAAGTTGTCTTCACGGAATTGGACATCCAGGGTCTTCGAATCGCGGGATTGCTTCGTCGTCCGACCTCACTTGGACTCCTCGCAATGACCGTTCTTTTTCTGCGCGACCCCGAAGCATTGCCATTCCGAGGAGTCGTCGATGGCGACCCGGAAGCAATCATCGAAGGGAAAGTTGGAGAGTATTCGAGTAGCAGTTCCTGCAATCCCCGTTTGCAATTCACTCCCAAAAATTCTAATTTCATTCATGCGTCAGGGTTCCAGAGCATCCCTCTTCATCCTCATTGTCA
>DATJQP010000101.1:0-7107 GCA_035505655.1 Bacteroidota bacterium
TGATCATTCGCACCACGGCGAGCCCCGAAGGGGCGACATGTAAATAGAAATAAATCAACAAGACAAATCGAGCTCCGTCAGGAGCGACACAGGAAACCATCGTTGCATGGGGATCTTGATCATTCGCACCACGGCGAGCCCCGAAGGGGCGACATGTAAATAGAAATAAATCAACAAGACAAATCGAGCTCCGTCAGGAGCGACACAAAGGGGGGAACAAATGGCACATACGTATTCCCAGATTTATGTTCAGATAGTCTTCGCCGTCCAGGGAAGACGGAATCTGCTTCCCGGGGAGAAAAAGGAACAGCTCCACAGATACATCACCGGAATCATTCGGAATGAGAAACAACACGTGTTTCGGATCAACTCAGTCCAGGATCATGTCCATCTTCTCCTCAGCATCTCCCCCGATACGTCTATTTCCGACCTTGTCCGTGATATCAAGGCCAATTCGTCGCGCTTCATCAACCGTTCAGGATGGATCCGTGGCCGATTTTCCTGGCAGGAAGGGTTCGGCGCCTTTTCATACTCCAGGTCAGAACTCGGACAGGTCATAGGCTATATCGACCGGCAGGAGGAACATCACAGAAAACAGAATTTCAGGGATGAATACATCGAGTTGCTTCACAAATTTGATGTGAACTTCAACCCTAGTTTTTTGTTTGAATGGGGCGAATAAATGCAACGACGCCGTGCCGCTCCTGACGGAGCCCAACGAGTTGCTGGCCCGCATGCCCATTGACATGCCGCCCTTCGGGGCTCGCGATGTAGAAATTCTTCTCATCCTACGAACGACGAACCAGGGACTACGAACTTACAACGGAGCATTGACGTGAAAAAAGAAGACATCAAACTACTCTTCGAATTCAACTATTGGGCCAAGGCGAGGATGTTCGGAGTGCTCGACACCATTCCCGAAGCAGAGCTCTACAAGGATCTCAAGACGAGCTTTAAAGGGATCCACGGCACCCTCGTCCATATCTGCGCGGCAGAGAATACATGGCTCCAGCGCTTCGCCGGAATTCCAAACCCGAAATTCCTCCGCGTGGACGATCTGCCGACGTATACCGCCGTGAAGGTCAAATGGAACGAAGTCGAGAAGGAGATGCTCGCCTACGTTTCAACCCTCACGGACAGCGCCCTGACCGAGAAATTCTCCTTCACAACCTCCGACGGAAAGACGGTGACAAACCTCCGGTGGCATGCGCTCCAGCATCTCGTCAACCACGGGTCGTACCACCGCGGACAGATCACCTCGATGATCCGTCAGATCGGCAGCACCCCGGTCGGCACCGACCTGATCGCATTCTACCGCCAGAAAGGATAAGGCGATCCGCGAAAATAAAAAACCCGGCCGCAAAGCCGGGTTTTTCTTTTCACCGCTGATGGACCAACTCAGGCGACGTCCGCCTTTTTTTCCTCTTCTTTCGGCTCTTCCTTCTTCCGGTTCTTGTTGGCGTCGACGAACCTGAGTTCCTCTTTCTTCTTGTTGAACTTCACCTTGATCTTGCTCCCGTCTCCGAATTTCCCTTTCAGGATCTCCTCAGAAACAGGATCTTCGACGTACTTCTGAAGTGCCCGCCGGAGCGGACGTGCACCGAAGGCCGGGTCGAACCCTTTCTCGGCGAGGAATTCCTTCGACGCCTTGTTGAGTTCGATCGTGATGTTCATCGAGCTCATCCGCTTGAAGAGGTCCTTCGTCGCGATGTCGATGATCTTCATGATGTGCGCCTTCTCGAGCGGGTGGAAGACGATCGTATCGTCGACCCGGTTGAGGAACTCCGGGTTGAAGACCCGCTTCAGCGCATCCTCAATCGTCGTCTTCATCGCCTTGTACTTATCCTGCACCGTGTTGTCCCCGAACCCGAAGCCGCTTCCGATCTTGATGTCGCGGGCGCCGATGTTCGATGTCATGATGAGGATCGTGTTCTTGAAATCGACCCGCCGCCCGAGACTGTCGGTGAGAATCCCGTCGTCGAGCACCTGGAGGAGGATGTTGAACACATCCGGGTGCGCTTTCTCGATCTCGTCAAGAAGGACGACCGCGTACGGTTTTCGCCGCACCTTCTCGGTGAGCTGCCCGCCTTCCTCGTACCCGACGTAGCCCGGAGGAGCTCCGACGAGCCGGGAGACCGAGAACTTCTCCATGTATTCGCTCATGTCGATTCGGATGAGTGCATCCTCCGAATCGAAGAGGTATCGCGCGAGCGCCTTCGCCATCTCCGTCTTGCCGACCCCGGTCGGACCGAGGAAAATAAACGAACCGATCGGCCGCCTCGGGTCTTTCAGTCCGGCCCGTGTCCGGCGGATCGCCTTCGTCAACTTCGTGAGCGCTTCATCCTGGCCGATGATCTGGGAACGAAGCACAGTGTCCATCTTGAGGAGTTTCTCGGATTCCGATTCCGCGATCTTGTTCACGGGGATGCTCGTCATCATTGCGACGACGTCGGAGACGCTCTCCTCGCCCACCTGGTACACCGTATCCTGCGCCTTCAGCTCCCATTCGCGCTTGGCGATTTCGAGGTCGCTGAGCAGTTTCTTCTCCAGGTCGCGGAGGCGTGCCGCCTCTTCGAAGTTCTGGTTCTTGACGACCTGGTTCTTCGACTGCTTGATCTTCTCGATCTCTTCCTCGAGGTGGAGGATCTCCTTCGGAACAACGATGTTCGCAAGGTGAACCCGTGCACCCGCCTCGTCCATCACGTCGATAGCCTTATCCGGCAGGTTTCGGTCGGTGATGTACCGGTCGCTGAGGCGGACCGCCGAGGTGATAGCCTCGTCCGAGTAGCGAACGCCGTGATGTTCTTCGTACTTGTGCTTGATATTCTTGAGGATCTGGATCGTTTCCTCGACGGTCGTCGGGTCGACCATGATCTTCTGGAAACGCCGGTCGAGCGCGCCGTCCTTCTCTATATACTGGCGGTACTCGTCGAGCGTCGTCGCCCCGATACACTGGAGCTCGCCGCGTGAGAGGGCCGGTTTGAACATGTTCGACGCGTCGAGCGAGCCCGAAGCCCCTCCCGCTCCGACGATCGTATGAAGCTCGTCGATGAACAGGATGACATCCTTTGCCTTCTCGAGCTCGTTCATCACCGCTTTCATCCGCTCTTCGAACTGGCCCCGGTACTTCGTCCCGGCGACAAGGGCCGCGAGGTCGAGTGTCACCACCCGCTTGTCGTGGAGAACGCGGGAGACTTTCTTCTGGACGATCCGGTTCGCCAGCCCTTCGGCGATCGCCGTCTTGCCAACGCCCGGCTCCCCGATGAGGACCGGGTTGTTCTTCTTCCGGCGGCTCAGAACCTGGGCGACGCGTTCGATTTCCTTCTCGCGCCCGACGACCGGGTCGAGCTTCGCCTCCATCGCCAGCTTCGTCAGGTCGCGGCCGAAATTGTCGAGGACGGGGGTCTTCGACTTTTCCTGCTTCTTCTCGGTCGCCTGATGCGCCTGCGGCGGAGCGGAGGGCTTGCCGCTGATGATGTTGTCGAGCTCGTTGCGGACAACGTCGTAGTGGACGTTGAACTGGTGCATGATCTGGGCGGCGATGTTGTCGTCGTCTCTCAGGAGGGAGAGGAGCAAGTGCTCCGTCCCAATGACGTCGGACTTGTAGAGCTTCGCCTCCAGATACGTGATCTTCAGAACTTTCTCGGCCTGCTTCGTTAACGGAATATTGCCAATCGTCAGGGTTCCGCCCGACGTTCGTACCGTGTCCTCAATCGCCTTCTTCAGCTTGTAAAGATCGCATCCCAGGTTGCGGAGGATCTTCACAGCAATCCCTTCTCCTTCACGAATGATGCCGAGCAGGAGATGTTCCGTGCCGATATAGTCGTGGCCGAGCCGCAAGGCTTCTTCACGGCTTAATCGGATAACATCCTGAACCCGGTTGGAGAAATTTCCTTCCATTTACTTTCCTTCTTCTTGTGAAAAGTTTCGCTTCATCCCTTAGAACACGGTTCCCCCCGGGGAGGTTTCATCGCGTTTTCTCAGGTCAATATATATAAAAATGGAGGGGGTGTCAAGAAAGTGCCCAGAACGTGCCGGATGGGGGAATTTTCAGCCTCGTCGACCCTCATTCACGTGGGCTCGGGACCAATAAAAGCATTCGGGAGTGACAATACAAAGTAGTCGTCATGTCCGCGGATTTTGCCGCGGGCATTCGCGAAGCGATCACTTCGGGAGGCTTCGTGATTGGCGGGCATCCAGAAGTCCCCGCTGCCCGGTTCACCAATGCCTTGCTTCTTTATCAATTATGCTCTACTTTCGATTGAAGTCTACTGCACTATCGGGGCACGTGTTTTCCGCACTCCGCAACCGCACTTGATCGGGGAGGTCCGACATGAAGAAGATATCTTCCATCCTTATCAGTCTCTTTCTCTACTTGTGGCCGCACCTTGCCTTGGGCAACGGTGTTCTCGTCGTCGACGCTGCGAAAGGGAAATGCATTCCTCTCTCGTACAGCGACGTCAACGTCATGGTCGATAACCAGGTGGCCATCATCACGACCACCCAATTCTTCAGGAACGCGGACACGGCCTCCATCACGATGAAGTATGCATTCCCTGTCCCCGAGGGAGCGAGCGCGACACGGCTCCGATGGAAGAGAGGCAATGACTGGTATACCGCTGTCTTCTCGGCGACAAAACAGGACACGTCGCTCCCGGGGGGCACGGGTACGATTGCCTCGTCTCTCTCGACGTATCTTGGTGCGACTCCCCTCTATTTCGGCTTTGATTTTCCGCTCAAGGGGGATTCGGTCCTCGCCGTCGAGTTGACGTACGTTCAACTTCTCCCCTATAAGAACGGTCTGGTGAACTTCTCCTATCCCAACGACTATCATCTTATTCAGACCGCGCCGTTGGACAGCGAGCATTTGAGCCTGAGCCTCTCCTCACAGAGGACGATTGAGACTCTTCAATGCACAAGCCATGGTACTGCGGTTGTTCAAAATACCGGGCATGACGCAAGCCTCACACTCTACCTTCCTGCGGGGACGGCTTCAACGAATTACGTGGTCAAGTATGCGCTGAGTCTCAGCGATCTGGGACTCTATAGTTTCAGCACGAAGATCCCCGATTCACTCGGATATTTCACCTTTATCGCGGAACCCAGCCCGACCGATTCCGCGGTGATCCCGAAAAACTTCATCCTCATCGTCGACCGGTCCGGGAGCATGGCCGGAACCAAGATGACCCAGGCGATCAATGCGGCGACCTATATTGTGAACAACCTCAACGAGGGGGACAAGTTCGATATCATCGATTTTGACGATGTCATTACGAAGTACCGGCCCCAGCTGGTCAACTTCACTCCGGAGAACCGGGACTCCGCGCTGAGCTACATCTCCTCTCTCTATGCGAGGAACGGCACTGACATCGCGACGGCATTTCTCACGGCGATTCCGCTCTTTGCGTCGACGTCGGACACATCGGCAAACCTCATCATTTTCCTGACCGATGGGCAGCCTACAGTCGGAGTCACCGACATGAACCAGATTATTTCGCTAGTCTCCGACGCGATCACACAGATCCACAAAAAGGTCTACATCTTCAATTTCGGAATCGGCTCGGATGCGAACGTCCAGCTCCTCTCGCTTCTCGCCTCGCAAAACGGCGGGATTGCCCAATTTCTGGGGAACGACGACCTCGAATCCAGCATCACCGATTTCTACAATACTGTGCGGTATCCGCTCATCACCGATCCGACATTGACCTTTTCCTCCCCGTTGATCACGGAGGCGTATCCGAATCCACTGCCGAACCTCTACAAGGGGCAACAGCTCATCGTCTCGGGACTTTATTCGCCGACCGACCCGGTCACGGTCACCTTCAGCGGCACGGCGTTCGGGAAGCCGGTTACTTACAAGTATACGATGCCGCTTGCGGACACGAGCTCAGAGAAATACTCCTTCCTGCCGAAAGTGTGGGCGAAACAAAAAATCGACTTTCTGCTCCAGCGGTATTACACGTACGACCCGAGCTCGGGGGTCGCGAAAGAACTTAAGGAGGCAATCATCAGTCTCAGCGTCAGCTACGGCGTCATGAGTCCGTTCACCAGTCTTGCGGTTGGAGGAGGAGGCTCGTCCGAGGTTCGGGAAGGAAAATCTGTTTCGTCCGGTCAGCCGCCGCTGCAGTTTCAGCTCCTCGGCAATTATCCCAACCCGTTCAACGGCGGAACGATGATCAAATTCCGCACTCACCAACTGAAGAAGGGGATGGTTCTCGTGAGGATCTACAACGTCAGCGGGCAGTTGGTGCGCATCATCCCGGTCGGCATCGCTGGCGACGGCGAGTATGGAGCATATTGGGATGGGAAGGATCAGGCGGGAAAGGTGGTGGCATCCGGCCCCTATTTTTACCTCATCGACTTCGGCGAAGGGATTCTCGGGGGCAGGATGACGTTGTTGAAATAGGTGCGGCTGCAATGTATTGACTTTGCTCTCTTTTTTGGATATATTTTTTCGAGAGCAATCCCGCTTATTCCGCGATAGCTCAATGGTAGAGTCCCGCCATAGAGCGGCGGGATTTCCCCGGTCAACATGCGCTCTCGCACGAGGTACCGATCACAGAGGAAAGAAGACTCGAGGTTCATTTGAAAGTCATTCCGCGATAGCTCAATGGTAGAGCATGCGGCTGTTAACCGCAGGGTTGTAGGTTCGAGCCCTACTCGCGGAGCAAAAACCCCCCAAACGCAAGTTTGGGGTTTTTTGTTGGGGGTACGATTGCGGATGTTATCCCGACGAAATCGGGTTGTAGGTTGAGGAGGAACAAAGTGACGACGAAATCCGTCGCTCCTTGACGGATTCGAGCCCTACTCGCGGAGCAAAGCGAAGATCCCGGCGATTTTTGCCGGGACTCGCGGAGGCAACGGCGGGTACGACGGGATGGGTGTTATGGCTTCGCCTTCGCGACGAGCCAGATGTATCGCAGCGTATCTGTCCCCGTGTTCACAACATTGTGCTCGGTTCTTGGGGGACAGTACGCCACCGAGTACGGCTTCAATAACAATGTCTGCCCATTCACAATCCTCATCTCTCCCGAGCCCGCCAGGACGATGACAGTCTCTTCATACCCGCGCGTGCTGTGCGCCCCCACCGACGTTCCCGGCGCGAGG
>DATJQP010000102.1:0-33460 GCA_035505655.1 Bacteroidota bacterium
CGGCGGATACGGCGCGAAACGGCATCTTCACTATCCGCGGAAGCTCGGGGCGAGCGACGAGGGGCCGTTGATGATCCTCTTCATCGACGATGAGGAACGCGTGAAATCGATCCTCCCTCACCTTAAGGAGATCGTCGCCGAGGGGTTGGTCGCGTACAGGAAAGTAGAGCTGGCGTAGGCCTGAGCGGTCAGAGCCGGTAGGACAATTTGACCACGACGTTCCGCGGTTCTTCCCAGCTTGCACCGGTCGTGTAGGCGCCTTTGATGAGATGTATGTGGTCGAGGAGATTCGTGACGATTATTGACGGCTCGAGTGAGCCTCCGCGTCCGAGAGAATAGGTGGTCCCCCCTCCCGCGGTGAGAATCCAGGAGGGCGCCGTGTGCGCCGCCTGATTGAAGTCAAAGAGGCCTGTCTTGTAGACAGCGACGGCCTCCGGATGACCGTTCGATAGCCCCGAGCCGTACGTCGCGCTGACATTCACGTACCAATCAGGGGGCTGGTAGTTGAGGGCTGCAACGACAGAGAGCCGTTGGTCGTGATCAAGGTCGGTTGCAGGGCCGTCATCCCCCGGGGGTAGGAATCCCCCCGTGAGCGGGCCGGAACCGACCGCATGGATGATCGAGGAGTTGAGATGTCCGGAGAATGGGGTCGAGGGGTCGCTGAACGACGCCCCGATCTCAATTCCCGTCGTTCTCACCGTGGAAATATTGAACGGGGTCTTGATCGCAGTATTCCCGATCGTCGCATCATCAGTAAAGGGATGGGCACGCTTGAAGAAGGCCGCCCCCTTGATTCTCAGGCCGAAGGGGAAGCGGTGGGCCAGCACCGCCTCATAAAGATCGCTTCGCTCCGGGTAGGTCGGCGTTACCGAATTGCTGACATACTCTGCAATGGAGCGGAGCCCTTCGATGTTTGTGGGCATGAACAGCCTGCCGTAGTAGAGATATGCCGAGTTGTTCTCGTCGACCAGGAAATTCCATCTGAACCTCGGGCTGACCTGACGCTGGGTCGCAACATCCGGCGCGATATGTTGATCGTAGCGGAGTCCGGCGTTGAAGGACGTCCACTCAAGAGCCCGCCACTCCGTCTCGGCGAACCCCCCGGCATCCGACCCGGCGAAGTCTGTGAGAATAGACGGACCCATGCGGTTCAATAAATCCGATGATCTAAACTCTTCCCTCCCGGTTGTGCCGCTCGCCGCGAGGCCGGCCTTCACCATCCACCAATGCGAGAGTCTTTTATCGTACGTGGAACGGATTCCTACCGTCGTGAAATTCCTGGTCTCGGAAAGCCGGTACGACGCCGCAGTATCTGCAGTGAACCGGAAATCAGGCGGGTCTATCTCACCGGGTATGTAGGTCAAATTTCCCTCGCGGGCGTAGATTCCGACAAAAAGGTTCTCTTCCTCATCATTCTGGGAATTTATTGCGCGGAAGTAAGAGACCGATTGAAGGGCATTGCCGGTCTGCTGGAGGTCGGAGGCGATCTGAATTCCAGGGTCGTACGGTACCTGCGTAGAAGTTCTCCCGAAGTTCAGATTGGCCGTAAGATAGTCGATGTCGCTCAGAATGTAGTCGAGCTTCGAATAGAGAAAATAGTCGAACCCGTGATCGTGAAAGAGATTCGGCACGGGGGTGTCGACGCGGCGGTCTGTTTCCTGGCGGGATCCGGCGATGTAGTAGCCTAAGTCCCCGATATGGTCGCTGACCGACAACGATTGGCCGTTCGAGTTCAGGCCCCTGAAGGGTCCAACCCTTCCCCCGAGCGTGTCACCGGGAGAAGACGACGATGCGCCCGATGCAATATTAGCACCCGGAGAAAGGGGCTTCGCTCCGTTGAACACGAGATAGCTCCCTCCGTATGTTGAGGCATTGAGGTGAAACGAGCCTGTCGGAACCCTATTGTTAAGGTCGATGATCGCAGACATCTGTCCCCCGTATTCGGCGGGGAAGCCGCCCGTAATGAATGTCGCACGGTCGATGACCTTCGGATCGACGACCTCGTTCAGTCCGCCAAAGACCCCGAGGGGAACCGGAATCCCGTCAATGTAGTAGGTGAATTCGCCGTGTTGACCCCGTATGTGAACCTCTCCCGTAGGGGCACGGGCCGCACCCGCAACGGACTGCTGGATGAGGGTTGTCATCTGTCCTGTCGGCGGTGCATGGTAAGTCTCCGATTCGAACGTCTGATTTCCTGTCAGCATGTCGATGGTAGAGCTGCCGAGCTCTCGCTGTCCGACGACTTCCACCGTCTGGACCGAACTCTCCTCGGGCAGAAGGTTGATTGTGCGAGTGGCGTGTTCCCGGTCAATGAAGAGGGAGTCCGTGTAAATTTTGAAACCGACAAACCAGGCCGTCAATGTATACCAGCCGGGTTGAACGTCGCGAAACCAGACCTGTCCCGCGGCGTTCGCCGCGCTCTGGGCAACAACTTCTCTCCCCCGTCGGAGGACAGCCCTCGCGAGGTCGATCGGAATCTTCCCGTTGGCATCGTATACGGTCAACCGGAAATCTGTCCCCTCCTTTCCGTCGGGCGGTGAAGACGCGCTGGCTTTCTGTGCCGAGAAGGAATTGAGCAGACAAAGGCATAGAAAGGAGGCGGAGCAAATTCGCTTCATTGTGATTCGAGCATTCTACGGGGGATTATCTTGCTTTGAGCAGCAACACCGGCACGCTGACGCCGTGCCTCACCTTTGTCACCGTGGTGCCGAGGAAAAGGTCGGCGACGAGGCGATGACCGTGGGTGCTCATCGCCACGAGGTCGCATCTTCCCTTCTTCACCCACTTGACGATTTCGTCGGCGGGGTCGCCGAAGGCCAGCTCAGCCTCGGCGGGAATTCCGCCGTCCTCAAACTCGCTTCGGATTTTTCCGAGGTATTCCCGGTCCTCCGAAACTTCCGGGCCGATGGCGTCGGGCCCGAATGTCCGTGCGGCCCAGCCGTCAGCGACATGGAGAAGAACGACGCGGCTTTTCAGGAGCAGGGCAAGCTGTTTGACGTGTCCGATAATCGCTCGGTCGGTTGCGGTCCCGTCAAGGGTGACGAGGATTGTCTTATACATGGAAGGTTCCTTTACATCGGGGGAGATCACCTGCCAAAGATAACACGAATCGCCGTCATTATCGAGTCCGGGAGGCCGTAGAGATCCATTGCCGTAATGAGGAGGGCGCTCCCCCACCCCGCCGCCATAAGAAACCATCCGTTCTTCCATTTCCCCATCCGTTTTCGCGAGCTCGTGAATTGCAGGAGCGGAAACATCGAAAACGGAAGCTGGACAGCGAGGACCACCTGGCTGAGGGTCAGGAGGTCCGTAACACTGCTTTCGCCGCGGAGTCCGATGATGAGGACCGCCGGAAAAATCGCAAGGGTCCGCGTGATGAGCCGGCGGATCCAGGGCCTCACCCTCCAGTGCATGAACCCTTCCATCACTACCTGCCCTGCCAGCGTTCCGGTGATTGTACTGCTCTGTCCGCTCGCGAGGAGTGCGACGGCAAAGAGAGTGCTTGCGGCCACGGTTCCGAGGAGCGGTGCGAGAGTGAGGTACGCGACCCGGACCCAGTCGCTGTCCGCCGAGAACTCCACGAGGTGCCCGCCGGCCACCACCATGCTGCTCTTCCCGAAGAAAACGATCGCTGCGAGGACAAGGATCGCCGCATTGATGATGAACGCGACCGTCAGCGCGCCGACTGAATCGATCGTGTTGAATTTGATCGCCTGCCGGATCGAGTGCTCATCCTTCTGGAATTTCCTGCTCTGGACAAGGGCGGAATGAAGATAGAGGTTGTGCGGCATCACCGTCGCCCCGATGATGCCGATCGCAATGTAAAGCATTCCGGTCTCGCGGAAGCCGGGGGTGATGAAGGCCTTCCCCATCTCAAGGAATCCCGGCTTGGTCTCCGGAAGGATGAAGATCTCAATGAAGTAACAAACGCCGATTGTCGCAACGAGAAGAAAGACGACCGCCTCGATCATCCTCATGCCAAATTTCTGGAGGCCGAGAAGGAGGAGCACGTCGAGGCTCGTGATGATGACGGCCCAGAAGATCGGGATGTGAAACATGAGGTTCAAGGCGACGGCGCTGCCGAGGACCTCCGCGAGGTCGCAGGCCCCGATGGCCAGCTCGGCAAAGATCCAGTTCGGCCACCGGGTCCAGTCCGGATACCAGTCCCGGCAGCATTGCGCAAGGTCTTTGCCCGTCACCACGCCGAGCCGTGCCGCGATGATCTGCATGAAGATCGCGATGAGGCTTGCTACTCCCACCACCCAGAGAAGCCCGTATTTGAACTGCGCCCCTCCCTGGAGATCGGTCGCCCAGTTCCCGGGATCCATGTAGCCAACACTGACAAGGAGAGCGGGTCCCACAAACGCGCGCCAGTTCCGCCAGAAACCGGCGTCGCTCCGGGGAACCTCGACCGAACCGTGCATCCCGTCGAGCGAGAGAGCGCCCGTGCCCGGCGCGTCGGAGGATTTCGGTTCCATCCCGCCGTGCGGACGTGGATGGTTCAACTCGTCGTGTTTGAGAAATTTGCCCATGCTCCGTTCGATCACATCTCAACGAAAATATTCTGGGACAGCTTCGAACTGACGACCGTTTCCCTGCTGCCGATCCGGATGACGATCGAATCGTCGAATGTGTTCTTCTGTTTTACGAACACTCTCGTGTTGAGCTTGATGCCGATCGACGTTGCGTACTTGAGAAGTTCCGGGTCTTTGTCGGTGATGGTGAGAACGCGGACCGTCGCAAGCTCACCGGCGTCGGCAAGGGGCTTCAAACGCAGTTGCTTGATCGTGCCGTCCTTTCGGGGGATCGGAGCACCGTGAGGATCGACCGTCGGATGACCGAGAACCTCGTCGATCCGGTCTTCGATCCTCTCGGACATGATATGCTCGAACTCCTCCGCCTCTTCGTGGATGGAGTCCCAGGGGAAGTGGAGCACCTCGAGGAGAAACATCTCCCAGAGCCGGTGTTTCCGGATAACCTTGAGGGCCGATCGTTTTCCCTTGCCGGTCACCTCCACCCCTTTGTAGGGAACGTGCCGAAGGAATCCCTGTTTCGACAGTTTTTTCACCATGCCGGTGACGGAGGCCGGAGAGATACCGAGGCGTTCGGCGAGGAGCGAGGTGGTCACCTTCTCTTCGCCGATCCCCAGCTCATAGATGTTCTTAAGGTAGTTTTCGGCGCTGATACTGGGCATAGAGATATGATTTAGGCTAGACTAAAATAATGTTTAGAGGGGAATAAGTCAAGGAGATAGAATACAGGACGCAGAATACAGAACACGGAATTCAGGAGACAGTAGAAAGAAGAAAGGAGAAGGAGGAGGGTCTTTGAATTAGGGAATTGTCGCACTGAATCGGACTGCTAAGGGCGCCGCTTCGGCCCTGGGGCTTCGCAATGAGGTACTTCTTTCGGCAACAGAAGGAGGTCGGTCATTGCGAGGAGGAGGGCGCCGTACGGCGGACGACGAAGCAATCCCCTGAATTGAGCGGGCTCCGGCCGCAAGATGAGGAGATTGTCACTCGGTACGTGGCGGCATACGGCACCGCGTCGGCCCTTCCGGCCTCGCGAACGGATGCTATCTTTGGGTAGGGCAAAGAACGGCGGGCTTACTGCTTCTCCTTCTTCTTTTCAAAAATCTCGTCGGAGAAATTTGTGTTGAGCTTGTAGTCGGTATACTCGATGACGATGCTCCCCTTCCTCGGCATCCGCTGGGGACTGTACATCCTTTCCGCCGTCGAGTCGCTGGGTTCGCGGGAATCCATCACAACGGTGATCTTCGATGGAAGGAGGACCTTCCCGTCGACGAGCTGGTAGCTGAGATCGGCCGTGACGTGACGAAGCTCCCACGGGGAAGCCTCGATCCGGGTCACCACCCAACGGGCGGCATCGACCCAGGCGTTGAGCTCGGTCACCTGCTTCCCCTTTTCCGGCTTCGAGACGAGACGCAGTTTATAGAGCGTCGTATCTCCGTGCCGTTCGGTCCCGGCGAGCGAGGCGTCGAACTTTTCCATCCATTGCGTCGGGTTGACGGGAACCGCCTGCCGGGGAACCATCGCGAAGTTCTTTGCGTCGACATGGACCTTGTCGGGTCTCTTGAAGTAGATTGTTGCCGGCATTTCGGGAGCCTGCATCCTCTCCATGTCGAGCGAGATCTTCAGCGTCGCGATGTAGTCGTTCACCGGCTCGAACTGTCTGTTCATGTTCTTCAGGATCTCGGATGCGGTGATCGTCTGTGCCGATGAAGAGTGGAGAATGAGACTCAACGCAACGAATGCAAGGAGTACTGGGCGTTTCATGGAGTGCCTGGTGAGATGTAAGACGATGATGTCGTGAATTCCGTCTGTTTCTGGATGCCTTCGCGGAGAGCGTTTCATCCTACGTCTTGCCCGCTCTGGCTTCGAGCATCGCGACGACTTTGTTGTAAAGAGCCATGAGCAGGGTGGCGGCGACACCGACCGCGAAGATCGAATACCAGACAACTTGCGGCGACGATCCCCGCGCGAAGCCGGCGTAGAGCCATCCGCCCAAAACCCCTCCGACAATCCATGCAATCGCAACCGGCAGGAAGGCGTACCCCTGGAACAACCCCTGCTGCCCTTTCGGTGCAAGGTCGGAGATGTATTCATAATACCGGGGCGCCTGCGTCGTCTCTCCGATGGAAAAGACCACAATCCCCGCAATGATCGTCCAGATCGTCGGATGGAGGGCAATGATGAGCCAACAGAGGCTTGAGACACCAAACCCGACGACAATCGCTCCCCGCGTCGGCCAGTGGCGGGTAAGCCTGTTCATGATGAGCTGAAGAGCGATGATTCCCCAGGCGTCCATCGATTGAATGATCTCAAAGGGAGCTTCCTTCGAGATGTGGTCGCTGATGTAGAAGGGGACGATGATGAACACCTGCCAGAACATGATCCAGTACAACGAGAAGATGAGAAGGAAGAGGATGAATTTTCCGTTCCCAAGGACCATGACGAGGTTCTTCATCTTCGTCCCGATCGATTCCACGACCGTCTCCGCCTCCCCTTTCACCTCGCTGTAGAGAGTCAGGTTGACGATCGCCATGAGGAGACAACTGAGGGCGGAAACGACGTAAACATATTCGATGCCGTAACGGCTCCTCACATTGAAGGCGATGAGCGGTCCAAGCGCTGCCCCGACATTCACCAGCCAGTAATAAATGGCGTAGCCGAGCGATTTCGTTTCGGGCTTTGCCGCAATGGCCACAGTTCCGAGAACGGACGGTTTGATAAACGATCCTCCGATTGCCGTGAGGATGAGCATCGCGATGAGGACCCAGAAGAGCGGGAGCTGACCATAGAAGCTGCGAAACGACTCCATTCCTGTCGATCCGATCAGCAGGTATCCGACGGCGAGAGTGAAAAAGGCGATCGAAAACGCCTTGCGGAAGCCAAACCTGTCGGCGAGGGTGCCGGCGAAGATCGGAAGAAAGTAGATCGCCCCTCCGAACACGGAAGAGAGAACTCCGACCTGCACTTCGCCGAAGTGAAGATGATCCCGGAGGAAGATGCTGAGGACGGTCGCCTGGCCGTAATAGGCAAGCCGCTCGAACAGTTCCATCCCGTTTGCCACCCAGAAGCTGCGATGGAAGCCGTTCCGGATGTCTGCGATGCTATCCCGAAAGGACATGGAGATACCGTTGACGTTGAAGAAGAGGCGCAGCTATGATCAAGAGAGAATGTCCTTTCGACGGAAGACGACGAAGGTGACAGCCCAGAACCCGGCGCAGTATCCCGCCAGGACCGCGCATGACTTTGCTATCCTGTCCCACTCGATGGGAATCCTGAACGCCTGCTGCCACACATCCTGGTAGGTCGTGAAGAGGTACGGCTTCAGCGGCTCGAACGAATCGACCGGGAGGTTTGTGATGATGAGGAAGACGACGATGACCGCCATCGTCGCGATGATGGGTCCGATGGCATTTTCGACGAACGACGAAAAGAGAAACGCGAGCGACGCGACGACCCACATCGACAGGATCGCCAGCCCGTACGCGATGGCAAACCTTGTCCACATTTCGGATTCCGGGATGATCGTCATCATGTTCCGGTCGATCGAAAGCAGATCGCCGCTCCCGAGGATCGTCAACCCCAACCCGAGGCTCAGAAGCGCGATCGCGAAGACGAGCGACGCGGTATAGAGAAGCGTCGTAATGTACTTCGAGTTGAGAATACGTCCCCGCGAGACGGGTCGGACGAGAATCAGCCTGAAGGTCCCGGCGGTCGCCTCGCCGGCGAGCTGATCTCCGGCGACAAGACTGATGAGGAACGGGACGTGGATCCAGAGGCTGTTCATGATCATCTGCGAAAGGGTCCAGCCGTTGAAGAGGTTTCCGGTGATGAAGAAATCGTTCTGGAGGGTCTTCATCTGGAACTGCATGATCTTTCCACCTTCCATCTTCATCGCCCAGACCACGAGCGGAATGAGAACGCCGATGACAATGAAACCGATATAGGTTCGCCACTTCGCGTAGGTCTTAAAGAGCTCGAAATAAATGAGATTGATCATGGAGTCGTCCGGGGGTTGGGTTTGGGGGAACCGCCTTCCGATTCGGTGACGGAGAGGAAATACTCTTCGAGCGACCGTTCCTGCTTGACGCCGTAGACCTTGCATCCCGCCCGTACCAGTCCCGCCACGACCGACGGGATCTGAGGCGATTCGATCTCGGCGGTGATTCCTTCCCCGTCGGGCAGCGGATTCTTCACGAGCTTCATCTTCCTCATCACGGCAAGCGCCTTCTTCTGGGGCCTCGCGTCGAGGAGGATGTTCTTCGTGCTGTTCCGGACGAGCTCGTCCACGTTCCCCTGCACGACGAGGGTCCCTTTGTTGATGATGGCCATACGCGTCGCCACCTGCTCGACCTCGTTCAGAAGATGGGAGGAGAGGAAGACCGTCATCCCCCGCTCCTTTGAAAGCCTGACGACAAGCTCCCGGACCTCCTTCATTCCCTGTGGATCGAGTCCGTTCGTCGGTTCGTCCAGAACAATGAGGTCGGGCTCGCACAAGAGAGCCTGGGCGATTCCGAGGCGCTGTTTCATGCCGTGTGAAAAGGTCTTCACCCGGTCGTTCGCCCGTTCGCCGAGTCCCACAAGTCCGAGCGCGGAGGCGATCGCTTTCCGGTCGGGAGTCTTTCCCAGCGTCAGCGAGCCGGCGATTTCCATGTTGCGGATAGCTGTAAGGTAGAGATAGAAGTCGGGCTTTTCGACGATCCCCGCCACCTTCGCGAGAGCTTTTTCTCTCTCTGTCCGAAGCTGGTGTCCGAACAACTCAACGCTCCCGGCGGTCGGCTGGATGAGCGAGAGAATCATCCGTATGGTTGTGCTCTTCCCCGCCCCGTTGGGTCCGAGGAATCCAAAAATATCCCCACGGTAGATTTCGAGGTTGACATCCTCAACTGCCCAGCGATTCTTGTATCGCTTGCCGAGGTTGTGCGTGCGAACGATGACGTCTGAGGCCATGGTAGTATGGACGTAGATTCAGAACCGGGAGTTTCGCGGTATCTTCACGAACTTCCCCGGCCGGTACAACAGAAAGTTACACGACTTCTTTGAGAAGCTCTTTTCTCGGGTTGGGAATGACCACCTTGTTGACAAGCATTCCCCGCTCCGCGCAGACGGCGCCGGCGGAATCGACCGCAGAGCGGACCGCGGCTACATCTCCCGTGAGCGTCACGAACGCTTTCCCGCCCAACGCCATCGCGAGGCGAATCTCTATCAACTGAACCCGCGCCGTCTTCACCGCGGCATCAGCCGCCTCGATGAGCGTCGCCACGCTGAACGCCTCCACGACACCGAGGGCTTCGAGCACCTGCACGTTCGAGACTCCCGCGATTGCCGGAAAGATATCCTTGTGAACGTTGGGAATGACGAACGTGTCGATGACCATCCCGTTCCCGCTCACGCTTCCCGCATCGACGCTTGCGCGGACCGCAGCGACATCTCCCCCCACCATGACGATATACTTGCCGGAGCAGATGCTTCGCGAGAGAAGCATCTCCACATCCGCCGCTTTTAACATCGCGTCCCCCACGAGATACCCCGCGGCAACGCTCGAGAGCTCGATGAGCCCGATGGAATTCATCTCTGCCATGACGCTCCTTCCAATTAATTCCGTTCAATCACAATTTCTTCACCCACGGAAGCGACTACGCCATCGATGCTTGCGTGAACCCGCGCCCCGAGTTTTCCTTCCGGAATCTCCCCGACGAGATCTCCCTGCTTCACCTTCCTTCCCGCCTCGACCACGGGTACGGCGGCAACCCCCGCATGTTGACGAAGGGGGATCCGGACTCTCTTCGGCTCGAATGAAACGCTCTGGAAGGGAGCGGGATGATCGTAATCGGCGACGCCGAGTTTCCGGATAAGCTGGCGGAGCGGCACATGCCGCCCGTCATACATCGGATGCGGCTTCACCTCGCGATTTCCATCCCACGAAATTCCTTTTGCCTTCAGGTCCGCCTTCCCTTTGTCGCACGCCTCTTTCGGGAAGAGGTCCTCCGGGCAGGCGTACAGCGTGCAAAGACCGCACGAACAGCAGAGCTGGGACCACTGATTCCACACCGCCTCGCCGGTCGCGGTGAAGCCAAGGCTTCGCATCACCTTGTGGGGCTGGACGTCGTAGCCAAGAAGGTATCGCGGACAGAACTCGGTGCAGTAGCTGCACTGGTCGCACGCGGACTTGCCGATCCGGTGCATGGAAGCTGCCGGAACGGTCTTACGGGTTACGAGTCGATGCGAGACCGGAAGAACAACGAGTCCCGCGCAGTTCTTCGTGATGGGAAGGGTCATGTCGGCCGTGAGAGTTCCCATCATGATTCCGCTGACAAAGACGGCATAGTCGGAGACCGTGGCGCCGCCCGTCGCCGCAATGACATCGCCGAAGCTGATTCCGACCGGCACCCGGAAGGTCGACGGAGTCCTGACGGCCCCACCGACCGATATACACTTCGTCGTTACCGGAATCCCTTCCGCCGCAAAGTGGATGTTGCGCAGCGTCTCGACATTGTTGACGACGATCCCGACGTCGAGCGGAATTCCCTGAGGAGGGATCAGCTTTCCCGTTGTTTCATAGACGAGGACGTACTCGTCGCCGGTCGGGTAGTAATCGCCGAGGAGTTTCAACTCGGTTCCGGATTTCCCAAGGGCGGCTTTGATCCCTCCAACCTTCTCTTCATATTTCTTTTTAACCCCAAGGATCCCTTTTTTCGCCCCGACGCCGGCCATGAGGATCTTCAACCCATTGGCGATTTCTTCCGGCTCATGGACGATCAACTCGAGGTCCTTGTGAAGGAGCGGTTCGCACTCGGCTCCATTCCCGATGACGACCTCGGCCCTCGAGGATGCTTTGACATGCGCTGGGAACCCCGCTCCGCCGCACCCGACAACTCCCGCCTCACGGATTTTTTCCTGAAGACTCACCTGCGCACGTCCTCGCTGTTGTTTGTCTCACCGTTCATACTGCGACCTTGAGGATCACCTTGTGGATCTCTCCGTCTGAAACCATCGGCGCATGAGCATCTTCCGGAAAGAAGATCGCGAAGGATCCGGCGGGAACAGGACACCAGCACGCTGGTTCGTCGTTGAACGTCGCCGCGTCGTCCTCTTCCTTGTATGCCGAGAGGATCGACCCGCACCGGCGTGCGGGCTTCCATCCCATCGTGTCAATTCCTTTCACGATATAATGAATGTCGATATATCTCCGATGGATCTCCAGCTTCGCTTCGGATTTCTTTTTCCCCGGCTTCCTGCTCGGGATGGCATACAACCGATCCCCGTCGATCTCGGCGCGGTCGTTTTCCAGCGCCATCGCCGCCGGGGATTCAAGATACGCAAACGCTCTCTTAAAGAGAGGGTTGAGCGGAGCGTACTTCGATGCATTCTCGAGCGAATCGATAATCATGGGGATAAGTCGTTTCTGGTTATCAACCGGCGGGCGTCGATCATCTACTCATAGTGCTTTAATCGCGGCCACAATTGCGCGAGCGGGACCTTCAGGTTCCGGCAGACATAGATGGGCAGGTTGTTCTCGTACGGCATCGCGTACTCCGTCCTCACGGTATCGACAATCGTCACACTCCCGAAGCTCTCGAGTTTGTCCTTGTACCCTCCGCCGAGAATGATGACGAGCTCTCCGGTGTACCCACGCGTTCCCCAGAGCCAGTAACTGTTGTGGGCGCCGATCGACTTGGGCAGGTTGTATTTGGAGGAATAGTAGTCGACGGCCCCACATCGTCCGTAGTTATCCCCGAAGATCGCGCAACGGCGCTGGTCCTCGGGTGAAAGTGCATGGTATGCTTTCGCAATCGCGGCCGCCTTGTCTTCCCATCCGAACATGTCGGCGTAGAATTGGGGGAGTTTGTCCAGCTTCTTCCCTTCCGGAGTCACCGGCGCGACGCCGAGGAAGCCGGCATAGCGGATGTACGTTTCGACAGGAAGGACTGGCAGCGTCAACGGGGCGAGGAGTATGCCACCGGCCACGAGGATCAAATAGACCGGCTTCAGCCACGCAAGACTCCGGCGCGAGCACCAGCGCTCGATCCCGACGGCACCCCCTGCAAAAAGGATCGTATAGGCCGGCGAGGCGTACTCCGGCTTGCTGTGCCCGTTGATGAGGAGGATTGCGATGACGACGAGGTAAATGAAACCGAACACCCGGTAGCGCTTCTCCTTGCTCGAGAAGAGAAAGAACCACAGTCCCGAAAGCCAAAGCGGGAGCGTCAGCGGGTTCTGCACAAGGATCTGCCCGATGAGAAATGTCGTCGCGTTCTGCGAGGAATACTTTTCCCCGGAGGCATGGCGGATGAATTCCAGGTGCGCAAGGTTGTGTGCGGCATTCCAGAGGATGTACGGAAGGAAGAAGGTGAAGGCGATCATGCCGGCGATGTACGGCAGCTCCGTTTTCATCCAGCGCCGCTCGGAGGTCAGCAGGAGTCCGACCAGAATTCCCGCCCCGAGCCAGAGAACGCTGATCTTGTTGAGCAGACCGAAACCGAGGAGGAGGCCAAGCTGAAGCCAGTGTTTCTTATCGCCGGTCTTGAAGAGGAGGAGGAGAACGTAGAAACTCCACGACCAGCACAGAATGTCAAAAGCGTTCATCGAATAGATCGCGTCGAACCCGAGCATGATGAGCGAGACGATGCCCGCGGTCATCGCGAGGGCCTGCGCAAACTTCCCGCCGCCCAGCTCCTTCGTCATCAGCCCGATAAGATAGACGGTGATCGCCCCGGCCACCGCCGGCAGCAGCCGGAGGGCGAAGATCGAATTGCCGAACAGAAGCCGGTTGAGGGCGAGGATATAGATCGAGAGAGGAGGCTGGTCGACGTACCCGGCGCTCAGGTGCTCCGTGCAGGCTGCATAATAGAGCTCGTCTCTGAAAATACCATACCCGGCGAAGATGTTCGTGTAAAGATGAATCAACAGTTTTGTAGCGGCGAACGCGAGGAGAAAGATCGTGCCGTTGTCAAAAGTCTGTCGTGAGAAGAATCGAGACTTCATCTTATTTTGACCCGATGACTACCCGTTTTCTTTGAGGTATTTCCTGAATCGTTCAGCAAAGTTGGATTTTACCGTGAAGCTCCCGGTTTTCATCGTCAGCGAGAGTGTTCGTGTTCCCGGCAGCGCCCAATAGACCAGGGTGCTGTCGTTCTCCTTCACAACCGTTCCGTTCGTGGCGACGATTCTCTGGTCTTCGCCGATCGCGAATCGGAGAGTATCGTTCCTGAAATCACGTTTGAAAACATCCGTCAAATCGGAAAAAATCGCCGTTTCCTGCCAGAGTAAAGAGTCTTGCTCGAGTCCGAGCTTACGTTCCTTCACATAGAGTCCATCGTGCATACGCTCGAGGAGGTAGTCGTCTCCCTTCCACCAACGAAGGACCTCTTCAAAATCGCGCTCCTGCTTCTCGGGATCGGAGTCATCCGATTGAATATTACGCATGACGGTAACAATTGTTCCCGATTTTCCGTCGTCATTCATCGTGACCGTGAACTGCGTCGTTTCGCTGACCAGGCACCCCGAGAAAAGGAACGGAAGGAGAAGGGAAAGGAGGGGGAAACAGACGATCGTCGCCGACCGCGTGGTGTTCATTGGTACGGCTCCTCAATAGTGGATGATGGGCATGAACCATCAACACAGGAGCAATCGTATTTCCGAAAAGTTTAGTGATAATTGGGGGGAAAAGCAAGACGGGACGCGCAGGAGGGCGCCGGGGCAAGATGAAAGATCAAAAAGCAAAGAGCAAGAATTCAAATCAGAGATCAAATACTGCAGAGGCTCACCATTGAACCTTCACTTCATGAGAGGGCACACATTCCCTTGTAGGCACCCAGGAAATACCTTGACTCGACCATCCATCTTCTCAGAATACGGTCTTGCCTCACAACAATCTCTGATGTTTCGTCTATATTTTTGCTCTTTCCTTTTTGATCTTTGCTCTGCCCTTGCCAGATGATATTGAATGCTTCCATTACTTCTCGTCCCCTGTCCCGATCTCCCGCTCGAGCGAGTCTGGATTGACGAGAACCGATCGAGTCGTGAGGGAGATCGCGGAGTGTCGGCGGGCCTCCTGTATCTTGTGGATAGCCTCCTCGTAGGCATCGTCGTACGTCTTTCCCTGCGCCATGAGCTCTCTCTCCCTTAGTTCGGTTGCGATCGAATACTCTGTCTCTTCACACGAAGTCGCTCCGTCGATCCAGATTTCTTTCGGAGGGATGAAATGAGCGGCCAGGTCGTTATCGCTGAGGCCGAAATCCGGATAGATCTCCCGTCGGACTTTCGCCCCGTCGACAACCCAGACGGAGATCTCCCCTCGTTTACCCAGGTACGCGCGGTAGATATCATGCAGCCACACCGAATCAGGAAGGGAGGATATCTCCTTCACTCCGTCGCAGTCGGTCGGTGAGACGCATTGTATGGATGCTTCATGGAGGCGTGCAAGAGAATCGTCGGCGAGGCGCATCTTCCTCTCGAGTGCAAGGGCGGCATTGTGGGCATCGTCGTACGACATGCCGGCGTGCGTCATCAGGCGTCGCTCACGAAGCTCATGCGCCAGAGTGTATTCGTACTCTTCCGCGGCAATGGCATTATCGATCCAGATCTCCCCGCGCGGTATAAAAGGATATCGCTCGGGGTTCCCGCCGTAGAGAAACTCCGGATAAATCTCCCGGCGAACAGCCGAGCCGTCGACGATCCAAACCTCAAATCCATCCCTCGATCCGGCATGGACCCGATAGATTCCATCAACCTTGTGGGACTCCCCTGTGCCGCCGACCCCGAGCCAAATGAACAGAAGAGGTATGAGGGAATACAATGCGCGTCTCATGGAGAGTTCATCCTACTTCCATTTCATCACACCGACTTTGACAAGATCGTCGAAATACCGGGCGACGGCCTTTGTTTCAACCGGTCCGAATTCTGCGCTCAGGTCGTCGCGGACGTCACTCACGGTACTCTTGCCGTCGACGAAATTGACGAGCTCGAAGCGTTCATCCCCTCCCATTGTAAAGGCGGGTGAACTGTAGAAAAGAGAATCCTCTCCTGTCAGCTTGCTCGCCGGGAGACCGAAGTCAAGCGGACCTCGCGTCAGCCTGACGGGAACCCGATCGTCGCGCTCCTCGCCACCGGCCGGGCGACGAACCCCTCCATTGCGGGAAGCCACGGCCGATTCGAACTCTTTCGTAAAGTATTCCTTCTGTCTGGAGATCTCTTTGCCGGACGACTCCACCTCTCTCGCGACTTCCTGATCTCTGTTGAAAGTCAAGATCGATTTCCCCGTTTCGTTTTCCCACCGCGCACGGTGCTCGATGACGTTGATCGCCTCGCGCCAGACAACTCCGAGATTCTTTGCGTCGGCATCGGCGATTTCTTTCAGGAGAGCGCCCCCCCTCAGAGCCAACCGCCGCGCCGAATTAGCCTCAGTGAGATGGACAAGTTCCGTCGCCTGCTTCGTGTCAAGATTCGCAAGGTACCACAGCGTCCCGGTCGCAATCATCTCGCAGCGCTCGAGTTCCACCGGATCGACCTTGTCCGGGGTATCGTCTGAGGTGTGATGCGTATAGTCCGAATGGGTGAACATGACTCCGGGAATCTTTCGGTCGATAAACATCATATGGTCGCTCCCCCCTTCGTACGGCGTAATGCGATAGTTGAAGGCGGAGAGGCTCCCCCGCAGGGTGCGGATATCCATTCCATCAACCATGCGTGCCATATTCTCCACAACGTCGTTCACCGTCGAAGGATCTGAGTCGGGAGTGCGTGTGAGACCCAGCTCGGAATGAAGGATCTCCTCATTTTCCCCAACCATATCGAGGTTCATGTTCGCGAGGAAGGTTCCGCCGAGGGTCGGTCCGACAAGTTCGGGATGCGCGTCGATGTACGGCATCGTCCCGTTCCATTCCGGCACCCAGAGGAAACGGAAAGAGCGTTTGGGCCTCGGCAGACGGCCGCTGTCGATAAGATCCTTCAACGTCCTTGCGATGTCGAGGATGGCGCCGGAGCCGCTTGCGTTATCGTTCGCCGACTCTTTCGGATGGTCGAGATGCGCGCTGAAGATAAGCTCCTCCCTCGCATCGTCGGTACCGCGAATGTGCGCGACAACGACATCCATGAAATAGGGCTCCAGTCCGATTCCCTTCACGAAGCCGTGGAGCACCACTTTCTTGCCGGCGGCGAGCAAATCGCGGAGCTTTGTCCCCTGACGGTTCGTAAGGTTAAACCCGAAGGTGACGCGCCCCAGCTCATCTGTTCGAGGCCACATGCCGGTATACTGCAGCATGTCGGGATGCTCTTTTGCCCGGTCGTCATCGAGATAGCAGACAACGGCCCTGGCGCCGTATTTCAACACTGCCAGCCGGTGAACCGACCCGCCGTACCCCGTGGCGAGGACAAATTTTCCGCGCACATCCTTCCCCGCGTAGTCGGCATCGTGAGTCCCGTCTCCGACCCAGACAAGCTCCGCCGTAACATCCCCGGGGTTCGAGTAGGTTATGACACTCATGGCGATCTCCGGATACCCGACGATCCGCTCTTCATACGGCTCGACCATCCTGAGCTCCGCCGACGTGATATCCCACCCCGAGGGAGACTGCCACGTCTGGTATGTCTTCCTTCCGTCCGACGTGTACGATTCGATGTAGGCATCCTTTTCCGAAAAGCCGTAGCTTCGGAGTTGCTGAAGGACGTACTGTGCCGCCTGCCGGTATTGCCGCGATCCCTGGATGCGGTGATACCTGGTGATCTGGATGACATGCTCCTTCGCCAGTTCGCCGCTCAACGCCTCGTGAAAAAGATCCCGCTCCCGGTTGGGGAGAAGATCATCCTGTCCATGGAGGAGAAACAACGGCGAGAAGAAGGCTGCAGCGATGAGGAAGTGCTTGGAGATTCTCATGAACGCTCCTGTTGGAAGGCTGGTTGGATCGGGTCTCTGCCTTATGGCGGCTCGCAGGCCGTCGATCCCGAAAGAGAGGCTAACCTTTTTTCGGAAGAAGTTTTTTCAACAATTGAATCTGTCCGGCATGGTAGAGGTCATGCGACGCGGCACCGCTGATCGTTTGCACGGTCGTCCACTTGCTTCCCGCGACTTTCTTTTTCAACCGGGAGGTCGGAAGAGAAACAATCGCCTGGCGAAGTGAACGGTGCATCTGTTCCAGGAGGCTGATATCCTTCTGCCATTCATCCTCGCTGCCGTCGGAAGGCCTGTTGAACCAGTTGCTCCCCTTCTCCGGAAATGATCCTCGTTTCTCTCCCAGGATGCGTCGCCGGACCGCGTACTTCCAATAAGCGCAGTGGACAACGATCTCCCAGATATTGTGTCTCTCCTTCGACGGCCTCCATGCCGCTTCTTCCGCGCTCAAGCGACGCACAGACCCGCGAAGGTTGGTCCCGTGCCAGGCGGGGTGGTCGAACGATTCGTCGAGGAACTGAAGGAGAAGGTCGATCTCGGGGGCTCTTTTGGGCACGGCGTCAATCCTTTTCAATGGTCTGAAGCAGGCCGAAGCGTTCGAGGTCAATGACCTCCTTCAGGAATACGATCCCTTCCGCTTCGAGGATTTTCTTTTGTCTCCTGTACCCGCCGGTTCGTTTCGGAAGAGAGATCATCCCCTTCGAGTTGATCACTCTTTGCCACGGAATTTTCGAATTCGGAGGGAGATTGTGAAGAGCATATCCGACAAGCCTCTGTTGCCCGGGGAGGCCGCTCAAGGTGGCGACATCGCGGTACGTCGCCACCTTTCCTTTCGGGATCTGCCTGACCGTGGCCCAGATCGCCTGATACTTGTTGCGCGGCTGTCCGGGCCATCCGTCCAACTCTCTGCCGCCGAGCCCTTTATTTCTGGATGCCAAGGAGTTCAATCTCGAAGACAAGAACGGAATTCGGGGTAATGAGTGCTCCGGCCGGCTGGGCCCCATAACCCAGCTCGGAGGGGACAACAATCTCCCACTTGGATCCGACCCGCATCAGTTTGAGAGCCTCCGAGAGTCCGGGCACGATCTTCGACACCGGAAAGACCGCCGGCCCGCCGTGACTTTCGGAGCTATCGAAAACGGTTCCGTCGATGAGAGAGCCTTTGTAGTTCACTTTCACATTGTCGGTCGGGGCCGGTTTTTTCCCCGTTCCCTCCTTGATGACCCTGTACTGAAGACCATCCGGAAGCGTCACGACCCCCTCTTTCTTCTTGTTCTGTTCGAGGTACGCCTGGCCATCTTTGATGTTTTTGTCCGAGTGCTTCGCCATCAGATCCATTTGATATCTCATCAACACGACATGCGCGTCCTTCGGAGAGAGCACCGGCTGGCCGTTGTCCCTCATGTCTTTCAGAGCCTGAGCCACGACATCCGGGTTCACTTCAACCATCTGCGCTTTCAGGTTGTTCGAAATGTCGATGCCGATGCTGTAGCTGACGCTGTCTTGAAAAGTCTTAAGCTCGGCTCTCTTCTCCGACCGGGAACAGGAGAGAAGAAGGACGGAGAGGGCAATAGATACGGAGAAAATAAAGTATTTCATTAGGATTTTCCTTTGACCTTTGTTGGATGGAAGGGAGAAGACGGCCGTTCTCAAAAATGTCTTTCAAGATACGGATTTTCGTAAAGTATTTCCAGGAGAAGCAGAAAGTAAAAGGTAGAAAGGAGAAAGAAGATTAAAGATATCGCCAAACGGATTTTTCTGCCAGCAACAAGATTGACTTACGGTGAGGAGAATCGGGAATGCGTTAGAGATAGCTGAACAATGGATTCTTGCTGCGGCTTTTCACCCCGGCGTACCAACGGCACACCGGGTAGAGGGAGGCGACAACGAAGAACCAAACCAGATACACGACGACAAGGTTGAATCCGTATCCTTCTTCCCACAATCCCGGAGGGGTGTTCGAGAAGAGAAAATCGACATGGTGCACCGAGAAATATGCAGCCACGATGGCGAGGAGATGGATCAGATAAATGTGAAGGATGTAGTAGAACATCGGCACCCGTCCATAGATGATGACGGCCGACGCGAATTTCCCCTTGAGTTCTTCCAACCAAGGAAGGAGAAGGATTGCGGGGCCAAGCGTCATAAGGAGATAGAGGAGCGAAGGAGGATACTTCTCGCACTTGATGAATGAAAGGATCGTGAAGATCGGAGTTTTCTTCGTCGACCAGGGGACCGGGTCTCCGTAGAAGTTGAGAAGGCGCAGGAGAATGAACCCGGCAATTAATCCTCCGCCGAGCCAGAAGAGGATCTGCTTCCTTTCGTGCTTTTCTTTTGTGAGGATGGAGCCGAATGCATACCCCGTTGCCATGACCCCGACCCACGGAATAAGTGGATAGAGCGCGATGTAGCTATAGTTGTTCGGGAGTGCAATGAATCCCCCCGAGTGGATGACCTGCCACGGCCATCCAAAAATCCCAAGCCGGTCGGGCGTGACTGCATCCAGCAAGTTATGGAGGAGGATCATCGAAATCCCGAAGACGGAGATCCACCGAAGAGGGAAGTGAATAAGCCAGGAGAGGACGATCATCGAAACCCCGATGGCCCAGATGACCTGACCGAATGAGAGACTGTAGTCGAAGTTGAAGAGCCAGGCGAAACGGACGATGGTGAATTCGAGCACGACAAGCCACAGACCTCGGGTCCAGAGAAACCGGGAGAGCTGCGGAATCGATTTTCCGCGCGAGCCGGAGAGGAACGCCCCGGTTCCCGCGAGGAAGACAAAAACCGGGGCGCAATAATGGGTAATCCACCTGGTGAGAAAGAGGAACGCGCTCGTCTGGGAAAAATCGAGCGGGTCGAAACGATAGTACGAGAAGAAATCGCGAGTGTGGTCGAGCGCCATGACGATCATGACGGCCCCTCTCAGGAGATCGACTGAGTTGAGGCGAGGCAGCTTCCCGGCCGGAGCGGGGGGCGCCGTAGGTACGGCAATTTGAGCGAGGGACGAAGTGCTTTCTCTCATGCGCATCCGTTCGACAAGACAAGGGACAATCGGCCGGGAAGGCCGACAGGTCCGGATTTACTTTAGCGTTAAGATGGCAAAGCGTAGACGGCGGGAAAATAACGACGCAATTTCAGGTACGGGAGGGAAAATGTCAAGGGGAAAAGAAGGAGACTGGAGGCAGGCCCCCCTGCTTTCCACCCCTTCAGCGCGAACAGCCCCGCGGGGGGTCCTTCGAGGGTAGTATCTGATTGTTGAATATCTGTTGCCTATGCTTATCAAGACCGCGCTTTTCACATTCTTGCATTATCCTCGAAAGCACACCGTCGATATTCCGCCTCACATCGGCGTTAGGTATTCGGAGAACCGAGATGCCCCGTTCCTCCAAATATTCGGTTCGGCGCGCATCGTACGCAATTCCCTTTTTGGTTGAATGTTGGCTTCCGTCAACCTCGACCGCAAGCATGGTCGAGAAACAGAAAAAGTCGAGGATGTAGGGGCCAAAAGGAGTTTGCTTTCTGAAGTGCACTCCGAGCGACCTTTTGCGAAGACGGCCCCAGAGTTCTCGTTCCTCCGGAGTCATCCGTTTGCGGAGTGCGCGCGCTTTCTTGATCGTCGAATTCGAAGCGACAAGGAAATGCTTCCTCTCTGAAAGCATATGCCCCCCAGAATTAGAACTGCTGTATTTGGCTCGCGGGCCACTTCCTTCCCCTGCAAGGGAAGTTCGACGGTGGTTTGCACCTCTTTGGCTCGCGCGCTGATTCCCTCTCCTGCTGGTGGAGTTCGACAGTAGTTTGAGCCTCTTCGGCTCGCGCGCTGATTCCCTCTCCTGCTGGCGGAGTTCGACAGTAGTTTGAACCTCTTTGGCTCGCGCGCTGAGTCCCTCTCCTGCTGGCGGAGTTCGACAGTAGTTTGAACCTCTTTGGCCCGCGCGCTGATTCCCTCCCCTGCAAGGGGAGTTCAACGGTAGTTCGCACCTCTCGGCTGGCGCCCCGGTCCCCTCCCCTGCTGGTGGAGTTCGACAGTAGTTTGAACCTCTTTGGCTCGCGCGCTGATTCCCTCCCCTGCAAGGGGAGGGTCAGGGTGGGGTCACAACGCGTACCCCACACTCACCCCCGCCGTGAACTCGTTGTACCCTCCGACTCTGTTGTTGTTGAAATCTTCAGGGAAGTAGAAGGTCTTGAAACCAACCCTTGGCATGACGACAATTCCGCCGTTGCTGACCGGCAGGGCAAGGCCTATGACCAGCTCGTCGTAGGATTCATATAAGTATCTTGGAGAGGTCTCGGGAATCGGGTTCATCCTTACAATCCCCAAAGACGCTTGAACGAAGAGAGGATGGTATTCTTCTAGCGGGTGATACCGGTAGCCGGACTCCAGTGAGACGGTCTCAGTCGGCACTTCCACTTGGTACGGGATGGGGGTAAGTGGATAACCCCCGAACACGATGGTTCCGCTTGCCGATTGGATCATCCGCGCGTAGCTGAACGCGGTATGGAGCGCAGACCTCTCATCAATATAGAAATCCGAGGCAACGGACCAGCTCCCTTTCTGGGACCAGTCGAGGCGAATACCTTCCGCTTTGTTCTCGTGCAATTTGCCGATCGGATCGCCATACACAAAGCCTGCCGAGAGTATGGTGTGATGGGGCGGGGGTGTCGTTGATGGCTGCGCCTTCCCGCGGCCGATCGATCCCAAGTTCCCGCTGACGTTGAATTGAAACTCCTCCCAGGGGAAATCCCACGGTACATACTCGCTCGTTCGGTAGTTGTGCCAGCGACCCGCATAGCCGGCAGTGAGGCGAACGCCCCGGAGATCAAGGCCCACCGTGGCCCCATGGGTGAGGAATGCTCCGCCGAAACCGTACGGACCCGATGAGAAATATCCCAGATACATCTCCTGCAAAAATGATACTCCTCCCCCGAGATCGATCGGACGCCACAAGAAGCCCAGACCTGCCTCTCCGGTTGCGTCGTTCGGAAAATACACCCAGCTGTTAAAGAGGGCGGAGAATGACGACTCTGCGGTATACCCAGCACCAGCCCGCTTCGTCACCGCTTTCATCATCCCAAGGGAAAGCTTCAGATCGAATGTACTCTCTTGTAGCACATCCCCTTCGAGGCCGAGATTCAATTCAGCGGGAGGTGGATCCGACTCAACGAAGACGGGGTTACCGCTTCCGACCTCGACCGGAGTGCTGAAGTTCATAAGCGAGAGACCCAGCCTCACCCTTTCTCTGAAATATCCCGGGCTCGCTGAGATCCCCGCGCTGACGAGAAGATGTTGGATAGTCTGGGATGGGAAGTACTCGGGCATCCAGGCATAGCGCGCTTCAATGCCGGCTGCGACATGATTTCCCAGCTCCGTGCCGAGTGCCGCCGAAAGAGAACGCTCAAAAAAATCGTGGGATGAAATGACCCCGTTGAGGTCGGGGAAAGTTCCCTCGCCAAGATCCCAGTAGGTGTACTCCAGCCCGATCGCGGAAGTATCCGAGATTTTCCAGAAGCCACTCCAGGTGGTCAGTGGGTCTGAGGTGTGAAGGATCTTCCACGGGTTATTAAAGAAAGAGACTGAAGCCCCCTCGGCATACGCGAGGTTCGCCGGATTAAACTGCAACGCATCAAGCGGATCGTTAGACGCGACTCCCTGTTCCCCCATTCCTGCTGCCGGCAGTGAACGGGGAGAGAGAAGTGACTGGAAAATCGGCATCACCTGGGCGGATAGGTCGGTCGAACAAAGGAGAACAAGAATCATTGAGAGGGAGATGATCCGAATGGGCATCGGATTGGTCGTCATGTGGAGTAGGCCCCCGGTGGTGTGATGGACGCTTGCAGGCAAATTCCAACGTAAACAGTTCAGGAACAACGTTTCCCGCGCTCGCGAGGGACGCGCCCCAAGTGCGGAGCGGAAAACAGCCTGGCGTTACGAGGCTGTGCTAAATTCCAGTCTTATGCTGATGATCTCCGGCCTGTTCCCCGTTCTCACAGGAGGGCCCCATGTTCCGACCCCGCAAGAGACATAATAGTGAGTGTTCCCCCTCTTCTTGTATCCCCAGCTCAGCTCGTAAACTTTCTTCGTGATGAAATTGAAGGGCCAAAGCTGACCATGATGCGTGTGTCCCGATAGTTGGAGATCCACTCCGTGCGTCTCCGCCTCCTCCAGCCTGAAGGGTTGATGGTCCATCAGGATGACGGGACAGGATTTGTCTAGGCCGTCCATCAGCTCGCCGAGCGGCTTCCGTGTCTTCCCCGCAAATCCGCGGATGCTGATGTCTTCCCTTCCCACAATATAGAGGCTCTCCGCGACCTTGACACTACTGTCGCGGAGCATCGTGATTCCGTGATCGGCAAGATACTTGCACGCCGGCTCCACTCCCCCGATGTATTCGTGATTACCGGTGATGGCGAAGACCCCGTACTTCGACCGGATCTTGCGGAGCGTCTCGCCGAGATTGTTCCTGATGACCGGTCCCAGGTCCTCGTCGACGACGTCCCCCGGCAACAGGACGAGGTCGGGATCGAGCGAATTCATGATCCCGACGATCTTTTCCAGCCTCGATTTGCAGACGATCGTCCCGAGATGGATATCGGAGGCGACGGCGATCGTTAGCGATTTCAGCGATCCCCCGTTTTTGTGAACGGCGAGGTCAAGCTTTCTGATCCGAGGGCTGCGGGCATTGAAATATCCCGCCGCGACGATGATGACGACGATTCCGAGAACGATGAGGGAGGTGATCTCTTTCGTCTGTTCCGGGTTCACCGAAAACGATGAAGGAAGAAAATGAAAGAAGTAATTGAAGAGCCGGACGATGTCGATGGCGAAGGCGAAGAGGAGAAAATAAACCATCGCCGCAAGCCAGAAGGATCCAAGCATGACGAGGAGATCGCTGAGCCACGTCATCGCCACCCGCTCCATCATCCTTCCGACGATGTATGAAAGCGACAAGGTGAGGAATGCCGCGACGTAGATCCCCCTCCACGACGCCAGATGCCCGCCCGCCTCCCACTCCCTGATGAAGATGTAGTAGTTGATGAGCGCGTAGACGGACAACGCAACCGAAAAGAAAATGGCGAAATTGATCTTTCTCATTCCCTATCCCTACCAATCAGTTCGTTTGCACAGTGCGGCCCCATTGTGCGCCCCGGGAGCCGGTCGCTGTCGTTTACCGCGGTTGAATTCGTATCAATGGATGCTAGGAGCCGATGAGAAGTAGTGGGATGTGGAGGCCCGCCCACAGCGCGTACGCGACGGCCGTTTCCTTCCTCGTGGTGCGCGAAAGCACGCCGAAATAAATTCCCTTCGCAATCGTGTTGCTCATCATCGCCATGATGATCGCCGCGACGATGATTCTGGAGTATTGCGTGGTATTGTGAACCATCGAGAGAATGAAGGGGTCAATGTCCGAGGCGCCGACAAGCGCGGAGAGGGCGAGCAATCCGCGGTCGCCGAGGTTCTCCCGCACGAGAGCCGTGACGACCGAGAGAACGACGAAGAGGAGCGCAAACATCATCGCCGGGCGGATTTCGAACGGATTCTGGAGCGTCGGGAGTGATTCGTGATCTTCGACTTTGCCAAGATGGCGGTACTGGATCGCGAGGAGAACCCCGATGAGCCAGAGAAGAACAAGCTTCCACCAGATCATCGGGATGATGGCGGCGTTGATGATCCAGATGAGGATGAGGATCCGAAGGTACATCACACTGCTTCCGAGAAGCGCGGCCTGCAAGGCTCCTCTTGCCCTTTCCGGAGACTGTCGCGCGATTCTTCCGACCGCAACCGTCAGGGCGGTGCTCGAGACAATTCCTCCGAGAAGCCCCGAGAGCCAGAGGCCGAGCTCGTGGCCGAACTTTTTCGAGAGGAAGTAGCCGACGAAACCGATCGTCGAAACGAGGATGACGATCTGCCAGATGCGGGTCGGGTTGAGCTTGAACTGGGTGTACTCCTGGTCCGGAAGGACCGGGAGGATGATGACGGTGACGAGGAGGAACTTCACCGTGGCGAGGAATTCAACCTTGCTGAGCCTCTCGACGTATGATTCGAGGGCCGCCTTTTCCGACAGGAGGATCGTATTGACGACCCCGATCGCCATCGCGATCCAGACGTCGACGAGAAGCGCGAGCGCTCCGGTGACAAAGGTGAGGAGCGCCGAGATCTCGCTCGTGGACCCGAACCGACCCACCTTGATCTTCGCGATGTACGCAATGGCGGTGAGCGTCGCGATCGAGAGGAGACCCACCGGGAGCATGACGGTGAGACCGATCTTGTAGAACCAGGCGCAACCGAACCCCATGAGGCTGATAATCGGATGCGTCCGTACTCCGCCGAAGACCATCTTCTGCTCTTCGATCTTCGTGCTTTCGCGCTCAAGCCCGACAAGAAAGCCAAGCGCGAGGGCTACAAGGAAACGTAACTCAGGTGTCCACTCGAAAGTATTCATTGCTCAATAAAAGACCGCGTGAAGATCGCGACGTCCCCGCCGAACTCCGGCACCGGGCAGTCTCCGAACCCGCTATTTCTTCTGCCGGATGACATCGCCGGCTTTGATGTCGGTCCCTTCAACGATCTTCGCCTTGCTCGCTTTTCCCTGGAGCGCATCGTCCGTCACTTTGATGGAGCCGACCTTCGTCTCCTCGGCACCGAGGGAGGCTCCCGTATCGGGATCCTTCACCTCTTCGCCCATCCGGTAGACTTCGAACTCGTCGCCGATGGAGACGTTCCCCTCCGAACCCGGCTTCATGAGAAGCGTACCGTCCGCGTTGACCTTCAGGACCCTTCCCGACCAGGGGATCTTGCTGAAATTCTTCGAAATAAGATCGACGCAATTGTCGACCGCCTCGCGGCAAGCCTTCCCGATGTCGGTGGTGTTCCAGTTGTTCGCATCGCTGAAATCCATGTCTTCGTAGCGCACGCTGAGCCCGGTCGTCGACTCGCTCCCGGATTCGGTCTCCGCCGCGACAACTTCTCCCGTCGTCGTATTGACGAGACGGATATCGACCGCCGCCCGCGCGGTCTTCTTCGAGATACCGCCACCGAACATCGAGATGCCGCCGGAAACGGAGTTCTCTTTCGTCCCGAACTCGCTCACGCTCCCGATGACAAGGAGCTCCACGCCGAGCGCCTTCCCGACCTTCGGGGCCGATTCAGGGGTCACAACGCCGGCCTGCCCGAGCTTCTGCTCTTCGAGGACCTTGTCGAATTCCGCCCGCTCGATGACGATAAACTTTCCCGACTTCACCAGCGCGGTCGTAAGCATATCCGCAACCCCGTCCCCGACATGATTGTACCCCGTTCCCGACCTGTCGGCAAAGCGGGATACCGCAATTCGTTTCTTGAGGTCTGCATGAACGGTCGTCACGGTGCCGACCATGGCGAGAAGCGCAATCAATGCGACGAGTCTGATCTTCATAGGGCCTCCGCAAACGATGTGATGAATGGAATCAGCCGAAAATCATGCGTGAATATAGAGATTCCCTCCGCGAGAATCAAACTTCGGGTGACATGCAGCACGAGTGTCTCAGCCGCGAATTCCGAATTCGTTGAGAAGGAAAGCGCTGACGAATGCCTGCTCTCTGAACGCATCGTATCGCCCCGACGCGCCTCCGTGACCGGCGCCCATGTTCATCTTGAGGAGAAGAAGGGATTCGCCGGTCTTCGTCGCACGGAGCTTTGCCGTGTATTTCGCCGGTTCCCAGTACATCACCTGGCTGTCGTTGAGCGATGTGGTGATAAGAATGTCGGGATATTTTTTCGGGCTGATGTTTGTGTAGGGGCAGTACGATTTCATGTATTCGTACTCCTCCTTCAGGTTCGGATTTCCCCACTCGAGATACTCTCCGATCGTGAGAGGAAGCGTCGCATCGAGCATCGTGTTGGTGACGTCGACGAAGGGAACGGCGAGATGAGCGGCCTTGAAGAGATCCGGACGCATGTTGAGCACGGCTCCGACAAGAAGTCCGCCCGCGCTCCCTCCTTCGATTGCCAGCCGGTCGCTCGACGTGTAGCGCTCGCCGAGGAGGTGCTCAGCGCAGGCGACAAAATCGGTGAAGGTGTTTTTCTTCCTGAGCATCTTGCCGTCGTCACGCCATTGCTCCCCCAGGTCGCCACCTCCTCGGATATGGGCTAGCGCGTAGACCACTCCGCGCTCGAGGAGGCTGAGTCTCGGAACAGAGAAGGTGACCGGAATTGAGATCCCGTATGAGCCGTAGCCGTACAGCAGCAACGGCGACAACCCGTCCCGGCGCAGTCCCTTTCGGTAGACGAGAGAGATCGGAACGGCCGTTCCATCCGCCGCCCGGGCCTCGATCCTTGCCGACTCATACACCGATGGATCGTATCCTCCAAGAACCTCCGTCTGCTTCAACATCGTCTTGGCGCCGGAGTCCATATCGTACTCGTACACCGAGGGCGGAGTGACAAACGACTGGTACGTGAAACGAAATTTCGCGGTGTCAAATTCCGGATTTGTCCCCGGAAATGCCGAATAGACTGGCTCCGGGAAGCCGACGCTTTTCACAGCATTTGTCCGGAAATCGAGAATACGCATCGTGGTGAGCGCGTTGCGACGCTCGCAAAAGACGGCGTGGTCGCGAAAGAGGAGCACCTCGTCGAGCTTCACCTCGGGACGGTGCGGAACAAGCTCCTTCCAGTTGCCAGGGTCCGGGTCATCCGCCGGCACCGTGACCAGCCGGAAATTCTTGGCATTCCTGTTTGTCCGGATGTAAAAAAGTCCTTCCCGGTGGTCGACCGAGTACTCATGCTCCCCCTCCCTTCGATAGAGCAGCGTGAAATCGTCGCCGGGCCTTTCTGATTTCAAATATCTGACCTCGCCCGTCACTGCGCTTTCCGCCGCGAGAAAAATATACTTCCTGTCCGACGATTTCTGGAGCCAGGTTCTATAGAGCTCGTCCCCCTCTTCATAGAGGACTTCATCCTTCGAGCCATCCAGAATCAAACGATGGAGACGGAAGGGACGCTTGGCAGTGTCCTCCTCGACATAAAAGAGAGTCTTTCCGTCACGGCTCCATTCGGCCGTGCTCACCTTCTCCATCCGGTCTGGAAGATGCTCGTCGGTCCGGAGATCTTTGATGAGACACCGGTATTCCCGAAAACCGGTCGTGTCGATCGAGTAGGCAAGGAGCGAGCCGTCGTCGGTGACCTTGAAGAAACCGAGGCCGAGGAACGAATGCCCTTCGGCAAGAGAGTTGAGGTCGAGGATAACCACCTCGGCTCCCTCGAGCGTTCCTTTCTTCCTGCAATGGATCGGGTATTGCTTCCCCTCTTCCGTGCGGGTGTAATACCAGTACTCGCCGAATCTGTACGGAACGCTGAGATCCGTCTGTTTCGTTCTGTCGACAATTTCCCGATAGAGCCGCTCGCGGAGCTCCTCCGACGATTTCGTCATCGCCTCGGTATAGGCGTTCTCCGCATCGAGATAGGCGATGACGTCGGGGTTCTCCTTTTCCCTCAGCCAGAAATAATCGTCGATGCGTTCATCGCCGTGGACGACGTCGCGCTTCGGGATTCTCTTTGCGACCGGGGGGGATGGTGGGGGGACTGTGCTGACGGACGAATCCATGTGATGGACTACTTCACCCTCTTGATAACAACGATCGTCTTGTCGTCCGAGTACTTGCTCCTCGAGCTGAACTTCTGGACATCCTCGAGGACGAGCCGGGCGATATCTTTCGCCTTCTCGTTCTTCAGCTCGACAAGTTTGTCGATAAGCCGGCGCTCGGTGTACTGGGCTCCCGAAGCATCCATCGCTTCGGTGACGCCGTCGGTGAACAGAAGCAGGGTGTCACCTCTCGAGATCATGACCCCTTCGCTCCGGAAGAACTGGTCGGGAAAAGGACCGATGATATTCCCGGTCGATCCGAGGAGTTCGATGGTGTCGGTCTTGGCCCTGTAGAGGATGGGGCTCGGATGCCCGGCGTTGACGTAGACACAGAGTCCCTGTTTGTCCTCAATGAGCTCCGCGTAAAAGAGGGTCAGGAACCGGTCGTCCGTGAAGGTGCGATGGACAAGAGTGTTGATACTTCGGATGAGCGCGGTAATTTTCGTCTGGTAGGATGCCCCCATCCGGAGCGCGCCGGAGACATAAAGGGCCTGCACGGCGGCGGAGATTCCCTTGCTTGCCGCATCCCCGATGGCAATGCTCGCCCGATCCTTCTCATCGCTGACGATATAATCGAAAAAGTCCCCTCCGACGACCTTGTCCGCCACCGAGACGCCGAAGACTTCGTAGTTATGGAACCTGAGTTCGTGTTCCGGAAGGATGCTTCGCTGGATCTCTCTCGCCTTGTCGAGATCCTTCTCGAGCTGCGCGGATTTGCTCTCGATCTTCCGGCTCTTGAGCATCGAGGTGACCGCGATGCTGATGATGTTGAGTGTCGGAGCCACCTGGTCGTGCGTCAGGTCGGTGTTGAACGACATGACGTACCTGTAGAGCGGGGTATTCTTGACGGTCACGATTTCCCCGACTCCCGTGGCGGAATATTTGAAGATGCCTTTGCTGCGGAGGTAGGGATTCGTCTCTTTGGCGACGACAGTCCGGTGCTTCGGCAGCGTCTTGAAGACGGTATACTCATTGACCCTAATTTGAAAATGAGGTTTGATCTTCTCGACGGCACCGAATTGTGCGATGAGCTCGTACGCATACCGCGAAGTGCTGAGCTTCCACACCCGTCCTCCCTGAATCTCGATGCTGTCGTTCTGGATGATCTGATGGAGCACATGGGTCAGAAGCTCTTCGCTCGAATCGAACTTGGTGACGTCGAAACGCTCGATCGTCTTATAAAGCTGTCGTTGATTCATTTTCTTTTTTGGATGGAAAGATGCTGATGGCTACAAAATGTAACGAGTTGTGATGGAAGATACAAGAATAGTCCGTGGTCCAAAATCCAAGGTCTGAACTCGCGGACAACACCTGTCTTCTATCTTACATCTTATTTCTTCTCTCTTGCTCCCCCCGTCAAATTTTCCTACCTTGGCACCATGTCGACCCCGTTGATGAAGCAATATGCGCAGGTGAAGGCAAAGTATCCGGATACGATCCTTCTGTTCCGGATGGGGGATTTCTTCGAGACTTTTGAGGAGGACGCCAAAACCACCGCTCGCGTCCTCGGGATCACCCTCACGCGCCGGGGAAACGGCGCCGCCGGGGAGATCCCTCTTGCCGGCTTCCCCCATCATGCGCTCGATGCCTACCTCCCGAAGTTGCTGAAGGCGGGGTTGCGCGTCGCCGTCTGCGAGCAGCTGGAGGATCCGAAATTTGCCAAGGGGATTGTGAAGCGGGACGTCATCGAGGTTGTGACACCGGGAATCGCGTTTTCGGACAAGATCCTCGACCGGAAGCAGAACAATTATCTCGCATCGATCGCCCTTCCATCGGCGGTCGCGGCCGGTGATGATCTCATCGGATTTTCGTTCGTGGACATCTCAACGGGCGAATTCGCGGTGGCCGAGATTCCTTTCCGCGAGCTCGGCCAGCAAATCAATTCGGTCATGCCTTCCGAAATCGTCGTTCAGAAACGGGACCGGGAGACGTTGCAGCACCTCCTCAAGAACACCTTTTCCGGGCTCTTTACTCCCGCCGACGACTGGATCTTCCAGTACGATTACGGGCACGAAACGCTCCTCCGGCACTTCCAGACGCAGTCCCTCAAGGGATTCGGCGTCGATGTCATGACGATAGGTCTCTCGGCTGCAGGGGCGGTGATGCACTATCTCAACGAAACGCAGAAGGCGAACCTCGGCCACATCCGGAAGATCGTCCCGTTCAATACAACGGAGACGATCATCCTCGACACCTCGACGAAGCGGAATCTCGAGATCACCTCCTCGTTCGGCGGTTCTCTGGAAGGAACACTCTTCTCCGTTCTCGACAAGACCCTGACACCGATGGGAGGACGCCTGCTGAAAAAGTGGATTTCCCACCCTCTCAGGGAACTTGCAGCGATCCGGTGGCGCGCAGACGGCGTCGAGGCCTTCGTGAAAGCAAGCGAAATCAGAAAGAAACTCTGCGCAGAGCTGGCCGAAATCGGAGACGTCGAACGCCTCATCGCCAGGATCGCGACCGCGAGGGCTACTCCCCGCGACATGGTGGGGATGAAGCAGATACTCCAAAGGATCCCTCCCCTCAAAGCCATTATCGCGAGCATCCCGGAAGAGCCGATACCCGCAATCAATGCGGAAATTTTTCCCCTCGACGAAGTTGCCAAAGCGATCGACCGCGCCATCGCAGACGCTCCCCCGCTGAACATCGCGGATGGAGGGGTGATCCGGCAGGGGTACAACGAAGAGCTCGACGAGCTGACCGCCCTCGCGCATTCGGCGAAGGAATGGGTCGCAAACTTGCAGAAGAAAGAGCGGGAGCGGACCGGCATCTCGTCCTTGAAAATCGGTTTCAACAACGTCTTCGGATATTATATCGAGGTCACCCACACACACAAGGAGAAGATCCCGGCCGATTACATCCGCAAGCAGACGATGACGAACGCAGAGCGCTTCATCACTCCCGAGTTAAAGGAGTATGAGGAACGGATCCTCCATGCCGAAGAGAAAATCCTCGCGCTCGAGACGAAGCTCTTCAACGAGCTTCGCGTTGAGGTTGCGTCGCGCGCCGGCGAGATTCAGCAGAATGCGCAGCAGATCGCTCTCCTCGACTGCCTGGCATCTCTCGCCCAAGTTGCGGCAGAAAACGACTATGCGAGACCCGAGCTCGACGAGTCGACAAAGCTCATCATCGACGGCGGAAGACATCCGGTCATCGAACGGTTGCTGCCGCCGGGCGAGCGGTACGTCCCGAACTCCGTCGCCGTCGATACCGCGGAAAATCAGATCCTCATCATCACCGGCCCGAACATGAGCGGCAAGTCATCCTATTTGCGGCAGGTGGGACTCATCGTCCTCCTCGCGCAGATCGGGAGCTTCGTGCCGGCAAAGAAGGCCGTCATCGGCCTTGTCGACAACATCTTCACCCGTGTCGGCGCGAGCGACAACATCGCCTCCGGCGAGAGCACATTTCTCGTCGAGATGCACGAGGCCGCGAACATCGTCAACCGAGCCACGGCGAAAAGCCTCATCCTCCTCGACGAGGTGGGGCGCGGCACGAGCACTTTCGACGGGATCAGTATTGCCTGGGCGCTCACCGAGTATCTCCACGAACATATCGGGGCGCGGACCCTCTTCGCGACCCATTATCATGAGCTCAACGAGCTCGCCGATTCATTTTCCCGCATCAAGAATTACAAAGTCGATGTGCGGGAGTACGGCGACAAGGTGGTTTTCCTTCACACCGTCACGCCGGGCACGGCCGATCATTCGTACGGAATTCAGGTTGCGAAAATGGCTGGACTTCCGGAAGAGCTCACCGAACGAGCCAAGAGGATCCTCAACAACCTCGAGGAATCGCAACTGAGCCCGCACGGCGATCAAGGGGCGAACGGAAAGGGAGTCCGTCGCGGGGTGAGGAACAGGATCGCTCCAGGGCCGGAGCAGAAGATTCAGTTGACGATGTTCGAGATGAAAGACGACGAGATCCGATCCACCCTCAACAAGCTCGACATCGATTCGATGACTCCGCTCGAAGCGCTCAAGCTCCTCGCCAAGCTGAAGGCGAATCTTTCAAAGGGGGACTGAAGATTCATTCCTCTCGAAGAACGACTGTGCCGCTCCTGACGGAGCTCAACGACTTTCTGGCCCGCATGCCTATTGACATGTCGCCCCTTCGGGGCTCGCAGCATCCCGGTGCGGCAGTTTTTAACTCTGATCAAATATTGTCAATCTTCTTTTATGTCGAGGGGCATGCGATGCCCGTCAAGCAGGATTCGGTTTGAATTATGCCGCTCCTGACGGAGCTCACAATCGGCTGGCCCGCATGCCTATTGACATGTCGCCCCTCCGGGGCTCAAGAGGGGCAACGACGCGCATTCGAATCATTGTGGACGAGATCCACAGTTCATAAAATTAATATGGAACCTCTGATTCCATAGAAAATTCGATCCTTCGACATCCAATATGCATATCAAAAATCGACCG
>DATJQP010000103.1:0-16888 GCA_035505655.1 Bacteroidota bacterium
GCACGGAACCTGCTCATCGTCACTGAAGGGTTCCCGACGTACGGAGGGCTCGCCGGTCGTGATTTGGAGGCGATCGCGCAGGGGCTCGAGGAGGTTCTTGACGAGCATTATCTTACCTACAGGATCCGGTCTGTCGAATACCTTGGAAACAAGTTGACGGAGAGGGGGGTCCCGATTCTTCTCCCGCCAGGCGGACACGCGATTTATATCGACGCCAGGCGGTTTCTGCCCCACGTCCCTCCGCATGAGTACCCCGGCCAATCCATAGTCTGCGAATTGTTTCGAACGGGAGGCATACGCTCTGTGGAGATCGGAAGCGTCATGTTCGGGACGTACGATAAACAGCGCCGGCTTGTCTCCCCCCCCATGGAATTGGTGCGTCTGGCGATACCCCGGCGCGTCTACACCCAAAGCCACATCGATTATGTTGCCGAGTGTGTAGTGGAATCCTATGCGCGTCGCGACATGCTCCGCGGCTACTCCATCACCTATGAGGCTCCTCAACTACGGCACTTCACCGCCCGTTTTGCCCCTCTCCAATGATTCGTTGCAATCATTCGCGATTTTTTGTATCTTTGTTCACTTGGATCTTCTTCCGCGCAGTGCGATCTGGTGAGATGTGATGATTTCTTGCTCTGTTTGTGCTCACTCGAACGACGATCTCGAGACAGTGTGCGCATCCTGCGGGAGCTTTATTCAGGATCGCATACCGAATCTCGATTTTTTTGCCACATTCTGGCTACTCGTAGAATCGCCGAGAGATGGTTTTCATCGTATCATTCGGGCAGAGCACAAGAACTACGTTCTGGTTCTGATGTTCTTTTTGGGGATCGCCCTCTCCTTTACGCTTCTGTGGGCGCGCCACGCCGGGAATGAGTTCGACAATCTGATCTATCTGGTCCTTCTTGGATGCTTCATCGGAGGAGTGGTAGGTCTCCCTTGGGGGATCGTCACGGTTGTCCTGCTGCATCTGCTGGCGAGAATCTTTGGGGGAAAAGCGCGGATTCGGAATACCTATGCGGTGTTGGGTTGGGCTCTTTCACCGATCATGGCGACGGTGTGTATCGTCCTTCCGATTGAGCTGGGGGCGGTCGGACTGAGGCTTTTTTCCACGGATCCATCTCCGTGGGTTATCAAGCCGCTTGTGTATGCCGTGTTGTTGACGATGGACTCGATCGCGCTCCTCTGGTCCTTGAATCTCGCGCGTGTGGGCATCAGCATCGCGCACAAGATCTCGGGGTGGCGTTCTCTTGGAGTTGTCCTCCTCGCCGGCGGGGCAACGTGCGGAGGATTGTATGCTCTCTTTGCAAAACTGGTCGTCTAAGAGGATGACGCGTGGAGCGCACCAGGTTCGAGGATATTGCGGAAGAGGCGTTCAATCATTTGCCGGCGCTCTTTAAGAAAAAGATAGAGAACGTCGAGATTGTCGTTGAAGATGCTCCGCCCCGTTCGCGTGATGGTTCGATCCTCCTGGGGCTCTACCATGGGGTCCCGCTGACGAAGCGGGGGACCTGGTACGGGATGTCCCCGGTTCTGCCGGATCGGATTTCGCTCTACAGGAGGAACATCGAAAGTGTTTGCCGGTCGGACGATGAAGTCCGGCTGAAGATTTACGAAGTACTGTGCCACGAAATCGGGCACTACTTCGGCATGAACGAGACGGAGATCCGGACCGCCATGGGATCATGGTGAAGGGTCTCCCGACTGAAGGTTTAACTCTTACCTCACATCGCAACGAAAGGAATGCTCGATGGCAAAAGTGATCTTATCGATGCAGTATGAGATTGACGAAAAACGCCGCGAGGAGTTTCTCGCCACGGTTCAGCAGTTGAAATCTCATTTCGCATCCAATCCCAACATCTCCTATGTCGTCGGAGAACAAAAAGGGAAGAAGAACGCCTTTGCGGAGATGTACATCGCCGCAACAGAAGAAGCCTATACGCAATTCAAAGAGAGCGAAGACGCGGAGGCAGATGTCCTTAGCGAAAAAATCTCGAGCTTCATGAAAGGCGGGAAAGCGAAATACATCACCTATAAAGAAGTCCTTTGAATCTTCGCTGAAGGACGCATTCCAACAGTATGCCGATACGAGACCCGATAGCTATTTTCCTGAAAGAGCACGACACCGCGCTTGTCCATCTTGAAGTCCTCAGGCGGTCGGCCCTCGAGATCAGGAAGAAAGGCTATTCAGAAAAGACATTCCGCCAGCTTCTCAAAGCGACAGAGTTTGTCGACGAGGAGGTCCGGGTGCACAATGGAAAGGAGGAGAAGGCTCTCTTCCCCGTGGTCGAAAAGTATGTCGACGGCCCCACGGCCGTTCTCCGCGATGATCACGTCAGGATGGCAAGGATCTACAAAAAGCTCAGCTACAGCATCCGCGCGCTGAAGGATAATAATGACGATAAAGTCGCCCGGGCGGAACTGGCGGAGGCGGCGGAAGCGATCGTACAACTCATGGTCAACCACATCCACAAGGAGAATCAGATCCTGTTCCCCCTTGTCAAGAGATTCCTCACGAAAGAAGAGCTCCGACAGGTAGCACAGAAGATGCTCTGAGCTTTTGGGAATCTGTTTTCCCTCACCTCACCACGCCATCCTCACTTCCGTTTCTCCAGCTTCAACCTTTTCGTAAGCAGCTCATTCCCGCGCTTCACGACAACGTCGACGTTGTCGCCCGGTTTGTAATCCTGGATGGCATAGGTGTAGTCGTAGATATTCTTCACGTCGAATTTCCCGAACTTCACAATGATGTCCCCTCCTTGAAGCCCTCCCTTCGCCGCCGGGCTGTTGTCTCTCACGGAGGTGATCTTCATCCCTTCAACGTTCTCTGAGAAATCGGGAACCGTTCCCACATATGCTCTTAACCCCCGGGAATCTCCTCCCGACGTGGACGCAGCCTGCGTCTTCAGGTAATCCGGGCGCGGGGTGTGATCGTCGACGTCGACGGCAACCTTCGCGATGTAGGCGAGGACGGAAGCTTCACCCTCGTAGTTGATCTTTTCGGCCACGTCGCTCGACTTGTGATAGTCCTCGTGAATCCCCGTGAAGAAAAAGAGGATCGGAATTCCTGCGCCGTAGAACGACGAATGGTCGCTGGGACCGAAGCCGTCTTTGACCCTCTTCAGAATGAGCGCCGAGTCGGCGTTGATCAGGCTCAGCAGCGTGTCCCACCGCGATGAAGTTCCGGTCCCCTGAACCGTGAGCGCGCGGTCTTTGAGGCGACCCACCATATCCAGATTGATCATCGCGACGGCGTTCCCGATATTCAGCGTCGGGTGGGTGACGTAATATTGAGATCCAAGAAGACCTTCCTCTTCTCCGGAGAAGGAGATGAACTCGACGTTTCTTCTCAGCAGACTTTTTTCACCTGACATCTCCCTGGCCAGTTCAATGATGCCGGCAGTTCCGGAAGCATTGTCGTCAGCTCCATGGTGAATCGCAATCTTGTCCGGCTCGAGGGAGCCTTCTCCGCCCATGCCGAGGTGGTCGTAGTGTGCCCCCATCACCAGGTATTCTGCATTCGAAGTGTCCGTCACCTGAAGCAGTCCGACGACGTTTTCGGTGGTGTCCTTCTTTTCGATGACCTCCGAAGAGAGTGAGAGTGTCACCCCCGGAACTTCAAACGAAGCGGGCTTTCTTGAGGAATTGAGGATCGATTGGATCGAATCGACGGATGGATAGGATGATCCGAGCCACGCGTCAACGGCCGAACGGGTGACGCTGAAGACCGGTATTCCGCTTCCACTCGCTGAGTTGTCATACTTCAGCTTCTGCAGCTCATCCGTTGAGTCGTCGGCGGAACCTGTCACGATGAGGAGAGCTTTTGCCCCTTTTTCCCGGGCCGTCAGAGTCTTGTAGCGGGGCGGAAGGTACTTGGCGAAATCGGAACGTGGGTTGTCGCCCTCGGGGGAATACCGGAGGACGAGAACGATCTTGTCCTTCACGTCGACCCCGGCATAGTCGTCGTAGTGCAGATCGGCGGAGCTGATGCCGTACCCCGCGACGACCAGGCTCCCCGTGCAGTCGCCGTTCGAAGAGAATGCGAACGGCCGGAAATCCTTGTCAAGCGTCAGCGTCGTCGTCCTGCCGCCCTTCGCGACGGAGAGGGAATTCCGCTTTCCGAGCGACACACCTGAGGTAAAGACAAATTGCTGAAAATATGTTCCGCCGTCGCCGATGGGGAGGAGCCCGGCGGAGGCGAATTGCTGCGCGACATACGCGGCGGCAAGCCGCGCACCTCTTGTTCCGGCCCTTCTGCCTTCGAGGGCATCGGAGGCGAGGTATGCGATGTGACTCTTTACTCGGATGGCGGTGGAATCGTCCGAAGCGATCGACCATCCGGCAGCGGTAAGGAGGAGGAACAGCATCATGATCGTCTTCATTGGATCAACCTTTCTTGAAGTGTTGCGCATCGAGCGATTTCCCCGTGACCTGTTTCGACTCATCCGAAGCAAGGTAGAGAAAGATGTCGAGGATATCTTCGGGCTTCCGAAGCGTTCGCTGGTCCTCGTCCGGGAATGCCAGGTGACGCATCTCCGTCGCCACTGCTCCGGGGTTGACGGCGTTGACCCGGATGTTTCGCGGCCTCAACTCCTCGGCGATGGCCTGCGTGTATCCTTCGGTCGCGAACTTCGAGACGCCATATGCCCCCCAGTTCGCCCGCGCGACTTTTCCGACCGATGAAGAGACGTTGATGATCGATCCTCCCGCAGGGTTGAAATAGGGGAGGGCGTGCTTCGTCATGTAGAAAAGGCCGTAGAGGTTCACCTGAAGGACACGGTTCCATTCCTGGGAGCTGTAATCGGCGAGGGGGACGCGGGGACCAAGAGCCCCGGCATTGTTCACGAGGATATCGATTGAACCGAACGATGCGGCGCAATGCGAGAGGAATTCCCGCACCTGCAGTTCGTCGGAGACGTCGGTCTGCTCAAAGATCGATTTTCCGCCGGCCGCCATGATCTCCAGGCTGACGGCTCGAAGCTGCTCGGTGTGCCGGGCACAGAGGCAAACGATCGAACCTTCTCGCGCGAATCGTTTTGCCAGCGCCCTCCCGATTCCGCGGGAAGCACCGCTGATAACGGATACCTTGCCGGAGAGGATCACGCGGGCCTACTTCCAGTCGGCGATAAAGATGTTAATTTCTCTCCGCTCGCCGGCGTTGCGTCCGGAGGCGAAGAGACGAATCTCTTGTTGAAGCTGTACGAAGGCAATCGACGGGATGAAGACGAGGAGGAGGGAGCGGATCATTCGGTTGCCGTTCGCCATGGCGTTGGAGAGGTTCGTCAACGAACATTGTTTAATGATACAGCTTGGCGCTGACATATTCAACACTTAGCGAATCTCTCAGATGCATCCGACGAATCGATGTCGCTAACCGTCGTCGGGAGAGTTTTTTCTTATTGACTTACGGAACATTATTTGATATATTTTTGTTGAGATGTGCGAGGCGAAGAACCTCGGACATCTCCGCTCCTGAGGATTTGCCGATCTTCGAGAGTTTTGCATTCTTCGCCAGTAGATTCCCGAATCGATACTTCTCATGTCGGATACCGTGACGGCTTCGCCACAGGCAGCACCTGTCGCGTCACCGAAGAAGAAAAAAAAATCGCCGCTGGTTGCGATTGTTCATCCGGAAGGATGTACAGGCTGTGAAGTCTGCGTTGAGTTCTGCCCCGTTGATTGCCTCTACAAAGTTCCCGGACCGGAAAATCCCAACGACAACAGCCATGCTAATGTCAACGGCATCGTCATCGTTGACGAGGAAGTGTGCATCGGCTGCAAGCTGTGCGCGAAGTATTGTCCGTGGGAAGTCATCGACATGGTAAAACGCGAAGAGGACGCTGTTGTTGCCGCAGCAGCATAGTGTGCGCTTTTCCATTCCGAGGCACGGAGTCATAGGCACTCATTAATCCGGTAGGATTCGACGATGCCAGACGAACAGACCACATCACCCCAGGCGGTGCCGCCGCAGGATCGGCCGGCACCACCACCGCCGCCACCGCAGGCACAGATTTCCGCAACTCCAATACCGAAAAAGCCGAAGCAAGACAGAGCCCCTGAGAACGACCCGGGAGTATGGCGCATGGGGAGGAAAAGCTTCCTCACCTACGCCGGCTGGCTATCGTTCTTCAGCTTTCTGGCGATTTCGACGATCGGTTCGCTCCGGTATATGTTCCCCCGTGTCCTTTTCGAGCCGCCGAGCAAATTCAAAGCGGGATTTCCGAGCGACTATGTCATCGGAGAAGTGAACGAAAAGTATAAAGACAGTCAGAGGATCTGGATCATACGCGAGAAGGAAGGTTTCTACGCCCTCATTGCGATCTGCACACACCTTGGCTGCACCCCGAGGTGGCTCCAGGCGGAGAACAAGTTCAAATGTCCCTGCCACGGGAGCGGATACTATAAGAGCGGAATCAACTTTGAAGGTCCGACGCCGAGGCCACTCGAACGGGCCCAGATCACCCTCAACGACGATGGGGAAATTGTGATCGACAAGAGCATCAAATTCCGGTACGAACTCGGGCAATGGGGTCTGCCGGGGTCGTATCTCAAGTACACCGGATAGCCCGACCGAAAGGATCGCTCCATGATCAGCCCGATGGAAAAGCTCCGGAATACCGATGTCTACAAGTCGATCTTCCGGCATAAGTATGACGACACCCCGAGGAACAGGGCCCTCCAGATCGTCGACAACGTCTTTCTTCATCTTCATCCCGTTCGTATTGCGCGCCACGCGACGAACCTGGGATACACCTGGGGGATGGGGGGGATTACGTTCCTTCTTTTTCTTGTCCTTACCCTTACCGGTGTCATCCTCATGTTCTATTATAGACCGACGGCGCAGTACGCGTACGACGACATGAAATATCTGATGCACGACGTCCCGTTCGGTCCTCTCATCCGGAACATGCACCGTTGGGCTGCCCATGCGATGGTCATCACTGTGATGCTCCACATGTTCCGGGTCTTCCTCACTGGATCGTACAAGCCGCCGAGACAATTTAACTGGGTTATCGGGGTCGTTCTCCTTCTCCTTACCTTCCTCCTAAGTTTCTCGGGATACTTGTTGCCGTGGGATCAGCTCTCGATCTGGGCGGTCACCGTCGGAACAAACATGGCACGAGCGACGCCTTTCCTCGGAAGTGAAGGGCCGTTCGGGGCACAACTCGGGATGCGTCCGAATGCCGACGTTCGCTTCGTGCTCCTTGGAGGGACGCAGGTCGGCCCGCCGACACTTCTTCGGTTCTACGTCGGCCATTGCATCTTTCTTCCTCTCATTGCATCGATCTTCATGGTGGTTCATTTCTGGCGCATCCGAAAAGACGGCGGCATCTCCGGACCTGAAACCGGCAAAAAGAATTTCTAAATCACCCCGAACGAGCGCGCACCCATGAGACATCTGTTCGAACTTGTCAGCAAGCCGGATAACATCCCCATCGTGGGACTGCTGGTGCTGGTGATCTTCTACACCTGGCTTTCCTGGACCAAGGCGCGGAAGAACGATCTCGCGGAGATTCCGGAGGAGGCGAGGCTTGACGACAAGGTTCAGGTGTGGCCCTATCTCGTGAGGGTTGAATTCATCGCCATGCTCGTCGTCCTGCTGATCCTCGTCGTTTGGTCGGTGTTCATCAATGCGCCGCTGGAAGAACCGGCGAACCCCGCGCTGACGCCAAACCCATCGAAAGCCCCCTGGTATTTCCTCGGCCTCCAGGAACTCCTCGTCTATTTCGATCCCTGGATCGCCGGCGTCGTCCTCCCGTCGATCATCATCGTCGGGCTGATGGTCATTCCGTACGTCGACATCAATGAAAAGGGAAACGGGTACTACACGTTCAAGGAGAGGAAATTCGCCATCCTCACGTTCTGTTTTGGATTCCTTGTCCTCTGGGTGTCGCTCATCGTGCTCGGAACTTTTATGCGGGGCCCTGGATGGAATTTCTTCCTGCCATGGCAGGATTGGGATACCCACAAGGTCGTCGTGCTGAACAACCTCGACCTCTCCGAATATTTCGGCATGCCGACTCATTTCCCGGACAATAGTCTCAATATTGCCGCTTCTGTTTTCGGCTTTCTCTTCATTGCATTGTTTTACGGCGGTCTGGGTGGATGGCACTACATGAAGTTCCGCAACTCAGCAGTCGTCAAGAAGCTCGGGACGATGCGGTATTTGCTCGTCATGGGACTATTTCTGACGATGATGTTCGTCGTTCTGAAGATCGTTCTGCGGATTGCGCCGCCGATTTTTGGAGCGTACCCGGTGAAATACATCTGGGTGACTCCCTGGTTCAATGTCTAAACGTTCCCTATTCTGCCGCTAATTCTCAGAGGAGCTCCTGTCAATGTTCCAGAAACGAGCGGAGACCCCGATTGAAAACAGGGACTACTCCACCTTCTATCTTGTTTTCAGCGGACTCCTGCTCCTGGCGACCCTGTGGGCAGTCGTCGACGAAGTCTTTGTTCGCCGCCCCTGGAAAGGATACCAGAGCGAATACGACCGCTTGAGCGTGGAGAAACTTCGCGCCCAGTACAACGACGCCATGTCGGCGGTGGACAGCTCGACGGCGGCAGACCTGCGCAGCCGGCTCGCCGAGGCGCGACAGAAGCTCGACAGCAAAGAGTACCACGATGCCGTTCGAAGGCTCGACGGGTTGCAGATGGACCTGGCAGATGCAACGCGCGCATGGAGATTCGCCCGGAGCAATTCAGACGCTCTTTATTATCAGTATTCGGTAACGCTCCATGATGGACACCCCAGCGCCGACCTGAAGAAGAAGCTCGACGATCTCGACGTTGAGATCGCCGCTGATGCGAAGAAGATGGACGACATCAACGGGTCCATCGATTCGGCCAACGCGATGATTGGCGGCTTTAAGGACACCGCCGACAGCCTCGACGCAGCGTTGACCGCCCTTTATGCCGATGCGACAAAGCTGGAAACGAAGATCGCCTCGGTTGAACAGAGTCCCCTTGAAATCAAGCAAGTCCTTCTCAACGACTACGACAAATCGAATTTCGGCGAGGTGAAGGCGAGGGTGGATCGGTGTCAGACCTGTCACCTTGGTGCAACCGATAAGAACATGGCCGACGCACCCCAGCCCTTTACGACGCACTCTCATCCGGAATTGCTGAAGATTCACAATCCCGAAAAATACGGATGTACGCCATGCCACCGCGGCCAGGGACACGCGCTCACGGTCGGAGAGGCCCACGGAGAGGCCGATCCTTTCTGGGAAACCCCCATCCTGCGGGGGATGGATGTCTACGCGTCGTGTAGTGCATGTCACACAAGCCGTCAGGCTTTGAAAGGCGCGGCGTATTTTTCGAAAGCGCGTCAGACCTTCCTCGAATCCGGCTGCTACGGTTGCCATGACATCGACGGATACAAGAATCTGCCGAAGATCGGACCGCAACTCAATTCTATTCCCGCAAAACTCCAGCCCGAATGGGTCTACCGGTGGATCCGCGATCCCAAGAACTACAATCCTCACACCCGGATGCCGAACTTCAAGCTGAGCGAGAAGGAAGCAGGAGCAGTCACGGCGTACCTCTTCAGCATCGGAAAGGAAAGCACGTTCTCGCTCGATCGGCCCAAGGGATTCTACGCGGGTGGCTCGGCCTCTCTCGGCAAGGAACACGTCGAGAACTTCGGCTGTAAAGCGTGCCATGTGATCGGCGATGATGTACGGGTACGGAACGCCCGGGGGTCGAGCTATGATATCGCCCCGGAACTGACGCACGCCGCTGGAAAACTGAATCCCGACTGGATCTTCGATTGGATCAAGAATCCGCGCCATTACAACCCGACGACAAAGATGCCGAGCCTCCGGCTCAGCGATCAGGAGGCGCGGGACATCGTTGCATATCTCATGACAATGCGCGATGACCGTCCCAAAGAGGCGTTCAATGTTGACATCAATTCAGAAGAGAACATCGCCCTTGGCAAGACCGTCATCCGGCAGTACGGTTGCTTCGGATGCCACGATATCAAGGGGATGGAAACCGAAGGGAAGGTGAGCGTCGACCTTTCCGATTTCGGGCGGAAACTCGTGGAGCAGATGGACTTCGGCGACACGAAGGTGAAGCACACGTGGGCGGACTGGGTTGGCAATAAACTTCGGAACTCACGCGTATTCCAGACGGACCGCATCGTGCAACGGATGCCGGTTTTCGCTCTTTCGGACACCGAGATCAGTATGATCCGCTCGGTCCTCCTCAGCTTCCGGGCCGACAATCCGCAGGCGAAGTACCGCGTCGAAGTCACCGACAGCCAGACGGACCTGGATGCCGGAGAGAAGCTGACGATCCGGTACGGATGCATCAACTGCCATCAACTTGAGGAACGTGGAGGGTACTTTGCTGCGATCCTCGATGATCCGACAAAAGGCCCGCCGCTTCTCACGATTGAAGGAGGGAAGGTGCAGGAACCTTGGCTTCAGAGCTTCCTTAAATCTCCGTCGCCGATTCGCCCGTGGTTGAAGGTAAGGATGCCGACATTCTCGCTCACCGAAGATGAGATCAACACGGTGACAAAGTATTTTCTTGCGCTCTCGGGGCAATCTCTTGAGATGCGTGACTACGCTTCATTCACGCCGGACCCGCACCTTCTTGCAGACGGGACGAAGCTCTTCAACACGTTTCAGTGCATCAAATGCCACCAGCTCGGCGGGGCTCAGATCGATCCGAAGAGCGTCGCGCCGAACCTGGAGCTTGCCCGGAATCGACTAAAGCCCGAATGGGTCATCTCGTGGCTCAGGAATCCCGAGGCGATCCAGCCTGGAACGATGATGCCGGGCTATTTCCCTGACGGTCAGTCGCCTCTCCCGGATGTACTGAAGGGTGATGCAACCCTGCAGATGCGTGCGATTCGCGACCATCTCTTTACGCTTGGAAAGAAAAAGAACTAATCAGCATCATTTCAACACAAGAGGAGATACAATGAAAAAGGTCCATTCGGTACTGTTCGCGGCCGCGGCCATGCTTCTGTTTTCTCCCGACGCGCATGCCGGCGACATCAGCGGAAAAATATCGTTCAAGGGTAGGGCGCCTGAGATCCCGCAGATCAAAATGAACGCCGACAAGCAGTGCCTTGCGATGCACCCGAAACCAGTCAACTCGGAGGACGTCGTCATCAATAGTAACGGCACGCTGAAGAATGTCTTCATCTATATTAAGAGCGGACTCAACAAGAAGTACGACGTGCCGACGACGCCGGTCGTTCTGGCCCAGCAAGGTTGCCAGTACCGCCCCCACGTCTTCGGCATCCAGGCAGGCCAGCCGTTGGAGATCGTCAACGACGATCCTCTGCTCCATAACATCCACGCATTGCCGAAGAACAGCCCGCAGTTCAACAACGCCCAGCCCATCAAGGGAATGAAGATGACGAAGAAGTTCGACAAACCGGAGGTCATGGTGAAGTTCAAGTGCGAAGTCCACAACTGGATGAACTGCTATGCCGGCGTTGTCGACAACCCTTTCTATGCCGTCTCCGACGACAAGGGCGATTTCACGATCAAAGGGATCCCGAACGGGACCTACACGATCGAGGTGTGGCATGAAAAGTATGGCACCCAGGACATGACCGTGACGGTCGGCGACAAGGGTGCGAAGGCGGACTTCACGTACGTGGGGAAATAGCGATCCATCGCGCCGCCGCGTCAGGTGCATTCCACTCAATCTTAAGCAGAAGGAATCGACAATGGAGGGCAACCACGACCACGAACACCATCTCGGGTTCTGGCGGAAGTACGTTTTCTCCCAGGACCACAAGGTGATCGGGATCCAGTACGGTTTCACGAGTCTTCTTTTTCTTCTTTTTGGTTTCACCCTCATGATGGTCATGCGCTGGCAACTGGCGTATCCGGGCCAGCCTATTCCGATCATCGGCTCCTGGCTGGGTGACGACAGGGCACCGCAGGGGATCATGCTGCCGGAATTCTACAATCAGCTCGGCGCGATGCACGGAACGATCATGGTCTTCCTCGGGATCGTCCCCCTTGCCGTCGGAGCGTTCGGCAACTACGTCATGCCGCTCCAGATCGGCGCTCCGGATATGGCGTTCCCGAAGCTCAACATGATGAGCTACTGGGTCTACTTCCTCGGCGGCGTCACGATGCTCTCAAGCTTCGTGATGCCCGGAGGTGCCGCGAATTCCGGTTGGACTTCCTACCCGCCGCTCTCTGATATCGCGACGACAGGGCAGACCGTATGGCTTTGCGGGATGGTCTTCCTCATCACCTCGTCGCTTCTCGGGTCGATCAACTTCATCGTTACGATCGTTCAGTTGAGGGCGAAGGGGCTCACCTTCATGCGGCTCCCATTCTTTGTCTGGGCGCAGTTCGTGACGTCGTTCCTGCTCCTCCTGGCGTTCCCGCCCCTCGAGGCCGCCGGAGTTCTTCAGTTGATGGACCGCCTTGCGGGGTCGAGTTTCTTTCTACCGAGCGGACTCGTCGTCACCGGCCAGCCGTTGAATGTCAGCGGGGGAGGGAGCCCGCTTCTCTGGCAGCATCTCTTCTGGTTTCTCGCTCACCCGGAGGTTTACGTATTGATCCTTCCGGCGATGGGGATCGTTGCCGAGATCATCGCCAACAACACCCGGAAGCCGTTGTGGGGGTACAAGTCGATGGTCTACGCGGCGATCTTCCTCGGGTTCATGTCGTTCATCGTCTGGGCTCACCACATGTTCATGACGGGAATGGGAACGATCATCAGCACCTTTTTCCAGACGACGACGATGATCATCTCGATACCGTCGGTCATTATTCTCACCGCCCTTCTCATCTCTCTCTGGGGAGGATCGATCCGGTTCACGACGCCGATGCTTTTCGCGCTCGCCTTCCTTCCGATGTTTGGGATCGGAGGACTCACAGGGCTTCCGTTGGGCCTTTCAGCGACCGACATTCCTCTTCATGACACCTATTACGTCATCGGCCACTTCCACTATGTGGTCGCCCCCGGGACGATCTTCGCACTCTTCGCCGGGATTTACCACTGGTTCCCGAAGCTTACGGGACGAAAGATGAACGAAGTGCTGGGGCGGATACACTTTTTTGGCTCGTTCGTTTGCATGAATGCGATCTTCATGCCGATGTTCATTGTCGGATTGGCCGGTGTCTCAAGACGTCTGTGGGATGGCGGAGCGCAGTACGCTCACGCGCAGCCCGTTCTTCACTGGAACGCCTTTATGTCGATGGGAGCATGGACCCTCGGCCTCTTCCAGCTCCCGTTTATCTTCAACCTCTTCTGGAGTATCTGGAAAGGGAAGAAGGTAGAAGAGAATCACTGGCAGGCGACGACGCTCGAATGGGCGACACCGACTCCACCTCCTCACGGGAATTTCCTCACCGTCCCCGAGGTGTACCGCCCGCCGTACGAGTACAGCGTGCCGGGGCAGAAGCGAGATTTCATCCCTCAGAATCAACCGATGGAGGCCTGAGACACCATGGAGATTCCTTACACTGTCAAGGCCCGCCCCGACACTGGGCTCGTCAACGCAAAGCTCGGAGTGTGGCTCTTTCTTGCCTCGGAGGTGATGCTTTTTGGAGCGCTCTTCTCTTCGTACATCCTTCTGAGGATCGGATCGGTCGAATGGCCGCATCATGTGCTCGACGTCCCGTTGGCGACGATCAACACCGCGGTGCTGATTTCCTCAAGCATCACGATGGTGATGTCGTGGGCCTCCCTGATGGAGAAGAACTTCGGCAAATACCGCCGCTTCATGGGCGCTACGATCCTCCTCGGGCTCGTGTTTCTCATCATCAAGTACTTCGAGTACACCCATCACTTTGCCGCCGGAGAAATCCCTAGTAAGAGCACCTTCTTCGCCATCTACTTCACGATGACTGGTCTCCACGGCCTCCACGTCATCGGAGGGATGATCGTCAACTCATACTTCTGGGGCCCGGGGAGCAAGATGTGGAAAACTCAACCCGAGAGGTTTACCAATAGAATTGAAGTTGCAGGTCTCTACTGGCATTTTGTCGATCTCGTCTGGATTTTCCTCTTTCCGGTCCTTTATCTCTTGTAGGAGCAACCATGGATGCATCGCATGCCGAAGATGTCAGGAAGCACGTCAGGATCTACGTCTCCGTCTTTGTCGCTCTCCTCACCCTGACCGTGGTGACGGTAACGATCTCGTACCTTAACCTGAGCGTGGTGCCGGCTATTATCGTTGCACTTGTCATCGCGTCCGTCAAAGGATCGCTGGTGGCGAGCTACTTCATGCACCTTATTTCCGAGAAGAAGCTGATTTATGCGGCGCTGGGTTTGGCGGCGGTCTTTTTTCTCGCGCTCATTTTTCTGCCACTCCTCGCAATGTCTGACAGGATACATTGACCTATGTCCCTTAAATCGTTCCATCTCTTCTTCATTTCTCTCTCGGTACTCCTTTCTGCCGGAGTGGCGGGATGGGGATTCGTTCTTTTCGTGAGCGGAGCAGAGACCCTGGGATTGATCGTCGGCCTCTTCTTCGCCCTTTTTGGTGGGGCACTCATCTTTTATGAACTCAAGTTCATTCGCAATTTCAAACATGTGAGCAATCTATGAAGAGCACAACGTTGACCCTGTTCTTCCTTGCCGTTTCCGTCATCCTGTTGCTTCTTCCGGACGCAGCATTGGCGTGCGGATCCTGCTATGGAGCGGCCGATTCGCCGCAGACCAACGGGTTGAACTACGCCATCCTCAGCATGATTGGGGTGACCGGAGGAGTTCTCGCGGCTATGACATCCTTCTTTCTGTATCTGAGGAAGCAGGCCCGCAAGTTTGTTGAGGGAGAGCCTCTTGAAATCGCCGGGAGCGAGAACGGAGGGAACGATTAGATGAGAGAACTTCTCCCATTGCCGGTGGACGGATCGGCGCACGGTATTGCCATTGACAACATGCTTGCGATCATCCATTGGCTTATGCTCATCCTCTTTGTTGGATGGGGAGCATTCTTCGTCTATACCCTCATCCGCTTCAGACGGAAGCGAAATCCCCGGGCCGACTACATGGGTGTCAAGAGCCATGTCTCCAGCTACCTCGAGGTGGCCCTTGCACTCTTCGAAGCCGTCCTTCTCGTCGGTTTCGCCATTCCCCTCTGGGCGAAGCGGGTGAATGATTTTCCGGGAGAGAAAGATGCCACCGTCGTGCGAGTCGTGGCGGAGCAGTTTGCGTGGAACGTTCATTATCCCGGTGCGGACGGTGTCTTCGGCAGAACAAGTATCTCGCTCATTACGGACGATAATCCGCTCGGGCTGGATCGGACAGATCCGAACGCAAAAGATGATATCACGACTATCAATCAACTTCATGTCCCCGTCGGCAAACCGGTCATCATCCGTCTCTCGACAAAAGATGTGATCCACAGTTTCAACCTGCCGACGATGCGCGTGAAGCAGGATGCTATCCCGGGACAGGTGATTCCGCTCTGGTTCACGCCGGTGAAGACAACTGATCAGCTCGTTGCCGAGATGGCGGAACCGTTCGAGCTGAAGGGAGATGGGACCTCTCCGAAACTCTTCGAGCGAATCGCTATCGGGGATCTGGCGGGAAAAGACAGCGCCGTCATCGTCAAGAAGGGAGACGTCTTTACGTCGGACGTTGTCAAGCCCCTTATGGATGCGGGGTATACGAGCATTATGGCCGCTCCAAACGTGACGACCGAGATTGCGTGCGCCCAGCTTTGCGGGTTAGGTCACTACCGGATGCGCGGATATCTGAGCGTGGATACCAAGGAAGCATACGCGGCCTGGATGGCAGACCAGGTTTCCCAGCTTCCGCACGATTCGACCACCACAATACCTTGACCCCGGAGAAGCGTCAATTGTCGTATCACAAAGCCCTGCACCGGTTCGCCCTCGCGCTCGCGGCATGCACTTTCTGTCTTGTTATCGCCGGCGGGTTGGTTACGAGCACGGGATCCAGCCTCGCGGTCCCCGATTGGCCTCTTTCCTACGGAATGGTGATGCCGCCGATGGTGGGAGGGATTCTCTATGAGCATGGCCACCGCCTGATCGCATCGTTGGTCGGCTTGCTGACCGTTGTGCTCACGATCTGGATCTGGAAGAAAGAGGGTAGGCGGTGGGTGAAGGGTTTCGGAATTGCCGCTCTTGCTGCGGTGATTGCCCAAGGGCTGCTCGGCGGCCTCACCGTCGTGCTTCTTCTCCCGACTCCGATCTCGGTAGCTCACGCCGCGCTCGGACAGACGTTCTTCACGATTATCACGCTCATCGCTTTGTGCACTTCGAGATGGTGGTTGGAATCCGAAACGTCGGCGGCCCCGGTAGACACTGGATTGTTCAGGCTCTCGATCATCACGACATGCGCCGTGTATCTCCAGCTCCTATTCGGAGCTTGGATGAGGCACTCCGGGTCCGGACTTGCGGTTCATGATTTTCCATTCGCCTACGGTCAGGTATTTCCCTCTCTCTCTCCGGAGAATGTCGCACTCTACAATCAGCAGCTTATCGACGCAAACTTGCGGCTCTTTGCCGACGGACCAGTGACGTCGGCGCAGATACTCATCCACATGATCCACCGGATTTGGGCCGTGGCGGTCCTTATCTTGATAGCACTCTTCGCTGTTCGGCTTTGGCGCGCAAGCGGATTGCCGGCTCGGGTGAGAAGGCTTGGCGTCCTCATGGCGGTTCTTGTGGTAACACAGATTGCACTCGGCGCATTCACAGTCTGGTCCAACAAGGACGTCTTCATCACAACCGCGCATGTCGCGTGCGGCGCGCTGATCCTCGTTACATCGGCTCAAATCCTCTTCCATCTTGCTCGCTGCTATGCAGTGAGAATCCGCGGATTCAGCTTCGTCTATTCAGCTGAGAGGGCCCTTGCATGAGCAACGAAGCCGAACTTGTCAGGGAGGCTTATCACACCGAGCGCCCGTTGTGGCGAACTGCCGCCG
>DATJQP010000104.1:0-31086 GCA_035505655.1 Bacteroidota bacterium
CGGCGGCAGTTCCTGCCGCGGATCCGGGTCTGAAGGAGGACCTCAGGGAGATGAAGGTGTTTCTCGAAGAACTCCTGGTGAAGCTGAGCTGACGCACGCGGAGAGATTTCCCGGACGCCCCGAAAATGCAAAGTCTTTGCCCACTCGGCAAAGACTTTTTTGTTGGTGTAGAGTGTCGTGCCAAGAGGCTTCGAGAGGCAGGGAAATAACAAGGGCGTCGCTTTTTGGAATACCTGTGCCTCATGCGCACGCCACTACCATTTGTCATTCCGGCGAGCTCTTGGCGGTCTCGAAGGGATCCTCTGGGGAGAATCCATTTGCAGACTTTCCAGGGATTGATGGAGCTCTGAAGAGAAACGCCGGAAGGAAGAACCACGCAGAGTCTGAGATACAGTCGGAACGGCGGGATTCGAACCCGCGACCCCTACCACCCCAAGGTAGTGCGCTAGCCGGGCTGCGCTACGTTCCGGGCCTTTAATGAACCTGAACAATGTACCAAATATGTCCCCGAATGTCAAAGTGATTTTCCCGCGCCCCGTCACACGGACTTTGATGCCCCGTCGCCTCTTTTCTCTTTTCTCTTCTCTCTTCATTCTTTCTCTCCCGCTCACAGCCCAAATCGAAGGCTCAAACCAGCTCGTCCTGGTAGTGGCCCCGACATGGAATTCGACGACCGGCATGCTCTATCTCTTCGAGCGCGATACCGACGGCTGGATGCAAAACTATGTCCCGTGGCGGGTGACGCTGGCGGATTCGGGTCTTGCGTGGGGAATCGGCCTCCACAAAAATCCTCCCGGCGAGAGGACAAAGGTGGAAGGAGACCGCCGTTCTCCCGCCGGTGTATTTGAATTCGGCGACTTTTTTGGGTATGATTCAACGCCCCCTCCGGGGATACGGTACCGGTACGTGCAAACAACCAGACTCCTTCACTGCGTCGACGACACCGGGTCGGTCTTCTACAATTCGTTTGTGGGAGAGGATCAGGTCGTGCGGGACTCTGTGGGGAGGCTTCCGTGGAAATCGTCGGAGAGGATGGGACTCGACTCCGTCGACTACAGGTACGGCATCGTCATCCGGCACAACCCCGCCTCGATCCCGGGAAAAGGGAGCTGCATTTTTCTCCACGTGAACCGGTCCGATAGTTCATCGACCTCAGGCTGCACGGCGATGGAAGAAGACCACATGCTCTTCCTTATGCAATGGCTCGACCCGGCGAAGCATCCGCGGTTCGTTCAGCTTCCGGCGGAAACGTTCCACAGGTTTCTCATCGACTGGGACCTGCCCCTGCTCCTGAAAAACTAACTCCCCATCCCGATGGTCCGGCAAAAAGGCTTCATGATTCCTCTCGCGTGAAAACCAGGCTGAAAATACTCCTGGGGATCGGCGGGTCGCTGATCCTTATCGGCCTCGTCACGATCCTCATTCTTCGCTACCTCGTCACGAAATCTTTTCCGACCGTGGACGGCGAGCTCAGAGTGCCGGGGCTTCTCAAACCGGTTATCGTCGAACGGGATGAGTACGGAGTTCCCCATCTTTTCGCTCAGAATGAGCACGACCTCTTCTTCGCCCAGGGATACGTTCATGCCCAGGATCGTTTGTGGCAGATGGACGTCTCGCGACGTGCCGGTGAGGGGCGCCTTTCGGAAGTGTTCGGCCCGTCAACGCTGAAGTTCGACAGGCTCTTCAGAACCGTCGGGATGCTCCGGATCGCCGAACGGATCGCCGAGAACCTTCACCCCGAATCGCGGGAGTTACTCCAGTCGTACAGCGATGGGGTGAATGCGTTTATCGCTTCGCACAAAGGAAAATACCCGATCGAATTCGACATGCTGAACTACGAGCCCGAGCCGTGGACGCCCGTTCATTCAATCCTCGTCGCGAGGCTCATGGCGTGGGAGCTGAATATCTCATGGTATGTCGATCTCGTCCTCGGCGAACTCTACAAAGACCTCGGAGAGGAGAAGGCAAAAGAGATCTTCCCGACCTATCCGGAAAACGCTCCGGTTATTGTCCCGAAGGAACTCAAGGGCTCAATGCTTTCTGACAATCTCCTTGGTCTTATCGACGTCGACCGGGAGTTCCGCGCCTTCGACGGAATATCGGGGACGCACATCGGGAGCAACGCCTGGGCCGTGAGTCCTGAGAAGTCTCTCAGCGGCATGGCAATGCTCGCGAACGATCCGCACCTCGGATTTTCGGCCCCCTCGAAGTGGTACGAGATACACCTCGCCGGCGGCAGGTTCAACGTCGAAGGGGTCTCGATCCCGGGGACTCCGCTTGTTGTCATCGGGAGGAACACCCATGTCGCGTGGGGGCTCACCAACGTCATGGCCGACGATGCCGATTTTTACCTGGAGATGACGAATTCCGCAGGGGAGTACCTTTTCAAGGATACCTGGCATCCGATGACGACGGAGCTCGACACGATCGTCGTGAAGGACTCCGCATCCGTAATTCTCACGCTGAAATCGACTCACCATGGTCCGATCATCAACGACGTCAACCCCGTTGGATCGATCACCTCTCAGGTGCTCGTCTCGATGAGGTGGACCGGGCAGGACCTCAGCGACGAAATCTATGCTCTCTCTCAGATTGACAGGGCCGGCAACTGGGACGAATTCCGGAGCGGAGTGAAGGAGTTCACCGTTCCCGGGCAGAACTTCGTCTATGCCGACGATGCGGGAAATATCGGCTACACGGCAGGGGTCCGGCTCCCCATCCGCTCGGCCCAGAATCCGACACTACCGATGCCCGGGTGGACGGGAGAATACGAATGGAACGGATTCGTCCCCTACGAGAAGCTGCCGTATCTCTACAATCCGCCGCAGCATTTTATCGCGACGGCAAACAACAAGCTCACGAACGGAGCATTCCCCTATCATATCTCTAACCTTTGGGAGCCCCCGTCGAGGATCCAGCGGCTCGAGGAGCTTCTCAGCACCAAGCAAAAGCTCTCCGCGGAGGATTTCCAGTCGATTCAGCTCGACTACTTCTCATACTTTGCGAAGGAGATGACTCCTTACATCCTCCATGCGTACGACAGCGTTGCCGTGAAGAGCGCCGACGTCCAGACCGCCCTCAACTACTTCGGCAACTGGCATTACCAACTCTCCCGAGATGACGTTCCGACGACACTCTTCCACGTCTACTTCACACATCTCCTCAGAAACATCTTCCAGAACAAGATGGGGGAGGGGCTTTTTGAGAAGTACATTTTCATCGCCAACATTCCGTACCGTACCGTCCCTGCCCTCTTTCGGAACCCCGATTCTCCCTGGTTCGACGACCCGGCGACGCCGCGCGTCGAACGGAGGGACGACGTGATTCGAAAAAGCCTTGACGAGGCGATCTCTGAACTAAAGGTGACGCTCGGCGGCGAGATGAAGACATGGCGATGGGGGCTCCTTCACACCCTCACGTTCCGCCATCCGTTCGGATCACAGCCTCCCCTCGGTTCGGTCTTCAACATCGGCCCTTTTCCCGTCGGGGGCTCGGGGACGACCCTCAATAACGGTGAGTACTATCTTGCCGAGCCGTACCAGGTCACCCTCGGGCCGTCGATGAGGGAGATTGTTGACTTCGCACACCCCGAAGCGTCGCGGTACGTGATCCCGACCGGCGAATCCGGTCAGCCTCTCAACGATCATTATTCCGACCAGACGGAGCTCTGGCTGAACGGCGAGTACGACGTCATTCCCATCGACAGCGCCTTCGCCGTTTCGACCGCCCGTCACACGCTGATTCTTTCACCGGCTCCATGATGAAAGGGCATCGACATCATGTCACAAGAGATTGATTACGGCAAAACGAAAATTGTCTGCACGCTCGGGCCGGCGTCGTCGTCGGTGGAGGTGCTCGAGCGGATGATCCGGGCGGGAATGGATGTTGCGCGGCTGAACTTCTCGCACGGGACGCACGAAGAGCACCTCGTCGTCCTCAAGGCCGTCCGCGAGGCGGCCGCGCGGGCGGGTGAACCGGTGGCGATCCTCCAGGACCTCCAGGGTCCGAAGATCAGGACGGGGATGCTTGCATCGAAACAGGTCCGCCTCGTCGACGGGGCTCAGTTCATCATCACGACCGAGGAGACGCCCGGGGACGAGCACCGCGTCTCGACGACCTATCAAAACCTGCCGGAAGACGTCAAGCCGGGGGACACCATCCTCATGGACGACGGGCTCCTCCAGCTGAAGGTGCTGGGCACGAAGGGAAAAGATGTCCTCACCGAGGTGGTCCACGGCGGAATTCTCAAGGAACACAAGGGAATCAACCTTCCCGGGGTCTCGGTGAGCGCCCCCTCGCTGACGGAGAAGGATATCGAGGATCTGGAGTTCGGGATCGCGAACGATATCGATTACGTCGCGCTGTCGTTCGTCCGCCGGGCGGCGGATGTCCGCAGGCTCAAGGAGCTCATCATCTCAAAAATCGACAAGCGGAAGAAGCTCCCGATCATCGCAAAGATCGAAAAGGGGGAGGCGGTGGAGAACATCGACGAAATTGTGGCGGAGGCGGATGCGATCATGGTTGCGCGCGGGGACCTCGGCGTTGAATGCCCGACCGAATACGTCCCGATCGCCCAGAAGCTGATCTGCAAGAAGGCGAACAACGCGGGGAAGCCGGTTATTATCGCAACCCAAATGCTCGAATCGATGATCGAGAACCCGCGTCCGACGAGAGCCGAGGCGAACGACGTGGCAAACGCCGTGCTCGACGGAGCGGACGCCGTCATGTTGAGCGGAGAGACATCGGTAGGGAAGTATGTCGTCGAGGTCGTGAGGACGATGGATCTCATCATCCGCAGATCCGAGGTCGAGTACCGCGACCGGCTCGACCTTGAAGACGCTTTTGTTACGGACCAGGGGTCGGTGTTCAGGGCGTTGGGCCGCTCGGCATGCGTTCTCGCGAAAGAAATCGGGGCCGCGGCGATCGTGCCGATCACCCACTCGGGCGACACCGCGATGACGATCGCAAAGTACCGCCCCTACGGCAAGATCATTGCCGTCACCGACCGGGAGCGAATCAGAAGGAGGCTCAACCTCGTGTGGGGGGTCCGATCGCTTCTCGTGCCGAAAATCGCCGACACCGATACGACCTTTGAAACCATCCACACACAACTGCTGGGATCGGAGTACGTGAAGAAAGGAGACTACATCGTTCTCACAGCGGGGATCCCCCTGTTGGCACGCGGCACCACGAACACCGTGAAGGTGGAAAAAATCTCCTAGGGCAGGAATGCCCCCTCCTCTGAAGCGATCAGAGGTTCACTTCGGACACGTAGTCGTCGACGTCGTAACGGATATTGATGTCCCGCATGGCGGACATCGAGCTCCGTCTCCAGATGATGAGCGGCAGGGCGACGACTCCCGCAATGACTGCCGTCCACGTTAGTATTTTCAGCATAGGTTCCAACCGTTATTGCAGCGGAATGATGATCTCCTGGGCAAGGATGACAGAGTAGGCGACGGCGAGCCATCGCTGGTAGTCCATCTCTTCCAACAGGATCTGTTCGAGAAGCTCCCGCTCCGCTCGCGAGAGATGTTCAAATCCGAAAGATGTCTTCATACTCTTTCCCTCCTTTCCTACCATAAGAAACGGAATTGAGGGAAAAAAGTTGTGTTCCCCGTCAAAAATTTTTCTGCGCTACCTTGTGTAGTAGCGGGTCACGTACTCGGCGACCATCCTGTGCGTGTTGTACTGCGGGACGAGCGTTGCGATGGAGCGGCGCACACGGGCAAGCCAGTGGCGGGGGATGTTCCGTTCGTCCCTCTCATAGAACTCCGGAATAATATCGTTCCTCATCACCGCGTAGAGGTTCTCGCCGTCGAGGAGGTCCTGGTCGGCGGCATTCGGAGTTTCATCCTTCCCGATTGCCCATCCGTTGTGACCGTCATACGCCTCCCTCCACCATCCATCCATGATGCTGCAATTGAGCCCGCCGTGAATTGCCACCTTCTGGCCGCTCGTCCCGCTCGCCTCGAGGGGTCTCCGCGGGTTGTTGAGCCACACGTCGGCCCCCGCGACAAGCATCCTCGCGGTGGCGATATCGTAGTTTTCCAGGAAGACGACCTTCCCGAATAGTCGCGGATGGTTTGTCAGCTCGATGACGCGTTTGATGAATTTCTTTCCCTCATCGTCGCGCGGATGGGCCTTTCCCGAGAAGATGAGCTGGACCGGTCGTTCTTCGCTGTTGAAGAGCTCGATCGTCCGCTCCAGGTCCGAGAAGATCAGCGGGGCGCGCTTGTAGGTCGCGAATCTCCGGGAGAACCCGATCGTGAGGACATCCGGACTGAGCACCTTTTCGTACACCGCCGTCCCGTTCCCGAAACGGGAGTGCTGGACGCGGAGCGTGCGGCGCGCAAATTCGATAAGGTCTCTGCGGAGCTCGAAGCGAAGAGCCCAAAGGGCTTCGTCCGAGACGGTGCCCGGCTGGATCACCTTTCGCCAGAAACCCGCATCGAGGTAGGAAGATTGCCATTCCTTCCCGAGGTGCGTTCCCCAGAAACGTGCGGTTTTGTCGTTGAGCCAGCTTCCGACGTGGACGCCGTTCGTGATATGTCCGATCGGGACAGTGTCCGCCGTTTTCTGAGGGTAGAGCTCCTTCCACATCTCGCGGCTCACCTGCCCGTGAAGTTCGCTGACGCCGTTCGCCGCACGGGCCATCCTGAGCGCAAGGACGGTCATGCAGAAGAGCTCCTTCTCGTCGTTCGCGTTGATCCTCCCGAAGTTCATGAGCTCGTCGGGGGTGATCTTCAGCGACTTGCACATCGAGGCGAAGGAGTGCTCCATGAGGTCTTTCGCAAACCGGTCGTGTCCCGCCGGGACCGGCGTGTGTGTCGTAAAGATGCAGCGACGCCGGACATTCTCCTCCGCGGTTTTCGGGTCGATCTCTTTCTCGATTTGCTCCCGCAGGAGCTCGAGGGTGAGGAACGCGGAGTGGCCTTCGTTCATGTGGAAGGCGGAAGGCTCGATGCCGAGGCTTCGGAGAAGCCGCACGCCGCCGATCCCGAGAATGATCTCCTGGGAGATGCGGGTCGTAGAATCCCCCCCGTAGACATGCGCGGTAAGGTCCCTGAAGCGCTCCTCGTTCTCCCTCACGTTGGTGTCGAGGAGAAAGACGGTGCTGCGCCCAACGTCAAGCCGCCAGGTATGAAACCGGACTGTACTGAAGCCGATGTTGACGATGCACCGGATCGGTTCGCCGTTCTCGTCGACGACGATGCGGAGCGGGAGCAGGGCGGGGTCGGCGGAAATGTACTGCTCGTTCTGCCATCCGTCGGGCGCGATGCGCTGCTCAAAATATCCCTGACGATAGAAAAGCGAGATCCCCACGAACGGTATTCCGAGGTCGCTCGCGGATTTCGTGTGGTCGCCCGCGAGGATGCCGAGACCTCCGGAGTACGTCCTGAGGCTCTCGTGGAACCCGAACTCTGCGCTGAAATACGCGATCGGTTTTGTCAGCTTCTTCGCTTTGGTGGAGGCCCAGGTCTTCTTATCCTTCTGGTACGAGGAATACTCCTTCCATGACGCGTCGACCCGCTTTGCCAGCTCCGCGCTGCCGAGCCGGGCGAGGAGCTCCTCCCGCGACATCTCCGCGAGGAGCGCTACGGGATTATGATGCGAACGTTCCCACGCCTGGGGCGCAAGGTCACGAAAGAGGGTTTGAGTTTCAAAATCCCACGACCACCAGAGGTTCCGAGAAAGGGTGTGGAGCTTGTCGAGGAGCAATGACGCGGAGGTACCCGATAACTTCTCAATCATCTCTTCTTGTCTCACCTTGGTCAATTCAAAACACAAATTAACCGAAAAAAGATCAAAAAATCCATCACAAAAAAGACAGGTAGTGTTTCAGATTGGATGCTCAACGAGTCGAGCCTTCGACCCGCCAATCACAGGGTGATGCCTTCGGCAAAATCCGCGAGTGTCGCAACGCCATCACGAAGCGTCCACGAGGCCGCTTCGTGACATGACGAGCGCTGAAGTAGCATCACTCCCGAACGTATTTCTCGGGAATCCATCTTTGGGGATTGCGAAGAATGCAAACAGGAACACTGCCAAAGGACAAGCAGCGGGGTCTCTTCGGGTCGCTCCGAATGAAGAAGAGGGATGTCGCGCAGGAACATCCGGGAATGACATTGCTCCGGCGTTTGTCGACTGATCGTTTACCCGCGGATCGGACGATGCGAGTTAGGCGTGAAGTGCAACCGGGAGTTACGATTTCAGCAGCTTGAGTTGCTCGTTGGTGAGGAGCCACAGCAATATCCCCGATCCGCGCTGGACCGGGGAGCCTACCTCAAGGCACGCCAGCGAAGCTTTCTTCATGTTCACTCCCGGCGTCCCCTCCGCGGAGATGAGGGAAGCGATACAGTTGCTCACGTACGGTTCGTGGCTCACGATGAGAACGCGGGCATCGCGGGGGAGGGCCTGGAGCTCTTTGTAGAGGGCTTTCGGGTCGGAGGATGGTTTCAAGACTTCCAGCACTTGCAGCGGCACGGATGGGAATTTCTTTCCGACGATTTCTGCCGTCTGGCGGGCCCGCAGGAGGGGACTGACGAAGATCGAGCTCAGGGAGAGGCGAAGGAGAGTGGCTGCCGACGCGAGGGTTTCCGCCTCCGCCGTCCCCGTCGCCGAAAGAGGACGCTCCGTGTCACCCCCGCGACTTGATGCCTCAGCATCTGCGTGTCGGACGACAAAGAGGCGCATCAGAATAGCTCCTTCAGACGTTCGGCGGGGCGGGCCAGAATCGCTTTCGCTCCCCTCTCGACGATCGGCCGCTGGAGAAGGTCCGGGTACCGAACCAGCAGGTCGAGGAGCTCGTCTTCAGCCGGCGTCTTCTTGTCCAAGCCGAGCTCTTTGTAGAGAGGCTCCTTTTTCCTGAGCAGCGCGGAGGCCGGAAGGCCCATCTTTGACAGGAGTGATTTGAGTTTCGTTTTCGGGATTCGGTCGACGTAATAGTCAACGGCATCGAAATCCACGCCGCTCGATTTGAGCGCCGCATACACCTGTCGGCACGTCGTGCAGGTTGGTTTCTGGTAAACGATGATCTTCCCGGTGGGAGCCATGCGCCTAACGTTCGGGATTATTTCTTGGCGAGTTTCTTCCGTGCCTCCGCGTACCCCGGCTTCAGCACGTCGTAGATATACGCGATTCGCTGCTTGTACGGCAGGAACGCACTCTTCATCGCGTTGATCGTGATCTTCTCAAGCTCGTCGAGGGTCAGACCGAAATGCTCCGCCGCCTTCTGGTATTCGTCGGTGAGCGTGATGCCGCTCATCAGGCGGTCGTCGGTATTGAGCGTGACACGGAACTTGTAGCGGTAGTAGATCCCGAACGGATGTTCGTCGATGCTCTTCACCGCCCCGGTGTGAATATTGCTCGTGAGGCAGATCTCGAGAGGGATGCGCTTATCGAGGACGTACTGGGCGAGCGTTCCCATACTCAGCACCTGTCCATCCTTCACCCTCATATCCTCGATGAGCCTCGTCGCGTGGCCGATCCGGTGCGCCCCGCACCATTGAATCGCCTGCCAGATAGATTCTTTTCCGAACGCCTCACCCGCGTGGACGGTGATATTGAAGTTCTCCCGCTGGATATAGTGGAACGCGTCAACGTGTTTCTTCGGAGGATATCCCCCTTCCTCACCCGCAAGGTCGAACCCAACGACTCCCTGGTTTCTGAAATCGACGGCGAGCTCGGCAACTTCCTGCGAGACTTTCGGGTTCATGTTCCTCATCGCGCAGATAAGGAGCCCGTACCCGACTCCGAAATCTTTCTTCCCCCTTTCAAATCCGCGGAGAACGGCCCTGACCGCGCTCTCCATGTGCAGCCCTTTTTGAGTATGGAAGACGGGGGCGAACCGGGACTCGAGGTACACCACGCCATCCTTTTTCATATCCTCGAGGGTCTCATAGGCGATCCGCTCAAGGGCGTCCTCGGTTTGCATCACTCCGCAGGTGTGTTCGAAACCTTCCAGGAAGAGAGGAAGGCTGCCCCGTTGAGCGCCCCGCTGAAACCATTCCGCAAGCTGTCCAGGGTCGTTTGTGGGGAGCTTCGTGTACTTCTGCTCTTTCGCCAGTCCGATGATCGTTTCCGGGCGAACGCCTCCGTCAAGATGGTCGTGCAGAAGAACTTTTGGGATGGATCGGAGCAGGGACTTGGTGAGTTTCATAGGTGTGGCGGAGTTGGTGGCGAGGTCTTTCTTCTTAAGGTACGAAGGAAACCGCTGAGTTCCAAGTACTTGCCTGACCGGTAGGCTCGACCCGTGAGAGGATCTCTGTCCATAGTCAAACCTTGATTTTGCGCCTCGCTTTCGCTAAAGTAAGGTGCGTGTCGCAGAGGAGGCATCTCTTCGGCTCCTCTCGCGGCATCGCTGCGCTCTGTTTCTCCTTCCTGGAATCGTATGATGGAACAGATAGTACTCGGCAAGACCGGGCTCAGCGTGAGCCGGCTCGGGGTAGGCACATGGGCCTGGGGTGATACGAGCGTGTGGGGGTTTGGTAAAGGATACGGCGAGCTGGAGTTGCGTGGGGCGTATGAGACGAGCATCGCTTCAGGCGTGACCTTTTTCGACACGGCAGAAGTCTATGGCTCCGGAAGGTCCGAAAAATTTCTGGGGGGATTCATCCACGATTCCGGAACAAGCCCCGTCGTCGCGACAAAATATCTTCCATACCCATGGAGGATGGGGAAGAGGGCGATTCGTTCCGCCCTACGGAGAAGCCTGGAGCGATTGGGACTCGGCTCGGTAGGCCTCTACCAGATTCACTGGCCCTTCCATCTTCTCTCAATCCCTGCGACGATGTCCGCGCTGGCGGATGCCGTCGAGGAAGGCCTCACGGTCGCGGTGGGGGTGTCCAACTATTCGGCTGACCAGGTGCGAAGGGCTGCGGAGGCGCTTGAGAAGAGAAGGATTGCGCTCGCTTCGAACCAGGTCGAGTACAGCCTCCTTCATCGTACTCCGGAACGGAATGGGGTACGGCAGGCATGCGTTGAGGTGGGGGCCTCGCTCATCGCGTACAGCCCTCTCGCGATGGGAATGTTGACCGGGAAATACTCGGCGCGGAATCTTCCCTCCGGGTTCAGAGGTCTTCGATACCGTCGTCTCAATTTCACGGCGTTTGAACGGCTCTCCGGCTCGCTTTCCCGGATCGGAGCGGCGCACGGCGGCAAGTCGCAGTCTCAGGTGGCGCTCAGTTGGGTGATCTGCAAGGGGGCGATACCGATCCCTGGAGCGAAATCGGCCGATCAGGCAAAACAGAATGCGGGGGCGCTCGGCTGGTCGCTCACTGAAGCCGAAATAGAAGAGCTCGACACGGCGTCCGGGTTGCTGTAGATCCGCCGGATTGCCGGTGTGCGAGGGCGCTGAAAACAAGAAACTATCCGAGAACACGGACGGAACGGCAATGGGAAGTGTCAGGTTTATTCGTCACAAAGAGAAAGAAATCATGCGCATTGACATCTCTCGCGCGGAGTTGGAAGAGGTAGTCACCATCCTCGCAGAGGCGAAGAAACTGATCAGTCAACGTGCAGAGAAGTCCGTTCTTACGCTGACGAACGTCAGCGACACCCGGTACACACCCGCGTTGGACCGGATGATGAAAGAATTTGCCAGCCATAACAAGCCGTACGTCGTGGCGGGAGCCGTTGTAGGGGTTGCCGGCATTCGAAAAGCGGTATTCGAGTCGGTTATCCAGTTCACCGGAAGAACTCTCCACTTGTCCGAGGATGAGGGGAGCGCGATGGATTGGCTCGTTCAGCAGAAGCCATAGTTCCGACCTCTTCCGCAATTCCTGCCTATGGACCTCCAGAAGGAGATACTCCGCGAGCACTCGAAGCGTCAATGCCTTCGCATCGCGACGTGGATCGGAAACGACGAGGAGCGCTTCAAGTCCCTCATGACCCTCTTCCTCAAAGGGGAGTACAGGACGACACAACGGGCTGCGTGGATTGTCAAGCACTGCGCCGATCGGAACCCCTACCTCATCCTCCCATACCTCGGTCCGATGATCGACAGGATGCTCGAACCGGACGTTCACGTCGCCGTGAAGAGGAATGTCGTGCGGATTCTGCAGGAGCTTGAACTTCCCAGGAAGTACGCCGGAAAGGTTGCAACGATTTGTTTCAATTTCCTCGAGTCGCCCAAGGAGCCGATCGCAGTGAGGGTCTTTGCAATGACCGTCCTTGCGAACCTCGCGCAGGCGGAGCCGGGACTCCGGAACGAGATCAGGATCCTTGTCGAACGACAACTGGAAGGGGCGAGTGCGGGTTTTCGATCCCGGGCGCGGAAGGTCCTCAAACAAGTGGGGGCGGAATCAACTGACGGAGAATGAGCAGAGTCTGAGGGGAATACTTCGAAGGGGACCTGTCGGCCGGGCGAGCCTCCTCACGCCAGGTCGCCGACCTTCTTCGCCACCTCCCGATACAATGATCCATCCAACACAAACCGCAATGAACTCTGGATGTCGTCAAAGAGGACACGATCGCGATTCAAGGGGGGGATGACTGATCGGAGCAACGCATGGGCCGCCGCGGTTCCCGGAGCGCACTTCAGCGGCTTCCTGAAGTCGATGGCCTGTGCGGCGCAGAGGAGCTCGATGGCCAGGACCGTCTGAGCGTTCCTGAGCACCCGCCAGCATTTTTGTGCACTGATCGACCCCATGCTGTTATGATCTTCCTGGTTGGCGGAGGTGGGGATGGAGTCGACGCTCGCCGGATGCGATAGCACTTTGTTTTCTGAGACAAGCGATGCCGCGGTGTACTGCGCGATCATGAGGCCGGAATTGAGTCCCCCTTCACGTGTGAGGAAACGCGGGAGTCCGCTCAAAGAACCGTTGACCATTCGCTCAACCCGTCTTTCGGAGATGTTCGCCAGCTCCGAGAGCGCGATTGCCGCAAAGTCCATCGCCAGGGCGATCGGCTGACCGTGGAAATTTCCCCCCTCGAGATGTTCCTTGTCGTCCGGAAAGATGAGCGGGTTGTCGTTCGCCGAGTTGATCTCCACGGAGACAACGTTCGCCACATACTCCAGCGCATCACGTGACGCACCATGAACCTGAGGAGCGCAGCGAAGCGAATAGGCATCCTGGACCTTGTGATCGCTGTGACGGTGCGATTCCCGGATCTCGCTGCCCCGAAGGAGTATGCGGAGGTTCCTCGCAGAATCTCTCTGCCCCTTGAAAGGACGGAGGCGGTGGATCCGGTCGTCGAACGCCGTGTCGCTTCCCATGAGCCCCTCGACACTCATCGCCGTTGCGATGTCCGCGATCGAGCAGAGGAGGCGGGCCTGGTCGACGATGAGCGCAGCGTACGCAGTCATCATCTGCGTGCCGTTGATAAGGGCGAGGCCTTCTTTCGCCGTCAGGGCAAGGCGGGGTATCCGCGCTTTGCGCAATGCCGTTGCTGAGGAGATCGTGGTCCGATCTTCCGCCGGCGCGCGCCAGTCGGCGAACACGCGCCCACCTCCCGACATTGTATGGACCATATGGGCAAGTTGAACCAGGTCGCCGCTCGATCCTACCGACCCCTGGGAGGGAATCACCGGGACGAGCCCCGCGTTAAAGAAGCGCGCAATCTGTTCGACTGTCTCAGGACGAACTCCTGAGAAGCCCTTTGATAGAGCATTCATCCTCAGGATGAGCATCGCGCGAACGACCTCGGGGGGAAGAGGATCTCCGGTCCCAGCCGCATGGCTGACGATCAGGTTTTCCTGCAGCTCTTTGATCTTTCCGATCGGTATGCGGACGTTGCTGAACTCGCCAAAGCCCGTCGTCACACCGTAGATGCGCTGATCCCCCTTCAGCCAAGCTTCGACAAGCGCGCGTGACCGTTTCATCTTCTTCACCGAAGACGGCGCGATGCGAACTCGTGAGTCGTTGTTCGACGCTTCGGCGAGGCTAGGTACCGAGAGCGAGGAGCCGTCGAGTGTAATCCGGATCACAGGAAGCGATGGCGATTGTGAATAAACTTTCCGGCAATGTAGGAGGGAAATGGGAGAGTTTCAAGGCAGAATACTGGATACAGAATACAATAGACAGTAGACAAAAAAACAAGAAATAAAAGATAATGGCTGCGCACCAAGAACTGCGAACCAGGGATTGCGAACCAAGAACTACGAACCAAGAACGAAGAACTACGAACTAAATGGGGCTTTTGGCTGGTAGCCATGGTATTGGAGTGTTCGCTCGTTGATACTCTCTCAAAAATGAGGTATTTTAAAGAATCAATCATTTCTCCGCTCTTGCCGTCGCCAGATGAAGATCTCGTCCCTCTTTCAACATCACCAGTTGAAACCGGCATGGACTTACTCAGCGGCCGGGATCCTCTGGCGGATCGTTTTTTCCCGGAGCAATTTCATTCTGGGGGAAGACCGCGATACCGAGAAAAAAGAAGTGAGCTTCTTCTGTCTCAACGCGTCGAACGGAGACGTTCTCTGGAAGGAGAAAACGTTCGGAGAGAAATGGTGGATCGGGATCGAGGGGGTCTTCCACGACAAGGTTTTTCTTCACGGCTTCAAGAAACCCGACATGCCGGAGCATGGCAAGATCATCGCCATCGATCTCGGCACGGGCAAAGAGATCTGGCGGAATACCGAGTACGCATTTCTTTATGCCGCCGAGAACCGAGTTGTCGCGTACCGGGATCTGTTCGAGAGACGGCTCTACTACGAGCTCGACATTGCGACCGGTGAGTTCATAGAGGAGTTCAACGATCCGCCGTATGATCTGTACGAACGGAAGGAACAAAGCCACGGTAGAAACGATTTTCTCTTTCCGAGATCCCTCACCCTGGAGGAAGCAGACTATCCGATCATGAAACCGATCTTCGAACGACACGGCGGCGGCGAAACGATCCGGGGAAATGTCGAATACGTGCGGACCGCCGGGTGCGCAGTGTTCAACTACCATGCGTTGAAGGATCGAATGACCGGGAAAGAAGGTGAGGATCTTCAAAACCGGCTTTGCGTTGTCGAAGAGTCGGGCGGACGGCAACTCTTCGAAGACCTCATCAACGTTTCAACTCCCGCGCCCGTCCCCGATTCCTTCTTTGTCGGGGATGGCATCGTCTATTATGTAAAGGAACGCCGTACGCTCACCGCTCTTCCACTCCCGCGACCGTCATGAGCGTCTTCACCGTCAAACATATCGACGCCTTCACGACGAGCCCGTTCACCGGCAACCCGGCAGCAGTCGTCCTGCCGAACGGAGAGTTGAGCGAGCAGGAAATGCAATCGCTTGCCAGGGAGATGAACCTCCCCGAAACGGCCTTCATCCTCCCGGCGACGTCGAAACAAGCAGACCTTCGCATCCGCTGGTTCACCCCGACGAACGAGGTCGCGCTCTGCGGGCATGCCACGATCGCAAGTTTCCATGGACTCGCGGAAGAGGGGATGTTCGGGATGAAAAAGAACGGAAGCTACAGTTTTCGGCTACAGACGGCTTCCGGCACTCTCGGTGTTGTGGTCGATAAGGAGAACGGCTCGTCCCTCGTGAGGTTCAGCCTCCCTCTGCCGCACTTCATCAAGTCGTACTCGCTGAAGACCGATTTCTTCTCCTCGCTTGGACTCCAGGACGGGGATTTTGACAAGCGGCTTCCCTGTGTGACGAGCACGAACGCGTATCTGGGAGTACGGCGGCTTTCGTTGCTGTACGAGATACACCCGGACTTTGAGCTCATGAAGATGATCCTGCGGCAGAAGAAGCTCCTCGGTGTTTGCGTCTTTTCGACGGAGACCGTCGAGCGCACATCGGCCTTTCACTCGAGATTTTTTGCTCCGAACGACGGTATCAACGAGGACCCGGTGACGGGTTCGGCAAACGGCCCGCTCGGCGTTTATATGGTCGAGCAGGGGCTCGTTGGAAAATCCGACGGCCTCATTGAAATGATCGGAGAGCAGGGGGATGTGCTCGGAAGGCCGGGGAGGGTGCGAGTCGAGGTGCAGGTTGAAAACGGAAAGCCCAAATCTATGGCGATCGTCGGAAATGCGGTGACGGTCTTCCAGGGAACCATCAAATTCTGATTGAACTGTTCATCCGGCTGCCGGCATGGGACCCACGAACATCGTATTTACTTTTCTCCTGCTCGTCTCGCTGACGGCATTCGGTCTCAGCGCGCGGCGTTTGGTGTCGTACCTCCAGACCGGCGCCCGGGAAGACAGGTTTGATCGCCCCGGTTCGAGGCTGAAGCGGGTCCTCACTGTCGCCCTTTTTCAGTCGAAGCTCCTTCGAGAACCCCTTGCCGGGATGATCCACTGCGCGATCTTCTGGGGATTCCTTGCCCTCGGATTCGCCGTCCTCGAATCGATCGGCGAGGGGATTGCGGGACACTTCTCTCTCCGGTTCGTCGGCCGCCTCTACAGCGCGATTACCTTCTCGCAGGAGATCTTCTGTCTGCTCGTGGGGATTTCGGTCCTTGTCGCCCTTTGGAGACGATTCGTCGTTCCCGTGAAGCGGCTGAAGTTCGCAGGGCACAATCAGCGCGACGCCTTCGTCATCCTCGTCTGGATCCTTCTCATCGTCTCCGCGCTTCTCCTCCAGAACAGCACACGCGTTGCGCTCGGCGTTTACACGCCGGGATTGCCCTACCCCGTTTCGTCGTTCATTGCCGGAGTCTTCAGGGATTCACGGAGCACCTCGCTTCTTGGCGGCCTCTTCTGGTGGGCGCATATCACACTGGTTCTGGGATTCCTCAACTATTTGCCCTATTCAAAACACCTTCACGTTCTGACGTCGATTCCCAACGTTTATTTTTCGAGCCAGAAGCCCCGTGGGGCGCTGAAGCCGATCGCCCTCGACGATGAAAGCGCGACGACCTTTGGGGCGCTCGACACCGATGCCCTGACCTGGAAACAGCTTCTCGACGGCTATTCATGCACGGAGTGCGGCCGGTGCGACTCGGTCTGTCCCGCGAATCTGACCGGGAAAAAACTCTCGCCGCGGAAGATCATCGTCGAGACCCGGAGACGGACGATGGAGAAATCGCCCCTCCTCGACGGGAGAGCGCCAGGCGAGGATGAACGAGCTCTGCTTGAACACAGACTTGTCGATCACTTTATCTCGGAGGAAGAACTGTGGGCCTGCACCACCTGCATGGCGTGCGTTGCCGAGTGTCCCGTGACGATCGAACATGTGGACGAAATCGTCGACCTTCGCCGGGGCCTCGTGCTGAGCGAATCCCGTTTTCCTCAGGAGCTCCGGGCGACGTTCGACAATCTTGAGCGCAATTTTACCCCATGGGGATTCAGCCACTCGACCCGTGCAGACTGGGCTGAAGGACTTGACGTTCCCCGTATGGCGGAGCATAAGGAGATCGAGGTACTCTATTGGGTCGGGTGTGCCGGAGCGTACGATGCGCGGTACCGGAAGGTCGCGCGCGCGTTCGTTCAGCTTCTTCGGCATGCGGGAGTGAAGTTCGCGATCCTTGGACTCGAGGAAAAATGTACCGGCGACGCCGCTCGGAGGACCGGGAACGAGTACCTTGCGCAGTCTCTCATGACCGAGAATGTCGCGACGCTGAACCGATACGGGGTGAAGAACATTGTCACGACGTGCCCCCACTGCTTCAACACCCTTAAGAACGAGTTTCCGCAGCACGGTGGGAGGTATGAAGTTTTCCATCATACCGACTTTCTCGACAGGCTGGTGAACGAAAAGAAGATCCTTCCGGTGCGGGGAGGCGGTTCCGCCACCTTCCACGATTCATGTTACCTGGCCAGGTACAACGGCGTCGCGGAGACTCCCCGTCGCCTTCTGGAGGCGCTCCCGGAAACATCGCTGCGGGAAATGGGACGCATCAAAGACCGGGGTCTTTGCTGCGGTGCAGGAGGAGGACGGATGTGGATGGAGGAAAAGGAGGGGAAGCGGATCAATATCGAGAGGACGGAGGAAGCTCTTGCCACGAATGCCGGCACCATTGCGACAGCATGCCCGTTTTGCATGACGATGCTCGGTGACGGAGTGAAGGCGAAGGAAGCAAGCGATCGGGTCGCCGTCAAAGATGTCGCGGAGCTCCTCTGGGAATCTGTGGAACCATACGCGGTCTAAACGGATATTGTTCGAACAACAAGGAGTTGTATGACGTACCGAATATCGGTCTTCAAGTACCTGGAAGTTCCCAAGGCTGTGCGGCACGAATCGCATGAGGGGAGTGAGGAGGAGGCCGTGAAGATGGCGAAGGAGATGCTTCTCAGCTCGGACGGAGACGTCGTCGTCGTCGCAGAGGTGGACGGGGGGGAAACAAGGGTGGTTCAACGATTCGAGAAAGTGAAGAAAGCCTCCTGACGCGAAGATTCGCGCGCGAAGCAGCAGCAGTTGTCACGGATGACCTATGAGAGCCAACGACCCGGGAATAGCCCGGCGCATGGAATGGATGAGGATGTACGAGGAGAGCAGAGATGTTCCCTCGATCTGCCGCCGCTTTTCCATCAGCAGAAAAACATTCTATAAGTGGCTGAAACGATACAGGAAATCGTCCCAGGATCTCTCGAGCCTCGGTGACCGTTCCCGCCGGCCCCACCACAGTCCGCGGGCGACCTCTCCCGCTATCGTCCAGCGGCTCAGGGAGCTTCGCGAAAAGACCGGGTTCGGTCAGAAGCGGCTGAAGCTCTACCTCTCGATCTGGTACGACATCGACCTTTCCGAAAGCGCCATCTGGAAACTCCTGAAGCGGTCGGGAGTCGACATGAAACTGAAGAAGTCTCAGCGCCGGAAGGTGCGTCCCAACGACGCCCTCCTCCCCGGAGACCGCGTCATCCTGACGTTTAAGTTCATTCCCGAGGGAGGAGGGGCCCAGCGGCTTGTCCAGTACAGCGCCATCGACGAGTGTACGCGGCTCCGGATCACGAGGATCTACGGTCGACACTCGACCCTCTCCGCCCTCGATTTCGTCCAGTTTGTGCTCATGCACTTCCCGTTCGTCATACGGTATGTCCAGACTCCCCTCGACAATGCCTTCGCGAGCGTCGCGAAGCCGCGATCGAGAACTCACGCGTTCACGATGAACCTCCGGAAGCTCGGCATCAAGCACGAAGTCCCCTCGAAAAAAAGGCTCGCGGTGAACCGGTTTCTTGAAAGGATCAAACGCTTCGACGAGGTCGAGCCCTACTGTTCGAAGCCCTTCACCTCCCCCGACGAGCTTCAGCAGGAGGCGGCACGATACCTTTACCGCTACAACAACGAGCGGCCGATCCCCCTCATCGAAAATCTTTCGCCCGTTGAGAAGCTCCGGACGTATCAACAGTTCAGCAGTCTCCAGCGATTTGACCCTTACAATATTGCCTGAGATACGACAACGATGTCCACTCAAAAGACTATCCTGGTCGTCGACGATGAAAAAGACATCGTCGAGATGCTCCAATACAACCTCGAGAAGGAGGGATACAAGGTCCTCACCGCGAGGAACGGCAAACAGGCGCTCGAACAAACGAAGCGACACGTCGACCTCATCCTCCTCGACATCATGATGACGGAGATGAACGGTCTCGACGTTCTCCGGGAGCTGAAGAGGGGCGAGAAGACGAAAACTCTCCCGGTCCTCTTCCTGACCGCGAAAAGTTCCGAGGTCGACGAGGTGATCGGCCTTGAGCTCGGGGCTGAGGATTACATCGTAAAACCGATCAGCATGAAAAAGCTCGTGGCCCGTGTCCGAGCCGCTCTTCGGAGAGACCGGGCAGAATCGGCCCCCGTTGAAGCGGTTGACATCCTCAAGGTCGACGAGCTCGAGATCAACGTCCCCAACTACACCGTGACCCTTGCCTCAAAGGAGCTTATCTTTCCGAAGAAGGAATTTGAAACTCTCGTCTACCTCGTCCGGCACAGGGGGAGAGTCATCTCGAGGGATGTCCTTCTCAACGCCGTCTGGGGGGAAGGAGTCTTCGTCGTCGATCGGACCGTGGATGTCCACATCAGGAAAATCCGCGAGAAGCTCGGGAAGTACGCGGACCTCATCGAGACGGTGAAAGGGGTTGGATACCGCTGCAAGGCACAGTCGTGAGGCGTCTCCAGACAAAAATCACGCTCACGTACCTCCTCCTCGCGGTGCTCATCATCATTGTCGTCGGGGCTCTCTCGAGTTTCGAGACGGAAATGCTTTTCGAAAACCGCCTCGTTCATGAGCTCGAGGAACGGGCCGACGTCGTTCATCTCGCCCTGTCGGCGGGATTTTTCCATGATGAAGAGTCGAGAGCGGGGGAGATCAGGAACCTCGCATCGCTCTGGGGAACGCGCATCACCCTCATCGCAAAAGACGGATCGGTTATCGCCGATTCCGACGTGCCGCGGGAGAAGCTTCCTTCGGTCGAAAACCATCTCATGCGACCGGAGATTCAGAAGGCGATCGCCGATTCGGTCGGCGTCAACGTACGGCGGAGCGTGACAGTCGGACAGGAATTTCTCTATGTGGCAAAACAGTACTACGATGCCTCTCCGGTGCCCGCCCTGAAGGATGTTCGATTCATACGTGTGAGCGCGCATCTGGAAAACGTCCGGAGCGATGTCAGGGCGATCCGGTGGAACATTTTCTGGGCGGGGGTCATCACGCTTTTCATCGTCATCGCCGTGAGCGTCTATATTTCCCGCCGAATCTCCAGGCCGATGGCCGCGATTGCGGAGGATGTCGAGAAGATCCGTCTCGGAGATCTTGACCGTCACATCGATGTGCGGACCGGGGATGAGATCGGGCGCGTTGCCGAGGCGGTCAACGAGCTCGTCGACAAGCTCAAGGCGGATATCGTCGAGCTCAAGAAGCTCCAACGGGCCCGGAGCGAGTTTCTCGGGAACGTTTCCCACGAGCTTCGCACCCCGATCTTCACCCTCCAGGGATATCTCGAAACGCTCCTCAACGGCGCGATCGACGACCCATCTGTGAACAGGGTATTCATCGAGAAGGCATCGTCGCATGCGGCGAGGCTCAACGCCCTTCTTAACGACCTCATCGACATCTCGAGGATCGAGTCGGGGGAGATGAAGATGAGTTTCAGGTACTTCAAGGTGAACGAGTTTCTCGAGCTTGTCGTCGGGGACTTTCATCAGCCGGCACTTCAGCGCGGCATCGTTCTCCGGACAGAGCTCACGACGGCTCCCGAAGTCGAGGCCCTCGGAGACAAGGAGCGTCTCCGCGAGGTGATGAGCAATCTCATCGACAACGCCATCAAGTACAACCGCGAGGGGGGGGAAGTCGTCGTCGGCACCGAGTTGAGGGACGAGAAGGTGGTTCTTACGGTGCGCGATACGGGATCCGGCATCGCCGATGAGCACCTTCCGCGGATCTTCGAAAGGTTCTACCGGGTCGACAAAGACCGCTCGCGGGAGGTCGGAGGGACGGGCCTGGGACTTGCCATTGTGAAGCACATTGTCGAAGCGCACGGGGGAAGAGTCGATGTCCAGAGCACCGTCGGTAAAGGAACATCCTTCAGTTTTGCCCTGAGAACCTGAGCCGGTTGCACGCCCAACCTGCGCGGGCGGCCTCGGGAAGCGGCCCGCATTGCATTCCCGCGATACCCCGGAACGCGGGAAACACTGCCGTAACAATTTCTTAACAGTTCCTTGTCGCGCCGGCGCTTGCGCCTGTAACCGGCTTTCGCAACATTGAGACGGCCCGAATGGCAAAACCGTGGAAAATCCTCGACCTCGACCCGGACGAAAGCCTGAAAGCATGTCTGCAGAAGATTGCTCTCACGCGCTTCCAGGAGACTTTTTCGTACGAAGCGGGAACGATGAAGGGAGAGGACCCGGAAGCGCTTCATGACATGCGGGTCGCCGCCCGACGGTTGAGGGCAGTGCTCCGGATCTTCCGCGATTGCTATTCGAAAAAGAAATTCAAGAAGCACGACGCGCGTCTTCAGTCGCTTATCAGGACGCTGGGCGCCGTTCGCGAACACGACGTCTTCCTCGCTTCGCTCGGGGAGTACAAGCAGACTCTCGGGACGGAGGATCGCAAAGTCATCGATCTCCTCCTGGCGAAGGAGACGACGGCGCGCGCCACCCATCGACGGCTCCTTGTCCGGGAGCTGAACTCTCTCCGCACGGCGAAATTCGCCGATGCGTTCACCGCCTTCGTTACGATGGTGTGAAGCAGCCATGGCGAAGCGAGCCGTCATCAAGCCGAACAAAAGCCTTCGAGACAATGCGCGGATCCTTGTGCCGCACCTCCTCGAGGAGTTTCTCTCGCACAGAGCGAGGGTGGTCGCCCATCCGCGGCTGAAGAAGGATTTTCACAGCATGCGTGTTGCCGGCAAGACATTGAGATACGCCATGGAGGTCTTCGAAGCCGCCTTCGGCGGGGAGTTCGCGGCGTGCCTTGAGGAGGTGAAGGAGCTTCTTGACGCCATGGGACGGGTCCATGACTGCGATGTTTGTATCCCGACTCTCCAGACGCACCTCCGGGAAATCCGTTCGTTCAATCGGGTGACTGGGAATGCCGGAGACAGGATGAGAACGAAAGCCGTCACCGATCTTATCCGTGCTCAGCACGCCCAACGGGACGGTGAATACGCCCGATCCTGCGCCACGATCGAAGAATGGACCGCGAAGGATTTCGCGCAACGGGTCATCCTTTCGATGACCGCATCATAGATCAACCGGAGAAGTCACGTGCTCGTTTACATTCTCAGACACGCGATCGCCGTGCAGCGCGGAGCGGCGGCATTCCCGAACGACGACAGGCCGCTCACCGACGAGGGAAAAGAGAAGATGGAAAAAGGGGCGCGCGGGATCGCCCGGGTCGTTGAGAGTGTCGATGTCATCGTCACGAGCCCGCTCGTCCGGGCCGCCGACACCGCCAGGATCGCCGCGGAAGCTCTCGGCGCCGAACATAAGGTCGAGGTCTCGAAAGAGCTCCTCCCGGGCTCTTCGGCCAGGAAACTTCTCCTCTATCTCGCGAAATACAAGAACCTCGACAGTATCATGATCGTCGGGCACGAGCCCGATCTTGGGTACCTCGCCTCGGCTCTGCTCGGCGTCGATCGGCCGGTCGTCGAATTCAAGAAAGGTGCGCTCTGCTGCATCGAAGTTTCGACGCTTCCCCCAAGAGGAGCGGGGGTGCTCCTCTGGCACCTCCAGCCGAAACAACTCCGCGACATTAAATAAACCGACGAAAGGAATTGCATGGCGCGCCTGTTCGACCAACCCCATCCGTACCCCGGAATTCTCATCATCGTCGAAGGGATCGACGGGTCGGGAAAATCAACCCAGCTCGAGCTGCTCCAAAAGTGGCTCCTGAGCTCGAAGTACCGGGTCTTCTTCACCGAGTGGAATTCCTCGGCGCTTGTCAATGAGACGATCAAGAGGGGAAAGAAGAAAAACCTCCTCACCCCGACGACGTTCAGCGTTCTTCACGCCACGGATTTTTCCGATCGGCTTGCTCATCTTATCATCCCGCCTTTGAAGGCGGGGATGATCGTCTGCGCCGATCGGTACGCGTACACGGCGTTCGCCCGCGACGTCGTGCGGGGAGTGCATCCGGAATGGGTCCGCAATCTTTACGGGTTCGCTGTCAAGCCCGACATCGCCCTCTATTTCAGGGTGCCGATCGAAACGTCCCTCAAGAGGATTCTCAACGGCCGTGTCGAGTTGAAATTCCACGAAGCCGGCATGGACCTCGGCCTCAGCGACGACCCGCGCGAGAGTTTCAGGATCTTTCAATCGAAGATACTCGAGGAATACGACAAAATCGCCGCTGAATACGGCCTCACGGTGATGGATGCCACGATGTCGATTCAGAAGCAGCAGGCGATGATCCGGGACATCGTCCGTGAACGGCTGAAGGACTATAAGCCGGCTCCCTTCCTCCAGAAGAAGGAGAATGTCTATGTCGCGTAAGAAGAATCTGTTTTACGGCGTCGGTCTTCCCTATGTCGATGCCACCGACCTCACGGGCAAACTCATCGTCGTGGAAGGGACAGACGGCGTCGGCCGTTCCACGCAACTCGAGGAGCTGAAGAAATGGCTGGAGGTGAAAGGATATGGGGTGACGACGACCGGATGGACCCGGTCGCCGCTCATGGGGAAGACGATCGACGAGGCGAAGTCGGGCCATACGCTCAACTTCAACACGTTCAACCTCCTCTACGCCGCCGATTTTGCCGACCGCCTGGAACACGAAGTCATCCCGGCGCTCCGGGCCGGCTTCGTCGTCCTCGCTGACCGGTACATCTATACGGCCTTTGCCCGCTCCGCCGCACGGGGAGGAGACAGGCAGTGGATCAGGAAGGTGTTCGGCTTCGCGGTCGAGCCGGACGCGATCTTCTACATGCGCATTACGATCGAAGATCTGATTCCCCGCGTCATCAACAGCAAGACCTTTGAGCGACGCTACTGGGAGGAACAATCGGGAGAGGGGCTCGACTACTGGGAATCCGGGATGGATATCCGGCTCGGCGACGATGTCTACGACAGCTTCGTCGAGTATCAGAAGGTCATCCTGAAGGAGTTCGACCGGATGACGAACGAGTTTGAATTCCAGGTGGTCGATGCGGCAAAGAGTTTCGAAGAGACGAACCGTGCGCTGAAACAGGGCATCCTCGCAGTCCTCGAAGATGAAGAATCAGAAGAAAAATCTCGCCGCCATTGACATCGGCACCAACTCCATCCACCTTCTCGTTGCTGAAGTCCAGCCGGACTCGGGACGATTCAAAACTCTCGAACGCCAGAAGGAGTTTGTGAGGCTTGGCTCCGGCTCTACGGACATGAAGTATCTTTCACCCGGGGCAATCGAGCGGGGAATCCACGCCCTCAAGCGCTTCAAGATGATCGCAAACGTCTACCGCGCTCCGATCAGGGCGATCGCCACGAGCGCGGTCCGGGAGGCTCTCAACCAGGATGAATTTCTCCGCAGGGTCAAATCGGAGGCGGGAATCTCGATCGAAGTCGCGTCGGGGTTTGAAGAGGCGCGGCTCATTCACATGGGAGTCCTCCAGGCCCTTCCGATCTTCAACAAGCGGCACCTCATGGTCGACATTGGAGGCGGGAGCACGGAATTTCTCGTCGGAGTCAAACGGAGCGTCCTCTACAGCAACAGCCTGAAGATCGGAGCGGTGAGGCTCACGGAGCGGTTCTTTGAGGGGGGGAAGTCGTCGTCGAAGTCGATCAAGGAATGCAGGCAGTTTGTCCGCGGCATGCTAGACCCGGTCGTCCGCGCCGCGCGGAAGGACCGCTATGAGATTGCCGTCGGGACCTCCGGCACTATTGCGACCATAGCCGGGATGATCAGACTGAGCAGAGGGGAGGAGGGGGGAACGCCGCTGAACAATTTCACCTTCACGCGCGATGAAGTCTCGGAAGTCGCGGAAACCGTCCTGGAAAACAACGACCCCGACGACCGGACGAGCATCGACGGGCTCGACTCCGCGAGGGCGGATATCATCGTCGCAGGAGTGATCATCCTCGAGGAAATCTGCCGGGCCCTTTCGGTGAAGCGGATGACCTTCTCCGAGTACGCGCTTCGCGAGGGAATCATTCTCGATTCGGTCGAGAAATACTACCGGAAAAAGAGGTTCGACCACTTTCACGACATTCGCTACACGAGCGTTCTCCACATTGCCGAGAATTTCCAGTACGAAAAGGGACATGCGCATCAGGTGGCCCGCCTCGCGCTCGAGATCTTCGACCAGACATCGCCGATTCATAAGCTCAGCCGCGACGCCAGGATCTACCTCGAGGCGGCTGCATTGCTCCACGAAGTCGGCCTCTTCGTCTCCCACGCCCAGCACCACCGGCATTCGTACTACCTGATCAGGAATGCCGAACTGCTCGGGTTCACCGAGAACGAAAAAGAGATCATCGCGAACATTGCCCGGTATCATCGCAAGAGTCACCCCAAGATGCGCCACGAGGGATACGGGAAGCTCAGCTCCGACGACCGGGAGACGGTGGTGAAGCTGGCGGCGATCCTGAGAATCGCAGATGGTCTCGACCGGACTCACCGCTCGGCAGTGAAGAGAGTGCATTGCCGAAGGTCCCGCTCATCAGTGCACTTCCACCTCCTCCGCGAAAAAAAGTCAAAGCTTGAGCTGGAAGTGTGGGGAGCCGACCGCAAGAAAGAGCTGTTCGAGAAAGCGTTTCATGTCAATGCCCGATTTTCGCCCAGGAAATAGTCCGGAGTCCAAAGTCAAAAGTCCAAGGGCCGAATTCCAAGGTCCAAGATTGCGGATCTGAGGGACCTGCTTTCCCGCCTCCCGCCTTTTTTTGTTTCTCAGATCTCTCGCCTCCTGTTCTCCCGCCTCATGCCTTCCGCCTCCCGTTTCTTGTATCTTACATCTTATCTCTTGTTTCTTGTTTTTTCTGTCTCCTGTCTCCTGTATTCTGTATTCTTTCTTATTAACACAACCATAACCCCTCTATAATACTCGGTTGACGGGCCCTTCCTATTTTGCTCCCGATCTTTTTCCCCTTGTTCCAATCGATCGGATTGAATGGTCCTCCGTTCTTTTGCCTTTGCCCTTGCGCTCGTCGCGCCGTTGAAGGCAGTGGCTCAGGATATTCCTGAATTATTGAAGCACGGGGATGAATACTTCTCCCGTGCGGAGACGAGTGAGGCGTTGCCGTACTACGTGAAGGCCTATGAAGAGGCTCCCGGGGAGGAGGCGACCATCATCCGGCTCATCCGGACCTACGCCGACCTGGGGTGGCTGCACCTTCACACAGACACGACGTCCGAGGGATATTATTGTCAGGCTGCGCGTTACGCGGATACTCTTGTCGCTCTTTATCCATCACTTCCAGCGGCGCATTTCTGGGAGGCAATGACCAGGGGGAGTCTCATTCCGTTCGGAAGTGTTCACGAAAAACTGCGATTGGGGAAAACGGTCAGAGCGGAAGCGGAGAAAGCCGTCTCACTCGATTCCACCTTTGCTCTTCCGTACATCGTGCTGGCGATTTTTGAAAGGGAAAGCGCTCAATTGTCCTGGTTTGAAAGGACGATCGCCAACGTCATATTCGGGGGGGATCTCCATGGGTCATTCGAAGCCTCCGAGGCATACCTTGCGAAAGCGGTGAAATACGACTCAGCGAATTCCTACGCGTATTACGAGATGTACTGGACCTATCTGGCGGAAGGGAGAAGATCGGAGGCCGCAGAAGCGCTTCGAAGAGTCCTTGCAATTCCGGCAAGGAGTCAGCGAGAGGCACGACAGCACCAACTGGCTCAAAACTATCTTGAAAAACTCGAACAATCGGCAGAGTGAGCCGGAGGAAAAACCCCAGGGCCTGTTAACAATTTCATAACATTGATGTAATACCGGGCTATCATAGGGGATGTACTTTAGCGCACTTTTTGCGCACCGGTCTACCACTTCGTACTCATTTTCACTCACATCTTTCGAAAGGATACCCATGAAGAAAGGCTTGATCCTACTTGCGGTTGGGCTCTTCGTTCTGTCGGCAGTGGCTTTGGGTCAGGGGAAATTCAGCGGCTACATGTTTGGCGACTACTACTACAATGTCGGCCGCGATTCTTTATTCAACCACACGGCTCCTGGCGCCAACGCTTCGGCGAGCAGTGCCCCCGGGGCGAAGTCCTTCCAGGCATTTCAGATCCGCAGAATCTACTTTGCATACGACAACGACATTTCGGAGCAATTCACGACGAGATTTCGGCTTGAATCTGACCAGGCGGCAACGCCCGGCGGCAGTAGCACCGTCGGGACAGGAGATGAGTTGGCCGGCAGCAAGATCGCACCTTTTGTCAAGGATGCGTACCTAACGTGGAAGAACATCTTCGCGGGAAGCAACTTCACCTTCGGAATTCAGCCCACTGGGGCGTTCGACATTTCCGAATCGGCGTGGCAATACCGCTTTCTCGAGAAGACGATCATGGATCTGCGAGGCATTATTCCCTCGAGAGAACTCGGGGTTTCGCTCCGTGGCAAGCTCGTGAGCGACGGAATGGTCAATTACTGGGTTTTGGTGGGGAATGACAACAGCGGTAACAATGTGGCATTGGACAAATACAAACGCTATTCTGTGAACCTGCAATTCAAGCCGATGAGCAATTTTCAGGCTACAGTGTATCTCGATTACAAGGATGCCGCCGACAAGCTTATCTCGGGATCTTTGAAGAGCAACAGCACTACGCTTGAAGCTCTATTCCTGAATTACTGGCAGCCGTACGTCTTCAACCTTGGCTTTGAGGCGTTCATGTCCTCGCAGGCAAATCAGTTTACGCCAACCGGCTCGACCACGCCCGGCTCCTTGAACGGTCTCGGATGGTCGCTCTGGGGTTCTTACAACTTCGTGCCGGAGCTGGCCGTTGTTGCCCGTTATGATAGCTACGACCCGAACACGAACAGCGCGGCGAACGCCAAGGGCGATTCACGAGGATATCTGATTGCCGGCCTCTCATGGAAGGCAGACAAGAATGTCTCGATCTCGCCAAACGTGCTCTATGAGACGTACGAGACTCCCACGGGCAAACCGTCAATCGACCCGTCCGTTACGGCCCGGCTGACCTTCTACTACGTGTTCCTCTGATCAACGGAAAAAGCAGACTAAACCAGTAAAGGACGCACTGATGAAATCCCTCACGTATGCACTCTTGCTGCTTGTGTTGACGATGGCTCTCGGGGAGATGGCGGCAGCGCAAATGAAGCTCAATGGCGCGGGAGCAACGTTCCCGTACGTCATCTACTCGAAATGGTTCGACGTTTACAGCAAGAAGGCCGGCGTCGAGTTCAACTACCAGTCGATCGGCAGCGGCGGAGGGATCAAGCAGGTGACGGAAGGGACGGTCGACTTCGGCGCTTCGGATGCCTTCCTCAGCGAAGACCAGATGAAGGCAATTAAAGAAAAACAGGGGTCGGATGTCCTCCACATCCCGACGGTGATGGGGGCAGTCGTCATCACCTACAACCTCGCGGAAGCCGGCACCGACCTTCGTCTGACCCCCGAGGTTCTTGCGCAGATCTACCTCGGTCAGATCACTTCCTGGAACGACTCCAAGATCACGAGCATCAACCCCGGTAAGAACCTCCCGGACCGGCCGATCATCGTCGCACACCGTTCAGACGGGAGCGGCACGTCGGGCATCTTCACCGATTACCTCTGCAAGGTGAGCAAGACGTGGTTGCTCAATGTCGGCAAAGGAACCTCGGTCAGCTGGCCGACAGGATTGGGCGGCAAAGGAAACGAGGGAGTTGCCGGGCTTGTGAAGCAATCAGACGGGGCGCTCGGCTATGTTGAACTCGCCTACGCCGTCCAGAACAACCTGCCGTATGCTCTCCTCCAGAACAAGGCGGGGAAATTTGTCAGGCCTACCTTCGATGCGGTGTCGGCTGCAGCAGCCGGAGCCTCCGCCAACATGCCGTCCGACCTGCGCGTGATGCTGACGGATGCAGACGGAGATGGAGCATACCCGATCTGCGGTTTCACGTGGCTTCTCATCTACAAAGACATGAAAGATAAGACGAAGGCCGCGGAGGTCGTGAAGTTTCTCAAGTGGGCAATGACCGAAGGTCAGTCGTATGCGAAGGACCTGTATTATGCCCCGTTGCCGGAATCGGTCGCAAAAATGTGTCTGAAGAAGATCGACCTGATCTCCACAAACTAGCGCGTTCCCCGCTCCGATTGGTATTGTGACGTAGCGGGTGCGTATCAATATGCGAGACGCGGCACCTCCTGACTGACGCGCGAAGCCGGGTGTTCGACAACGACGATGGGTAACCCGGCTCCGCGTCGGCTTCTCATGCGGCTTATTCAGTGCAGCCTTGCCGTCTGACGAACAAACTCACACAAGGACTAACCATTAGAAAGGGCTCTACAATGCGGGCATGGATCAGTGGGCTGATGGTGCTTCTATTGACGTCAATAGTCACAGAAGGGGCAAGCGCTCAATTGAAGCTTAACGGCGCGGGAGCGACGTTCCCGTACGTCATCTATTCCAAGTGGTTCGACGTTTACAGCAAGAAACACGGCGTCGAGTTCAACTATCAATCGATCGGGAGCGGCGGCGGGATTAAACAGGTGACGGAGGGGACCGTCGACTTCGGCGCCTCGGATGCATTCCTTAGCGAAGACCAGATGAAGGCGATCAAGGAGAAGCAGGGGACAGATATTATCCACATCCCCACAGTGATGGGAGCAGTCGTTATTTCCTACAACCTCCCGGCGGTCGGCAAGGGATTGCACATTTCCCCGGACGTCCTGGCAGGAATTTACCTGGGCGATATCACCAAGTGGAACGACCCCAAGCTCGCCGCGATCAACCCTGGAAAAAATCTTCCCGACCAGGCGATCATTGTAGCGCACCGTTCCGACGGAAGCGGCACAACGAACATTTTCACCGACTATTTGGTTAAAGTGAGCAAGGCGTGGGCTGACAAAGTCGGCAAAGGGACATCGGTGAACTGGCCTGTCGGACTCGGCGGAAAGGGGAACGAGGGAGTTGCCGGTCTCATCAAGCAGTCGGAAGGGGCGATGGGTTATGTCGAGCTCGCCTACGCGGTTCAGAACAACCTTCCGTACGCAGAGCTTCAGAACAAGGCCGGAAAATTCGTCGAAGCGAGCTTTGCGAGCGTCTCCGCGGCGGCATCCGGGGCGGCGAAGAATATGCCAGCCGACCTTCGTGTCATGATCACCGACGCACCGGGCAAAGATTCTTACCCGATCTGCGGGTTCACCTGGCTCCTGATCTACAAGAACATGCCCGACAAGGAGAAGGCGAAGGAGATCAAGTCATTCGTGAAGTGGGCCATGACCGAAGGACAGTCGTATGCGACTGACCTCTATTACGCCCCGCTCCCGAAGAACGTGGCCAAAATGTGCATCAAGAAAATTGACCTTGTAGCGACCAAATAGACGTGACAACGGCATCGACTCAGATCACAGCGCAGGATGCGCTGCTCCCGGGCGGAGAGGTTCCGAAAGCCTCGCCGCCCGATGCTTCTTCCCGGGCCGCAGCCCGGAAGAGTGCGAACTTCGGCGACACCCTCTTTCAGGGGTCGACGATGTTCTTCGCGTTCCTCGTCTTCGCCCTGGTCTTTCTCATGGCGTACGAAATGTTTCAGGGATCGGGCCTGTCGATAGCAAAGTTCGGATGGTCGTTCCTTTCACGCGAAGTGTGGGATCCCGTGCGCGAGGACTATGGCGCGCTTGTTTTCATTTACGGAAC
>DATJQP010000105.1:0-89395 GCA_035505655.1 Bacteroidota bacterium
TGTCACTTATGTCTTGGCTCTCCCAGGTATCTGCTGTATCCTATCTTTGCTTTCTACTTTCTGCTGTCTTCTGTATTCTGTTTTCTGTATCCTATTTTTCCGTATCTTACCCTCAAAAGGAACCCCCAATCATGCCAAAGTCAACGAACGAGGGTCCGCTTACGATCAGGTGCCCGAATTGCGGGCAGAGTGTTGAGCCGGACTACAATGAGACCACCCGCCGGCACATCTGCCCGATTTGTGCCAATCCCGTGGATGCCCAGGTCCTCATCGAGAAGAGAAAGCGAGGGATAAGGTAGCAGGCCGTTCGCGTTCAGCTCCCCGGCTGGAGCGTTTTTTACCATTCCATCCCGCACATGATGTCCCCTTCTCCAACTCGTATTGTTCTCATCACAGGCGCCAACAAGGGAATCGGCTTTGAGATCGCGCGCCAGTGTGGCGCCGCCGGATTTCAGGTCATCGTCTCAGGGAGAGACGATGGACGGGTGGCTGCATCCGCGGCGAAACTCCGAAAAGAGGGGATCGACGTTGAACCCCTCGTCATGGATGTGAGTGATCCGCAGAGTGTTGACTTGGCCGCGAGGACTTTTTCCCGGATGAAGAAAGAGCTCGATGTTCTCGTCAACAACGCCGGCATCGTCGTGAAAGGGGACAAAGCTCTTTCCCGCGAGGAAGAAACCATCCTGAGGCAAACCCTCGAGACGAACTCGTTTGGCCCGCTCAGAGTGACGAAGGCATTCCTTCCGTTCATGAAAAAGCCTTCGCGGATTATCATGATCTCCAGCGGAGCCGGATCGATGTCGGACGAGGTTCAGACCTGGTCTCCGGCCTACGCCGCATCGAAGACTCTGCTGAACGCCCTCACCCGTCAACTGGCGGATGAACTGAAGAACAATGGCATATCCGTCAATGCGGTCTGTCCCGGCTGGGTGAGGACGGATATGGGGGGAAGGATGGCGAGTCGTTCGGTTTCAAAAGGAGCCGAGACTCCCGTATGGCTCGCAACGGAGGCGCCGTCGTCTCTGACGGGAAAAATCTTCAGAGACAAAAAGGAGATCCGATGGTAAGCCTTTTCCTCAATAGTGAGCGTTCGATGCTCTGAACAGACTCCCTTTGTTCCATCGCGCACTTTCCGATCAGCCACTGCCTTGCATCCCAGCACCCCTTCCGCCTTCAACCACTTTCGCCAGACGCCCCCGAGCCTCCGTTTAACCTTTTTCTCTTTGGGGCGTATCATCCTCAGCGGAAAGGAAGTTCGCTGATGGAGCGAGAAAAACCGGAGCAATCGACGGATCCACCGCAACAACTCGCGGCTGAGTTCGTTGGCCGGGGTCTTGGCGGCGATCTTCCGGCATTTCGCACCCTCGTCGATACATTCCAGAAGTATGCCTATGCACTTGCCTTCAGGATCCTCGGCGAGGAAGAAGAGTCAAAAGACGCAGTCCAGGAGGCGTTCATCCGGGTCTGGCAACATCGTGGGAAGTACGATCCGAAAGTGAGATTTACGACGTGGTTGTATACGATCGTGACCCATCTGTGCTACGACAAGTTGAGAGGGATGCGAAGGCGGAACACGGTCCCCTTCGGCGATGGGGAAGCTTCTCACTGCGGCGACGCGTCTTCCGGCGATGATGCCGAACGATTGTACAGCAACAAGGAGATTGCCGCGCTCGTCAACCGGCTGAGCAGACAACTCCCGCCAAAACAACGGGTCGTCTTCGTTCTTCGGGATCTGCAGGGACTCAGCGTGCGGGAGGTCGCCGGGATCCTCCGGATTTCCGAAAGCTCGGTGAAGGCGAACCTGGTCTACGCCCGAAAGTTTCTCCGGTCGAAGCTTGACCCGATTCTCATGTGAGGCCGTCATGAATTGCTCCACATTCAGAGAGACGATGTATCTTCGCGAGGATGAGGTCTCGCCGGCAGAGTGGACCGATTTCCAGCGCCACAGGATAACCTGCGAGCGCTGCGCCGCCGAGTATCGGCGGGTCGAACGTGCTCTCCGGTTCGTGGACCTTGCAGCCGCCGAAGGGCCTCTTCCGGGAGAACCTCACGGCCTCGGGGACGCAGTCGTTTCCCGGATCGTCGCGGAACGACTCCCCCGCAGCTTCTCAGCCGCGAAGCCGGCTTTCCAGGCTCTGCTGGATTGGCTGGGAATGGGATGGGTGCGTGTCAGCCTGGCCACCGCGTTGGTCTTGATCTGGGGCTCCATTGCCGCGGAGTATTCTTCCGGCTATCTGAGGATCGTGACCCTCGAGTCGGAATTGACGAATGAGTCGGCAGCCGGGACCACGCCGGATATCAGAACCTTTACCCGGAGCGATCTTTCCGAGTTGTCATCCCTTCTCCCGACGATTATCCCTGGGAAGGATGCATTCTTCCAGGTTTCCGGAGATTGGATCGTCATTAACAAAGCTTCAATGGAGAGATTCATTCTCCTCTACAACGACCTCCAGGCCCTCGCACCCCTTCTTCCGCCGGAATTCCGTGCAGCGCACCCGGAACTCTGGAAGCTCCTTTCGCAGAAGCAGAAGACTCCTCCCGACATGGAGACGCTTCTCCGCGAGCGCCAGTCTCTCATCCGTGAACTGAACGACCTGTTGCCGCAAGAAAGGAAAACGCCATGAGCCAATCGATCCGTCTTGTTCCACTCCTTTGCATACTTTTGTGGAGGGGATGCAGCGAAATCTCCATCAAGACCACGGTAAATACAGACGGCACCTTTGTCCGCTCGGTCGTCTGCAACGGCGATTCGTCGGATCTCTCCGCCATCCACCTTCCGTACGTTTTCGACAGCACCTGGAGCATTACGACGGTAAAGAAGACCGATGGCGAGCACACTTCTTCGACGACTGCGACGAAGATCTATCCGAGCAGCAATGAGCTTACCGCTGAGTTCACCCGGGGGAAAGATTCCACAAAACTTTCGGTGTCGTGTCACATCAAGAAAGCATTCCGCTGGTTCTTTACCTATTTCCGTTACACCGAGATCCTCCATCCCTATGCCCGATACCATCACGAGCCGGTCGACAGTTTCTTCACGCCGGAGGAGATCGGCAGGCTGAGAATGAACCAGGACTCCTCCCTTAGCAAGCGCGTCGAGGCGTACTGGGTCCGGAACTCTCTCGACGAGTACGTCGACCGCATTGCTCTGGCCTCGAAGGGACTCGGCGATACGGCGCTCTCCTCTGGATCGATCGCCATTCACAAAAAGGAGATCGTCGATGCGTTGGCGCGGATCGAGGGAGGCAAGACGAAGGACATCTTTGATGCGTTCAACTCGGTCGTCCATCCCCGCCCGCAGAAAAGGCTCTTCAAGGTCATCGATTCGGTCTTTGCTTCCCTGACCAAAGAGATCGAAGCCGAAACGGCGCTCGACATCTCGTACACGAATGAAGTGACGATGCCGGGGATTCTCCTCGGAGCGAACTCAAAGTCGATCGAAGGAAATAAGGTGACGTGGAATTGCCACTCGAATCAGTATTTCGACGTGACGATGACTGCGGAGTCAAGACGGGTGAACCTGTGGGCTGTGATCGCCACCGGCGTTGTCTGCCTGCTTCTTCTCGGCGGACTCCTTATCCCGATCGTTTACCGCTCCAGAGGATGAGAGCACGATTCTTCAGCTGAGATACTCCCATCCTGAGCGAACGACGGGGCGGCATGCGCGTTGAGTGAGTCGAAGGATGGCACCACCATTTTAGAGACTCAGACATTGGGAAGAATGACCAACGGTCGTGATGGATTGATGCTAATCGCATCAGATCATGTCACTCCCGCAATTTGCAATTTGCTGGAATAATCGGTACCTAGGGCTTGCACGAGGGGGCGAAGGTGGTTCCTGCCGAACGAGTTGTCGTGCTGCTGCGATCCCCCCAATCATCCAACTCACACTCACCATTCCTGGAACATTGACCATGACACACCGAAGCTCATCGGCAATCTCACATCTTTTTCCTGTTTCACTTTTGTTGCTTGTTCTTATCTGCTCTCTCTCCATGGGACAGGAGCGTCAGGCACCGGGCCGCGATTCCATCATCGCCGCCGCGCGCGAGATCATCGGAGCACAGAAGTACTGTGCCCTCATCACCATCGATTCCAGCGGACATCCGCGGGCGCGTACCGTCAATCCTTTTCCGCCAGACAGCGACATGGTCGTCTGGTTTGCGACGAGCACCCGAACGGGGAAAGTAAGGGAAATCAAGAATGATTCCTGCGTCTGTCTTTACTATGCAGACCACGCCCAAGCCTCGGGGTATGTCTCGATCGTCGGCAAGGCGATTCTTGTCACTGACATGGCCGAAAAGATCAAACGGAAACGGGCTTACTGGGACCAGGCGTTTCCGGATTGGAACCTTCTTGTGCTGGTCAAAGTGGTTCCAGAAAGAATGGATGTTCTCAATTATAAGCGAGGGATGTTGAACGATCCGGTGACATGGGCGGTGCCGTCGGTGCGGTTCGGGGAGAAGTAGAGCGTCGGGGAAACGGAAGGGTGGGAAATCTTGGCGGGGTGTTTCAAGTCGCATTCAGGAAATGTGCCGGCGTTGTATGGATTCTCAACGAGTCGAGTCTTCGACCCGCCAAAAACACGCGGGAACAACGGGCGGGAGTGGAAAACGCATGAAGATCGGGTGTTCCAACAGGCGTTCGAGGGACATGCTTGCGTGGACGAGTGGGGACTCAGTCCTTCAGCTTGAATTCGTCGGTGCCCGGCCTGATTGCATCGTACATTCTCTTGAGCTCGTAGAAGGCGAGCTGGCTGCCGCGATAGGCGCTCTCACGGTAGAGGCGCACCGCCTGCGGCTTGCTCGCGGCAACGCCGGTCCCCGTTTCATAACAATAGCCGAGCGCCACCTGAGCCAGCAGCGATCCTCTGTGAGCGGCGCTGTCGAGCTCGGGAATCGATGCGGCATAATCTTTCAAACCGAGATTGCCGATCACGTTCGTCGCGGTGATCCTGATCTCTGCCTCTTCACTCCCTTTTGCCGCTGCGTCGCTCCATAACTCCACCGCCTTTTTCTTGTCCATCGTTACTCCCCTGCCGCCGTAGTAGCAGAGCCCCGTCTCGATCAGCGCGTCGATATTATGCCGGGCGGATGCTCTCAGAAGGAGCTGGAACGATTCCTGTGACGGAAAATCGGTATCGAACCCGAGCGAAATGAATCCGGCACAGACCACCTGAGCCTCCGGCTCTCCTTCCAGCGCGAGGGCGTGCACCTGCTGAACGAACTTTTTGTCCTGGTAGAGGTTCCAAAGGAGCGATGTCGCGCGCGGGAATTCGAGTCTCAGCGCGGCAAGATATTCGGTTGCCGCGAGCATAAGATTCCTTTTTACCACAACCCCCTTCTCATGAAACCTTCCGAGGACCGCAGAGGCCTCGGGGCTTCCGACGGCGGCGGCGTTTTTGATCATCTTCAGAAGGGTCGAATCCGCCACCAGGGTATCCGGGTCAACCGAACCGATGCCGAGCGCAACCTTCAGCTCGGAGCTCCCCTTCTTCAGCATATCTTTGAGGAACCCGAGCTCGTCTTCTTCGGTCGCCGGCTCGTCGCTGAAGTCGAGAAGGACCGGCTTCCACGGCTGTGCCGGCAGGACATTCGAGGTGTCAACCTTGAGGGCAGAAGCCGAAGCCCTGGCGGTGTCGACGGATGAATCGGGCGCGGGGGTGACTCCCCGTTTCTGGAATTCGACAAGGGCATCCTTTGCCGGCTGGTATCCCGCTTCGGCCGACTTCTTCATCCACGTGTAGGCTTCCGGCCAGTTCTGCTCGACGACAAGGTTGTCGGTAAGGAAAGACCCGTACACGTACTCCGCCTCGGGCATTCCCTGCTCCGCGGCGTAATGAAAATGTTCGAAGGCTTTGAACGGATTCCACGGCACGCCCCAGCCGTTGTTGAGAAAGATGCCGAGGTTGTAGTGGGCAACGACATAGTTCTGATCGGCAGATTTCTGGATCCAGTACGCGCTCTTCACGGTGTCGACGCCGAATCCCTTTCCGAGAAGATAGCGGATCCCAAGTTCATGCTGGGCGAGTGCGTCGCCGCTGTTTGCCTTCTGCATGAGCATAAAGGCTTCCCAGAGCTGGTACGACTCGTCTGTTTGCCTGATGAGGTTGAGCGACGGAGCCCTGTGTTCCCGGAAGACGGCGGCCCGTTTCTGATCCTGTGCGTTCAGGCCGGCGGAAATAGAGAGCACGGTGAGGAGAGAGAGGAGAACAGACTTCATGACGGTTGCCTGCGGCGCTCCTGGAAGGAATGTCCGGGGACGAATTTTACACTTAGACGAAAGATACGAAGGTTTTGTTTACCGGACATCTCTCCTTCGCGGAAGAGACCCCGGTCAGGAAGCCCTCAGAGCGGTGATGATGTCAAGGCGGGAAGCCCGGACTGCCGGCAGGAAGCCCCCGACGAGCCCCATGACAAGGGAAAAGACCATCGTCCAGGCGGCAATGACGGGCGTGAAGTGGAATCCGAACGCCAGTTCCGTAAACGACGTGAAATTTGTCGTCGAGAACGAGACAAACTCCAGAAGCGAGGCGAGGGCGAGCCCGATGCCTCCGCCGATGAGCGAGAGGAAGATCGCTTCGATAAGAAAGGCGGCAAGGATGCTTCTTCGCTGGAAGCCGAGTGCCCGCATCGTGCCGATCTCGACCGTGCGGTTCGCCACCGCAGCGTACATCGTGATCATCGCGCCGATCATCGCCCCGGCGCTGAAGATGATCGTGATGATGAGGCCAAGGACCCGGATGAAGACCGCCATCCCTTGCGACTGCTCTTCGTAGAACGTTTTTTCCCGCTTCACGTCGAGATCCGCCAGCCGCTGGTCTCCTTCGAAGCGTGTCTTGAAAGCATTGAAATCGTCTGCGTTTTTCAGCCTCACCGTGAGCGTTGAATAGACCGGCCGGTTGAACGCAAGCATAAGCTGCTCTGCATCCGCCCAAACCTCCGAGGCAAACCCGCTCTTCCCCGCATCGAAGATCCCGACAACGGTCCACAACCCGGTTCCGATCTGAATCTTCTGACCGATCGTAACTCCGTCGAACTGGGAGGCGACTGCATTTCCGACGATAATCTCGGTCGACCCCTGCTGAAACATCCTTCCTTCCTTCATCGACACCTGCGGCCTGATTCCCAAGGCGCCCGGGGAGATGCCGCGCACGGGAACGTTACCCATATCCTTCGTCCCCTTTTTGTTCAGGTTGATGATGGAAACGACATCCGCGGTCGCCATCGGTTTCCCCTCAGCGTTCGTCGCTACTTCCGGAAAGGTCGAGATGTTCGCGACTGACTCGCGACCGACCGCACTCACGAGCTCGCTCTGCGCCGACTTCCGGATGATGATGACGTTGTCGTCGGACCCGGTCGAGACGAGGGTCTGCTTCACTCCCTCTGCCAGCATGAGGACGGCGGCAAAGACGAAGACGACGAGCATGATCCCGGTCATCGTCAGCGACATCGTGAGCCGGCGGGCCCAAAGGTTGCGGATGTTGTAGGAAAGGGGAATCTTCATTGGATGCTCATCGATTGAGTGGTTATCCTACCTGCCGGAGTCCGTCGACGATCTTCAGCCGCGCTGAGCGGAGAGCCGGAAAGAGCGAAGCCAGAATCCCGACGAGAAATGAAAACGCCAACGCAAGACCGATCGTCGACGCCTCGACCTTGAAAATCGGAAACATCGTCGGGAAGTTCGCCTCGACGCCTGCGGCGGTCGGGAAGGTGAAGAGAATTCCGAGCACTCCGCCGATCATCGCGATGATCAGCGATTCCCCCGCCACAAGGCCCACGATGTGTCCGGCGTTGAAGCCGAGGGTCTTGAGGACGGCATACTCCCTCACCCGTTCCCTCGCCGACATGATGATCGTATTGGCAAGGACCAGAAGGATGATCCCGATGATGACGTACGAAATTACCTCGAGCGATGTGAGGATCGCGCCGGAGAGTGACACGAAGCTCTGCTGGAATGCTTTTTCGGTTTCCGTTTTCGTCTTCGCGGATGAATTCACGAAGAGCGCGTCGATCGCCTCGGAAACTGCGGGAGCATCGTTCGGATTGTCGATCTGAACGGCGTACCAGCCGACCTGTCCGGCCCGGTACGGGGCATTCTGCTTCAGCGTCTCGTCGACGTACGCCCACTGGAGGAACATCTGCGTCTCATCGGTGACGCGGTCTTTCCCTTGATAGACGCCGCGGATGACGAACTGCCAGTGTCCGGGGAAGATGTCGCCTTCAATAGGGATGATATCCCCTATCTTCCACCCGTACTTCTCCATGATCTTCCTGCCGACGATGCACGAATTTCTCTCCTTCTTAAACGTCTCAAGCTGGTCCTTGGGGATGACAAACTCCGGATACATCTCAAGGAAATTGTCGGCGTCGACCGCATAGCGCGGGAAAAAATTGTCGAAGGTGTTGTCCTTGTAGACTCCCTGGAACCAGTATGCGTACGAAACGCGCGTTACGCCGGGGACTTTTTCGATCTGGTCGCGATACGAGAGGGGAAGCGGATAGACAAACGATACGGCGTGCCGCGTGATGAGGCGGCTGGTCGACGAGGCCTCGACGCCGTAATACCAGGCGGTCACGATCGTCCGGAGAAATCCGAAGGCGAAGACGGCAAAGGCGAGCCCAAGGATGGTCAGGAAGCTCCGGAGCTTGTGCCGCAGGAGGTTTCTGGTGACGAGTTTGAGAACATTCATGTGCGCTGACTCTCCAAGTTTGTCCGAACCGACCGGCTAATTTTCCAGCAAATCGCCTTTCTCGAGATGACGGACCGTGTGGGCTTTGCTCGCCGCATGAGGGTCGTGCGTCACCATGACGATGGTCTTTTTGAATTCCGTGTTCAGCCGCTCCATGAGCGTCAGGATCTCGTCCGCTGATTTCTTGTCGAGATCCCCCGTCGGCTCGTCGGCGACGACAATTGTCGGATCGGTGACGATCGCCCGGGCAATGGCGACGCGCTGTTCCTGTCCGCCGGAGAGCTGCTTGGGATAGTGCTTCATCCTCTCGCCCAATCCGACGACGTTGAGCGCCATCTCCACATGCTCCTTCCTCTCCTTTTTCGAGAGGTTCGTAAGGAGGAGAGGGAGCTCGACGTTTTCAAACGCGGTGAGAACCGGCAGAAGGTTGTAGAACTGGAAGACAAATCCAACATGGTGCGAACGCCACTTCGCAAGCGCGGATTCGCCGAGCGTCGCGATGTCCGTTCCCGCGATCGTCAGAGAACCGCTGTTCGGCCGGTCGATCCCCGCGATAAGATTGAGGAGGGTCGTTTTGCCAGAACCTGATGGGCCCATGAGGGCAAGGAACTCCCCCTCCGGGACGTCGAGGGTGATGTTCTGAAGAACCGGGATCTCCATGCTGTCCCGTTTGTAAACTTTCGTCACGTTGTGGACCTGAACGATCGGTTCTGCCATAACGCCTGCGTGTGATTGGTGGATGGAAAAGAGTATTCTGTGACTTACTTCGGGAGTGCGATCTTTGATCCGGATGAGAGCTTGTCCGTAGGATGGAGCACGACCTTGTCCCCGACCGAAAGCCCCTGCTTGATTTCAACAAGGTTTCCCATCACTTCGCCCGTCGTGACGGGGACCTCGTTCACCTTGTCGCCGTTGAGGAGAAAGGCAACCTTCTTGCCGTCCCTTGTCGCCACAGCGGAGAGGGGGATCGTGATCTTCGGTGCGCTGTTTTCGGCCGATGGGGCGGTCTCCTTATTCAGGAAGATCACCTTTGCGCTCATCTCCGGGAGAACGCGGTCGTCTTTGTCCTGGAATTGAATCTTTGTCATCACGGTCGCCTTCGCCCGGTCCGCGGTCGGAACGATTTTGTGAACGGTGCCGTGGTAGCGATGATCGGGAATCGCGTCGAGGGTGATCTCGCACGGCTGCCCCGGATAGACCTTCTCGATGTTCGACTCCGAGACGTCCGCCTCCACTTCAAGCGACGACATATCCGCGAGAGTCACGAGTGCTCCCTGAGAACCCGACGCCGCGCCGAATGGAGTTATAACCTCTCCGACGTCGGCCCGTTTCGTCAGCACGGTTCCGTCGAAAGGAGCGCGGATATAGGTGTTCTCCACCTGGACTTCCGCCGCCCTTACGTTTGCCTCCGCCGCTTTCACCGACGCTTCGCCGGACGCTACTCCGGCAATGGCCTTCTTATACCTTGCGTTCGCCACGTCGTAGTCGGCCTTCGATGCAAGGCTCTGCGCGTAGAGAGTCTTTTCGCGTTCAAACGACGATGTCGCGTCGTCACGCTCGGCTTTTGCCTGGTCGAGCGCCGCCTTCGCGACGTCGAGCGAAGCTCTGGCCTGGCCGAGTGCGGCATCGACGTCGCTGCTCTCGATCCGTCCCAGGACGCTCCCTTTTTTCACACGGTCTCCTTCGATGACGGCAAGATACTCGAGCCGTCCCGTCCCCTTGGAGGCGACATCCGCCTTCCGTTGGGCGACGACATATCCGCTCGCCGTGAGGACCGAGTTGGCCTGCGACGGATAGGACATTGCAACTGTGGTTACGTCCACCTGTTCGGCCGACGTGAGGCCGCCTCCGAAAACGAGGAGACCGACGACCAAGACGAGCGCCCCGAGAAGCGAATAGAGGATGATATGCTTCTTTGAGCCCCCCTGCTGTGGAGCGGCTGTTGGCGCGTTTCGATTTATACGAAGCGTCGAAAGATCGGTTTTAGATGTATCCGAAGACATACGGGTGTCCAGCAGTGGTTCTTTCTAAGTGTTTACGCTAAAACGAATTCCAAGGGTAAAAAGTTCGGCGGGACCTGTAATTTCATCAATTTCCGGCCGAAAGTCAACCCGAAGAGCTCATACTCCTTTCCCACGCCGGCATTGATCAGACTCTGTGACTCGGAAGGCCCCGCCACGATGGGCGACTCACCGTTGTACGGGTTTCACATCTTTAGAAAATCGAGAAGCTTATACATGAGGATCGCCGGCCAGACCACAGCCTTCAGGAATCCGAGGACACCATCCCAGAAGGTCGTTGAATGCTGGATAAAGTAGACGGCGGCGCCGATAAATGCCAGCCCGTAGATCCCTCCAAATGCGCTGTGGTGTTTCATCTCTATGTCTGCCATGGGGTTTTGTTGATGTTTGATATTCGGTTCAGTTGTACGCTTCTTGTCCGGCCGGCTTCACCGCTCAAGGAGCGCGTCAAAATCCATCTGATTGTTCTTGAGTTCCACCCGAGCATAGGGGATCCCTTTCGCCATCTCGCTAAATTGCGCGGCCGTAGATGCACGAGGCCTCAGCGTCCGTTCAAAAGTGTATCTCATGAGAACAGCCGACAGACCCTTTACTTTCATTTCATTCGCTACGAATTCACGGATGGTCCGGCGAGACACGTCATGCCGCATGTCACTGATCCAATCCCTGCCGCTCGCATTGAGTACTCTCCATATTTCTCGGAGGGCGGTGACAGGGTCGCTGAAGCTCTTCAATGACGACGTGCAAACGACGAAGTCAAACGTACCGTCTTCAAATGGCATTGCAGACGCGTTTCCTTGCCGGATGTCGATCTCAACTCCGGCCTCACCGGCGTTTCTCCTTGCGATATCAACGAACGACCTGCTGATTTCAAGTCCTGTGATCCTGCACTTCGTTCGCCTTGCTAACTCAATTTACCCTCTCCATCGGCCGCTTCGTCGACAACTCCGCGCGCGGCCCGTGACGATGCCCTCCAATTGTCTCACTTCATCGGCGCACTTTTTTATTCTCTCTTACCGTAGAGTTGCCCCGCTGTTCGAACTTTGACCGGTACTCCACAAGACCGATCTCGCATCCCTCGCCGATCATGACGTTGTTCCCGCGCACAACCTTCGCCTTTGTCTCTTCAAGATAGATTTCATCACCCTCGATCGATTCGGCGACGAGGCCGCTATCGACATCAAACGAAGAAAGGATCGTCTTGACGATGCGGGCAAAGTGAAAGCCCGGTCCCTTCCTCACCGTGATGTTTTCTCCCCCGATCTCCTTCGCCCTGCATGGGCCGTAGAGCTCGATGGTGATCCTGTCGCTGTTGAGCAAGCCGCCGACGGTGAACGCTCCCTTCGAGACGAAGTTTTCCGCGCTGCACTCGCTCTTCACCTTCAAGCCTCCCTTGATTTCAAGCCAATCGGCGGAGACATTGCTCCCCGCAACAGCCGCTCCCTCGATTCTCATCTCATCCGCCTTGATGTTGCCGTGGACCTGGGCGAACCCGCTTACCTTGCAGTCGTTCACTTTGAAGTCTCCGGTGATATTCGCGGTGCCGGTGATCTTCACGGTGAGAGCTTCGACGTTCCCGTCGAGCTTCGACGCCCCGGAGATTCTAAGATCCGCGCAGTCAAAGTCTCCGTCGATATTCCCCTGACCGCTGATGACGACATTGTTGTACGACCCGCCTCCGGCACTCGCGCTTCCGGAAATCTTCAGATCCTGTTTTGCTCTTCGTTCCATGGTTCTTCTTCCTTTTGACGTTCGAATCAGTTCTTCCCCCCGCCAGCGGGGGCATTCCAACATTCGCTACAGAAGCATCTTCAGCGCTTCGACGGAGGCCGAGAGGTTGGCCCGGTAGACGATCTTTACCGTCTCATCAAAGAAGACCGGCGAAGCGGTCGACACGAGCAGGGATGCCGCCACGCCGAGTTTCCTCACGACGATGAGCTCGGAGACCCGCCCCTCGGATTTCGGATAATGTTCTGTCAACAGTTTGATGGCCGACTCCACTTCCTCGAGGGTCAGCGCCCCCGACTGAAGGAGGTTGTTCATGGTGTAAAGGGCGAAGGTCTCTTCAAACGAGAAGCTCGTCTGCTCCTTCCGGCCCTTCAAGAAAAGATCCAGAACGCTCTGAGACGCGATCTTCCGCTCGACCAGATCGGCACTGCTCAGCCTCACCTCGGCCGGCATGGGGGAGAACTTTTCCGCCATATCCTCGAGCGAGAGGTCATCCTTCATGTTCTTGATCTTCTCAACGCGGGCGAGGATTTCTTCTTTTGGAAAAAATGTCTCCTGGCCGGTGAAGGTCGACTTGCGGATGAACCATTCCTCGGGAATCAGCCCCTTGCGTTTCCACCGGTAGAGCTGACCGTAGGAAATGTCGGTCAGGTCGAGAAGCTCTTTTTTTGAGATTTGTTCCATCTTCGTCTATGATCAGGTTGCTTCAATATAACGTAACAATGTTCTATTGTCAAGGAAATAGTTTTGAACCGTCAGAAGTGACGGAGATATTATTCGTTTATCTTATTATAATTTATGGATGTTACAGTGAATTGAGGATCTTTGTTTTTCTAGCAGGTATACGCGGACTCGGGGAACATTGTTTCACTACTGTTGGGTAATTTTCTCTGGCTGGCCGGAGGTCAGATCGGAGGGTGGGACAGGTTATTCGGGGGAATTGCGTTTATGCTCAAGAGCAAGATTGTCAAGGGCCGCGCCGGTGAGTCTGAAAACGGTCCATTCGTCCATCGGGACGGCCCCAAGCTTCTTATAGAATTCGATGGATGGAGTGTTCCAGTCGAGGACGGCCCATTCAAACCGTCCGCATCCTCTCTCCCTGGCAATCTGCGCGAGATGAACGAGCATCGCTTTGCCGATTCCTTTTCCACGAAGTTGAGGTGTCACAAAGAGGTCTTCGAGGTAGAGGCCGGGGCGGCCGAGGAAGGTCGAGAAGTTGTGGAAGAAGATGGCGAAGCCCGCGGGCTCGTCGTCGTAGGATGCGACGATCGCTTCCGCACGCGGCGACGGACCGAAGAGCGAATCATGGATCAGCTCTTCGGTCGCGACGCACGATGCCGACAGCTTTTCGTACGCTGCCAGATCTCTGATGAATCGGAGGATGAGCGGAACGTCCTTCTCTTCCGCCCGCCTGATCTGAATCGTTTTGCTCATGAGATTCTCCTGCCGCCGGCATCACTCATTTCATGGCCGGCATTCCCCATTGCGCCCATTCTTCCCTCGAAGGTCCGCAGACACCCGGCACGGTCAACCCGGCCTGCCGCATGAGGATTGTCATCTGTCCCCGATGATGGGTTTGATGCCGAAGAAGTGCGCAGAGGGCGAAGTCGCGTCTCCATTTCTCGCCAAACATGTCCACCTCTTCGAGCAGCGATGCGTCGTTCCAACGCTCGCGCACTTCGTCTCCGAAAAGACGGGCGGCAGTGTGGTAGGCCTCGGCGATCACCGCGGCGCGCATCGGCATCGGCGCATCGTCGGGGAGAAATGCTCCGCGCAAGCCCGTGCGGCGTGCCGTTTCGCCGATCATGAGAACGATATGCCAGGCGATGAACCCTAGGGAGCGTCCTTCGTGTGTCACGCGCTGAGTAATCGAAGCATCCGAAAGCTTCCGATAGACCTTTACGGTGATGGCGGTTTCCTGCCGCCAGTCGTCGGTGAATTCGTTGATTGTTCGGTACATGCATGAACTCCGGATAGTCGGGAAATAGTGTGCCCGCCGCGCACGCCTGCTGAGGCGGAGCGGTTGACACCGTTGTGGTCTCCGGGTGGACTACTGCTCAAGGACCTTCAGCATCTGCCCGGCGACGAATTGATTCCCCTCATCGTTGAGGTGAACCCGGTCAACGGTAAGGATCCCCTTTTCTACATCTGAACGATTATGTGAATCAAGATATCCGATGAACGCTTCCCGAAGGTCGCAGAGCGTCGACCCCGTTTCCTGCGCCACTCTCCTGCTGATTGCGGAGTATTCATCGAGCATGGCGTCCTCAGGATTGCTGCCGTGACGCTTCTCTCCGATGACGCTCGGCGTGCAGAGAACAACGCGCGCCCCCGACTGCTGGATGGCCGCCACGATCTGGCGCAGGCCCGACTCGTACTCTTCCTTCGTCGTCCCCTTAAGTCCGGGGGTGACCCAATGCCACACGTCGTTGATTCCTATATAGATGAAAACGAGCGTCGGTCTTTTGTCAATCACATCCTTCCGGAGGCGTCTCTGCAGGTCCGGCACCTTGTTGCCGCTGACCCCGGCCCCGATGACCTCGGCTCCGAGTTCCGGATAGCGAATCTGGAGCGTGTCCGCAATGATGGTCACATAGCCGTTCGGTTTCACGCCCAGTTGAGTGATTGAATCGCCCAGGAAGACGATCCGCTCTCCCTGATGGAGAAAGTGTCCGCTCGCGGCACATCCGACAAGGGCGGCGGCAAGAAACAAACCGCCGTTCGTGAAGAGCGGTAAAGGTCCGCGCATCTTCTAAGCTCCTTTGTGCGCTTTGTTCGCCATGGGCTCCTGCTGACTGATACAATGAAGCGTGCCGAGCCCGTAGACAAGGTCGACACAATCCACCCCGATAACTTTTCGCTCCGGGAATTCGCGCTGGAGGATTGCGATGGCGACCGCGTCGTTCTTGTCCCGGAATGTCGGGACAAGAATGACCCCGTTGGCGACAAGAAAGTTGACGTAGCTGGCGGGCAATCTCTGTCCTTTGTACGAAACGGGGGCCGGCATCGGGAGCTCGAGAATCCGGAAGGGCTTTCCGCGGAGGTCGGTCATCGACTTCAGGGCCGAGAGGTTGTTCCGAAGAATCGGATAGTTCTCGTCCGAGCTGTTGGTCTCGACCGCAGCGACAATCGTGTTCGGGCTGATAAAGCGGGCCGTATCGTCGATGTGTCCGTCGGTGTCGTCGCCGACGATTCCCTCATCAACCCACAGGATCTTCTCTACCGTATAGTAGTCGGCGAGATAGTTCTCGATCTCAGACTGCGTAAGCGCGGGGTTCCGGTTCTTATTCAGAAGACACGACCGGCTCGTGAGGAGACATCCCGCCCCGTTGACGTCGATCGATCCTCCTTCCATGATAATTCCGGGATAGAAAACGGGAAGGCGGCGCGCCTCTGCAATCCGGGTCGGTACGATATCGTCGTTGTCCCAGGGAGGATATTTCCCACCCCACGCGTTGTATGCCCAGTCGATGATCGCGAGGGGCTCGGGATTGGTTGGATTGACCACGAACGCGGGGCCGTGGTCTCTGCACCATGTATCGTTGGTGGGAATGTCGTAGAGCGTCACGCGGGAGAGATCGACGCCGGATCTCGCGAGCCGCGCCTCGACCTCCCGATGCATCTCGCTCCCGGTGACATTGATGTTCACATGTTGGAAGGGAGTGAGAGCTTTCATGAGACCCGCGAAGAAGTCGGGGATCGGCTCGAATTTCCCGGGCCACGTCTCAAGGTTATGAGGCCACGAAAACCATGTTGCGGCCTGCGGCTCCCACTCGGCGGGGAAGCGATATCCTGATTCTCTCGGAGTTGTAGTCAAAAGACGATGGAAGGTGGTGGGTCCTCTGTTATCGTTGAACGGCGATCAGGCCGGATCATGGCAGCGCCGGAGCGCTGAACATCGGATTTGTCCTGCCGCCCCCCAGTCACTCTTCCCCAAATCTTTTGAGAATCTTATCGTACGCATCGATCCGCCGGTCCCTGAGAAAAGGCCAGTGGACGCGTGTCCGGTTCGAACGGTCGCGGTCGATCTCCACGACTTCGACCTCTTCCTTGTCGTGAGAAGCCTGGTAGAGGATCTCGCCGAACGTATTCGCGACAAACGAGCCTCCCCAGAAATTGAGGTTCGCTTCCGTCCCGACCCTGTTGACGGCGACGACGGGGATCCCGTTGGCAACCGCGTGCGACCGCTGAATCACCTGCCATGCTTCGAACTGATGCCTGCGAACCTTTTCCTCCTCGTCGCGCGCCCAGCCGATCGCGGTGGGATAAAAGAGAATCTCCGCTCCCGCAAGCGCCGTGAGTCTCGCCGCCTCGGGATACCATTGGTCCCAGCAGATGAGGACGCCGATCGTTCCGAACTTTGTCTTCCACGACCGGAAACCAAGGTCTCCCGGCGTGAAGTAAAACTTCTCATAAAACGACGGGTCGTCCGGAATATGCATCTTTCGGTACTTGCCGAGGTAGCTTCCGTCCGCATCGATCACCGCCGCGGTGTTGTGGTAGATCCCTTCCGCCCTCTTCTCAAAAATGGGGGCGATGAGAACGACACCCAGCTCCTTCGCAACATCCTGAAGCTCCGCCGTCGACGGTCCGGGAATCGGCTCCGCAAGGCTAAAAGCCGAATACTCCTCCTCGACGCAAAAGTAGAGCGACCGGAACAGTTCCTGGAGGCAAACAATGTTCGCCCCCTTCTTCGCCGCCATCCTTATGCCATCGACGGCTTTCTTCATATTCTGCGCGGTGTCGGCGGTGCAACTCATCTGCACAAGCCCGACCCGGACGATGTTTCGTTCAGCCATTGCTCACCTTCCTGCGCGGCACTAGTGCCCCTTCTACTAAATGATCTTGTATTCAAACACGCACAGTGCCGCTCCAAACTGCATCAGCGCCAAATCAGCACACGATATTACTTTTTGGAAGCGGCACTAGTTCAGGATCTTTTCGAAGCAGACGGTTGCGTTCGTTCCGCCGAACCCAAAGCCGTTTGAGAGCGCGTAACGAATCTCTTTCTTTCGCGCAACGTTGGGGACATAGTCGAGGTCGCACTCCGGGTCGGGGTTCTCGAGGTTAATCGTCGGAGGGAGAATTCCATCCCGAAGAGCGAGGATGGTGAAGGCCGCCTCTGCCGCCCCCGCGGCGCCGAGCAGGTGTCCGATCATCGACTTTGTCGAGCTCATAGCGAGCTTCGAAGCGTGCGTCCCGAATACCTTTTTGACCGCCTTTGTCTCCGCGACATCTCCAAGGCCGGTCGAGGTCCCGTGCGCGTTGATGTAATCGATCTGTTCCGGTGCCAGCCCGGCGTACCGGATTGCGAGCTTCATCGCCCGCTGTGCACCATCCCCTTCGTCGGGCGGAGCGGTGATGTGGAATGCGTCGGCAGTCATACCGCAGCTGAGCATTCTGGCGTAGAGTTGAGCACCCCGACGCCGTGCGTGCTCTTCTTCCTCAAGGATCAACACGCTGGCCCCTTCGCTGAGCACGAATCCATCCCTCTCCTTGTCGAACGGTCGCGAGGCACGGGGAGGATCGTCGTTCCGTCTCGACATTGCCCGCGCCGAACAGAATCCTGCAAACGCCACCTCGGTCACCGACGCCTCTGCTCCCCCGACAATCATGACGTCCGCCTCATCGCGCCGGATCGCGTGGAAGCCGTCCGCGATGGCATGATTGCCGGTCGCGCAGGCTGAGACCACGGCATAGTTCGGCCCCTTCGCCCCGGTGCGAATGGCGAGATAGCCGGACGGCATATTGATGATCGCCCCCGGAATGAAGAAGGGGGTGACATAGCGCGGCCCGTCCTTCGAAACACTGATGGCGGTTTCACTGATGCTCACCACCCCGCCGATACCGGAGCCGATGACGATCCCAGCCCGCTCGGCGTTCTGCGGAGTAATTTCGAGCTTCGAGTCCCTCAACGCGTCGAGGGCTGCACCGACGGCGTAGTGATTGAAAAGATCGAAGCGGCGCGCTTCCTTCGGCTCGAAGTATTTCCCGACGTCGAATCCCCTCACCTCTCCGGCGATCCGCGTCGGATATTTCTCGGCGGGGAACCTCGTGACGGGCCCGATCCCGGACTTGCCGGCCATGCAGTTCTCCCATGACTCCGCGGTCGACAGGCCTATCGGTGTGATCAATCCTATGCCGGTGACGACGACGTTCCGCATCTGCCTCGTGTGCGATAGAATCAGGTTAATGTGGGAAAAAAGATACCGGATTTTTTGGCGTTAAACAAGACGCCAATGCGAGCAGGGGAAGGGACATTTCCGGTAGCATCCCGTCGCACCGCTCATCGATGGCCCCGCTATCCTTCTGCCGAAGGCATGGCTTCGCCAGATTCTCTCCGCGCTTGAATCAGCGCTCCGTTCGCTCAGGATTGCGGCCCTCTTTTTGACAATTCCAGTGCGGCGACCTCCGGACTACCCGACGATCCTTGCCCCTTCGTTTTCGATCGTCATGATCTCGTATTTCGCCATCTTCCCGTGTGCCGCGAACGCCTTTTCCATGGCTGCGCCGATGGCGTCGAGCTTCTCCGTCGCGAAGCAGAACACGGTCGGACCGGATCCGCTGATGTTGAAGGAGAGCGCTCCCGCGCCGAGGGCCGCCTTGCGGACATCCTCATAGCCGGGAATCAAACCGGCCCGGTAGCGCTCATGGAGCCGGTCCCCCGTCACATACCTGAGAGCTTCGATGTCTCCCGCAATAAGCGCGGCGACAAGGGAGGCAACATTCTCGATATTGGCGACGGCATCCTTGAGGGAGATTTCTCTCGGAAGGATCTGGCGCGCCTGCTGCGTGAGGACTTGAAAGTTGGGGCTGCAGGTGACCACCGCGATCGGGGCGGTGATCTTCACGCTCCGGCAATGAAGTTCCCTGTCGTCGAAACAATTGATCGTGAGCCCACCCATGAGTGCCGCGGAGACATTGTCCGGATGACCTTCAAGTTCGACAGCAACGCGGAGCATCTCTTCCGCGGTGAGTCTTGTCTTGAGCAATTCATTCGCGAGAAAGATTCCTCCGGCAATTGCCGCCCCGCTTCCGCCGACGCCTCCGCAGGAGGGGATCCCGTTTTCCAGCCGGAGATGAAGTTCCTTGAACGCATTGGTTGAGGCGTCGACCGCCTCGGCAAGGGCGAGCATTCCGCGGTAGACCAGGTTCTTCTCGTCGGTGGCGATGTGCTCCGTCCCGTTCCCGGTGACCGTGATGAGGGGAGACTTTCCGCGTCCGTCTTTCGGGCTGGCGGAAAGAAAGAGGTATCGGTTAAGCGCCAGACCAAGGGTATCGAAGCCGGGGCCGATATTCGATGTCGATGCAGGAATTTGAATTCTCATGGGAAGAATCTCAGGCCTTCACAAGTCCAGTGAGCACACACGTATGTTCTCTCCGCGGGATCAAAGGAATCTCCTCACCCCTTCGATCGTTGCCTTGATCTCGTAGGGTCTGTTAGCTCCTCTTCCCCGGTGTTTCATGTGATAGTCGACGACGATCTGGGGATCTTTAAGAATGTTGCCGGTGAGAAGTCCGACGACGGTTTCCTTCTCGGAGATCGTTCCGGCCGCAACGAGTTTCTTCACCCCAGCAACGCTGGCGCACGACGCAGGCTCCGCCCCTATCCCGGAAGAGTCGACGGCCGCCTTCGCATCGAGGATCTCTTCGTCGGTGACGGTGTCGACGATTCCTTCGGTCCATTGCAGAGAACGGATTGCCTTCGTGTAGTTTGCCGGATTTCCTATTTTGATCGCCGTTGCGACAGTCTCGGCTTTTTGCGGGACAAGTTTTTTGAAGCCTCTTTTGAACGCCTCGTAGAACGGGCTTGCTCCTTTCGCCTGGATGACGGCGAACCGCGGCATCCGGTCGATCAATCCGAGCTCGTACGCCTCGTGGAATGCCTTTCCGAATGCGCTGGTGTTTCCGAGGTTGCCCCCGGGGAAAACGAACCAGTCGGGGACTTTCCATTCAAGCTGTTGGAGCGTTTCCCACACAATCGTCTTCTGCCCTTCGATCCTGAAGGGGTTGATGGAGTTGAGCGGATAGGCCCTGAGTTTTTCCTGCGCCTCGAAGATCATGCGCATGCAGTCGTCAAAGTCTCCGTCCACGACGAGCGTCTTCGCTCCGTAGGCGAGCGCCTGCGAGATTTTCCCGACCGCTACATTTCCCTTGGGGATCAGAACGATGCCGGTGATGTCAGCTTCCGAGGCATACGCCGCCAGCGACGCCGAGGTATTTCCCGTCGACGCGCACATGACTCCCTTCTGGTGCAACCGTTTTGCCTGGGTCACCGCAACCGTCATCCCCCTGTCTTTGAAAGAGCCGGTCGGATTTTCTCCTTCATGCTTCAGATAAAGGTGAGAGACTCCGGTCCATGCGGAGAGCTTTTTGTTCCGATGGAGCCGTGTGTTTCCCTCTTGCTTCGAGACGAGACTATTCTCCGGAGCCGCGGGGAGGACGATTTCCTTGAAGAGCCACACGCCGCTGAAAGGCCGTGCCCCCACCTCGCGGCGCTTCGTGTCGAAGTACCGGCGGGAAAGCTTGTATCTTTTCTTCAGCGCGGCAAGGTCGTGCGAAACGTCGAGGAGGTTCCCGCAAGAGCAGGAGAAGCGAACCTCCTCGAGCGGATAGGACTTGCCACAGGAGATGCACTGGAGGATCGAAGTAGCCATTTGGGTGATATCAAATATTAAAGAGCAAAGAGCAAAAATACAGAGGAAAAATCAAAGACCGTCCGCTTACGGTGGCAAGTTGAATGGAATTGTCGTTTCGAGCAGTCTGCCGTACGGCAGGCGAGGAAGCAATCCCTTGTGAGAATGAATGACACAAACCCAACCACTCCCGAGCTCCCTTCATCTTTTCTCTTTCATCTGTATTTTTGCTTTTTCCATTTTGATCTTTGATCTTACCCTATCACCCCGCCTGCTGCCGTACCCGAAACGCATCGTGAATTGCCTGCACCGCCTTCCGCACCTCCTCCTGCTCCACGACAAGCGAGATATTGAGCTCCGACGACCCTTGTGCGATCGCGACGATGTTGACGTCCGCGTTTGCGACGGCGGAGAAGGTCTTGCCGGCGACCCCGCGCATCCCTCTCATCCCTTCCCCGACCACCGCAACGATCGAAACCTGCTCCTTCACGTTGATCTCGTCGATGATTTTCTTCGCCATGTCGATTTCGAATTCGCTCTGAAGCTCCTTCACCGCGCGGCCGCAATCCTTTTGCGGGACGACGAAACAGACGTTGTGTTCCGACGAAGCCTGCGAGATCATCATGACGTTGACCTTTACCCGTGCAAGCGCTGAGAAAATCCTCGCCGAGACGCCGGGGACTCCCACCATGCCATTCCCTTCGATCGAGACGAGGCTGAGGTTGTCGATCGACGTCACGTTCTTCACCACCCCGTCGGACGAGTCGGTCGCCTGGGAGATGAGCGTTCCCGGATGTGAGGGATTGAAGGTGTTCTTGATGCGGATCGGGATCTTCTTCTCGATCGCCGGCATCATTGTTTTCGGGTGGATGACTTTGGCGCCGAAGTACGACATCTCCGCCGCTTCGCGGTACGAGATCTGCGAAAGCACCGACGCCCCTTTGACGTACCGGGGGTCGGCGGTCATCACGCCGTCGACGTCGGTCCAGATCCAGATCTCCTCGCTGTCGACCGCCGCCCCGATGATCGACCCGGTGAAATCGGACCCGCTCCGGCCGAGCGTCGTCGTAAGGCCGTCCTCCGTGCTGCCGATGAATCCGGTCACGACGGGAACGATCCCTTTCTCCACCATCGGAAGGAGAGCTTTCCGTACCGCCTCGTTCGTCACCCCGAAATCGACCACGGCCTCGCCGAACCGGGCGTCGGTCCTGATCAATGTGCGCGCGTCGACGAATTCCGCCGTGATGCCGTGATCGTTGAAGACCGCCGCGAGCTGAAGGCATGACATGATCTCGCCGTACGAGGCGATCGCGTCGAGCGACCGGACGCTCAGCTCCCTCAGGAGTCCGACCCCCCGGTAAAGGTTCGAGAGCTCATCGATCAACTGCGCATGCCGATGGATGAGATCCTTGTGCCGTCCCGCATGCTTCAGGAGAGTGTTGGCGATGTTGAGGTGCTTTTCCTTCAACGCCTCGACATTTTTCTTCACGCGCTCCGTATCGCGGCGGAGCGCAAGCTCGGCCGATTCGAGGAGGGTGTTGGTCACCCCCGCCATCGCCGACGCCACGACGAGCGGGTGCCGGGGAAGGAACGAGCGAACGATCGAAGCAACGTCCTGGAGTCGCTGGATATCGCCGACGGAAGTTCCGCCGAATTTCATTGTCAACATGGTCGGGTGTCCTAAAACAAAAAAGCCTCGAGTATTCTTCGAGGCTTCGTGAGGGTTGCCGGGACGATCAGACCCCTGGAAGCGCTCGGACGCATGGCGTCGTCTGCGTGGTCGTCGTTATCGTCGTCGTCGTGGTCATGTCTGGAGTATGGCGGCACTGAGGTGCTCCGCCATTTCTTTTGTCCCGATTCTTCGTGATTGTTCCGTGACAATATCGGGAGTTCGGTACCCATTATCAAGAACTTTCTGGATGGCATGCTCGACATCGTCGGCCTCGCGCTGGAGGTCGAACGAGAAACGGAGCATCATCGCCACCGAGGCGACCGTTGCGATCGGGTTCGCCTTGTCCTGCCCGGCGATGTCGGGAGCGCTCCCATGGACCGGCTCGTAGAGGGCCACTTTCCCGCCGAGGCTCGCCGATGCCAGCATGCCGATCGAGCCGGTGAGCATCGCCGCCTCGTCGCTGAGAATGTCGCCGAACATGTTCTCCGTGACGATAACGTCGAACTGCCGCGGATTGCGGACGAGCTGCATCGCGCAGTTGTCGACATACATGTGGGAGAGCTCGATGTCCGGATAGTCCCGGGCCACTGCGGTGACCGTCTTCCTCCAGAGCTGGGACGTCTCGAGGATGTTCGCTTTATCGACCGAGCAGACCTTCTTCCTCCTCTTTCGCGCGATGTCGAACGCCGTTGTCGCGATCCGCTTCACCTCGGATTCGGAGTAGACGAGCGTGTTCGTCGCGACCGCCTCGCCGTTCTTCGTCTCGATCCCTCGGGGAGTCCCGAAATAAATCCCTCCGGTCAGTTCCCGGACGACGACGATGTCGACCCCGTCCACGACATCTTTACGGAGTGCCGACGCACCGATAAGGGCGGAATAGATCTTCGCGGGACGAATGTTCGCATAAAGGCCGAGGTTCTTTCTCAGTCCCAGAAGGGCCTGTTCGGGCTTGAGATGCGGAGGGTTGTTGTCCCATTTCGGTCCGCCGACCGCTCCGAGAAGAACGGCGTCGCTCGCCCGGCACGCCGCGAGGGTCTCGTCCGGCAGGGGAACCCCGACGGCGTCGAGCGCCGCCCCTCCCGCGAGGACTTCCTTGCGTGAGAATTCATGTCCGTATTTCCGGGCCACCGTGTCGAGAACGCGAACGGCCCCCGCGATGACTTCCTTTCCTATCCCGTCTCCGGGGATGACTGTGATCTTGTACACTTCGGTTTCCTTGTCTGATGGAATGGTGCCCCGGATCCTTCGCCGCCTTTTCTCCGCCCGGGAGATTGCTACTTGTTGATCATCTCGCTCAGCTCCTTCGAGCGCCTTGCCGCCGTGGCAACGGCGTTGATGAGCATCGAGCGAAGCCCGTGCGATTCGAGCTCGGAGACGGCGTTGATCGCCGTTCCCCCCGGCGTCGTCACCTGATCCCGCAGGATTGCAGGATGGAGGTTCGATTCCTTAACAAGCTTCGCCGAGCCGAGGACGGTCTGGATCGCGAGCTTCGTCGCGACGTCCCGCGGAAGACCCATCTTCACCCCGCCGTCGATGAGCGCCTCGATAACCATGTAGATGTACGCCGGTCCGCTGCCGCTGAGACCGGTCACCGCGTCGAGCTGGGATTCTTCCACGACGACGACTTCCCCCACTGCCTCGAAGATCGAGATCGAAATCCGCTGATGCTCTTCGGTGACGAACCGGCCGAAGGAGACCGCCGTCGCCCCCTCGTCGACCGTCGAGGCGATATTCGGCATCGCCCTGACGATCGGGTTGTTCTTGCCGACCCGCTGTGAAATCGAATCGATCGTCACTCCCGCGGCGATCGAGATGAGGAGCTGCTCCTCGCGGATGATCCCCTTGATCTCGTCGAGCACGTGGCCGAGCGTGTACGGCTTCACGCAGAGCATGATGATGTCGGCGAAGCGGGCGGCCTGGACGTTGTCGAGCGTCTGGTTGATCTTCCACTTCGTCCCGAGCTTTTCGAGCTTGGCCGAGTGGGTTCCGCTCGCGATGATCTTGTCGTGAGGAGCAAGCTTCGCGTTGAGGATTCCCCGGAGAAGCGACGTCCCCATGTTCCCCGCTCCGATGATCGCGATGGCCCGGTTGAGGCTTACCTTCTCTCCGCGGGTCGATGCTTCCTCGTTCGTAACGAAGGTGCGGTCCTTTTTCTCTTCCACGTTAGTGCTCCTTGAGCATGCCCGACTGGCGGGCGTAGGCGAAGATGCCGCCGGCGCGGAGGATTCCCTCCACATCGCCGAGCGGGTTCAGTTGATAGACAACCTGCCGGGTCGCGTTCGTCAGGATCCCTTTCGAGGTGTCGAGCGTCAGCACGTCGCCTGTCTTCACTTCTTTATAGATATGTTTTCCAACCTCGAAGGGAGCGACGAAGCCTCCGTCGATCGAATTCCGGTAGAAGATCCGGGCGTACGATTCGGCCACCACGGCTTCAATCCCGGCGATGTTCAGCGCCACCGGGGCGTGCTCGCGCGAAGAGCCGCAGCCAAAGTTCTTTCCTGCTACGATAATCGTGTAGTCGGATTGCCATTTCCCCTCTTTCACGAAGGGGATGTTGCCGTCCGGGAGACCCGACGCTTCGGCGGGAACTCCGGAGAGCGCATACCGGCCAAAGTTCTTCTTCTCCTCCGGATCGTCGAGTTTGTAAACGAGGTGGACCGCCGGGATGATCTGGTCCGTGTCAATATCGTTCCCCAGCACAAAGGCTTTTCCACTGATGAGATTTTTCATGACGACTGAGAGATTGTTATGAATGTTGATGTTTACGAAAACAGTCTGAGATATGGTCGTCCACCATGCCGACCGCCTGCATGAGCGCGTAACAGATCGTCGATCCGACGAAGGTGAAGCCTCTTTTCTTGAGTTCTTTGCTCATGGCATCCGACTCCGGAGTTCTGGCCGGTATCTCTTTGAGACTCTTGCGCTCATTGCGCCGCGGCCTGCCTCCAACAAACTGCCAGAGATAGGCGTCGAAACTGCCGAACTCCTTTTTTACCGCGAGAAATGCCCTCGCATTCTTGACCGTCCCCTCGACCTTCAGACGATTGCGGACGATCCCTTCGTTCGCGAGGAGCGATCTGACCTTTCTTCCGTCGTAGCGCGCGATCTTCTTCGCGTCGAAGTTGTCGAACGCTTTTCTGTAGTTCTCTCTTTTCCGGAGGATCGTAATCCAGCTGAGGCCCGCCTGAGCCCCTTCGAGGATGAGCATCTCGAAAAGCTTCCGGTCGTCATGGACCGGGACGCCCCATTCCTCGTCGTGATACTTGATGTAGAGCGGATCCGTTCCGCTCCAGCCGCATCGTTCTGGCATTACGATCCTGTCGTTGGCACTACGGCGTCGGCCTCGATTTCCACCAACATCTCCGGAGAAACCAGTTTATTTACTTCGACCATCGTCGCCGCGGGGCGGATCTCCTTGAAGAACTCCCCGTGAGCCTTTCCCACCTTCTCCCAGTCGTCCATGTTGACGACGAAGGTCCGCGTTCGGACGACATCCTCGAGGCGAGCACCGGCTTTCTTCAATGCCGTGGCGATGTTTCTGATCGCCTGCACAGACTGCGCGTACGCGTCGCCGACACCGACGATTTTTCCGTTCTCGTCGGTCGCCGTTGTCCCTGAGACAAAGATCATGTCACCGACCCGGACGGCCCGCGAGTAGCCGACAACGGGTTCCCAGGGAGTTCCGGAGGTAATGAGCGTTCGTTTCATCGGTCACTCCATTAATTTCGGATGTTTCAGGTGGTAACCGGTTGCATCCTGGTATCGCTTTGCGACGGCGAGGATTGTCGCTTCATCGAACAATTTTCCAAGAAAGGTGATGCTTGTCGGTGTCCCGTCCTTGGAGAAGCCGCTCGGCACGACAACGCACGGATGCCCCGTCAGGTTCGTGAGGAGCGAGTTGTCTCCTTCAAACGGAGGTGCGACGATGACATCGATCCGCGACATCAGCTCGGCCATCCGCTGGATCGCGAGATATCTGATCCTGTTCGCCTGGATGTACTCCACGGCGGGGATGAATCGCGAAGAGCGGAAAACGTTGGGCCAGGCATCCTTGATCTGCCGGACGAGGAGGTCGTCCTTCCCGCTCCTCGTCAACTCATCGAATTGCGCCCCTGCCTCGGCATTCACGATGATCGAGAGATCCCCGATCGGAAGGTCCGGGAGTGTCACCGGGATGAGCGTCGCGCCAAGGCGCCGGAGAACGGCAAATGCCGAATCATTGTTTTCCCTGTTCGTCTTCACGCTGTCGAAATCGTTCTTCAGGTAACCGATCCGGAGCGAGCGGAGGTCGACCTTCGGGTTATAGTTGAACGGAAGATCGTAGAGCATCTGGTCCTTCCCGTCCGGGCCCTCGATGGCGTTGAACACGAGCGCACAATCTTCGACCGTCCTGCAGATCGGTCCGATCTTGTCCATCGACCAGGCGAGCGCCATGGCGCCGGTGCGGCTCACCCGCCCGTACGTCGGCCGCAGACCTGTTGTGCCGCAGACGGAGGAGGGGGAAACGATGGAGCCCCAGGTCTCGGTGCCGATGGCGAATGCCACGAGCCCCGCCGACGTCGCCGCCGCAGAGCCGGCCGAAGAACCGCTCGAACCTTCGTTGTAGTTCCACGGGTTCCGGGTCATCCCTCCGAACCAATATTCATCCATCGCCAGTTCGCCCATTGACAGCTTCGCGACAAGGACGGCCCCCGCTTCTTCGAGCCGCTTCACCACCGAGGCATCTTCATCGATAAACTGATCCTTGTAAGGGGCGGCCCCCCATGTTGTCCTGTATCCCTTTGTCGAAAGGAGATCCTTCACGCCGTACGGGATCCCGTGGAGCGGTCCGCGGTATTTGCCGGCCGCGATCTCGGCATCCGCGCGCCGCGCTTGCCGGACTGCCAGACTTTCGGTGAGCGTGACGACGCATTCGAGCTTCGGCCCGTACCGTTTCAGCCGTCCGAGGTACATCCTCGTGAGCTCTTCGGAGGTCACCTTTCTCGTCCGCAGAAGTTCGGCGAGATCACCCACCGACCAGAATGCAAGGTCCTCCAGGTTTGCCGGGACGACAACTTTTCGCGGAGGAGTTGCGACAAACTTTTTCCGGACCGTGCTGAACTTCATCCCGGCGGGGATCGGGTTGAAGATCAACGCGGGCGGAACATTATTCGCAAGGTTCACCTTACGGAGGTGCTCATAGCTTGACAGTTGGTCCTTCAGGGCGTCGAGCATCGAATCCCGTTTGGCGTCCGTGAAGGTGAGACCGATGAGCTTTTCGGCCCCTGAGACCGCCTCCCGAGTCACCGGCGAAAGCGCCTGTTCTCCGACAACCGCGCCAAGCAGAAAGCATCCTACTCCCGCCGCTAGCATCACAAAGATCCTATTTTTCTTCATTCGATGGCTTTCCATCCGTCATTCGATAGATATCACGTCCCTCCCGCATCACTTGCCCAACCCGGCGCACAATCAACTCCTCGTCACACCATCTTTTCTCTTCTCGCTTAAATCTTATATCTAAATAGAAGCTCTCGAGAATGACGATGCTCGATTGCTTATCACCCTGGCGCATTCTTGGTGGGCACCCAGACCGAACGCTCCCCGCCGTCTCTTCTCTCTTCTCACTTCTCTCTTGTTTCTTATCTTTTGTATCTTCCCATCAACACCCCTTCCGCCACCACATGCCCCTCCATCGCCCGAAGGAGCTGTGCCTTCGTCGCACCGCTTTCAAGGTTCACCGCCTTGTCAAGAGCATAGACCTTAAAGTAGTAGCGGTGTACTCCTCCGGGAGGACAGGGTCCGTCGTATCCGATCTCGTGGGAATCGTTGATCCCCTGCCGGGAGCCGTCGGGGAGGTTTGATTTGTGGGAGAAATTCTCCGCGAGTCCCTTTGTCGAGGCGGGAACGTTGAAGAGTACCCAATGGACCCAGGTTCCACGGGGAGCATCCGGATCATCGCAAATCAGGACGATGACTTTGGCCGTGGCTGGAACGCCGCTCCATTCAACGGCGGGCGACACGTTTTCCCCGTCGCAGGTAAATTTCTTGGGGATGAACTCTCCCTCCTTGAATGCCGGGCTCGTTACTTTGATTTCCATAATTGTGTCTCCTTTCACAGCCGCCCCCGGAGCGGAATAAACGACTCCGGCGGCGAAAATCGCAAAGCTCAGTGCCGAGACGAATCTCTTCATGACAATGGTGTCCCGTCTGTTCATTTGAAGATTCAGTGATATCCCGGAATATCAGGAAACCGGTGAGGAATCCTTCAAACGACCTGCGACAGCGGTGCCGGGCAACCTGCCGCCGACGGCACAAATATCACCGTGTTCGCGGACAAAAGCAACGGACTGCCGTCACGAGAAGTGTTACAGTCTGGATGCTCAACGAGTCGAGTCTTCGACCCGCTAATCACAAAGTGATACATTCGGCAAAATCCGCGGGCATGACGAGTGCTGGAGTATCGTCATTCCCGAACGTTTTTATCGGGAATCCATCTGTGGGGATCGCGAGCAATCCAAATTGTAACGCTACCCCGCCCCGGCTCTTGTCCTACCCAGTGTTGCGCAAACCGGCGGCCACACCATTAATGCTCAGGAAAATGTTCTGCTCGAGCTCACCCCGCTCCGCTTCACCGGGTTCGTTTTTCTGGAGCCGACGGAGCAGCTCGACCTGGATGTAGCTCAGCGGATCGACATAAGGATTCCGGAGCTGGATCGAACGCTGAAGCATCCCGTTTTCCTCAAGGATCTCTTCCTGATCGGTGATGAGGAGGATCATCGCGCGGGTCAGGTCATACCGGGATTTCAACTCCCGGTAGGTTGACTTCCCCAGGATCACCGGCTCGACAAGGGCGGCGTACTCCTTCGAGATGTCGAAGTCTGCCTTCGCGAGAATCATCTGCATGTTATCGATGAGCGAGCGGAACGTCTGCCAGCGCCTGTACATCTGCCTCAGGAGCTTCAGCCGCTTCGGATCGGGCTTCGAGGGCTTCAGGAAGAGATATGCCCGCAACCCCTCGCCGGCTCCGAGCCATCCCGGCAAAACGTGGCGGCTTTGCATCCAGCCAAAGGTCCACGGTATGGCTCGGAGGTCTTCAATGCGTTCCGAATCGACCCGCTTGGACGGCCGGGATCCGATCTGCATTTTCATGATCTCTTCGATCGGCGTTGCCTGGGCAAAGTATCGGATGAAGTCGGGCCGGCCGTAGACCACCTCGCGGTACGCCTCGTAGCTGTGGTGGGCAATCTCATCCATCGCCGCGAACCATCGGGTGCGGTTCTTGTCGAGCGTCGGATTCCGACGAGCCTTCGGTGTATTCCCCATGATCATCGCCGATGTCGTGAGCTCCAGCGAACGCTGTGCGATCGCCGGGTGCGCGTACTTCAGCGAGATCACCTCCCCCTGCTCCGTGATCTTTATTTTCCCGTTGAGCGAGTGGGCCGGTTGGGAGAGAATTGCCTCGTACTCCGGCCCGCCACCCCGTCCGACCGTCCCTCCTCTTCCGTGAAAAAACAACCAGTCGACCCCCGCCAACTGCGACGTTTTTGTGAGAAGGCGCTGTGCCTTGTAGAGGGCCCAATGCGAGCCAACAATGCCTCCCTCTTTCGTGCTGTCGGAGTACCCGATCATGATTTCCTGCCGCCGTTGGCGTGCGTCGAGGTGAGCGCGGTACGCTTCGTTCCGATAGAGCCGCTCCATGATGCCGGGGGCCGCGGTGAGGTCGGTCGTCGTTTCGAACAACGGGACGATATCGACCGCACTCCGCATCTCTCCGAATCCGGCGGCGAAGAGCCCGGTCGACTTCATGAGATAAAGAACTTCGAGAATATCCGCCGCCGATTCGGTCATGCTGATGATGTACGATCCGATCGCATGGTCGTCGATCTCGGTCTGAGCCCTCTTCATCTTCCGCAACGTCGCGAGGACCTCGGCGCTTTGCTGCGAGAGTTTCGATTCCTCGAATGTCGGGACTCCCGCCTTCATGATCTCCCGCGTGAGCGTTTCTTCCCTCTCATCGGGGCCGAGCGCCGTGTACGAAATGTCTCGCTGGCTCAGGATCTCCGCGATCGCCGCCGTGTGAACGTCCCGGTGCTGCCGGATGTCGAGCGCTGCAAGATGGAACCCGAACGTCTCCACGTTCCGGAGAAGGTCCTTGAGGAGGCCGTTCGCCTGAAGCGCTCCTTTGTGCGAGCGCAGGCTCCGGTCGATGATGGAAAGGTCTTCGACCATCTCCGAGGAAGAGTGATACATCAACTCGGCATGAGAGGCATCGTCGTTGGCGTAATCGAGCCTGTACTGCAGCCTCCGGTAGATATACGCCAGCTTTACTCTGTAAATCTCGTCGTCGTTCCGAACCTGAGCCGGGCGCTCGAGGAATTCCCGGTCCCGCTGGATCGAGCGGATCAGCTCGTCGCTTCCTCCGACAACCTTCACCGACTCGCTGTACTCGACAAAAAGCTCGTCGACGGCCTGAAGATGAAGCTCAAGGATCGTCCTCGACATCCGTTGAAGCGTCTTCCAGGTCTCGTCGGCGGTGACGAACGGGTTTCCGTCGCGGTCTCCGCCGATCCACGAGCCGAAGCGGACGAAAGAAGGGATCGACGACTTCCATCCCGGATAGATCTCCCTTGCCGTATGCTCGAGGTCGCGGTAAAAGTGCGGGATGGTTTTGTAGAGGATGTTGCGGAAATAATAGACTCCGTTGTAGACTTCGTCGAGGACGGAGATATTATAGGTGCGCGTCTCTTCGGTCTGCCAGAGGCTCGTGATATGACGCTTGATCTCCTCCTCGAGCAGCGAGCGTTCCATCCCGGTGATGTTCCCGCGGTCGAACTCCTCGAGCAGTTTCCAGATCCGGGAATGTTTCTCGAGGACCGTTCTCCGCGTCGCCTCTGTCGGATGTGCGGTAAAGACCGGAGTGATCGACAGGCGGCCGAAGAGGGCCGCAACTTCTTCTTCGGGAATGTCCAGCTCCCTGAGCCGCTGGAGCGTCTGACGGAGCGATCCGGGATAGCCGCTTTCGGCGTGGGCGAGGAGGTGGTTGCGGTGGCGCTGGATGCGGTAGTGCTGCTCCGCGGTGTTCACGAGCTGAAAGTAGGCGGCGAAGGCCCTCAATACTTTCGACATCTGGACCGTGTCGAGTCCCTTGATGACCTTTTTAAGAGCGCGGAGTGAGGCGGAGTCGCGCTTCTTGCGGAGATCCTTCGCCATGAAGCGGATCTTCTCCTCGAGCTCGTAGATGGCGCTCCCTTCCTGCTCTTCGATCACTTCGCCGAGCAGGTCGCCGAGCATTCGTATGTTGGTCCGGAGCGGCTTGTCGCGCTCCGAACTTTTCTCACGGGCCATGGAATGACAAAAAGAAAACTCAGGCGGAACTCAACCTGAGTGTGTTGGTGACCTCTCTCATGTTGTCCCGCCTACACCACAACGCCTCCACGCATCGTCAGTTCGCAAAAAACTTCTTCGGATGGGTGATCACGCCCGTCAGGGCAGACGCGGCCACCGTATACGGTGACGCAAGATAGACCTGCGATTTCTTCGACCCCATTCGTCCGGGAAAGTTTCTGTTCGTCGAAGAGATGCACACTTCAACGCCGTTGAGGCGGCCGAAGGTGTCCGAGGGACCGCCGAGGCATGCCGCACAGGACGCGTCTCCGATCCTGCAACCGGCCTCTTCGAGAATCTGCCACACGGTCTTGTCCTTCACCTTCCGCTCCTTCATCTGCTTCGCCACCTCGGTGGTCGCGGGAACGACGAAGGTGTCGATTTTCACCCTCTCGCCGTACATCGTCTCCGCGGCGGCGACGAAATCGGAGATCTTTCCGCCGGTGCACGATCCGATGTACGCCCGGTCAAGCTTCGTCCCCGCCACTTCGCTCACCCTTGCCTTGTTGTCGGGTGAATGCGGTTTTGCCACGAGGGGCTCGATCTCGGAGACCTTGAACCGGTGTTCGCTGTGGAACTTCGCATCCTTGTCGTTCTGGAACGTCTCAAACGATGCCTTCGTTCTCGCGCGCACGAAGTCGGTCGTCGTTTTGTCGGGGGCGCAGATCCCGTTCTTCCCCCCCGCCTCGATCACCATGTTGCAGAGGGTCATCCGGCCTTCCATGTCCATCCGGTCGATCGTGTCGCCGGCAAACTCCATCGTACGGTACGTCGCACCATCCACCCCGATCTTCCCGATGACCGCGAGAATGAGATCCTTCGCCATGAGATACGGCGGCAGCTCTCCTTCAAAGATGAACCGCATGGTCTCCGGGACTTTCACCCACAGCTTGCCGGTCCCGAGGATGAACGCCGCATCGGTGTTGCCGATGCCGGTCGCAAACTCGCCGAACGCTCCGGCCGTGCAGGTGTGGGAATCGGTTCCGAAAAGCACTTCGCCGGGGCGTGTGAAGCCTTCCTCGGGAAGGGCGATATGGCAGACCCCTTTATAGCGGGGAGTATGGACGTCGAAGAAATGCGGAAGGTTCTGTTCCTTGACGAAATCGCGGAGGATGTCCACGTTCCGGCGGGCATGGGTATCGGCGGTGAAGATATAGTGGTCCGGGATGACAACGACCTTCTCTCTGTTCCATACTTTTGCCCCGGAGCCGAATTCCTTCTTGAAAATCCCAAACGTCCCCGGCCCGCAGACGTCGTGGGTCATGAGGATGTCGACATCCACCCAGACGTTCTCCCCGGGCTTCGCTTCTCTCTTCCCCGAACGCCGTGCAAGAATTTTTTCCGTGATGGTCATTCCCATGGCGGTGATGTGAACAATTCACGCCGGTGATGGAGCCTCAGGCTGACGGCCGTCAATTCCCGATCGTGCTGTTCCTCTCCTTTCTTTGATGGTGAGGGTGAATATGGTTCCTGTTCGATTCGTTGTGCCCTACACTGCCGCTGACTCCGCTTTCGCCTCGGCGTTCTGCTGGCGCCTGAAGCGTGCGGTCGAAGCATGATTGATCGCGTTGAGGTACGCCTTCACGCTCCCGGTGATGACGTCGGTGCTCGCGGAGCGCCCGTTGAAGACGTAGCCGTCGATGGCGATCTTCACGAAGACCTCGCCGATCGCGTCGTGTCCCCACGAAACCGATTTGATCGAGTAGTCAAGGAGCTGTCCGCTGATCCCGGTGATCCGTTCGATCGCCCGGTACGCCGCGTCGACCGGGCCGTCCCCGGTGGCGGAATCCTGCAGTATTTCATCGTTGCGCTTCAGACCGACCATGGCGGTCGGAACGACATTGAGACCGCTCGTCACCTGAAGGTTCTCAAGAGTATAGAGCGAACTCATCGAAGAGACTTCGTCCTCGAGAATGGCGATAAGGTCGTCGTCGAAAACCTCTTTCTTCTCATCGGCGATCTTCGTGAAGAGTTTGTAGGCGGCATCGAGCTCTTCCGTCGACAGCTCGTAGCCAAGCTCGCTGTAGCGCTGTTTCAGTGCGTGCCGCCCCGAATGCTTCCCGAGAACGAGGGTGCTGTGCTTGATGCCGATCGACTGCGGTGTCATGATCTCGTACGTGAGCGGGTTTTTCAGGACGCCGTCCTGATGAATTCCCGCCTCATGGGCGAAGGCGTTCTCCCCGACGACCGCCTTGTTCCTCTGGACGTGCATCCCGGTGAGTGTCGTGAGAAGACGGCTCGTCTTGTAGATCTCCTCGGGGTTGACGTTCGTCTCGAACCCGAGCTTCTCGTGCCGGGTCTTGATCGCCATCGCAATCTCCTCGAGCGAGGCGTTCCCCGCCCGTTCGCCGATCCCGTTGATCGTGCATTCCACCTGCCGCGCGCCGTTCGCGATCCCCGCGAGGGAGTTCGCCACCGCGAGACCGAGGTCGTCATGACAGTGGACGCTCACCGTGGCCTTCGAAATATTCGGCACTCTCTCGATGAGGGTGCGGATGATCTTTCCGTACTCGTCGGGGATGGAATACCCCACGGTATCGGGGATGTTGACAACCGTCGCTCCCTCGGCGATGACCGCTTCGAGAATCTGGCAGAGGTATCCGATGTCGCTCCGCGATCCGTCCTCGCACGAGAACTCGACCTCCTCGCAGTACGACTTGGCGCGCCGCACGGCCTTCACGGCGTCGTCGAGAACCTGTTCCCGCGTCTTCCGGAGCTTGTATTTGAGATGGATGTCCGAGGTTGCGATGAAGGTGTGGATGCGGGGTTTGGAGGCGGGCTTGAGGGCCTCCCATGCTCGATCGATGTCCGCAATGGTCGCCCTGCTGAGCGCCGCAACCGAGCAGCCCTTCACCTGCTTCGCGATCTCCCTCACCGACTCGAAGTCGCCGTCCGATGCGATCGGGAAGCCGGCCTCGATGACGTCCACCTGGAGCCGCTCCAGCTGGCGGGCCATTCTGATTTTTTCTTCGAAGTTCATGCTGCACCCCGGCGATTGTTCACCGTCGCGGAGGGTGGTGTCAAAGACGAATATTTTCTGGCTCATACGTGCCTCGTGTTCTGTAATCTGCAATCGATGTGAATGAAGCGGTCGCCGGCGCGGGTTGGCGCAGGAGATCCGGTTCGTGTGCTACAAATGGCGATCCTCCAACGGGAGGTACTTCCGCACATCCTCCATCAACTTTTCAAATTGTTTCGGCATCAGCGATTGAGCCCCGTCCGAGTACGCCGCTTCCGGATTCGGGTGAACCTCGATGATGAGCCCGTCGGCCCCCACGGCAACCGCTGCCTTCGAGATCGGCGGAATGAGGCTCCGCACACCGGTCCCGTGGCTCGGGTCGACGATCACCGGCAGGTGACTCATCTCCTTCAGCGCCGGGACCGCCGAGAGGTCGCACGTGTTGCGGGTATAATCCTCGAACGTCCGGATGCCCCGTTCACACAGCACGACGTCGTAGTTCCCCTGGGACATGATGTATTCAGCCGACATGAGAAGTTCCTTCATCGTGCTCGACATCCCCCGCTTCAACAGGACCGGCTTCTTCACTCGCCCGACCTCCTTCAGGAGCGCGTAGTTCTGCATGTTCCGCGCGCCGATCTGCAGCATGTCGGCGTACGTCGCGACGAGGGGAACGTCCGTCGGCGTGATCACCTCCGTGACGAACGGGAGGCCGCTTTTCTCCCGCGCCTCGGCAAGGAGCTTCAGCCCTTCCTCTTCGAGTCCCTGAAAACTGTACGGCGAAGTTCTCGGTTTGAAGGCTCCGCCCCGGAGAATCTGGGCTCCGGCCGCCTTGACAATCTCGGCGCTTCTGAGGATCTGCTCGCGCGTTTCCACCGAGCAGGGTCCGGCCATGACGACGAACTGCGATCCGCCTACTGAATGCTTCCCGACCTTGACGACCGACCTCTCCTTCTTCATCTCCTTGCTTGCGAGCTTGAAGGGTTTGAGGATTGGCATGACGCTTTCGACGCCGGCGGCGACTTCGAGAGCCTGGAGCTGGCTCTTCCCCCGCTCGTCGCCGATGCATCCGATGACGGTCCGTTCGGTCCCAACGATCGGGTGCGCCTGGAACCCGTATTCCTTCACCTTCTCTATAACGTGGTTGAACTGCGCCTTCGTGGCGCCGGGCTTCATGACGATGATCATACGCGGGACCTCATCTCTTCTGCGGTGAGGGGCATGGTCACTGAAACGGAGACGATCACTTCTGTCCTCCTTTCAGCAGATGGTAGCTGAGACTGTCGACGAGCGCCTTCCAGCTCGCTTCGATGACGTCCGGCGAAACGCCGACGGTATTCCACGAATCGCTGCCGTTCTGCGTCTCGATAAGGACCCGCACCTTCGCCTCCGTGGCATTCTGGCTGTCGAGGACGCGGACCTTGTAGTCCGTGAGTTTGATCTGGGAGAGCTGGGGATAAAATCGTTCGAGGGCTTTGCGGAGTGCGCGGTCGAGGGCGTTGACGGGGCCCGCTCCTTCCGCGGCGGCGAGCTCGCTCTGGTTTCCTACGCGTACTTTGATGATCGCCTCAGAATGAGGCTGCGCCTCGTACGACTCTTTATGGATGATGACCTTGAACCCTTCCAGCTCGAAAAACTCCTTGAACTGCTTCGTCTTCTTTTTCACGAGGAGCTCGAACGATCCTTCCGCATCTTCGTACTGGTAGCCGTAATGCTCGAGGTCTTTCAGCTCTTCGACAATGTTCTGCACCTCCGGCGACTTGTCGTCGATGTTGATGCCAAGCTCCTTCGCCTTGTAGAGGACGTTGCTCCTGCCGGAAAGGTCGGAGATGAGAACTCTTCTCACGTTCCCGACTTCTTCGGGGCAGATGTGTTCGTAGGTGGCGGGAGCCTTCATGACGGCGCTGACGTGGACGCCCCCTTTGTGGGCAAACGCGCTCTCTCCGACGTAGGCGAGGCTCTTGCGATGCGTGAGGTTTGCGAGCTCACTGACGTAGTGCGAGAGCTGGGTGAGGGATTTCAATCCGTCCCCGTCGACGCACCGGTAGCCGAGTTTCATCTGGAGGTTCGGGATGATGGAGCAGAGGTTCGCATTTCCGCAGCGCTCTCCGTAGCCGTTCATCGTTCCCTGGACGTGGACGCAGCCGTTCTGGATCGCCGCGATCGCGTTGGCGACAGCAACCTCGGAATCGTTATGGGTGTGGATCCCGAGAGGGGCTTTCATCCGCCGCTTCACCTCCCGCACGATTTCCCCCAGCTCGTCCGTGAGGGTTCCGCCGTTTGTGTCACAGAGAACGATGACGTCCGCTCCTGCCCTCTGCGCCGCCTCCAGCGTTTTGATCGCGTACTCTTTGTCCGATTTGTAGCCGTCGAAGAAATGCTCGGCGTCGTAGACGACTTCCTTCCCGTGGTCTTTGAGATATTTCACCGAGTCGGCGATGATGTCGAGGTTCTCTTCGAGGGAGATGTGGAGAGCCTCCTTCACGTGAAGGAGCCATGTCTTCCCGAAGATCGTGACAACGGGTGTCTGGGCGTCGAGAAGCGCCTTGATGTTCGCGTCTTCGCCGACTGGATTCTTTGCCCTCCGGGTGCTGCCGAAGGCGGCGAGTTTCGCATGGGAGAAGCGGATGCCCCGGGCGCGCTCGAAGAACTCCATGTCTTTCGGGTTCGAGCCGGGCCAGCCCCCTTCGACATAGTCAATCCCGAACGCGTCGAGCCGCTTCGCGATCTTCACCTTGTCGTCCGCGGAAAAGGCAACCTCTTCGCCCTGTGTCCCATCGCGGAGGGTGGTGTCGTATGTAGAGACTTTTTCTTTCATGATTCCAGCGAAGTAAGATGAAAGATCAAAACTTAAAAAGGAAAAATGAGATCAGAAATCAAAGGGGCCGTGCGAAAGAACTCTTGCTCTTTGCTCTTTGCTCTTCGATTTTTCCTCTTGATACACTGCCCCCGTCATTGTTTCTTCCAGTTCTCGGGCCTCAGGCTTCTCACCGCCGCTCCCGCCCGCCACATCTCGGAGTTCTTCCAGACGTTGAGTTCCCCTGTGAGCTTCTCGCGGTAGTCGGGAGCCCCGCACGTCTCAAGGACCCTTCGCGTTTCGACTCCTTCTTCCACATCCCGATACAGAAGCTCGAAGAGGGGTTTCGTCGCCGCCTCGAACTTCTTCGACCAGTCGAGCGCTCCACGCTGCGCCGTCGTACTGCAAGCGGCAAACATCCAGTCCATCCCGTTTGCCCCGACCAGCGGATAAAGGCTCTGCGTTGCCTCCTCGACCGTTTCGTTGAAAGCCTCGCTCGGCGTATGTCCCTTCGACCTGAGGACGTCGTACTGCGCCTTCATGATGCCGGCGATCGCGCCCATGAGGACGCCCCGCTCGCCGGTGAGGTCGCTGATGACTTCTCGTTCAAATGTCGTCGGAAAGAGATACCCGGAGCCGATTGCTATTCCGCACGCAAGAGCTCTCTCACGCGCACGCCCCGTCGCGTCTTGATACACTGCGAAGCTCGCGTTGATGCCGCTCCCGGCAAGATAGTTCGACCGCACCGTTCTCCCCGATCCCTTCGGGGCGACAAGGACGACGTCGACATCCTGCGGGGGAACAACGTTCGTCTGGTCTTTGAACACAATCGAGAACCCGTGCGAGAAGTAGAGCGCCTGCCCTTTTTTCATATGCTTTTTCACGAGCGGCCATTGCTCCTTCTGCCCGGCGTCGGAGAGGAGAAACTGGATGATCGTCGCCTTGTCGACCGCCTCTTCGATTTTCGGGAAGAGGTTCTTTCCCTCCACCCAGCCGTCTTTCACGGCGTCATCCCATCCCTTCCCTCCTTTTCGCTGACCGACGATGACGTTGATCCCGGCATCCCGCATGTTCAGCGATTGGCCGTACCCCTGCGGACCGTAGCCGAGAATTGCGACGACTTCATTCTTAAGAACATCTTTTGCCTTTGAGAGCGGAAATTCCTCGCGCGTGACAACCTCTTCCTTCACTCCGCCGAAATCTATTGTGGCCATGATGAAAATGCCTCTCGCTTAGTGTTTTTGATCGACTGTTTCTTCCGGTTCCTGTTCCTTTGAGACATCGAGCGCTTTGTTCACTTCCGAGATCTTCTGGAGGTTCGAGAACGGAGTCACCTTCCAGAACATGTACGAATATTCCTGCCATCCGTTGAGAATCTCGCGGGCCCGCTGGCTGTCGGTGAGCTCGAGATGCCGGTAGATGATCGACTGGAGAAATTTCACATCGTCGGTCTTCTCCAGCCTGCTGAGTCCGACGAGCTGTTTGTTATACCGCTCCTTGAAGTTCCCGTCGGCGTCGAAGACGTAGGCGATGCCGCCGGTCATTCCCGCGCCGAAATTCTTCCCGGTGCTGCCGAGGACGACAACGGTCCCGTTCGTCATGTACTCGCATCCGTGATCGCCGACCCCCTCGACAACCGCCAGGGCCCCGCTGTTACGGACGCAGAACCGTTCGCCGGCCCTGCCGCTCGCAAAGAGGGCTCCCCCCGTCGCGCCGTAGAGAACCGTGTTCCCGATGATAACGTCCTGCGCCGCCGTGGCACGGCCGAACTGGGGCATGATGACCACCTCTCCGCCGCTCATCCCCTTGGCGACATAATCGTTCGCCTCGCCGACGAGGACCATCCTGATCCCCTTGACAAGAAAGGCGCCGAAGCTTTGTCCCGCGCTTCCGTTGAACCGGAGCTCGATTGTCCCATCGGGAAAGCCGCCGTCTCCGTAAAGGTAGGCGATCTCTCCCGCGAGTTTCGTGCCGACCGACCTGTTCGTGTTGTTGATCTTGTAGTTCTTCACCACCGGACTCTTTTCCCTGATCGCAACTTTCACGTCGAGGAGGATGGTGTCGTCGAGCGGTGAATCGGGTTTCTCCTTCCGCTGTTCCATCCTCTGGCGGCGCGAGCTCTTAAGATCCTTCGGCGCGAGAATCGACGAAAGATCGACAAGGTTCGCCTTCGGATGGTTCTCGAATGTCGCCTGGGTCAGGAGTTCCGTCCTGCCGATAATATCGCTCATCGAGGAGTATCCGAGCTGGGCAAGGATTTCCCGCACCTCGTTCGCGACCGATGTGAAGTAGTTGATGAGCATCTCCGGCTTCCCGTCGAAACGGGTACGGAGCGTCTCGTCCTGTGTCGCGATGCCGACGGGGCATGTGTTGAGATGGCACTGACGGACATACCGGCAGCCGATGGCGATAAGGGTCGCCGTTCCGAAATTGTATTCTTCCGCGCCGAGTATCGCGGCGATGACGATGTCCCGTCCTGTTTTCATCCCGCCGTCGGTCCGGAGTGTCACCCGGTCTCTCAGGCCGTTGAGGGTAAGGACCTGCTGCGCTTCTGAGACTCCAAGCTCCCAGCATCCCCCGGCGTTCTTCACCGAGCTGAGGGGCGACGCTCCCGTCCCTCCTTCGTGCCCGCTGATGAGGATAACGTCGGCATGGGCCTTCGCGACGCCCGCGGCAATGGTGCCGACGCCTGCCTCGGAAACGAGCTTCACGCATATTTTGGCGCGCGGGTTCACCTGTTTCAAATCATAGATGAGCTGGGCGAGATCTTCTATACTATAAATATCGTGGTGCGGCGGCGGCGAGATGAGCTGAACTCCCGGCGTCGCGCGCCGGAGCCTCGCGATGAGTCCCGAGACCTTGTGTCCCGGAAGCTGTCCCCCTTCGCCCGGCTTCGATCCCTGCGCCATCTTGATCTCGATCTCTTTCGCGCTGCCGAGGTACTCGGCCGTCACGCCGAACCGCGCCGAGGCGATCTGCTTGATCGCGCTGTTCGCGGAGTCGCCGTTCGGCCGGGGGCGGAACCTCGCCGGGTCTTCCCCGCCTTCCCCGGTATTGCTCTTTCCGCCGATCCGGTTCATCGCGATGGCGATCGTTTCGTGCGCCTCCGGCGAGAGCGAACCGAGAGACATCGCCGCCGTCGTGAAGCGTTTCAAAATATCTTCCGCGGGCTCGACATCCCGGAGCGGGATCGGCTTCCGTCCCGGCTTGAATGCCATAAGATCCTTCAACGCCACCGGGTCGTGCTCGTTGAGCGCGTGGGAGAGATGTTCGTAATCTTCCTTGCTCCCGGATTTCCGCAGCATCTGCATCGCGCGGAGCGCTTCGGGAGACCACGCGTGGATTTCGCCGCTCTTCTTGAAACGGAAGGTCCCCTGGTCCTTGAGCTTCACCTCATTCTGCCCGTATGCCGCCGCATGGCGGGCGAGAGCTTCCCCGACGATCTCCTTGAGGCCGACTCCGCCGATCCGCGACGGTGTGTTCGTGAAGTAGGCGTCGATGACATCCTTCCCGATTCCCACCGCTTCGAAGATCTGAGCCCCCCGGTAGCTCCCGAGAAGCGAGATCCCCATTTTCGACATGATCTTGAGGATGCCGCTCTCCACGGCAAGCTTGAAGTTCTTGAACGCCGTCTCCACGCTCAGCGTGCCGTCGCCCCGGATCTCCACGAGCCGCCGTATCGTTTCAAGCGCGAGGTACGGGTTGATGGCATTGACGCCGTACCCGATGAGGGTCGCGAAGTGGTGGATGTCCCGCGGCTCTGCCGTTTCAGTCACGACGCTGAGGCGGAGCCTCTTGTTCTTCCGGATCAGATGGTTGTGGACCGCTCCTGTGGCCAGCAACATCGGAAGCGGCACGTTCTGCGCGTCAACGCCGCGATCGCTGAGGATGACGAGGTACTTCCCTTCGTCGGCGGCCCGTTCGGCCTCCTCGCAAAGTTCCTCAAGTTTCTTCTCCGCCTCCTGAACGCCCGCGCTGAGCGGAATGAGGGTCGAGAGGGTCACCGCCTGAAATGCCCTCTCCTCGAGAGTGCGGAGTGTTTCGAGCTCGTTATCGAAGAGGAACGGACTGTTGATCTGCACCTGCTTGGCGTGCTCGGGAGTCTCGCCGAACCAGTTCCGCCGTGCGCCGAGCTTTCCTGTGAGCGACATGACAAGCTTCTCGCGGATCGGGTCGATCGGCGGGTTCGTCACCTGCGCGAATTGCTGCGTGAAGTACGACGAGAGGAGCTTCGGCTGTCGCGAGAGGACCGCCAGCGGGGCGTCGTCCCCCATCGATCCGACCGGTTCCTTTCCCTCCTCCATCATCGGCGGGAAAATCAGGTTCAGCTCCTCGGAGCTGTATCCGAAGCACAACTGGAGGCGAAGCGTCTCCTCCGCCGACAGCACTCCCTTCGGCATCGGCTCGGTCGTCATGTGATCGTGGAGCCGGAGGAGGTTCTCGCTCACCCACTTTGCATAGGGACGCTGGAGCGCGAGCTCGCGCTTGATGTCGAGGTCCTTGAGGAGTACGCCCCGCTCCGTATCGACCGCGATCATCTGTCCCGGGCCGAGTCTCCCCTTCTTCACCACCGTGGCGTCGTCCATGTCGACCGGGCCGACCTCGGAACCGACGACGATGAGCCCGTCGCTGGTGATCTTGTAGCGACATGGGCGGAGACCGTTCCGGTCGAGCGATGCCGCCACCGTCACGCCATCGCTGAAAATGAGCGCGGCCGGACCGTCCCATGGCTCGCTGAAACATTCATGGTATTCGAAAAAGGCGCGGACCGCAGGATCGACGCGGTACGAGGAGTTCCATGCCTCCGGGACGAGCATGAGCATCGCGTGGAGGATACTCCGCCCGGAGAGGGTCAGAGCTTCGAGGGCGTTGTCGACGTTCGCGGAGTCGCTGGCGTTCGCCGAAAGGATCGGTTTGAGGTAGTCGATGTCGTCGCGCCAGAATGTCGATTCAAGCTCGGCTTCCCGTGCCTTCGTCCAGTTCCGGTTCCCCTGGATCGTGTTGATCTCGCCGTTGTGCCCGAGCATCCTGAACGGGTGCGCGAGCTCCCAGCGCGGAAACGTGTTCGTGCTGAAGCGCTGATGGAAAATCGCGAGGGCGGTCTCATACTCCGGGGACTGAAGGTCGGGGTAGAACTTGTCGAGCGTCAGGGGCGTGATGAGTCCCTTGTAGACGATCGTCCTGCTGGAAAACGAGGCGGCGTAAAAATTGTCGATCGACGCCTTCTTGATCTCCTTCTCGATTTCGCGTCTCGATATATAGAGGGTCCGCTCGAACTCCGCCGGGTTAAGGTGCTGCGGTCTTCCGATGAGAACCTGCCGGATATTCGGCTGTGTCGCCGCGGCTTTGTCCCCGAGGTACGAGGAGTCGGTCGGAACGATCCTCCAGCCGAGGAAACGAAGCTCCCTCTTCGAGATGACCGCCTCGACCGTCGCCTTGCAGACGGCGAATGCGTGTTCGGTCATGTGCGGCATGAAGAGCATTCCCACCGCGAGGTCGTTTTCTCCCTGGACCTGGGAGGCCAGCTCCGGGACCGCCGAGAGAAAGAACTTCAGCGGGATCTGGGTGAGGATCCCGGCCCCGTCCCCGGTCTGGGCGTCGGCATCAACCGCGCCGCGGTGCGTGACGTTGCATGCCGCCCTGAGGGCGCGCCTGAGAATCTTGTTGCTTTTCGTTCCCGAAATGTTCGCCACGAAACCCGTGCCGCAGGCGTCGTGCTCGAAGCGCGGGTCGTAGAGCGGAAAGCGGGCCCGTAGGTCCTTCTCGTCCTGCTGCGTCATCAATTGACCTCTCCTTGAAATTCCCTCTTCAGCGCTACTCTCCCGGTCCGTGCCATCTCCTTGATGACGAACGGCTTCAGCATTTTGATGATCGCGTCGATCTTCTGTTGTCCTCCGACCGCTTCGATCGTGACGGTCTTCGGGCTGATGTCGATGATCTTCGCGCGGAAGATCTCGGCGATCTGCATGATCTCCGACCTCGTCTCCGGCGTCGTCTGCACCTTGATGAGGGCGAGGTCGCGCTCGACAAAACTCTCGTACGTCAGGTCGGTCACCTTCAGGGTGTCGATGAGCTTGTTGAGCTGCTTGATGATCTGCTCGATGATCGCATCGTCCCCGCGGGTCATGATCGTCATCCTCGAGACCGAGTCGTCCTCCGTTGGGCCGACGGTGAGGCTGTCGATGTTGTATCCCTTCGCGGAGAAGAGTCCGGCAATCCTGTTGAAGGCTCCGAACTTGTTCTCCACGAGGAGGGAGATCGTGTGCTGCTTTGACAATGCGGTGCCGGCTTTTTCCTCGACTTCTTCTGTGATCGTTGCCATTACTGTCATCCTTTGGTCATGGTGATGAGTTCCTCGGATTCCACGTCTTCTCCCTGAACGCCCGCCAGTTCCTTGTCGGGGACGTCCATGATCTCGTTGTAGGTCTGGCCGGCGGGGATCATCGGGTAGACGTTCTCTTCCGGCACGACCTTGAATTCCACGATCACCGGTCCGTTCTTCACGGCGAGGGCTTTCGCGATCACCTCTTCGACCTCCGAGGTCTCGGAGGCGCGGTACCCCTGGCAGCCGTACGCCTCGGCAAGCTTCACGAAATCGGGGCTGTACATTGCGACGTGGGAGTAGCGTTTCCGCCAGAAGAGCTCCTGCCACTGGCGGACCATTCCCAGATATCCGTTATTGAGGATGAAGATTTTCAGTGGAACTTTGTGCTCCACGCAGGTAGCAATCTCCTGGATGTTCATCTGGATTCCACCGTCTCCGCTGATGGAGATCACCGGCAGATCCTTGCGTGCGAACGCGGCCCCCATGGCGGCCGGGAGGGAGAACCCCATCGTCCCCAGTCCTCCGGAGGTGATATGCGTTCTCGGGTGGATGTATTTGAAAAACTGCGCAACCCACATCTGGTGCTGACCGACGTCGCTCACGATCACCGCATCTCCCTTGGTAAGCTCGCCGATCTTCTGGATGACATATTGCATGCGGATGAGCCGCCCGTTCCGGTAACGAAGCGGATGCTCAGCCTTCCATTGTTTGATCGTCTGGAGCCAGTCGCGCGTGTCGATCGGGGAGACGAGGCCCGTGAGCTTCTCAAGAACCTTCTTGACGTCTCCGACAATCGGAACGTCCACCTTCACGTTCTTGCTGATCGCCGTGGGGTCGATGTCGATGTGGATCTTTTTCGCCTCGGCGGCAAATGCCTCGGTGTTGCCGGTCACCCGGTCGTCGAAGCGTGCTCCGACGGCGATGAGAAGGTCGCAGTAGTTGACCGCGGTGTTGGAATACCATGTGCCGTGCATTCCAAGCATACCGAGCGACAGCTCGTCGTTTTCGGGGAACGATCCGAGCCCGTGGAGAGTCGTGGTCACCGGGATGCGCGCCTTCCGCGCGAACGCCGTGAGATCCTCCGCGCCGTTCGAGAGAATTGCCCCGCCGCCGACGTAGAGGACCGGCCGCTTCGACTTCGCGATGAGCGCGGCCGCCTTTTCGAGCTGCTTCATGTGTCCTTCAACGTGGGGGTTGTAGGACCTCAGCGACACCTTCTTCGGATAGTCGAAATGCGTCTTGCTTGCCATGACATCCTTCGGAAGGTCGACGAGGACAGGGCCCGGTCTCCCGGTCGTGGCAACGTAAAATGCCTCCTTGATCGTTCTTGCCAGCTCGTTGACGTCCCGGACGAGGTAGTTGTGCTTCGTGATGGGGCGCGTGATGCCGACAATATCGGCTTCCTGGAACGCATCGTTCCCTATAAGCTTGAGGGCCACCTGCCCGGTGAAGACGATGATCGGCACCGAATCCATGTAGGCATCGGCAATGCCGGTGACCGTATTCGTTGCCCCCGGGCCCGAGGTGACGAGGGCTACGCCTGGTTTGCCGCTCGCCTTCGCGTATCCCTCCGCCGCATGGACGGCTCCCTGCTCGTGGCGGGTAAGGACATGTTTGATGTCCGAGATATCGTGGAGGGCGTCGTAAATTCCGATGACGGCTCCGCCCGGGTACCCGAAGACGATCTCAACCCCTTCCTCGATGAGTGAGCGGACAAAGATCTCGGCACCGGTTATTTGTTTGGTGGCGATTGGCGATGTGATTTCCTTCTGCGTTCCCATGGCGTCCCAATGCTATAGTTGTGGGTAAAAGACGATTCAACCTCTGCGAATAAACAGCACGAACTTTCGTCCGGAGGTTACGCCTTCAACTGAGAATGTGCTTTGGAGTTATTGCGTGGTGAGTTGGGAGTAACCTCTGGTATCTCTCAGGCTAGTACGATTAGCCCTAGAATACCGGGTAGCGTTCCCAGAATAACGATTACGCCGACGGCGAAGAGGGGGGATACGGCGATAGAATCTTTCCGATTCTCCGACATCAATGTGGAGCAAGACCTCGATGTTATGTCTTCTCGTCTTGACATATCGCGTAAGTCAGGATGAGGGCTCATCCGATTTGTTACACTCTAAAAAGATAAGAATTTGCCGGCGTTTGTCAAGTGAAATATTGACTTTTTTCATCCAAAATGGCTTCGAGAAGTGAAGGAAATGACGGGAAGTGGTCATTTTTCTTCCGATTCTTGAGGAATTTGTCCCAAATTGTTTCTCTGAAAAAAAACCATATATTGATTTTGCCATGTTACGGGAGAAAGAAGAGACCATTGCCGCCATCGCAACCCCCCTGGGCGAGGCCGGAATTGCCGTTGTGCGGCTGAGCGGTCCGGAATCGACCGCTGTTGCCGCAAGGGTCTTCCGGGGGAAGGCCGACCTGAAGGAGGTGGCCTCTCATACGATTCATTTCGGCAAGATCTGTCAACCCACGGGAGAATCGATCGATCAGGTTCTCGTCTCCGTCTTCAGGGCTCCTCATTCCTACACGGGAGAGGAGAGCGTCGAGATCAGTTGTCACGGGAGTTACTACGTCGCGACAAAGATTCTTGAGACCGTTATTGCAAATGGGGCCCGGTTAGCGGATCCGGGAGAATTCACGAAGCGGGCCTTCCTGAACGGAAAGATGGATCTTATGCAGGCGGAGGCGGTCGCCGACCTCATCCACTCGAAAACCGAGATGTCGCACCGGGCGTCGATGGAGCAGTTGAGCGGCAGACTCTCGAAGGCGATCTCCGAACTGAGGGAGAGACTCCTCCAGATCTGTTCCTTGCTCGAGTTGGAGCTGGATTTTGCCGAGGAAGGGATCGAGCTTTCCGACAAGGGAAGAGTCGACTCAGCTTTTGATGATGCAATAACGGAGATAAAAGAACTCATTTCATCCTATGGGGTCGGGAAGCTGATCCGGGAAGGGGTGAAGGTTGTCCTGGCTGGAAATCCGAACGCCGGCAAGTCGAGCCTCCTTAACCTGCTTCTCCGGGAGAACCGCGCGATCGTCAGCGAACAGCCCGGAACAACCAGGGACGTGATCGAGGAGAGCATCGTTATCCACGGCGTGGCGTTCCGACTTGTCGACACTGCCGGACTGCGCTCAACCCGCGATGCTGTCGAGCAGGAAGGAGTGAGGAGAAGCTCGTCTCAGATCGAGGCGGCCGACCTCATCCTCCTGATTGTCGACTCTTCGATCGAAGGAGCTATTCAAGACCCTCATCTGACTGAGATTCTTCAACAGGCACCGGAGAAGATGATCCTGGTTTTCAACAAGGTCGATCTCTTGCGGGCAAGGAGCTCTCTGGAGGCACCAGTGGGGATAGACTCGGTGAATATCTCCTGTGAGACTGGCGAGGGGATCCAGGATCTGGTCGGTAAGATTTACAGGAGAGCCATAGGATCTTTTGATTCAGTCTCGTCCAGCATCAAGGTCCAAAATGCCCGGCATCTCGAGCTTCTGCGAAAAACCTCTGATAGCCTCATCTCGGCAAAGAAAGCCCTGGAAGAGTCATTAGGTGGTGAGCTGGTGGCGATTGATCTCCATGCCGCCCTCAATTCTTTGGGCGAAATTGCAGGGTTGACCACTCCAGATGACGTGCTGAATTCGATATTCTCCAGATTTTGCATAGGAAAGTGATGTTTCACGTGGAACACCGGCATGCTACCATCCACCCCTAAAAAATACTATGACATGATCGTTGTCGGGGGTGGCCACGCTGGAATCGAGGCTTCTCTGGCCGGTGCCCGTATGGGGTGCAGTACGCTCCTGCTCACGCTTTCAGCAAACTCGATCGGACGCCTTTCCTGCAACCCAGCCATCGGCGGGACAGCAAAGGGGCATATCGTCAGGGAAATTGACGCCTTGGGCGGGGAGATGGCCAGGATCGCCGATGCGACCGGGATTCATTTCAGAATGCTTAATAAGTCAAAGGGGCCTGCAGTCTGGTCTCCAAGGTCTCAGAATGATCGTGAGGCTTACGCCTCAGAAGCCAGGAAGAGAATCGTAGCGGAGCCGGGACTTGACCTTCTTGAAGATGCGTTGACCGAAGTGATTGTCGAGCGGGATGCGATCAGGGGAATAGGAACTCTAAAGAGCGAGCGGATTGAATGCCGTAGCCTTGTGATCTGCTCGGGGACCTTCCTGAACGGTCTCATGCATACTGGTCTCGTCAACAGAAAAGGTGGCCGCTTCGGTGAGCCTCCGGCGACCGGGGTCACTGAGTCTCTCAGGGGACTTGGCTTTGTCTCTGGCCGGCTCAAGACCGGGACTCCTCCGCGGATCGACCTTGACAGCATTGAGCTGTCAGAGGTTGAAGTACAGGAGAGTGACAATCCTCCGATCCCGTTTTCGTACTCAAACAGAACGATCGGGAATCGGATGATCCCGATGTACCTGACCTACACAAATCCCCGGACGCATGAAGCGTTGAAGAAGGGATTCGATCGGTCGCCGATGTTCACCGGAAGGATCAAGGGGACCGGTCCGAGATACTGTCCTTCGATCGAAGATAAGGTGAATCGATTTGCCGAGCGGGATCGTCACCAGATCTTCCTCGAGCCCGAGGGGTACGAATCGAAGGTAGTCTATGTGAATGGCTTCTCCACGAGTCTTCCCGAAGAGATCCAGTTCGAAGGACTGAAGACGATTGCGGGCCTCCATCACGTGAAGATGCTGAGACCCGGATACGCGGTCGAGTATGACTTCTTCCCCCCGAATCAGCTCAAGCATTCTCTCGAGACCAAACTGGTCGGAGGACTTTTCTTCGCGGGACAGATCAACGGCACATCCGGATATGAGGAGGCTGCGGGACAAGGATTGATCGCCGGTATCAATGCTGCATTGAAGGTCAAGGGGCGGGAGCCTTTCGTCCTGAAGCGGAGCGAGGCGTACATTGGCGTCATGATTGACGATCTCATCAACAAGTCGACAGATGAGCCGTATCGCATGTTCACCTCCCGGGCCGAACATCGACTCCTCTTACGCCAGGACAATGCGGACCGACGATTGATGGCTCGCGGGCACAATCTCGGTCTTATCTCAGAAACCCAGGTGGCTGAGCTTCGTGGGAAGGAGAGATCCATCGCTACCATCATCGACTATTTGAATCGGACCTACGTTGCTCCTTCCGATGCCAACCGAATCCTTCAGGGAGTCGGCCTCAGCATCATCGAAGAACATGACTCCTTTGCTCAACTTCTTAAGCGCCCTGGTGTCACGATCGAATCACTTCTCCCGATCATCGACGAACCGGGACTTCAGACCGCCTTGTCTCTCCCCGGAGTTAAGGAAGCGGTTGAGATCGACGTGAAGTACGACGGGTACATCAAGAGGGAACTGGAACAGATCGGGAAGTTCTCCCAGTTTGAAGAATTTCAGATCCCGGAAGATTTTGATTTCGCAGCGATCAGATCTCTGAGCACAGAAGGGAAGGAGCGGTTGCGGAAAGTCCGTCCACGATCCATCGGGCAGGCATCGAGAATATCCGGCGTCACCATATCGGACATTTCCGTCCTCTCCGTCTTCTTGAAGAAGTAGGTATTCATCCAATGTTCCACGTGGAACAACGACACGAAAAAGGCCGCGGGCATTGACAAACGACGAGCTCCAGTTCCGGACAACGGCACTGAAAAACGGCTTCGCAATAACAGATATACAAGTGGAGAAGCTCGGACGCTTTGCAGCTCTCCTGAGGGATTGGAATCAGCGCATCAACCTGATATCCCGGAAAGACGAAGAGAACATCTGGTCGTACCACCTTCTCCACTCAGCCGCGCTCGTTTTCACGCTCGACATGAAGGAAGGAGTGAGGATCCTCGACCTGGGGACCGGAGGCGGGTTGCCCGGGATTCCTCTTGCGATCCTTCTGCCCGGGACTTCCTTTGTGCTCCTCGACTCGATCCGGAAAAAGATCGGGGCGGTGGGCGAGATGATCGGGGAGCTTGGTCTCCCGAACGCCACGGCGGTGTGCTCCCGGGCTGAAGACCTCGGGTCCTCGCCGTCATATGCCAGGAGTTTTGATGCCGTTATTGCGAGAGGAGTTGCACAACTCGACCTGCTCATCGAGTGGGGAAAGCCCTTTCTCAAGAGAAAGGGGGCCGCTGAACCTTCTCTCCAAGCCGGCGGCAAGAGAACGGCGCTGGCGAAACCGGCAATCGTTGCCATGAAAGGGGGCGAGACCGGGGACGAGCTGGCAAAGGCGCACCGACGCTTCCCCTCCGCCCGGATCCGAACGGTCGAGATGGTTTTCGAAGGGGGCGAGAGTCTTCGGGATTCAGGCAAACAGCTCATCATTGTCGAAGACGTATAACGGAGGCTTTGTGGACTCTCAGTCGACACTCTTCAACCGGCTGAAGGGACTGACTACCGAGCAAAGAAACCCGGCAAGCATGCACATCGACGCGGAACCGATTCCTTCGATCCTCAGGATCATCAACGAGGAGGACAAGCGGGTGGCCGTCGCGGTCGAGAAAGAAATCCCCTACATCGAGCGGGCAGTCTCCGTTGTTACGGAAGCCTTCCGCAGAGGCGGAAGGCTGATCTATTTCGGAGCCGGGACAAGCGGACGCCTAGGCGTCCTTGACGCCGCGGAATGCCCGCCGACGTTTGGGATCGACCCGGAGATGGTGCAAGGTTTGATTGCCGGGGGACACAAGGCAATGTTCCGCGCCCAGGAGGGGGCAGAGGACAAGGAGGAATCGGGAGCGCGGGATGTCGAGGAGAAGAATGTCGGAAGGAACGACGTAGTCTGCGGCATCGCGGCGAGCCTTCAGACTCCCTATGTCGTCGGCGCAATCAAGAAGGCGAAAGAGCTCGGTGCACAGACCCTTTACGTGACGACAAACCCACGGGGGATCCTTGCGCTTCCCGAGTTCGCCGAACTCAGCCGTTCGATTGATGTCGCGATCTGTCCGGAGGTGGGACCGGAGGTGATTATGGGTTCCACGAGGATGAAATCCGGGACCGCCCAGAAGCTCGTCCTCAACATGATCACCACGGCCTCGATGATCGGCCTCGGCAAAGTGTACGAGAACATGATGATCGACCTCCAGCTCACGAACGCAAAACTTCATGAGCGGGCAAAGAGAATTGTCATGACAATAACGGGCATAGACTATCAAGAGGCTACGGATGCGCTGGAGGCGGCGGGGAACCACGTGAAAACCGCCCTCGTCATGCTCAAAGCGCAGGTCAGCATCAACGAGGCCCGGGAACGCCTCCGGACGGCAAACGGATTTGTCCGCGCCGCCATCGAGGGAAAACCATCCACCTAACGAAAAGAAATCTCGTGAAAAACCTGCCGATCGATGCCGATATGTTCCCCCCGTTCAAAGGCTTTCCGAAGGAGGGGATTGCATTCCTGCGCCAGCTCAAGCGGAACAACAACAGGGAATGGTTCGAAAGCCACAAAGCTGTCTACGAGGAAGAGGTGAAATTCCCGATGCAATGCCTCATCGCCTCCCTCCATCCCTACTTCGAGTCGTTCGGACCGGCATTCGACGTCAACCCGAAACGCTCGCTCTTCAGGATCTACAGGGACATCCGCTTCAGCAAGGACAAGACGCCATACAAGACTCACGTCGCGGCCCACTTCGTCGTCAGGGGGACCGCAAAGGGGACCGAAGGGTCGGGCTACTACGTCCATATCGAGCCGGGAGAGATCTATGTCGGAGGGGGAATCTACATGCCGGACGGAGACCAGCTGAAGAAAATCCGGAAGGCGATCTCGGAGCGGGATGATGAGTTCCTTTCTATCGTAAAGAACAGGAAGTTCGCGAAACTCTTCGGGAAGATCGAAGGAGATGCCCTGAAGCGGATTCCCCAGGGATACGAAGAAGGGCACCCGATGAGCGAATGGCTGAAGCTGAAGCAGTTCTTTGTGGGGGTTGATTGGAAGGAGGAGCGCTGCCGCAAGGCCGGCTTCGTGAAGGATGTCGCGGATGTGTTCGCGACCGCAAGCCCGCTGGTGGAGTTCCTCAACGAGGCGGCAAGGTCATAACAGAGGCCAGGACGCACGATCGCCGTGAACGAGGATCGCTCGTATATTCTTTTCTACAAGCCTTACGGGGTGCTTTGTCAGTTTACCGATGAATCGGGGAAGCAGACGCTGAGAGATTTCGGCCCGTTTCCGAAAGGGGTCTACGGCGCCGGCCGGCTCGACTTCGACAGCGAAGGGCTTCTCCTCCTCACCGACAATCCCCGCGTCTCACACCGCCTCACCGACCCGCGCTTCGGACATCCGCGAACATATCTCGTGCAAGTCGAAGGGATCCCGACGAAGACTGAGCTCAAGGGGCTGCGCGACGGCGTTGGGGTGCAGGGGAAGGTGACGCGGAGAGCGGAAGTGAAACTGGTCGGCGAGCCGTTGGAAATACCCCCCAGGGTTCCGCCGATCCGGGTCCGGAAAACGATCCCCACCTCCTGGATCGAGATAACATTGCGGGAAGGAAGAAACCGTCAGGTCCGCCATATGACGGCCGCCGTGGGTCACCCGACGCTGAGGCTGATCAGGGTTGGGATCGGGGATCTGGATTTGTCAGGACTCGCTCCCGGCAAATCACGGAAGCTGACCTCCCAGGAAATAGAGGCGCTGAAGCAGGGTCTCGGCCTATAGAAGACGCCGCCGCGGCAGACGACTTCCTACCATTCTCTCGTTTCGCCGATCATGAAGACGAGAAACTGATCTTTGTCCAGCTTCCGGCTTTCTACCTCTTCCCACAATTTCTTCGGCGGCTCGTCGAGCGGTTCCCCCCGTTGGAACGTTCCCCAGTGGATCGCGAGCATCTTTTTCGCCCTCACGTCCAGGAAAGCCTGAACGGCATCGGCGGGGTTCATATGGTACGGCTTCAATACATCCCGCGGCTCGTACGCCCCGATCGGCAAGAGTGCAAGGTCAAACGGCCCGAGACGTTTGCCGATCTCCCCGAACCCATGAAAGTATCCGCTGTCTCCCCCGAAGTAGAGTCGGCGTCCCTTCCCGAGCACAACCCATGAGCACCAGAGGGTCGAATTCCCGTCCGTCACCCACCGCCCCGAAAAATGCTGAGCCGGCGTGCAGATGATCTTCAGTCCCAAATACGTCACCCCTTCCCACCAATCCATCTCCTCGACATTCGAAATCCCCCTGTCCTCAAACCAATCCCGCAGGCGCAGCGGAACGAAGAACCGGGTCTTCGGATTCTTCGCCAGTTCCGTAATCGTCGACTCATCGAGGTGATCGTAGTGGTTGTGCGAGATGAGGACGATGTCGATCGGAGGGAGCTTATCCAGGGCGATCCCCGGCTCGCCGGAACGCGGATCTCCGGCCCAACTCACCGGTCCAACTCTGTCGCTCCAGACCGGGTCGGTGAGGATGTTGAGCCCTTCAAGCTGGATGAGGCAGGTCGACTGGCCGATCCACGTGATCGTATACGGTTTGTTTTGCCTGAGGAGCGACCCGTCGTTGTAGACATGCGGGACTTCCCCCCTGGCTTTCGACAGGAATCCCCCGAACCTGCTGAGCGACCAGAGAAATGTTTTCGTCGGGGCGGTATCGTGAAAATCGGGGTCGGTGTTCCTGAATCCCCCTTCGATGTGATGGGGAGGGATCGACGTTCGGTCACCCTCCTGGGCCGTGAGTAACGCCGGGAGTAGAAGGAGAATAGAGACAGCGATGAAATGCCGGATCGGAGAATTCATAAAGTGGTGAATGCGCCTTTCGGGCGCTCATGTCATTGAACGGCTCTCCACCATCAATGTTGCGAAGGGGGGGTAACCCCCTTCGAAATATACTCGAATTCAGCCTCAGAAAATCAATTTTCTGCTTCGGAGGATCTCGATACAGCACGGGATCGAATGGGATCGACAACCAGCCGGCGAGCACGCGGGACAGGATTCCCCCGGGGAGTTGCGCTCTGGCGAAGGTGGGACGGGGCCGAGCCGCTTTATCCGTTAGTTCGCCTTCGTAGCGTCGTACCTGCTCCCCAATGCGAGCCCAAGCGGCACATGCGCGAAGGTTACCCCGCAAAAAAACTTGTCCCACTTTCCTAACGCGAGGACAAAACCCGGTTGCATCCAGCCGAGGTCGACAAACCCAGGGTAAACGTTGATCTCCGCATTGGGCAGCCTTGGTCCGGAGAGAAGAACCGAGGTCATCAGTGAGCTGTTCTTGTCGTAGAAAACCCCCACCGCTCCGTCAAGGCTGGGGGTAAGAAAACGGAGCCCCTTGTAACGGTTTTCGTTGATGCGGTTGGCCACCTGCCCGACACCGACCGAGAGGGTCCCTCCGTTGTCATAGGTATATCCGACCCCGGCGATCGCATGGATTCCCCAATAGACAAACCCTGTATAGCGGGGGGCGTACGGAATGCTGTGCCTGATGACAAATTGCTCGCCGGCGTTGAAGAGATATCCGGAGGTCGGATCGAGGATCGGTTGCATCGACCAATCGGCGAGTGACAGGTTGCTGCTGAAGAACTCCTTCACATCGTTGATGCTGAAGAGGATAAACCCCGCGGTGTTGTAGATGAGCATGTCTGAGATACAGTCAACGCTCGATCCCCGGTATCCCCCGTTCTCCACCGTTTCGTTCATAAACTGGTAGGCCGATGTCGTGACGAACGACCAGAGGTACGGGTAGCGGTATCCGTGGTAGTCGTACCACTCCGCTGTCTTCGCATAGAGCATTCCCTCCCCGACCGTGTGGTCGGAGAAGTTCGGCATGAACTGGGCCTCCTGCGAGTTGAACTTCAGGTTGAAGAGCTCCTCATCGCTGAAACGTCCCCACCCGTAGTTGCTGATATTGTAGAGCGGACTTGAGATGTTTTGCCAGACGTTCGTCATCCCGGTGTTATACGGCTGGATGAAAACATTCTTGCTGTGGGCACCGTTGCGGAGGATGTCAAAGCTTCCGTTGATCATCGCCGACAGGGGGCTGTAGATCGCGTCCGACCCGAAATCGTTCTTCGGGTTGTAGAAATAGTAATGCTGATCCTGCGCCGGAGCAACCGGCGGGAGGACGAGAAGCACGCAGAGGATTGCCGCGATTCCGAGGAGGTGGTTGTTCTTCATTCGAGTACTTCGACCGTATCCCCTGTGTGGATGACTGTTTCGTTGTCGGGAATAGTGTTCTGTCCAAAATATACTTCGCCGTCGCGTGCTCTGTATGTCGCGAGAGTTGTGAGGGGTTCCTTCCCCGCTACGCCTGTTTGTTGATCGACGGTTGTCGTCGCACAGCGCGAGCAGGGCTTCACGATTCGGAGGAGGAGCGTGCCGATGCGGATCCGTCTCCATGAATCTTCTTCGAACGGGCTGCACCCCTCGACGACAATGTTGGGGCGGAAACGGTTCATCGGGACCGGATGCGCCAGACGCGAGTTCAGGTCGTCGAGGGAAGCCCGGGAGAGCAGGAGGATCGGATAGGCATCGGCAAGGCTTACGATATCGGCGGGGGAGGCGTACTTCGGGTTGACTCCGCGCAGAGATTCGTCCGGCATATGGACGAGTCGGCACCGTATGCCGAGGAACGAGCTGAGCCATTCATCCGCCTCTCCTCGCGCCGGACGGACCCGCACCTCGTCTTCCCACACACGGGCTGTGACAAAATCGCCGGCTTCCGGAACAAGGGGGAGGGCCGGCTTCCCCGGCAGATTGAGAGTGAGCGTCGTCCCCGCGACCGATGGAGTGACGAGAGCCAATTTCGGGACTGTTCGCTGGGAAAGGAAAAGGCCCGACTCGTCGACGACCATCCATCGTCTGTCCATCCGAAGACCGCGACGCTCGACGTGGGACGATTCCAGCCGAATCCCCTTCATCGATTTCACCGGATAGATGTTGATCTCGGTTATCTGCATGGGGCGGAGTTCCGTCCTTTCATCGGGACTCTGGTGCGTCGACGTGAAGGAAGATCATGGGGAGTGCTACGACAAGAATCGCATTTTCTGTGATTCGCTCGGGATCACGCACGCGTCGTACTTCCCGAAAAGCGCGTAACGGTTGCGTGCGGTGAGGTCGTACACGACATCCGAGATGGCGGCGGGTATGTAGCGAAGCATCGCGAGGGTACGCCAAAGACCCGGCAGAAACCTGAAAATTTCCAGCACTGCCGCGGACTTAATAAAACTATTCTTTCCCTCAATAACAACAATGAAGGAGAGCCCTTCTTGGGAGAGTCCGGCCCCGCGAAGCAATTCTTTCGCAACTCCCGATTGGAGAGGAGCGAAGCGGACGACTCCTTCGCGGTCGTGCCGGATGACAAACTGGACGAATCTGTCGCAGAGACCGCAGACTCCGTCGTAGAGAACGATCGGTTTGCCCGGTTCGTTGATCACGGAAGCCTCAGGAGAAGTTCTCGTCTCACCGGATTCCTCTTTGATTCTCCGGGGACCACCGTGCAGACATCGCGGTAGAGTCGAACGGATGCGGCTTTTCGGATCGTCGTGTCGGCATCCGAGAAGAGAGCCAACAGAGACTTCGCCCGGTTCGTCGCCTTCAAAGAGTCGCGCTCCCACAACACCTGGGTACAAAGACCGATGAGCCGGGATGGATGGAACGCATTCTGCAATGCGCGATCACGGTACGGGTCGACTTCCGTTGTCGAGCTGTCAGGATTTGTCACAGAGATCGCAAGCGTCTGAAGGTATTTTTCTTCCACCGCCGCAAACGTCGGGTAGACGGCGAACGGCCATGAATCGATGAGTAAGAAGCCACAGAGAACGTTCACGGCGACAAGGATTATTCCAACGATGAATGCCGGAGTTCTCGCGGGAAAGATCTCCGGGCGGGATGCTTCCTTTTCGCCGCTGATCGTCCGTCCGGCGAACTTTCCGAACAACGGCTCAAGGTCTACAAAAACAATGTAGCATACCGCCAGGTTCCAAAAATTGATGTGCGCAAAGAAGTAGACCGAAAGATGAAAGACGATTCCTCCGATCGCCGCAAAACTCCGCACCCTCGGGAAAAAGAGAGCAAACAAAAAGCCAAGCTCGAAGATCAGCACCGCCACGCCGGAGAGGGAACAAAGAACGGGGTATTGGTCGATCCGGAGGGCGGGGATCCAATCAAGCCGGAACCATTGCGCGTAAAGAATATCCCTCATCGTTTCACCGGTCCCCCAGCCGACGCCGCCTATGACAAATTTCCAGAACCCCGCGAAGAAATAAATGACGCCCATGAGGAGCATAACGAACCTCAGCGGCAGGAGGTATTGCGTCGATCGTTCCGGCGATGTCATTCCGGGCGACCGTTGTTTCGCGATGAGGGAATCGATCGAAAGAACCCGGCCCGATGGACTGGCGGCCACCACCGCCGCGAACCAGAGGAGGTGGTGGTAATGGTCGATCTTTCCGAAGAATTGCGGGATGCCGAGAACGTAGATCCCGAGGATCGCCGCGATTCCTGCGGAGAGGCGAGTCCGGTATCCCAGGAGTGCTCCGACACAAGCAAGTGCAAAGATTCCAGCCGCGATATCGGACCAGGCCGGAGAGATCGGCAGGAATCTGAGTATCCATCCCAACCCCGGCGGGGCAACGACAAGCTCGCGCGGAAACCCACTGTACTTTATGATGAGCGGGAGATCGGCGTAGATGAGCAAAGTCGAGAAAAGAACGATGCGAAAGGCGGCAAGGTTAAGGGGAGAGGTGGTCTCCGAAAAGAACCTCCTGATCTTGGACCTTCCGTACCGCACCGAAACAAGCGCCACAATCGACAACAGGAGCATCATTCCGCAGAGCCGCGGGATAACGGGCATGCCGTTGAGCAGAAAATAGTCGAGCGTCCTATCGGCTGGATCAATGCTCCTGTGAATCGCGACGTACGTGTTGACAAACGATATCGATCTTCCGTTGTACGCCGCTTCGATGACCGCATCCCCGTACTTCTCCCACGCGATCCACCCTGCGATGGAGAAGACGATGACGAGGATCGAAAGCGTTACAAAGATTCTGCGAAACACCATGGAGAGAAGAGAAGTGTGGCCACGTTGCACCGGCCGGCAATGCCGGTCATTCAATATAGTGAGAAGGGGAGAACATTGCACAGACAAAAAACCCCGCCGAAGCGGGGCTTGTGCAAACTGCTGCAACGATCATTTGGACATGACATACTCGTGCATCGCCGTTGCCGCCTTCTTCCCCGCTCCCATCGCCTTGATAACCGTCGCGGCGCCGATGACGATATCGCCCCCCGCCCAGACTCCTTCGCGCGAAGTCTTCCCGGTTTCGTCCGCAATGATGTTGCCGTACTTGTTCGCGGACAATCCCGGTGTTGTCTTGTTGATGAGCGGGTTGGATCCGTTTCCCGTGGCAACAATCGCCGCTTCGACCTGGAGCACAAACTCGCTTCCTGCTATGGGGACCGGCTTCCTGCGACCGGAGGCGTCAGGTTCGCCAAGTTCCATCTTCTGGCACTCCATCGCGGAGAGCCATCCATCTGTTCCGATGAACCGTGTAGGATTCGTGAGAAGGAGAAATTCGATCCCTTCCTGCTCGCCGTGGTGGATTTCTTCCTTGCGTGCCGGCATCTCGACGTGCGAGCGCCGGTAGACGATGTAGACTTTCTCGGTCCAAGGAAGCCGCCGCGCGGTCCGTGCGGCATCCATCGCCGTGTTCCCTCCGCCGATGACCGCGACATGTTTCGCCATCGGAACGGGAGTGTCGGCATGGTTTGGAAACTCGAATCCCTTCATAAGGTTGACCCGCGTGAGAAACTCATTCGCGGAATAGACCCCGTTGAGGTTCTCGCCCGGTATCCCCATGAAGTAGGGGAGCCCGGCGCCTGTGCCGATGAAGACGGCGTCGAATCCATCCTCGGTCATCATTTCGTCGATCGTGCGGGTCATTCCTACGACATAGTCGCATTCGATCCGGACGCCGAGCCTCTTCAAGTACTCGACCTCCGCATCGACGATCTGCTTGGGAAGCCGGAACTCCGGGATGCCGTAGACGAGGACTCCTCCCGGTTTATGAAGGGCTTCAAAGATCGTCACCGAGTGACCAAGTTTGGCGAGGTCGCCGGCGCAGGTGAGCCCGGCGGGGCCGGCTCCGATGACGGCGATGTTCTTTCCTGTCGAAGGAGGGAGTTGCGGGACAACGACGTTCCCGGTCGAACGCTCCCAGTCGGCGACAAAGCGTTCGAGCCTGCCGATCGCGACCGGCTCTACCTTGCCGCCGATCGTGCAGACCGCCTCGCATTGTTCTTCCTGCGGGCAGACCCTGCCGCAGACCGCCGGAAGAGCGTTGGTCTCTTTCAGCTTCTGCGCCGCAAGTCCGAAATTCCCGAGGGCGACATGGAAGATAAATTCGGGGATCTTGACGTTGACGGGGCATCCTTCCATGCACTTCGGATTCTTGCACTGAATGCACCGCTCCGCCTCCTCCACCGCCATCTCCGGCGTAAATCCGAGGGGAACCTCGAGGAAATTCTTCGCCCGTTCGAGCGGGTCCTGCTCCGGCATCGGATGGCGCGGAATCTTCATCCTCTCCTTGTTGGACAGCTTCCTCCGCCCCTCGACCGGCGGAACCGGTTGAGGCGTTGCCACATCCTGTGCTTGATTCTCAGTCGCCATACGCTGATAGGGTGTCGTAAATGATCTGGCCGGTCGTTACCACGCAGCCGTCTCCCGCTGTTCCTGAGCCTGGCAGATTTTGTCGAAGATCTCCATCGAGATTTTCTCCTGCGGCGAATACATCTTCTGTCTCGCCGTGAGGAGTGGAAAGTCGACCATATGAGCGTCGAACTCCGGACCGTCGACGCAGGCAAATTTCATCTTGTCGCCGACGACGACGCGGCATGCGCCGCACATCCCGGTCCCATCCATCATGATCGGGTTGAGGCTCACGAGGGTCCGGATGCCGTGCGGCTTCGTCAGGTCGCTCACGGCTTTCATCATGACCACGGGGCCGATCGCAAGGACGACATCCATCGGTTCGTTTTTTTGAAGCATCGACGTCAGGATTGTCGTCACGAAACCTTTGGTGCCGTAGCTCCCGTCGTCCGTCGCGATGCGCACTTCGTCGGAGATCGCGCGCATCTGCTCTTCCATAATGAGCAGACTCTTCGACCGCGCTCCGATGACGGAGATCGTCCTGTTGCCGATCTCCTTGTGAGCCCGAACGATCGGATGGATCGCCGCGATCCCGAAGCCTCCTCCAACCGCGACGAGCGTTTTTCCTTTCTCGACGTGGCTCGGGATTCCGAACGGTCCGACGACGTCGAGCAAAGAATCCCCCACCTTCATCATACTCATCATCGTCGTAGTCTTTCCGACAGCCTGAACATAGAGGGTGATCGTCCCGTGCGCGGTGTCCCAATCGGCGAGCGTGATCGGAATTCTCTCCCCCTCTTCGTAAAGACGAAGGATCACAAACTGACCGGCCTTCGCCTTCTTCACGATGGCCGGAGCTTTGATAACGTAGCGGTAGACTTTTGCCGCCAGGTCGTCCTTTTCAAGTATTGGGAACACCAGTACTCCCTCGATGTTTAAATCCTCCCCCGCATATTCCAACTTATGTGCCACATCTGAAGTTGAAAATCATTCGTCAATCGTTCGGTAGAGCTTCAGAAATGGGAAAGGAGGGAAGGGTGTTTCCAGAAATGGGAATGGGCTGGAGATCGTGTGGGGAAGCGATCGAGTCGGAATCACCTCTTTAGTCTCTCGCGGGCGATGCACGCATTCCCGACCTTCGCCCGGTCATCAGAAGGGATATTTGTCTTCGTACCATTCTTTCGTCATATCCATCCAGAGGAACAACCCCCGCCACGAGCCGAACTCGGCATAGTGTTTTTCTATTGTCAAGTCTTTCACCTTTCTTCCTCCGGAGTGGATCTCGTAAAACTTTCCGCGCGACCACGAGTCGAGGCCGAGGTAGTCGTACCGCCCGAGGAGTTTGAGGATGTTCCCCGCTGCGTACTCTCCGACTCCTTTCACGGAGCGGACCTCCTCGAAGAGTTCGCCGGTCGGTGCATCTGAGATCCTCCATCGCTCGGGATCGATTCTTCCTTCTGAAACATTGCGCGCGAATTCGAGAAGGAACGGGGCGCGGTAGCCGCATCGGATCTCCCTTCGGAGATATGATTCCCTGCACGATGCGATCGCTTCGGGGACGGGGAAAGACCTGACATTCTCTTCAACCTCTTCGCCGAGCTTCGAGACGAAGGCGTTCACCATCACCTCGGTAAGAGCCCAACTGCAGTTCGTTGTGCAGATCATCTTAACAACATCCTCGAAGACCGTTGCGCACCGAAGGAGTCTGCCGGCTTTCCGCTTCACGACCCACCGATAGCGCGGGTACTTCTTCGCGAGAGCATAGAACCCTTCGAACGACTCGTCCATCCGGAGCATCGCCGCGATGGCTGGAATGACATCCCCTGGGTGGATCTTCTTTCCATTCGTGGAGCCGATGAGGATGCCATCCTTTTCACGAACGGTGACAGATCCGAAGCGCTTCCTTCCTGCCGGCACCACGAAGCGGAGTGTCTCGTTCTCCTTGTCGACAAGGAAGGGAGCGAGGGCGCACCACCCGTGACTATAGACGGTTGCCCAGAAGTTGAAGTGACGGGGAGTGGGAATGGAGAATGTCATCAGGGGCCGTTTTGTTTTTATCCATTAATTTTGCATCTTTTCAGCGAACTGAAAGGGCTGATATGCAACAACGCTGGATCGCGTTTCTCAGAATTGTCGTCGGGCTCTTTTTCGTCGGCCAGGGGATCAACAAATTAGACTGGTACCCGTCGTCTGAATTTCTCAAGACAAGCCTTGACCGATACGCGCAAAACGCTCCGCCCCTCACGGTGTGGTACCAGAATCACGTCGCATACCCGGGAATCGAGGTCTGGACCCGGATGATTCCGACCGGAGAAATGCTCATCGGCATCGCGCTCGTCCTCGGGCTCCTGACGCTTCCAACCCTCATCATTGCGCTCGCTCTCGTCATCAACTATCACCTCGCGAACGGCGCGCTATTCTCCAACCATCTCATCTCCGACCCGTTCGGCCTTCTCCTCATCGCCAACCTTATCGTTCTCATGACCTGCAATGCCGGCAGCACGCTTGCCCTTGACGCCTCGAAAAAGAAGAAGGGGGCGAAAAGCAAGCCGTAGTTGTTTCGGGGGTCTTTAGTACTCGCCGTACCAGACATTATCCGCAGGGACGAACTTCGCCGCAACGTATTTATGCGCTTCAAAGAGGGCCGGACCGTACAGGGCGGGCCTCCGTTCGCCGAGGGTGATGGAAAGCCTGTAGATCTCGATCGCCTCCTGCCGTTTTCCCTCCATCTCGAGAACGTTGCCGAGCCGGACCAGGCTGAGAACCGAATAGAGTTCGGTCGGTGCGCTCGCTTCGAGCGAGGAAGCGCGCCTGAAGTAATCCTCGGCTTTCGCGAGGTCCCCCTTGAGCACAGAGATTTTGCCGAGCGAATACATCGCAAGGTTGTTCCAGCCGGTGAGATTGTTCGGGTCAAGTTGAAGGAGGAGCGACGCCTCGCGCTCAGAGGAGGCGAGGTCGTGATCGAGAACGCGGTACGTCACGGAGGTGGTGGCGTGTGCCAGAAGGCGGAGGCGCGGCACCCAGCGGAGAAGAAAGTAGTTGGGGTCGAGCTCGCCACGCAGGGGAAGGAACGGAAGGATGAACTCGAACGTCTGATCGGGCCTTGTCACAACGACTCTCTTGGTAATGGATCTGACGTCGTTGGAAAAGACGATGTCGACCGGCGTTGCGAAGAAATCTCCGCGCTCACCGACCGTGGCCTTCACCGAGTAACTCCCTCTGTTCGTCTGGGAGATATCGGTGGTCAGAATCAGCTCGGGAAATCCGGTGCGCGTGGTCCACTCGGAAAAGAACCAGCCGAGGGGCGAACCGTACGCCTCCTCACAGAGATGCTGCAACATCGGAACGGTGACGGGAGCGGCGACCTCCCCCAGCGAGCGGACAACCCCCGCGAACGCCTCTTCCCCCATAATGTACTCAAGCATAAGAAATAGGTATGCCGACTCGTTCACCGTTTCGGTCTCTTCCTTCGTTCCGACGGCGAGGCTTTGACCGAGCGGCCTGGAAGGATAGAAACCGAGGGTGCGGGAAAGAAGCTCGAGTCTGATCTGTCGCAGGGAATCCTGATTCCCCGTCACGCCGTGGATGAAGAACCTGGTCGCGAGATACGTTCTCCATCCTTTCGAAATCCACGAAGAAGAATCGGCCGACTCCAGGCCGAACTCACCGGCGAGGGCATAGACCCAGGGACTCATTCTGCTCGACAGGAGGAGCGCGGTGTCATCAGCGCTGTAGGCGAACGAGTTCTTTCCCACCATCATCGCCCTTTGCCCGAACCACAGCGCCCGGCCATCGTCGCTCCCGACAAAGGCAATGTTGATGCCGGGCCTCCTTTCCTTGTGCGTCACCGAGGAAAAGAATGTATAGGCGTTCCGAAGCTGCCGACCGACGGCATCCGCGAGGGAGGCCGGAAGACGAGCTGGGTCGTAGTAGATGGAGATGCGAAAGGAGCTGTCCTGCGCCGCAACACTCTGCAAAAAAGTTCTGGAGGCGCAGACCGAGAAGGCCGATGAGAGGGGGATTCTTTTCCCTTCGATGTACTCCCGCGTCGTATTTCCTTCAGCCGTAAACTCCGTGTCCGGAGCGGAACCGGTGACAGGCACATACTGCCCCGGCAGCGTCAACCAAAGAACGGTCGGCGACGATTGGAGTGGAAGAGGGCATTCGGCAGAACTGAGAACCGGCCACCATCGTTCGTCAGCTTGGGGGAGGAGCGCCAGGTCGCGGCCGTTGATGAATGAGGGAAGTGTGGAAAGCGTGTCGAATTTTTGCTTGTACAGGAGTCTCACGACCGTGGTATCGCCGCGGCGAAGGGAGTCGCGAAGCGTGACGGTGAACTCATGCGGGCCATTCTCCGGGGCATCGACCGCTTCGGCGGTGCGGAGAGATTTGCCGAGGGAGTCGCGCGCCCCGACAAGAGAGGCGGAAGAAGCGAAGACGAACTGAAGCTGAGCCACCGAATCCTTCAGGGCACGGAGGCGAAGGAGTGCCTCGCCGTTGATCCGGTCTCCTTCGTCGTCGACCGAAACGCGGAGCATATACCCGTCAACGACAACGCGGATGCGTGCCGAATCGATCTGTGCGCGGGAGACAAAGGGAGCGGTACAGAGCAGGAAAAGAAGAGCGTATGATGCGCGAACATTCATGCCGGTCGGGGGTAGGAGACCCGGGTATGCGGGCAGGTCCAGTCAGAGCTCAAACGGGTGATCAATATCCATCTCGATCTTCAACGCCGCGTTTGCGTAGACAACCCTTTGGCTGTTTTCGGGAACCTGCACCGCCCATTTCCCCTGGTCGTCTTTGACAACGCTGCCGAAGAGTTTCCTCAGCCGGCGCTCCGAGAATTTCTCCCAGAAGATCCATCCAAAATAGGCCGACGAGTCTTCGACAACAAAAGCCGGGACCCGCTCTCCCTGAAGGCATGGGATAGCGGCGACGGTCGCCGGGAGAAAGTTCTTTTTTTCCAGCTCGTCGATGAAGATGTTCGGGACCTCGATCCCTCCGAACGTGAGCTCGTGCCGGGATCTCTTCACCGTTTTCCCGTCGATGATCTCCCTGAAGGCATCCCTCAGGCGTTTGTCGAGCTGGCTCCGGGCGTTCGCGGTGGTCATCGTCTCTTCCAACCTCCGTCGGCAAGCGTGTGAATACCGGAAAAATATACGGTACCAACGAACGAGATGCAAAAGAAGCCGGGGAAACAAGATGAAAGATCAAAGAATCGGCGAACGAGGACGATCTCTGTTCTTTGCTCTATATTTTTGCTCATTACATGTTTTTGATTCGTGATCAATTTTCAATGGTGATTTAGCTGGCCTGATATAAAAAAGAGGCCTCGCCAGACTCTCTCCATGCTCGCACCAACGCTTCGTTCGCTCAGGGTGACTGGCTTTTTTTCAATGCCGTGAAATTCAAAAGACCCCACTACACTGTTTTCGGTTTCGTTGACATTCATTGCAGGGTTGAATATATTGTCGCACGATGTAGTTTTGCATCAAATCGATCGGTGTTTCATGCCGGTAATCGCTCAAGACCGGGACGCTCAGAAAAAAATCATCAGCGAATACCTGAAGGCTGCCGACAGGTTCATCAAGTCGTCAGAGTTTCCCAGGGCTCTCGACGAGGTGAATAAGGCCCTTGGCGTCGAGCCGAACAATATGTACGCGCTGGCCTACAATGAGCGGGTGAAGGTCGCGATCGAAGCCGCAAAGAAGAAGGAAGAGGAAGAGCGTTTACGGAAACTGGCTGAAGAACAGAAGAAAGGTCCACCGCCGCCGAAGGCTCCCGAGCCCGCGGCAAAGGCGGCGAACGCACCCGACGCTAAACCTCTCCCGACCCAGGCTCCCCCGTCTCAACCTTCGTCTCCAGCTCCCTTGCCCGGCGACGACCTCGTCGCGAAGATCAAGAAGGATTCGCAGGAGTCGGCCGAGAAGAAGGCGGATGCCCGCCTTGATCTTCTGAAGCAGGAGTTCACCACGTCGCAGCAGAAATACCAGGACGATATCGCCCGCCTCGCCGCCGAGGCGAAGAACGCGATTGCCGCAAAGGAGGCTGCCGAGACGAAGCTGGCGGCGATGAGCTCCAATGCCGCGGGAGCTCCGCCTTCCGGTATGCTCGTCGCGTTGTTGACAAAACTCTTCACCGCTGCCTGGGCGGACGGAACAATCTCTGACGATGAGCGGGCGCTTCTCACCGTGCTGAAGGATCAGGCCGGCCTCTCGGACGAGGAGTTCAGGAAAATCGAGGGGGAAAGCGGCGCATCATCCTACATCGTCAATCTGCGCGAAGTGTGGAAGGACGGCGTTGTGACTCCTGAAGAAGCGGAAAAGCTCGAGGCTCTCCGCAAAATCCTCAAGATCTCCGCGGAAGAACATTTCCGTCTCGAAGCCCAGATTAGAAAGGAAATGCAGTCGAAGAAGTAATCCGATCCGCCCCGTTCCGCTACCGCAAGAGTCTTCCCCTGAGCAGAGTACTTCTGTAAAGCACCGCAGCAATCCAGAAGAGATTCAGCACCCCGAGCGAACCGATGAGATACGCCTCCGGACTTTGAAGGAGGAGGCAGATTGTCATCATCACGTACTCCGTGCCAAGTCCAAGCATCCCCCCGAGCCGCAACCCGAATACATCGCGGTACCACATCTCAAGAGTTGACGGATCCTCAATTCCCCTCCTGCCGATCCGGTCAATTCCTGCCATGAGCCGATCCTGCCATCCATAGAGGAGCTGGAACATTCTCTGAAGCCGCCGGGTCGTGGGATCCTGGCCATAATCCTCTTCCCTGAACTCCTCCGACAATCTGTTCGTCTGGTATTCGCTGAAGGTGTGAAGGAATGCTGTTTGATAAAAGACATGATACGAGACGCGCAGCGTGACGCCGAGGAATCCACAGAGAGCCAGCCCAAGAGACCCGGCCGCCGAATAGCCGCGCCGGAACATCAGGATGCCGATCCCCGCAAAGAGGAGAAGGTTGACGGCGAAATCGCCGATGGAGTCGAGGAACCTTCCCCGCCTGCTGTAAAGTTGTTTCGCCCGCGCGAGCTGTCCGTCCGCCGAGTCGAAGATATCCTTCAGGTACACAAGCGCACCGGCCGCGCTGAGCATCCCTCCGCCGAATGGAATGAAGATCGCTCCGGCGATTCCGAAAACGATCGCTGCGAGGGTAACCTGGTTTGGAGTGACAGCGGTAGGATAGAGGATGCGGACGAGCAGTCCGGCGAGCGGGCGTTGTAGATAAACGTTGACCGGCTCGTCGGAAAGGTCGGATTTCAGCGAGGTGCTGTAGTTGTACGCCGTGGGGGCCATATCATCCGAAGAGGGCCTCTGCCTCCTGGAGATCTTCCGCCGTATCGACCTCGATGCAGGGACGGGGGCTGACGTCGACGGCCCCGATGAGGGCGCCGTGGTCGATCATCTCCTGGAAGGAGGCTTCGTAGAATTCATTCACACGGCCTTCGGTGCGGATTCGCTTCTCGAGAACCCGGAAGAGTTCCGTCGTATCACCCCGCGAAAATTTCTCGATGCCGATCGATTCTCCCTGCGCCGATGCGGCGGGGAAATCCTTCCCGATCCGCACGATGCTCCCCTTCCCGTTCACCTGGACCTTGATCTCCTCCTCGCCGACCTCCCCGGCCGTCCTCATCGCAAGCGCGGACGCCGACGGGGATCCGAGGAGAAGCGGGATGATCTCATCGTCGAAGACGATATCGCTGTCGAGAAGGAGAAGCTCGTGCCCTTCCACCTCATCCCTGGCGAGAAGAAGCGAAAAGGCGTTGTTCGTCTTCTCGAACTCGTTGTTGATGATGAAGGTGAAATCGAGCGACGGGAAATTCCGCTTGAGAAAATTCTTGATCTTCCAATCCTGAAAGCCGACGACGACGACGAAGTTCATCACTCCGGCATGGAAGACGGCGCGGATCGTCCGTTCGAGAATCGTCCGGTCGCCGACGGGAAGGAGGCACTTGGGCGTAGTATCGGTCAGCGGCCGGAGGCGGGATGCGGTTCCGGCCGCGAGGATGACGCAATGCATTGGACTCCGGGCTATGGTGAGACGAGAACCTTCTCCCGGGCGAAATGCTTCCGCATCTGCCCGATGAGGAGGGCGTTCTGCTCAGGCGTTCCGACCGTGATCCGGGCGTGGTTCGGAAACTCCTTGGCCGAGAAAAACTTGATGACGAGTCCTTCCTCCGTAAGGTGCTTACGGAGAGGCTCGGCAGCTTCCGGCGGAAACTTGACGAGAATGAAATTCGCGTCTGACCGGTACGCCGCGCATCCTTCCACGCCGTCGAAGAACTGGTAAAACTTCTCCCTTTCGGCAGCGGTCGTCTTCGCGATCGAAGCGTAGTACGAGGGGTTGCGAAGGGCGGCAAGGGCAAGCCGCTCCGTCAACTGGTTATATCCCAGGTATCTGGCGCTGAAGGTGACAAGCTTTTCGTAGTTCTTCCCGACAAGGGTGTAGCCGATCCTCGCCCCGGCAAGCGCATAGAGCTTGGAGAAGGTCCTGAGGACGCAGAGATGCGGATACGTCAGCGTCAGGCGCGGCACAATCTCCGTCGGGACGTTGGTGAATCCGGAGTACGCCTCGTCGACGACGACGAGGGTCTCCTTGCATTCGTCGAGGAGCTTCCTGAGGTCGTCGAACGGCAGGGTGTTTCCCGTCGGGTTGTTCGGTGACGCGAAGAGGAGAAGCCGCGGCTTCCTCGCCTTGACGGTGGCGATGACTTCATCGAGAGAGTACGAGAACGCTTTGTTCTGCACGTGAAGCGGGTATTCGAGGATCCGTCCGTTGACTTCCCCAGCTACGGATTTGTAGTACCACCACGAATGCTCGGGGATCATCATCGCTTCACCCGGGGCCAGATAACAATGGACGATCTGCTTCAACATATCCTCGCTCCCGTAACTGAGGAGGACGTTCTTTTCGGCAAGTCCGTATTCGCCGGCGAGAGCTTCAGAGAGGATGCTTTTTACCCCCCGCATAAAATCCCGTGAGTAGCTGCTTAATTCGTCGCGCGAGGCGTTGCGCAGAATTTCAAAACATTCGGGCGCAGGTCCGAACTGACTTTCGTTACGGTCCAGATAGATAATAGGCTGAGTATTCGCTTTCATGGCTTCTGAAATCCTCCTATGACACGAGAAATTAGCTCATCCTTAGCTTCAATGCAAGAAGAAAGAATACAGAATACAAGAGACAGGAGAAAGAAGAAAGAAAAAGAGATCGGAAGCGGCTGTATCCGCCGGGAACATTGCGGTAATGCTTGAAGGGCATGATGAAAGCTATAAGCCTTCTGCGGCGGTTGAAAGAAAAGCCCTCACATAATCGATGATGATCCTTGCATCGGCGATTGGATCCTTGCTGGGAGAGGAAAAGTCTGCGTCGAGGCGGGTGTATAGCCGGATTGCCGCGGTGCGCGCCGCCTCCGGAATACCGGAGAGTTCGGAAAAGATCTTCAGGAGCATTACCACGTCATCGTGTCCGGAAATCCCGGTGCGCACATCGGGCAGTTGACGAAGGGCGATGCCGGCAACGCGCCGGGCCACGGTCCGTAGTTGGCCGGGATGCTTCATCATTCCAGCCCTTCGTAGTTCGCGTTCGATCTCTTCTTCCCAGGGGCTCATCGCGCCGCAACCCCCGAGAGGATTCCGATCCTGCATTCCCTGCAGCGACCCGGCGCGCAAGAGTGCTCATAGAGCTGAAGGAGCCCTTGCTGCTCGAACGCCGATGCCAGCGGCTTGCTTTCTCCCAACAATTGCTTTTTCAGTCGCCGGGTAATCATGTTGTCCTCAACAGGTGGAATCTCCGCGGCGATGTGGACCGCCCTTTCATGAAGCACACTTTTCCCCGCGACTGTCGCGTAAAGGCTCGAGATCGGAAGAACGGTATTGATGACGATCTCGTAAATCCTTGTTTCACCGAGGAGCGCATGCGCGCGAGGCGAGGTCTCCGCAAACGAATAGTGAAAGCTCCAGAACGGGTCTTCATCTATTGTGAACAAAAGCCGGAGCCGATTGAGTCCCTCCGCGGGGGAAAGCGTTTCATCAAGCGTCACCCCGGCTACAGCATGGAAGAAGCGGCGGTACGCGATTCTTCCGAGCAGCTCGGCCGCGGCGGCAATCCGGATCGTCGGAAAGTTCGACGGGCGGGTCGGGCTGAAGACCCAGTCGGCGTGAGAGAGAACCGGCGGGGTTGCGCCCGCCGAAGGGGAAACCCGGAGGATCTCTTGCCGGGATCTTCGAAGTTGATGCAGATGGATTATTGAATCCTGGTCTTTGGCAGGATGTTCTTCGAGCTTCAATCCCGATTCATGAAAGAGAAGCGCCTCCAGTTCGACGACAGAGAGCTCGTTCTTGATGGAAAGAAGCCTTGCGCGGCGAACGGTCATAGCCTGTGCGAGCCTCACGAACTGCGCCCTGTTTTTCGAATAACCAAGGCCATCCATGATCCCTTCATAAAGAAGCTGTTCCCATCCCTCGATATTACTAAACCCGCGAGGGGGCGGTTCGCCCTCGTCATCCGTCTCCCGGTCGCGTTCCTCGACGATCTCCAGCAGCCTCGAGGCCATCACGACGACCTTGGCCTTCATCCTATCCAGTGCCTGTTCCCTCACCGTCTCAAGAATCTCGTTCGGGTCGACCTTCCCCAGTCTGCCGGCGCAGGCAAGGCGCGGAACCCGCGAAAGATGTTCATCCCGGATGGCATGCTCGAGGATCTTTTCGAGGGGAGAAACAAGGCACGGCTCGATGACAAGTGTTGGAACCTTTCGCCCGCTCGAGGAGACTGTTGGGGGCTCGGGGGTGCTGGAGCGGAACACAACGTGGAGGACGACCGAATTGTATTTCGGGTCGGTGTGATGCGAATGAGCCCGCCAGTCCGACGAGCTCCGGTGAAATTCGATATCTCCCCGATAGAGCCTCCCGCCGATTGAGACGAGGCCGTCGCGAAAATCCGGCCCGCTGTCGCGGTTGAGCACCCCCGGTTCGATCACAACAAGGCGCTGCCCGTCGACAGTCCTGAGGCGGCGGCTGTCAAGATATTGTCCGCTCCATAAATGGCGCAGTACGTCCTCGTGGATGTTGGGCGGTTTCATACCTGCAGCCTGGTTGGGGGATGTTCTTTCCCTGAGGCGGGGGTGAGGGGGGAACGGTCTTATCGGTGTCCGAAAAACTTCTCCCGCCATGTATTGATTTCTTCCCTGAGCTTCATCGCCTCTCTGCGCGCAGCGCCGGCAAAATCATCGCCGCTCGATGCGTAGAGGATGCTGCGGCTCGCGTTGATGACCGCCATGAAGCCGCGTTTGTCGCATCCGTATTTCACGGCGCTCTCGAGGCTTCCCCCCTGGGAGCCGATACCCGGAATGAGGAGCGGAACTGCCGGAGCCTTCTTCCGCACCCGTTCCAGCTCCTTCGGATGTGTCGCCCCGACGACGAATCCAATATTCTTTTTCCTGTTCCACATCAATGCGGTCTCGACAACCTTCTCATAGAGGAATTTCTTCCCGACCTTGAGGCGCTGAATGTCGCGCGAGCCGGGGTTTGACGTCAGCACGAGGACGAAGGCGCACCGCTCATTCGACCGGAGAAAGGGCTCGAGGGAATCCTCCCCCATGTAGGGGCTGACGGTGACCGCGTCGAAGTTCATAAGATCGAAAAGGGCGGAGGCATAGCGCTCCGACGAGTTCCCGATGTCTCCCCGCTTCGCATCGCCGATTGAGATGAGCTCTTCGGGGATGAGCTCCACCGTTTCCTTCATGGCGCGCCAGCCGTTGAGCCCTTCCGCCTCATAGAATGCGGCGTTGACCTTATAGGCGCAGACCAGGTCCTTCGTCGCCTCGATGATTCTTCGGTTGAATTCGAGCTGGGGATTCTCGCTCGTCCGAAGCGAAGCCGGGATTTTGGCCGGGTCGGTGTCGAGGCCGAGGCAAAGTAGACTGCTGTTCTCTTTTTGAATCTGACGAAGCCTGCTTGTGAATGACATTGCGAGGATTGTTGGATTGATTCGGACGGGAATAAAATCAAAGATTAAAAAGGAAAAAGCAAAAATACAGAGAAAAGATTAAAGACTTCCCCAACCCAAGCGGTGGTGGTGTCGGTGCACTTGCCTTTGGTGGAGTGATTCCCTGATTACGAACCGGACCCTAACCTCGCCTCTTGCCTTTCAGGGTCAGGATGCTGGAGGCAAAGATTTTTGAGAATTCCTCCAGCTCATTCATGAACCATCCACATTCTTCGCCTCTGACGCGGCCTGAGTCGCGCAACAAAGCCATCCACAACTTGCTTTCGTTCGCAGACTTTAAAGCTGTTGTGAAATAGTTCGTGAAGTCACGTTTGCTGCTGGCCGATTGGCCTTCGACGAAGTTACCTATGATGCTTGTTCCGCCCCTCAGGAGTTGATCTCCCAGACGGCGTGAAGTGTTGTCTCCCGGAAGTTTATCAAGAAACTGGATCAGCCTCAGCGTAAAGCTATAGAGGCGTCGCCTGAATTCCGTCCGTCCAGCGCTCCCCGCGGTATTCATCCAAATCCCCCATTGTGTGCCGATCTCGTCAGCCATAGACGAGCGTTGAGCTTAATCCTATTTGATCTCTCCCTTGTATTCTTGCTTTTTCCTCTTTGATCTTTGCTTTTGCTACTTCAGGTACTTTGCCAGCCACTCGAGCACCGTCTTGTGCCACAGCTCGCTGTTGAGGGGCTTCAGCACCCAGTGTCCCTCGTCGGGGAAGTAGAGCATCTCGGAAGGAACGTGCATCCGCTGGAGGGCGGTGAACATCTGGAACCCTTCGCTGACATCGAGCCGGTAGTCGAGCTGGCTGTGGATGAGGAGCATCGGGGTATGGAAATGGGTGACAAAATTGCTCGGGGAGAATTTCTCGTAGAGCTCCCGGTTCTCCCACGGCGTGCCTTTAAATTCCCATTCGTCGAACCAGAGCTCCTCGGTCGAACCGTAGGCGCTCACCGTGTTGAAATCGCCGTCGTGGCCGACGAGGACCTTGAAGATGTTCTTGTCGTTGTGTCCTTCGATCCAGTCGATCATGTATCCGCCGTACGAGGCCCCCGCTGCCGCGATGCGAGAGGTGTCGATGAAGGGGTAGGTCTTCATGACATACTCGACGCCGTTCATGAGGTCGGTAAAGACTTTGCCTCCCCAGTCTCCGGAGATCTCGTCGGTGAATTGCTGACCATACCCGGTGCTGCCGCGCGGATTCACCATGACCACGACGTAGCCGGGCGAGGCGAACATCTCGGGGTTCCAGCGGTAATGCGTGATGTCGTCCCATTGTCCCTGCGGCCCGCCGTGAATGAGATAGACCATCGGGTATTTCTTCGATGGATCGAAGAAGGGGGGCTTAAGAAGGAATCCTTCGACCTTTGCGCCGCCGGCTCCTTCGAACCAGAACTCTTCGAGCGGATTCATTTCGATTGTTGCGACGCTCGAATCGTTTGTCGTCGTGAGTTGTCTGATGTTTGTTCCGTCGACGCCCATACTCCAGACTTCATGCGGACGAGTGACGGTTGTCCGGGTGAAGACCAGCGTTCTCCCATCCGGAGTGATCTCGAGACCGCCGGTCACAATTTTTGAAACAATCTGCGTCACCTTCGCACCCGCTTTCCTGGTCGGGAGGGAGACCTTGTAGACCGGATGGTATCCCTGGTCGTCGGCGTTGAAGTAGAGTGCCTTCCCGTCGGGCGACCAGACGACCTCGTCGGGTGAGCGGTCGTATCCTTCGGTGAGGTTGGTGAGCGAACCTGTCGATCGGTCGTAAAGCACGATGTCGTATTTATCGGCCTCGAAGCCGGGGCGCTTCATCGCCTTGTAAGCGAGATACTTGCCGTCGGGAGAATAGAGGGGTTGATTATCGTTAGCCTTGTTTTCGGTGATCCTTCTTGCGTCTCCCGAAGCTTTCCCTCCTTCAAGCGGAACGGCAAAGACGTCGTTGTTCGTGGAGATGGCAACCATCGGGTCGGTGTTCCGGACAAAGGCGAACTCTTTGCCGTCGGGAGAAAAAGCGTAGTCGACATTCCCTCCGATGTCGATCGGGGGAGAATCGTAATCGCCCGGGGTAGCATCGACCGCCACTCCTCCCGCAGATGGGAGGATGAAGACGTGGCTTCGTTTCCCGTCGGTGTAGTGATCCCAGACCCGGTAGGGAAGTCGCGTGAAGAGCTTGGCTTTCACCTTGCTCTTCTCGATCGCATCCTCCCGCGCCTTGTTGCAGCTGTCGGTCGCACAATCGGCGAAGACGTCCGAAGCGACCGCGAAGAATTTTCCGTCCGGAGAGACAAGTAGACCGGAGACTCCTTCCGCGATAGAGCTTATTTTCTTCGGCTCCCCTCCTTCAACCGGCACCGTGTAAACCTGCGGATCGCCGTCTCTCGCCGAGATGAAGGCAATCGTCTTCCCGTCGGGAAGCCAGCGCGGGTCGCTATCCGATTTGGGGCTGTTCGTCAACTGGCGGGCCACCCCTCCGTCGATCGGGACAATCCAGATATCGCTGTTTCCTTTGTTCGTCTCCTTGCTATAGTAGGTGACCGTGTAGGCGATCCACCTTCCGTCGGGAGAAATCTGCGGATCGGCCACGCGACCCCAGCTCACAAGGTCGTCGAAGGTGATGGCATGCCTGGGGGCGGCCAAACCCGCGTTAGCCAGGAATAGAGAGGTTGCGAGAAGTAGGGGATAAAGAAATCGGTTCATAGTATCTCCAGATAGGAATTCAAAGGGCGAAGGGCATAGGGCACGGAGCACAGGGCACAGAGCATGGGTCACAGAGCATAGAAGAAAAGTACTATCTAAGGATCAAAAACGAAGAGCCTCCTTCTGACTTTCCATTTTTCACTCTGCCTTATGCGCTTTGCAATTTCCCTGGCGACGCTTTGTCTCTCCGCACTATCTCTTGAAGTTCTTCCACATCATCGATTCTACCGGTTTGACGGTTCGCTGGCGGTACTTCGCATTCTTCTTCATGTTGTAAAGCACCTCAACATCCCCGTCGATGACGAAATAGAGGATCTGTCCGATCGGCATCCCGGCATAAATGCGCACGGGCTGACGGACGGAGATCTCGAGGGTCCAGGTATTGCAGAACCCGACATCTCCCTTGCCGGCGGTCGCATGGATATCGATACCAAGCCTTCCGATGGAGCTCTTCCCCTCGAGGAACGGGACATGCTTGAGCGTCTCCGTATATTCCTCCGTGACGCCGAGATACAGCTTGCTCGGGACGAGAATGATCCCTTCCTTCGGGATCTCGAAGTAATGGATCTTATTGTGCTCTTTCGCGTCGAGGATCTCGTCGTCGTACATCGCCAGGGTTTTCCCCAGGTGAACATCATAACTGTTCGACCCGAGGTATTTTCTGTCGAACGGACGGATGAGGATCGTCCCCCGCTCCATTTCCTCGAGAATCTTGGTGTCGGAGAGAATCATAAGAGCAAGAGAGAAGAAGTAAGATATAAGAGATAAGATGTGAGAAAAAGCGTCCCGATGATAGATTAAAGATCAAAGAGGAAAAAGGAAAAATCCAGAGCAAAAATCAAAGATAGCGACACTTCGATCGGGTGGGTCCGCGTGACGCAGCAACCTCTTATCTTTGCTGTGTGTCTGGTGGCGTTACAGTTTGGATGTTCAACGAGTCGAGTGTCGCAACGCCATCACGAAGAGGTTATACTGTAGCACTACCTTGAATTTTTCCTCTTTGCTCTTTGATTTTTGATCCTTGATGACCTACGGGAATTGGCGTTGAATAAATCTATCGGATTTTCCAAGAAATGCAACGTAGGCAGAATCAAAGATCAAAAATGAAAGAGGAAAAACTGTAGACCGTGGGGCCCCTGTGATCTCAGAAACGGTTTGAGGAGCGCGATTTATTCGCTTTGGTTTGTATTTTTGCTCTTTGATTTTCGATTTTCTTTGGCTGCGGGGGAGACTGCGTGGAGAACTGGGGAGAGGAAAAATACAGAGCAAAATCATCGACCTGCTTGCTCTGGGGGTGGCAGGGACGCTTTGGGGGGAAGGATTTTTACTCTTTGCTCTGTATTTTTGATCTTCGCTGTTTGATTTTTGATTTGTTTCTAAATCAAAAAGAACAGCTTGCGCATTACTTGGGGACTTCGGAGGAGACACGCGCGATGTTGTAGGCCCGCTTTCCTTTTTGTTCGACGCGGATCTCAAACTTTACGTTGTCCCCCTGGCGCAGTTCATCCCGGAAGCCCGTATCCTTGACGTTGCTCTTATGGAAGAAAATGTCTTCGCCTTCCGGGGTGGTCAGAAATCCGAACCCCTTGGTCGAATTGAAGAATTTTACTGTGCCGTTCTGCATACTTCGAGCCTCCTGTCAGCTCCTCGCAAGCGGGGAGCGGGTGATAAAAGACGACGTCCCGTGATCTCCACGGGACGTCGCGTAAAGACCGTGCGCCGTCAGATCTTCTGCACGTTCGTGGCCTGAAGGCCCTTCGGTCCGTTCTCAACTTCAAACTGGACCTGATCGCCCTCGTTCAGATTCTTGAATCCCTCGCCGACGATAGAGCGATAATGGACAAACACGTCCTCGCCCGCCGGTCGCGAAATGAAACCGAATCCCTTCGTGCGGTTAAACCACTTCACTGTTCCTTTTTCCACGGAACAAATCCTTTCGTTAAAGATTTTTCAAAACTCTCTTCCGACCCCGCCCGTAGGGGCTTCAGGATCCCGAAGAGACGTACAACGTCGACTGTTGCTGCCATAAACAAAGAATCGCATCAACGGCTTGCTGCATCCACCTTTCGATGCGATCCGATTTCGACTGTCGATGTTTCAGAACCTGGTAGGATTACTCCCGCCTCTGATGTTTGAAAAATCTCTAGCGAAACAGCAATGACAAGCGCAATAACGATGTACTATTATTTGCAGCTATAATATACGCAACCACGGCGAGAAGAGCAAGGGGAAACTAGTTCGGAGTGCTGAGTGCTGGGTTCTGAGTGCTATGTGCTTGTGAGCTGAGTGAGGGCGGCCAAGGTTTTGGAGCCTACATCGGAATTTTGAAGAAGATCGCCAGTGACGTGTGCGTAACCGGAGACAACACCCGCGACCAAAAACTCAGAACCCTGAACTCAAAACTCAGCACTCAGAACCCAGAACCCCGAACGCCACGCTGTTGCCTCTGATGAAAAAAGTCGTATCTTTGCACTCATTCCGCTCCACAGATCCACACTCAAAGATCCGATGGCAAGTTCGTACGACTTTGACCTCATTGTAATCGGCTCGGGCCCGGCGGGCGAAAAGGGGGCGGCACAGGCGGCATACTTCGGCAAAAAAACCGCCATCATCGAACAGGCTCCGCGCGTCGGCGGGGCTGGCGTCAACACGGGAACCGTGCCGAGCAAAACCTTCCGGGAAACAGCTCTCTATTTTTCCAACCTCCGCCAGCGGGGACTCTACGGGATCGACTACAGCATCAAGGAGAACATCTCCGTCGAGGACTTCATGTACCGGAAGACCCATGTCGTCAACAATGAGTGGGACCTTATCTACCAGAACATCGAGCGGCACAACATCGAGCTCATTTTCGGGCACGCGAAGTTCGTCGACGCCCACACGATCCAGGTCGAGCGGGATGGAACCATCGAAACGTACTCCGCGGAGTTCATCCTCATCGCCACCGGTTCACTCCCGAACCGACCGGACAATTTCCCGATCGACGACCATCTCCTCTACGACAGCGATTCCATCCTCAACATGGATCGCATCCCTGGCAACCTCGCAGTCATCGGCGGCGGGGTGATCGGGTGTGAGTACGCGACGATCTTCGCCGCCCTGCGGATCCCGGTGACGCTCGTCGAATCAAAGTCGCGCCTCCTTCCTTTCATCGATATCGAGATCTCCGAGCGACTCCAGAAGCACCTTTCGAACCTGGGAATGACGATCCTCCTCAACGAGGAATACGATAGAATCGAAAAGGGAACCGACTCGGTGACGATCTATCTGAAAAGCGGGAAGAAATTCGAATCGGACAAGGCACTCGTCGCCGCGGGCCGGTATGGAAACACAAAGAACCTTGGCCTTGAAAAGCTCAGTATTGCCCCGAACCCGAAGGGGCATCTTTCCGTCAATCCACAGTTCCAGACATCGGTACCGAATGTCTATGCCGCCGGGGATGTCATCGGTTTTCCCTCCCTGGCATCGACGTCGATGGAGCAGGCGCGCGTCGCAATGTGCCACGCCTTCAAGCTCGATTACAAAAAGCATGTCTCGCCTTTCATCCCGCTCGCCGTCTATTCGATCCCCGAAATTTCGTACGCAGGGGAGACCGAGCAATCCCTGAAGGAAAAGAATGTGCCGTACTGTGTCGGGCGGGCAATGTTCGAACTCAACGCGCGCGGACAGATCATCGGCGACCTGAGCGGCATGATCAAACTCCTCTTCTCTCCTTCCGACCAGAAACTGCTCGGCGTACACGTGATGGGGGAAGGAGCTTCGGAGCTGATCCACCTAGGATTGTTCGTCCTTTCCAACGGCCTCACCATCGATTACTTCATTCAGTCGGTGTTCAATTTCCCAACACTTTCCGAGGCGTACAAATATGCAGCGTACGACGGACTTGGGAATTTGCAGAGAATGAAGCAACCCTCCAGCACACCTTAGTGATACCGCTCTTCGGATCCGCCCTGACGAGAAAATGAACAGAAGGGAAGCCTGAAGCAAAAAGTGTTCTCCCTGCCCCCGCCTCTCTTTTCACTCTTCACTGTCTCCTTGCTATATTGACTTTCTGTTCCATCCCCTGTACTTTGTACATGGAAAGATCATTCCTTCCAGAAAGGGGCATGGAATGAAGACTCTCTTCTCTTTTGGAATCCTGCCATTTCTTCTCTTCGTCGCCACCGCGGTATCGTACTCACAGGGCACCACACCGTTTGATAGCGCCGCCTACAGACTTTTTCTTTCGACGCACCAAAATCTTACAACGGGTCAACTCCAGGCGCTCTATCCTGCCGGAACCTTTGCGGCGACATCTCCGGTAAATTACGAGACGACCCGGTATTTCGACAGCATTAGTCTGCACTATCCCCTCACCCCGGCGGAGAAGGCGATCCTCGGGAAGCAGGGGTTTGTCGTGAGTGAGCGATTATCGCAGAAATCGTACGGGGATGCGTACTCCCACATCTACAACTCCGACCTGCCGGTCTTTGTCTCGACCGATGCGATCCTTCATGCAATACACATGTCGTGGGATGCTATCCTCATGGGAACGGAGAAGAACATCCTCGCCGCCAAACTCGACACTCTTCTTTCGGAGCTGCAAGGTCAGCTCCCCGCCATGGCTTCCGGGTATGCATCTGTTCCGGGGATGACCGATGAGCTTAACGACCTTGACGTGTACCTTACGGTTCCCCGGTTACTCCTGGGAGATGATGCACAAACACAATTTCCCTCCAACGCAAAGGAGGTGGTGGACCTGTTGAACCTCATTAACAAGGAGGCTCCGGCGGGCTATCCTCTATTCTCTTCAAGTCTCCGGAGCATCGATTTCAGCCAGTTCACCGTCAGAGGTCATTACACGCAGGACCCGGTCCTTTCAAAATACTTCCAGGCCATGATGTGGCTTGGCCGGATAGAGATCTACCTGGCACCTCCTGTGACAGACGGCCTGTCGATATCGTCCGCGGACATCCGGCGGCAGGTCGTGGATGCGGCGCTGATCAAAGAGGCGGCCGACAGGTCCGGCGGAACCAGGCTTCTCACCGAAATCAACGGTATCCTCGAGGCGTTTGTGGGCCCCTCGGATAACGTGACTCTTCCAGAGATTGCAGACATTCTCTCCGGCGCCGGAATCACCAGCGCCTCACAACTCCTCGACAGTGCAACCTGCGTCCTCTTCCAGCAAACCCTCGCGCAGAAGCCGTATGCCGACCAGAAGATCAATTCTCAGATTCTGATGTCAAATCCGATGGATCTGAACCAGTCGAAGCCGGCCTCTTCATTCCTTCTCCTCGGTCAGCGATTCATCGTCGATTCATACACCACCGGCAGCGTCGTCTACGACAAGATCATCTACGAGGGGCAGAAGGTGACACGAATGCTTCCATCCTCCCTCGACGTCCTGTTTGCCCTCGGGAACAACGGGGCCGGTCAACTGCTGACCTCCGAACTTGAACAGTACCATTACGGATCGAACCTGAGCGCCGTGCGATATCTCATCGACGGATATGATCCAACCTTCTGGGAAGGGACGATCTACAACGGCTGGTTGAACTCGATCAGAGCGCTCAATCCGCCTGCCGACAGGTCGGGATTCCCCGCCTTCATGCAAACTGCGGCATGGTGGCAGGAGAAGATCAACACCCAGCTTGCCTCCTGGGCTGAACTGCGTCACGACTTCATCCTCTACGCGAAACAATCGTATACCTTCGGGACCACGTGCTCATTCCCGGAGAGTTACGTAGAGCCGATTCCGGAATTCTACAATGCGGTGAAGGCATTCGCTCAGGCGGGAGACTCCCTTTTCAATGGCCCTCTTTGCCGAAACTCCTCTGCCGCCGGCTACTTCGTGTACCTGGGTGCGGTAGCGGATACTTTGGGGACCATTTCACAGAAAGAGCTGAGCGGGACATCGTTCACCGCGTCGGAGAAGCATTTTCTTCGTACGATGCTCTACACGGTTGAGGTTGGATGTGCGATACAGACGAAGGGATGGTATCCGTCATTGTATTACACGGGAGAGTCTGGCTTCACGAAGGAGGATATGATCATCGCGGACATTCACACCGCCCCGACGGATGCCGCAGGGAATCCGGTCGGATGGGTGCTTCATGTCGGAACGGGACCGCTCAACATGGCGGTCGTCGTCGGCACCGCATCTGACGGGACGCCGTGCACTTTCATCGGACCCGTCTCCAGCTATTATGAATACCTCGCAACAAACTTCAAGCGCTTGACCGACGAAGAGTGGGCGACGATGGTCAACATCTCTCCTTCGTTGCGCCCCTCGTTCATCAATCTTTATGCCTCCGATACGACAGGCGCGGCATTGCCGCTGGGAGAGTCGCTTGTCATGGGTGTGAATCACCAGCCCGTGCCGCCGACAGTCCCGGGAACGCTCACACTTCAGAATAACTTCCCGAACCCGTTCAACTCGTCGACGATCATCGCATTCACCATTCCCCCGGGTCTGGCGAATTCCGACGTCCGGCTTTCCATCTATGATATCGGGGGACGAGTGGTCAGGCAGGTCGTCTCGGGGAGGCTCCCTGCTGGAAACTATGCAGCCCGATGGGACGGCACATCCGAAGGAGGAGCGACGGTTGCCTCCGGAATCTATTTCTGCCGCCTTGTGGCGGGCAACCAGCACGCGGTGAGGAGGATTGCCTTTGTGAAATAGGGAAGGATAGCTTTTAGATTAAAGAGCAAATAGCAAAGATCAAAAATACAAAGGAAAGATATCAAATCATTGGCACGCCGAGATCGTACGTTAACACATCAACCTGCACCGCAGATGTCAGACGATCTCTTTACCAGTACGCCTTTCTCTATGATCTTTTATCTGTATTTTTCCTCTTTGCTATTTGATCTTTGATCTGGCTCTGCTTCTGAGAATCTAATGCCGAACCTCAGGTCCCTCTCGCCCCTTACCCTTGGAGTCCTCCTTGTGCCTGCCCTCATGCTGGGAGGATCCCGCGACTTTGCCGCAAACCGCGTTCAATCGGCGAGGGAGTCGATCTCGGGGAGGCGTTCGCTGCATGCACCCTTTATTGCGAAGAAGAATACCTCCGGTCTCGTTCGGTTCCACGACGCATCCATCGCTCATCTTCTCCACAAGTCCGGCCGCACTTCCACTTCTCAGCTCGTCGCCAGAAATCAGGTCTTTCTCCTCGATACCGTAATTGTGTACGAATCGACTGCCGATACGGAGCGGTACGTCTACACCTATACGCCGAATGGCTTGATCGAAACAATGCTCGATCAAGTCTTGCAGAACGGCGGGTGGGCGAACTTGTACCGGGATTCTCTTGCGTACGCTGACGCCGGGAAAATGATCATGGACGTGTATCAGGAATGGCAGGCTTCCGTCTGGGTCTACACAACCCGATACACAGAGACATATACTTCATCCGGGCAGCTGGCGACGGAGCTGGAAGAAGTGTGGCAATCCAGCCAGTGGATCGGCAACGTGCGGTGGACGTTTTCTTATGATCTCGCCGGTCATGAGCTGACCAACCTCACGGAATATTGGGAAGGTGGAGGATGGGTGGGCGTGACACGCACGACTTATGCTTACAACTCGTCGGGACAAGAGCTCACCGAGTTGGACGAAGAGGTCCAAAACGGGCAGATGTCAAACTACACGCTCACTACTTTGACGTATGCGTCGGACGGATCATCTTCGACCAAGCTGTACCAGCGCTGGCAAAATTCTGCCTGGACGAATTTCACCCTTTCGAGTTACAACTACGACTCCGCGGGGAACGAGACGGGGAGCCTCTACCAGGTATGGCAGGATAGCACCTGGACAAACTCTGTCCGGGTTGCCTACACGTACGACGATGGCGGACGGGAGTCGACCGAGGCCGACGAAGTGTGGCTCAACGGTCAGTGGACAAGCACCGTGCGGTACACCTTCACCTACGGTTCGGGTGGGAATGTTTTAGTCTGGCTCGTCGAGTACTATCAGAGCAACCAATGGACAAACGCGGAACGAGACACGAGTACGTACGATTCCAACGGGAACCTTCTCCTCTATCTCCATCAGCTCTGGCAGAACGGTTCCTGGGTGGTGGCGGACGGAGGAGGAACTTACGATTACGTCCTGCTCACGGTCAACGGGAATTTCTTTGAGTTCCAGGGGTGTCGGGTGCGCTTCATCTATGAGATGACGAACGTTATTAACGGAGTATCAATTGTTCATGCCGTTCCGTCGGAATTCTTTCTCTCCCAGAACTATCCGAACCCGTTCAACCCGAGCACCGTCATTCAGTACGGGCTTCCTTTGGAGAGCCGCGTCACGCTGAACGTGTACGATCTGCTGGGAAGAGTTGTGGAGACTCTCGTCGATGAGCAGGAGAACGCGGGGAGTCATTCCGTTTCATTCAACGCGGGAAGGCTGTCGAGCGGTGTTTATTTCTACCGCCTCACGGCCGGCGATTACAGCAGCACAAGAAAACTCCTTTTCACAAAATGAGCCTGGAAATTCTCTTCAGCGAACCGGGCGCCGATCGATAACTCCGGGAGGCCGGTCTTTGTAGAGAAGGGATGATACAATGAGAAAAGGTCTTTGGCTCCTCGGCAGCCTCTCTCTTGCGCTTCAATGCGCTACTGCACAGTGGGTTCAGCAGTCAAGCGGAACTTCTGAAAGACTTGTTGGCGGAGTTGTCCTCGACTCGACGAACGCTCTCGTCATAGGAAACCGTAACGGAATCCTCATCACAACCGACGCCGGCGAATCGTGGATGAACGAGAACGCGGCCATCAGCGCGGTCTACAACTGGAACAGCATCTCATTCAGCAGTGCGCTGATCGGGACGGTCGTCGGCGATCAGCGTGTTGTCACAACGATCGATGGGGGACATTCCTGGACACTGCGGACAACCCCGACATCGCAGCGGTGTCTCTCCGTCCTCGACCGCGGAAGCGGATATCTCTACCTGGGAACCGACAGCGGGTGGATCTGCGAGAGCGGGGACACGGGCAAAACATGGATCTCGACGAAGGTGAGCCAGTGGCCAATCCGCTGCATTTTCATGTATCAAGGTGTCGCGCTACCCGGCGCGCCTATCTATTATGCCGTGACCTCCCATTCCCTCCTCTCGAAGCCGGTTTATCCAACAACGATGTGGAATGAAACGGTGCTCAACAATTTCGAAGGATTGGGGTCAGAGGCATGGAGTGGACAGTTCTGCCGCGGGGGAGGCGCAGGTTTCATCGTAGGGGTCTTTGGAGACCTTTGGGCAGAGCCGGCGGCATTGCGTCGAAGCATGGGGGATGTCAATTGGGTTGGAATGCAACTCTCGCCGCTTCGGGAGGGAACGCTCACCGGCATCGCGGCTCCTTCACCGCGGGCTGTTTCTCTCTGCGGCACCGGCGGGATGATTTACAGCAGTTCGGATAGCGGCAGCCACTTTACGCTCGCCTCGGCGCCAACGACGCATAATCTCAACGCGATCTTTTTCCTGAACGAAAAGACCGGATACGCAGTCGGCGATTCCGGGACGATCCTCTACACTCAGAGCGGGCTTGTCATCAATCGGGAAGAGGAGGGACCGAAGATCCCGGCGGAATTCATCCTGGAGCAAAACTATCCCAACCCCTTCAACCCCGCAACCACCATCTCGTACGCTCTCCGGACGAAAGCATTCGTCAATCTCACCATCTATGATGAGTTGGGGCGGACAGTCGCGACGCTCGTCAACGAGATCAAGCCGGCCGGGAAGTATGAATTGACCTGGAATGCGGGGCACGCGCCAAGCGGAGTCTATTTTTGCCGATTGCGGGCGGGCTCCTACGTCGAGACCAGAAAGCTCGTCTTGCTCTGGTAGTTTCCTCCGGAGGCCGAAATTCGGGGCGGCACTTGGAAACGGAAGTGGATGGAATCACCTGGATATCTCCCTTTGAATCTGCCGAAGCCGGCGGCATAAATCGAAAACAAGTTTGATTTCCTTTCGCGGGGAATTGCCCATGAAGAAGCTTGTCAGCGCAATGCTTATGTTGGCAGCGATTGCCGGGACTGCCGTCACTCAGCAGGTGCAAGAGCACCTCCTTCCTCCATTGCCTTACTCCACCGTGACGGCAGACGTACTTCCAACCCACACCTCGTTCTGCGTCTACGGCTATTCGAGACAGTCCACTCAATTGCCAATTGGGGATCATGAGATCTCGGTTGCCATTCCGTTCGTCGTCCTGGCTCCGGGAAGCCTCTCAACTGTCTGTGTCCTTCTTCCCGATACCGCCCTCGGCTACTATGAAGGTTTCAGTGACAATTATGACGTCTTCTCCCTCAGCCCCGCCGTGACGAGCAGCGATTCCTTCTTCATCGCCTGGAGTAAAATGAAGTACTTTGGCTCGGATGTACCGGGAACGTCGTACACCCTGCCGAATGCATGGGTGGGGAAAATAGAGGGAGGGAGCATTACACAGACCGTGCACTTCATGAACGGGCTTCATCCGTCCGTGGTCGTCGACGGGGCCGACGCTCTTCACGTCGTTTGGGAGAATGTCGCTCCGATACCTTCTACGCAGACGTCGTTCTTCAAGCTCTACGGCAGCACAATAGTCTACCGAAAGCGGGCGAGCACGGGCCAGTGGTCCGACTCCACGATCATCGGGAAGGGGTTCCTTCCCCGGCTTCTCCGGAATCAGGACATCATCCACTGCCTCTATTTTCGCGCTGACTCATCGACCCAAACCGACTACAGCATGGTTCTGCAGAGGATGAACGCCGGCGTCCTGGAACCGTTGGTGACGCTGTGGGAGTTTCATGCTCCGACCGAGGCGGTGAGGTACCCGTACCTCGACCATAGCCCTTTTGCAGAATTCAATTGGGGAGTGGACGCTGCCGGCGGAGTACATGTGGCGTGGAGCTCATGGTATTCTCCGTCGAAGGTGTGCATCCTCCACTACCACGACGGGCTCGGAGTGCAGATCGACTCGACGGGGGCGTATTACCTGAACACTCCGGCATTCGAGTTTACGAATGATGGGGAAGTCCACCTGATCGCGCTGACTCAGGACTCTTCCAGTGCCCGCGCAGTTCTGCGATACATCGTCTCGAAGCAGGGATCTGCGATGCGCGACGTCCACGATATTCTTCTTCCGTCCAACTCCATGAGTCTCCAGCAGGCTTTCGTCGACCACTCGGGGAATGAGTATGCCATCGTCACGGACTATGCAGGGTCTTCGAGGACATATATTCTCAAGGATCTCGCAGAGTCCGACACCACGCTCTACTCCCTTGGGAACAAGTATACCTTTGGGGCAAGCTCCTTCATCGATAACGCCAGGAGTGTATGGCTCACAGGGGTCCGCGACTCTACCTGCGTGCTACTGAGTTTTTCTCTCTCAGGGATCGGCTCGGTCGGCGGTACCGGATCGGTGATCCCAGGCAGATTCACTCTCTCGCAGAATTATCCGAACCCCTTCAACCCGGCGACAACGATCCGGTTCTCGGTGCCGTCGGCGCAATTCGTCTCAGTCACCGTTTGGGATCTTCTCGGACGGGAGGTTGCACGGCTCGTCGACCGCCGCCTTACGGCAGGGGAGTACTCCTGCGCGTGGGATGCGGAACGATTCCCGAGCGGCGTCTATCTCTGCCGACTGAATGTCGGCGGGACTCAAATGATGCGGAAGATGATTCTTTTGAAATAAGTCCCGGCGCACCGGGTCCCGGTCTCTCCATCGGCCCAATCCCTCCGGCACGATACTCGCGTACTGCAAGACTCCCGGGCTCACCGCAGATGGATTCTCCCGAAAGAATTCCTTCGGAACCGATGAAAACGTTGGGGAATGACGTTGCTCCGGCTCTCGTCGTATCATGAAGTGTCCCCTTAGAACGATGCGCGATGGCGTTGAGGCGCCCGCGGATTTCCGACGGGCATCCCGACTGCACCATTCCCTGCGGCACGGCGGTGCGGTTTTCATCCACCAAGCAAATGCAGTGCTTGTTGGGCGTCATCTGTGACATTGTTTGAGCGAATCCTAACCCTTCGCTTTTGGGACTGCATTCGACACCTGAAAACACTAATTGTTTCCCGCTCAACCTCTTTTCTTTACCTCTCTTCATATCACTGCAAAATTTTAGGGGATTGCCAAATGAAAGAAAAACGCGCAGGGAAAAAACCAGATAACACCAAGAAGAAGAAAGATGATGGCAAGTTTGATGTCTACATTCCCGGTAGCTACACGCCCCCAGCAATACCCTCCGAAACTCCAGGAAAAGAAAACGAGACAGAGGAAAAGTACTCTTTTAGAAAAGACTTCCGAAAGAATCGCTCTACTTGGATATTGGCCTTTTTGACTTTTGGTATTGTAGGGGTAAGCATGTGGCAAGGATGGGTCAACAAAAACGCTTCCGACGAAGACCTTCGGGCTTATGTTGGAGTAAGTCGTGTTGATACTCTCTACTACAAAAAGTCTTCCGATGAAATGGCTAAAATATTTATAACAAATAGTGGGAAAACGCCCGCCAAAAAAATAACTATTGACTGCATTTTTGAATGTTGGACAAGAAATACTCTCGCCGACATTGGTGACCTTTTTGATACCCTCAAGAACCCTCATTCTTTTAGGGATGAATACAGTTTATCTCCAGGGGAATCCTATATTCTTCCCATTAGACCAAATGTCATCCATGACAGCACCGCACACAAAGACACTCTTGCGTATTGGAAAGACCCACTGGATGACGCTCACAATTCCCGTCATGTATATGGTAGGATTACCTACTACGACAACAGGGACGTGAAGCATTTTACCGTATTCGCCTTCCAGTGGGAATTCCGCACAATGCTATATAGGCGTGTTGGCGGCATGAATTACTTTGATAACGACCAGCCAGACCCAAAAGGCAAATCCTACATAATGACGAAATGACCTTTTCGTTCAAAAAGGCTCCACTCCCTGCCTACGGCCGCTCTCATTGACAAACTTCCCTAATTTTGCTACTATCCCTAGCGAAATTATCCCTCATTCCCTCCTCACAGAACACTCAGTCGTATGTCATCAGCAGAAAAGCATATCGGCGTAGTCTATAGCATCAGCACCCTGACCGCTCTTGCCTTCCTGGACGATTCGCTCACAAAGATGGAGCGGACCATCAACGGGAAGACCTACATTATCGGGCAAATAGGGGCCTTTGTCTCCATCCCGGTCGGCGCGACGACCGTCATCGGCATGATAGGGAAGGTACGCCTCGCCGAGTCGGCCGGCGGTCAGGTTCCCCCGGCGGCGGAGATGGCGAAAGCGCGGAAGGAAATGGAGATTCAGCTCATCGGGTCGGTGGTGAAGGGGCGGTTCGAGAAGGGGGTGGCGAATTTTCCCCCCGTCGGAGCCGATGTCTTCATGACCGACGACAGCGACATGACGACGCTCTTCTCGGCCTATGCGCAGTTCGGTTTTGCGATCGGCGACATTTCGGGATACATGGGAGAGCGGCAGTACATCGATCCGAACAAGTTCTTCGGGAAGCACGTCGCCCTCCTCGGCTCCACCGGTTCCGGCAAGTCGACCGCGGTGTCGTCGATCCTCCAGAAGGTCCAGATGTTCACGAATACCCACGTTATCATCCTCGACATTCACGACGAGTACAAGGCTGCATTCCGCGATTTTGGAAACATCATCAACATCACCGATCTTGAGCTCCCGCACTGGTTCATGAACTTCGAGGAGATGCGTGAAGCCTTCGTCGACGAGAGCGAACCCTCCGCGCAAAGCCAGGAGATGCTTCTCAAGGATCTTGTCCTGAACGCAAAGAAGGTGAAGAATCCGACGCTGCAGGAGTTCATCACGATCGACGCGCCCGTTTACTACGACCTCAACGAGGTGCGGGCAAAGTTCCAGTTTTACGACACGGAACGGATCACCGGCTACGGCGGCGGGCAATCGAGGGAGGGGCCGTTCTTCGGACAGTTCACGCGCTTCCTGGTCCGGCTCGACAGCCGCATGACCGATAAGCGGTACGAATTCATGTTCAAGCCGAAGAAGTTCAAGGATTCGAATGCCATCAAGGATGTCATCTCGAAGATCTTCGGCCTCGAAGCGAAGAAGCAGATCACGGTGCTCGACCTCAGCGGCGTCCCCTTCGACATCGTCAACGTCATCGTGTCCCTCCTCGCGAGGATGGTCTTCGATTTCAATTTCTGGAACAAGAGCAAGTCGGATTTCCCGGTCCTCCTCGTCTTCGAGGAAGCCCACAACTATCTTCCCCAGCTGGCCACCGAGCATAATCATGCCGCCCGCCGGACAGTAGAACGGATCGCCAAGGAAGGACGGAAGTACGGCGTCGGCTGCATGATCGTCAGCCAGCGCCCCTCGGAGCTCTCCGAGACGATCCTCTCGCAATGCAATAATTTCATCACGCTCCGCCTTACCAATCCCACCGACCAGAACTACGTGAAGAAGCTTGTCCCCGATTCCTTCAGCGGGTTGTTCGACATCCTTCCGACACTCCGGCCGGGCGAGGCCCTCATCATCGGAGACTCGACGCCGCTCCCCGTGCGCGTCCTCCTCGACTATCCCGCGCCCCCGCCGGACAGCGCGGACATCAAGTTCTACGACAAGTGGGTCGCGTCGGAGAAGCAGACCGTCGTCTCGGACGTCGTCGACCGCTGGTGGAAACAAGACCGGTCCTGACAATTCAAAAGGCAAAGGGCAAAATTACAGGGCAAATTTCAAATAGATTTGAACGACTGGCCAATGGAATATGCCTTGCTTCATGAACGTTCAGTAATTTTGCATTTTGAAATGTCACCTTGCCTTTTGCGTAGCATTTTGCAGTTCAACTGGCAAAAGACAAAAGTAAGGGGCAATCCTCATGGTTTAAGCCACGAGCTAATGGAATTACCCCGACTTCAGGAACGCTCGGTAGTTTTGCACTTTGAAGTGTAACTTTCCCCTTTGCACTTTGCCGTTCCCTATGTCTTCTCGTCTCGAACTCAAAATCCTTCTCCTCATCATTGTCGTCCTCATCGCCGGCTTC